>CAXHOW010000022.1:0-68229 GCA_964018205.1 uncultured Acetatifactor sp. | reverse complement strand
GGAGGGAAAAAGAGCCTTTGGATTTAAGGTATCGATAACAGGGGAGCATTTGATTGAGGCAAAGAGCGGCAGTCTGAGTGACAGCATCCGGGTGCGCAAGGTTGACAGGCCGAATCCGGAGTATCAGTTTGCTCAGGAAGGCGGTATTATCAATTGGTTTGATAAGGAGGATTTTAAACCCGGTTACTATTCCGTCAAAGATACCATGGGAGCATTGCAGGCCCATCCGGAAGCGGGGATTATCGTGGGAAAGATGATGGAAAAGACACGCTCTTCCCGCGGAGATGTGGCAAAAAGCGCTCAGGGGAACAAGAATCTGCAGAAAATGATGGCGGGCATGACGTTGGAAAGCATCTTGAAGCAGGCAAAAGGTGCGATTACCGCAGAGCAGATAAAAGAATTGAATGACGCTCTGCAGCAAATTAGAAAGGCAGAAATAAGATAGAAAGGAAATCGGGCTATGATGGAAAAAAATATATATGATGCGAAAAGCGATTCTGTATATCAGGAACCATATGTGGATGTAGATGAATGGAGGGAGAGAGTATTAAGCAATGGAAGAAAGCTGCCGTTTCGATACATACACGGAGGATTTCGGAATACAGGAGTTAAATTCAGCTTTTGCTATCCGGAAAAAGAGAATTATACGGGACGCTTTTTTCAATATCTCTCGCCCTTTCCCGGACCGGACGAGGAAAATGCATCCCTGCAGAAAGAGGGGGAGAATGATAAGATAGCCTTTGCGCTTGCAAATGGGGCTTATTATGTGGAAAGCAACATGGGTTCTGCCCAGATGTTCGGCCGTAATCAGGACAGCACTATTGTCTATAAATCCAGTGCAGCGGCAGCAGAGTATTCCCGGGAGAAAGCAGCAGAAATCTATGGATGCGGCAGGCCTTTTGGCTATGTGTATGGGGGGAGCGGCGGCGGTTACAAGACCATGGCCTGCATTGAGAACACCAATGCCTGGGACGGCGCCGTGCCTTATGTAATCGGATCACCGGTTTCGCTGCCCAATACGATTACCATGCATGCGCAGGGACAGAGGGCCTTGCGCCGTGTGTTCGGGAAAATTGTGGATGCACTGGACGCAGGCGGAAGTGGTGATATGTACGAGGGATTAGAGCAAGATGAAGCCGCCATATTGAAGGAAATCACAGCAATGGGATTTTCCCCTAAAATATGGTTTGTGGAGGCAGGCGGAAGAATCGATCCAGGTTCGCTCCCGGTGCTGGCTCCCGGGGTAAAGATGGCGGATCCCGGATATTTCAAGGATTTCTGGGAGGTGCCGGGATATCTGGGTGCGGATAAGGACAGCAGTGCGGTGCGGGATCGGCTGCAGTTCCATGGGATTGTAAAGCGTGTACATATACCCGGTTCGGATTTGGAAGCGGAAGACGGTACAAAAGAAGCCGATGGGCGCAACGGCGTGGACGATGCGTGGAAGAAAATGCTGACGGACGGCCATGATGCCTGGATTGAACTGGAGGAAGTTCCAACAGGTGAGGATTTGTACCTGCAGGGTGTGAATATCAGCTTCGAGACTGGGGAAGCAGTGGGAAAGCAGCTGCTTTTAGGAGGGATTGAGGGCAATGCGCTTGTCATTGGCATGTGTTATGGAATGGACGACTTGCCGGGAGTGCTCTTCAGGGTAAAGCCTGGAGATAGGGTATTTCTGGACAATTCTGACTTTATCGCAATCCAGTCCTATTACCGCCATCAGGTGCCGGAGGATTTGGGGTTTCATGCCTGGGATCAGTTCCGGGACGAGAAGGGGAACCCTGTTTTGCCCCAGCGGAAAAATGTGATGGGGTATGGCATGACAGGAACCGGAACCGTGCAGGACGGTAATATACAGGGAAAAGTAATCGTGATTCAGGCATTAATGGATGAATCCACCTGCCCCTGGTGTGCGGATTGGTACAGGGGGAAGGTAAGGGAAAGTAAGGGAAGCGATGAAGATTTCCGCCTGTATTATATGGAGAACTGTATGCATGGGGATGAGTCCATTATGGAGAACAATATGGTCACTAACTATATGGGGGCATTGCGGCAGGCATTGTTGGATTTATCTGACTGGGTAGAACGAGGGAAAGAACCTCTTTCTACGACTGTGTACCAGTATCAGGAAGGGCAGATTATTCCGGCTGAAAGTATAAGGGATCGAAAAGGAATACAGTCCAAAGTGACCCTGCTTGTCAATGAGGGCAGGTGCGATCATATAAAAGCAGGAGAAACAGTGAAGTTTACCACAAAGGTGGAAGTGCCGGAAGGTGCCGGTGAAGTAACTGCAATAGATTATGATTTTGAGGATAAATGGACTTTCCCGGCAGAGAACGTATATCCGGTTCAGGGAGACTTTGAACGAACCGCAGATGGTGAGATTCGTGGTGCGGTGTCTTATACTACATATACCTTTGAAAAGCCGGGAACCTATTTCGTCTCAGTGCGGGCGAAGATGAACAGGTATGGAAATGCAGAAGATATATTTACACAGGTAAAGAATATTGCCAGAGCCAGGGTAATAGTAGAATAGAATCACTATAGGAAGGATGGATGAAAGAGATGGATATGTACCATTCTGTTTTACCAGGTCGTCCTTGGTTAGACACAGGCGGGAAACGAATTCAGGCCCATGGAGGCTCCGTGTTTTATCAGGACGGGATATATTATTGGTATGGAGAAAATAAGGAAAAGACAACCGGAAAAAATGGAATCTGGCATTGGGGAGTAAGGTGTTACACTTCCACGGATTTGTATAACTGGGAGGATAGGGGGCTCATCATTCCGCCGGAGCCTGACAAGCCGGATTCTTCCTTGCATCCGGCTTCCATGATGGACCGTCCCCATATTATCTACAACAGGGATACGAAAAAGTATGTATGCTGGCTGAAGATCATGAACCGGGACGGCTCCCAGACGGAGACAATAATGACAGCGGACGATATATTAGGCCCTTACACAAAGGTGAGGGAAGGATTAAAGCCTTTGAATATGAGCGCCGGGGACTTCGACCTTGCAGTGGCGCCGGATGGAAAGGCATACTATTATTTTGAGAGGGTACACAGCGAAACCATATGCGCAGACCTGACACCGGATTATACGGATGTGACCGGATACTACAGCACGCATTTTCCTCATATTTCTCCCCCATATGTCAGGGAGGCTACAGCGCATTTTATGCGTATGGGAAAACACTATCTGGTAACATCCGGAACTACAGGATATTTACCGAATCCCTCCGAAGTCGCAATAGCGGATACCTGGCATGGGCCTTACACCGTTCTGGGAAATCCCCATACGGAGGATGAAAGCAATACATCTTATCATTCACAGATTTCTTCCGTATTTAAGGTGGAGGGTAAGAGGGATTTGTATATTGCCGTGGCAGACCGCTGGGTGCCTGGTCATATGGAATTCAAATATGAAGAGTATGCGGCGGAATATGAGCGGATGTTTATGCCGGGATATGACGGGGCGGCAGAATTCCTCAAAAAGTTCGGTTCTGATGCAGAGAGGAATACATTTATAGCCGACTATGTATGGCTGCCGTTTCGGTTTGATGGCGATATGGCTTACCTGGACTGGATGGATGAGTGGAGGATAGAGGATTATGAATAGCTATATCTTTCATTCACGGTAACACAATTTTCGCGTGGCATGAATTCTATTGTGTGGCAAATGTTTTGGATCATAAGTAGAACTTGAATTTGTTACAGATTAAACTGTGAGAAGGAAGATGGATTTTTTAGAAAGGTGAATCAAAATATGGAGAAGTATAAAAATGCATCGCTGTCACCCAGAGAGCGGGCTGAGGATTTGCTGGAAAGGATGAGCCTGAAGGAAAAGATGGGACAGGTCAACTGCTTGTTTCCCTACGGCGACAACTGGGATGTTGTGGAAAAGGATATGGAACACGGCATCGGCCAGGTGAGCACATTGGACGTGAGGATGATAAAGAGTCTGGACGAGGCGGCAGCCTGGCAGCGCAGGATTCAGAAAAGAGTTATAGAGAAAAGTGAACATGGGATTCCCGCTGTTTTTCACATGGAAGGGCTATGCGGCCCCTTCATTCAGGATTCCATGAGTTTTCCGTCAGGAATTTCAAGGGGCTCGTCCTGGGATCCTGAGCTGGAGGAAAAAGTCGGGGAGGTTGTGGGCAGACAGGAGCTTTCCTGCGGTATTACCCAGATACTGGCTCCGGTGCTGGATATCTCAAGGGATTCCAGAATGGGACGACAGGGAGAGGCTTATGGGGAGGATCCAACTCTGGCGGCAGCGTTGGGAGCTGCTTATGTAAGAGGCATTCAGAACCAGACTGTGGATGGAAGGAAGGCAGAATCTGTGGCAAAGCATTTTCTGGGTTTCCACAATTCTCAGGGAGGGATCCATGGGGCGAACTGTGACATACCGGACCGTCTTCTGGAGGAGGTGTATGCAAAGCCTTTTCAAGCGGCCATCAGCGAAGCAGGGCTTAGAGGTATCATGCCCTGTTACTGCTCTGTCAATGGGGAACCGGTATCCGCATCAGAAAAGCTTTTAACGGGGCTTCTGCGAGAGAGAATGGGATTTGACGGCATCTGCGCATCAGACTACGGAGCCGTGGGGAATGTGCATAACACACAGAAGATGTGTGAAAGCGTAACGGAGGCGGGAATGCTGTGCATGGAAGCCGGTATGGATGTGGAGATGCAGAACTGTCAGGGATTTAATGGGGAACTGCAGGAATGGTTCCACACAGGCAGGGCAGACATAGGAGTCCTTGACAGGGCAGTGCTGCGCATCCTGGAAGCAAAATTCCGCATGGGGCTTTTTGAGCATCCCTATGCTCTGGGAGGGGAGGAGTTGAAGAAAAGTTTTGCCGGGAAGGATGATGCAAGGATTTCGTTACAGTCGGCGCTGGAATCCATGGTACTGCTAAAGAACAACGGTGTGCTTCCCCTGAAACATGGCATGAAAAAAGTTGCAGTAATTGGCTGCCATGGGGCCAATGCCAGAAGCCTGTTTGGCGGGTATACTCATTTGAGCATGGCAGAGGCCGTTCATGCAGTGGCAAACTCCATTGCAGGGCTGGAATCAGGCAGTGTTAAAGGGAAAGAATTGGTGACAGTGCCGGGTACCCAGATTCAAAGCGATGAAACGGAAGAATTTGATGAAATCCTGCGCCATCAGAAACCAGACTGTCCCAGTATTCTGGAGAAACTCCGGGAAAGGCTTAAGGGTGTGGAGATAGGGTATGCTTATGGGTATGCTATTGCAGGAAATGACTTATCCCATATGGAGGAGGCCCTGAAACTGGCAGAAGAAGCTGATATTATCCTGATGACCCTTGGCGGAAAGCATGGCTCCTGCTCGGTGGCTTCCATGGGAGAGGGTGTGGACGCCACGGATATTAACCTGCCGGAGTGTCAGGAGGAATTCATTAAGAGAGCGGCGAAACTTGGAAAGCCCATGGTAGGAATCCATCTGAACGGAAGACCCATATCAAGCGATGTGGCCGATACCTGTCTGGATGCGATTCTGGAAGCCTGGAATCCTTCGGAAATGGGAGCGGAAGCAATCGTACAGGTATTGACAGGGGAATACAATCCCGGTGGAAAGCTGCCGGTCTGTGTGGCAAGGAATGCGGGACAGATTCCGATTTATTATAATCATCAGAACGGCTCCGCATGGCATCAGGGCGGGAGCATAGGCTTTGCCGAGTATGTTGATATGCCCCATACCCCCAGATATTTCTTTGGGCATGGTTTGTCTTACACAGAGTTTTCCTATAACGGCCTGTATGTGGCACGGGATACTGTAAACCCGGAGGATACCGTGGAAATCTCCGTGGAGATAGAGAACATAGGAAAGCTAAAAGGGGACGAGATTGTTCAGCTGTATTTGCGGGATGTCTATGCCAGCATGACACGTCCGGTCAAGGAATTGGCTGGATTTAAGCGGATTACGCTGGAACCAGGGGAGACGAAAACGGTCTGTTTCCGTCTGCAGTGCAGCCAGACTGCCTTTTTGGATTCCCATATGCAGTGGAAGGTGGAAAAGGGAGAATTTGAGGTTCAGATAGGAAGCTCTTCTGAGGATATCCGGCAGAAAGGAAGCTTTATTGTCACAAATGATAAGATTGTGGACGGAAAATCCCGGGGAATGTATGCGGATGTAGAGGTACGATAGCGATTCAGGAGGAAGGACGAGACGGAATCGGCGAAGGGTGCGCAGCTTCGCCGATTCTTCGTAGTCTTCTTCTCCTGCCTCTTTGAAATACTTCAAGTAATTAGCTCTGCCGATTGGGGTTGCCCGCTTAAATTGCTTCTATTGTCACATTGGGTCAATCATGTGAAAGATACGTTTTACTCTGCCTTCCAAGTATAAAAATCTGAGCTGCAAGCGCAGATCAACCAGTTCTCCTCCAGAGGTAAGGTCATACTCCGCATCAAAGCCTTCGGGGCGCTCATAAAACTCCACTTCATGATGGTACTCATATTGAGGGTGGAAATTGCAGGGAACGCCATACTCATCGAAGGTATCAAAACCGTTCATATCCAACGTACCCTGAATGCACTCCCGGATTTCTTCTGTGTCGTCCCACTCTATCTCGTCCACACATGACGGCAAATCCTCATATCTTTTTTCGTGAAGAACATGGAGAATACTTTTTACCGTCTGAATGGCTAATTCTCTGTCTTGCTCGGTCATCAAAATACCTCCCTTATATATACTTTCGCTTTTACATATCTCCTTCATTTTTGTAGCGCAGCTTTGATGGTAAATAAGTCTTTTGCGTCTTCCCTATATTTCGTACTTGTCCTAACTGCATATTCAAATCCCGGTTTTTCACTCTGTTTATCTACTTGATAAACAGAAATTAGAAGAGTTTTTCAAATATTTCAGCAGTTTCTTCTGACATTCGCCGAGTGGCAGTAAGGCTCATGGACAGCACATTTCCGTTTTTATCCAAACGCAGAGGCTTCTCCTTGCTCTTTGGATAACCGAAACGCAAAAGGGGTATCGCCTCATCGGGCATGAGCCGAGGTTCGATGCTGCTGCCGTCCTCCCCCCAGACCGCCCATTCGGAACAACAATTAAAGGGTTCCTGATGCTTGGCGTGAGGTTTGTCCGACTCGATCATCAGCATCATTCCATGGGGGATGGCTTCTGCACAATTGTAGCTTTGCCTCTTCGCCCAGTAAAACGTGTCATTTTTCTTTACAACAATTCCCTCTGGAGTCAGCGCGCCATGCTCACGGCCCAGTTCCCGCATACAGTAGTCGAAGGCGCGCTCCCTATGGGTCACTGGCAGCCTGGCCATGACATACAACTTCTTTTTTATCAGGGTAACAGGAAACACCACATCCCCGACCTTAACAGAAACAATAGAGGGCATCCGGGAATGAATACTGCCAAACACCACCTTGATCGGCCCCGTATCTCCTGCCTTTTTCAGTTCCTGAACCCAATCCTGGGGCCAATAGACTATGTAATGTGCCATCTGTTTCTCCTTGTCTCCTTGTGGAATAATTTATACTGCGCACCAATTAAATTTGTAGCGCAACCCGACTGCAGACCGCCAGCCAGATACCTTCCCGGGAATACCACTGTAAATTCTGGCGGTCTGCAGTATAAAAAAATCCGATTTTTTGCCCAGCTGGCGAATCTTCTCCATAGCGTGCCGCACGGCCTCCTCAATGGCGTGCTGCAGGCCCAAGAAAAATTGCTCCATCTGAAGGGCAGGCCGTCAGGCCAGAATATCCAACTGTTTATAATCTGCGATTCTTTTCCCTATCTCCTCCCAGATGAGGCCAGAGCAGACAAAGCCATAGTTACTCCAAATGCGCTGGAGCTCTGTCTTGATCTGGGGGACATCCTCCAGCTTGTCCGCACCGGTGCGTACATAGTAATCGGGCAGCAGGGCGCAGCTTACGATGCTGCTCTCCGCCTGAGGCAGCTCCTCCTCGCCTTGGCTCAAAGCAGCCAGCAGCCGAAGGTGGCTGTCGGTATAGCCGTTCAGCTCCTGTTCCACTCCAAACAGGCCGTTCAGGTCGAACAACTGGAAGGGGGGCCTGTCTGGAACCTCGATCTCGCCGCTGTAATAGACTGGCTTGCAGTTGAGCTCATAGAGAGCGTTGCACATATCCATCAGGCGCTGGTAGCCCTCTTGAGAGGGTAAGCTCTGGAGGGAGTGAAACATCAGATCCACCGCCCAGTCCAGTTGGCTCAGCACCTCACATCCTGGCAGCCTGCCCAGCCGTTCCCCCAGCCGCACCAGCCGGGCAATGGACAGCAGACCCCACACCCGGACCTGAAGCTCGCTCAGTTCCTCCGCGCTGGCCTCAATTTCGGCGGGAACGGTGTTGTAGAACAGTCCGTCCTCAATCTCCAGCTGTCCAATGCGGTCGGAGCAATCGTCCATAAGTTTCTCCCCCACCTTATTATAGATATTGATGTCAGCGCTGTAAAGTGTGTCCGCCCGGTGGAGCCACAGCTGGGCCTTATATAGGTCGCCCGCATCCATAGCTGTCACGCCCAGCTCGTAATAGGTTCTGGACACCCCAGCCCAGTCCTTTTTTCTCTGGAGCTCAGCCAGCCGCTCCTCTGGGGATTTCACTTCTTTTTTTCTGAATCCAAACATAAAAATCATCTCCTGTTGTATTTTGGTTGACACAAAATCATCAACTTATCAATAACATTGTCTACGTCAAAATTGATAAAGGAATCAGCAATCTCAGTAAACAGATTTATTATAGCACTTCATTCCCCAAAATGAAATAAGGTTTTGTGCCGTCCGTAGATCTTATAGCTATATTATATTATTGTATTGCTATAAATGGCAATCCCTATCTATAAATTAGATCAAAGCCGAAAAAGTGGCAAATCAAAAATGGTGAACCGATTAGATTTTGGCACAGCGAAATCAAAGAAGCTGTGTGTTGGGTACTGCTGAACGGTATACTAAATACAGAACAAAAGTTCAAGCTTTTGGAGGTAAGTTGTGTGCCCATGATAGGATTATACAGATCTGATATTGTGGACACTGATTTCAATCAAACGGGAGCATGATATTTATGATGAAGGGCAATAATTGGAAAGCCGCAGAATTGGCTTCCAATTTTGTTACCGGGCATTGACTTTTTGCTATTCAGGGCATAAACTTTAACAAAGTGGTGTTGCGGACACTGGATTGGAGGGTGGTTTCAATGGGAATGTATTTAAATCCCGGAAATAAAGGGTTCCAGGAAATTTTGCAGTCGGACTATGTGGATAAAACTGGTCTGATTGCATTGGTTAATAAGACTGTGGGAACAATGGAGAAACTGACCTGCATCAGCAGACCGAGGCGTTTTGGAAAGTCTTATGCGGCAAAGATGCTGTGTGCGTATTATGACTGTTCCTGTGATTCACATACACTCTTCGATGACAAGGAGATTGCAAAGACGGAAGGATATCTGGCGCACCTGAATCAGTATTATGTGGTAAACCTTGATATTACCAGTTTTATTTCTGAAGCAAAGAGAAATCGGACATCAATGGCGGATGTGCCAAAGGTAATCGTGAATGCCGTTCATAAGGAACTGAAAAACATGGTTCCAGAATTGGCTGCCGGGGAAAGTTTTATGGAAGATTTGCTCCATTGTGTGGAAGAAACAGGCAGGAAATTTGTATTTATCATTGATGAATGGGATGCCCTGATCCGTGAGGCGAAGAATAATGCGGAGATCCAGTCGGCATACTTGAACCTGCTCAGGGAGTGGTTTAAGAACAGCAGTTTCACACCGAAAGTTGTAGCGGCGGCTTATATGACGGGGATCCTGCCAATCAAGAAGGACGGCTCCCAGTCGGCAATCTCGGATTTTATAGAATATCCAATCCTTGATCCGGATGGGTTTGCGGAGTTTACCGGTTTTACGGAAGGCGAAGTAAGACAGCTGTGCGAAAAGTACGGGATGAACTTTGAGGATGCCAGAAAATGGTATGACGGGTATGATTTTCCGGATGTTGGGGCAATTTATAATCCCTATTCGGTCATGATGGCGATGAGAAAAAAGAGGTTTGATTCTTACTGGCAGAAGACTTCGGCGGCAGAATCGCTGATGACATATATCAATATGGATTTTGAAGGGCTGCAGGAAATCATTGCGCGGCTGATAGCGGGTGAAGAAATTGAGGTCAGAACTAATAGGTTTGCAAATGATTTTGAGTCATTCAGGAGCAAGGACGATGTGCTGACGCTGTTGATCCATCTGGGTTATCTTACATGGCAGAGGGAAGATGGAGCGGCGCATATCCCAAATGAAGAGGTACGGATGGAGTTTGAGGAGATCCTTGAAGGGACGGGAGTAAGCAGGAAGTGGATAGAACTGATCGGCCATTCCCGGAAGCTTCTGGGGGATACGATTGCAGGAAATGCGGATGCAGTGGCAAAAGCGGTAGAGGAGATACGCGGCACGCAGTATGCGCCAACATTCTATAATGATGAGCAGGCATTGCGGTATGTGATTAAGTTTGCGTATATTGCGGCAATTGACCAGTATCTTAAAGTTGAGGAACTTCCATCAGGGAAAGGAATTGCGGATGTGGTGTACCTGCCGAAACCAAAATCATTGCTCCCGGCACTGGTCGTAGAGCTGAAATGGAATAAGTCATCTGAGGGCGCAATTCAGCAGATTAAGGATAGAAATTATCCCACAGTATTGAAGGATTACGGCGGTGAGACCGTGATAGTCGGAATCAGTTATGATGCGAAGAAGAAAGAACACAGCTGTGTGATTGAGAGGGTATGAAAAAAAGAATTATAGAATTATAGGCATATTTGCAGACTTCGGCAAGAATAGGAAAATGGCATAGCGGATGATTTTCACCATAACATAGGGGCTGAACACAGGAGGGCACTCACTGTGCCGGAATAGGAGTTATTTTCAGATTTCCTAAATAAGGAGAATAGTCCGTACCACCATTGGAAGCCTGTCTTTATGGTAATGCTGCATACGGGAATGCGGGTAGGGGAAATTACCGGATTGCGATGGGAAGATATTGATCTTGATGAGGGAGTTATAGAAGTAAACCATACACTGGTCTATTACAATCATGCGGAAAACGGGTGTTATTTCAGCATCCATACGCCAGAAACGAAAGCAGGCAATCGTATCATACCCATGCTGGAGGATGTAAGGCAGGCTTTTCTGGAAGAGAAGCGCTATCAGGAATTAAATGGATTGAAATGTAAAATTACGGTAGATGGATATACAGACTTTATCTTCATCAATCGGTTTGGAAATCTGCAGCATCAGGGGACATTGAACAAGGTGCTCCGCAGAATTATCCGTGACTGTAATGATATGCAGCTTTCTGGGAAGGAGAAAAATCCGATTTTGCTGCCAAGGTTTAGCTGCCACAGCCTGCGTCATACGTTTACAACAAGGCTGGTGGAAGCGGGCGTGAACCTGAAAGTCGTGCAGGATACGCTCGGGCATAAGGATTTTTCTACAACGATGGATATTTACACGGATGTGACAAGAGAATTGAAGCAAAGGGAGTTTGATAACCTTCAGGAGAAGATGAACCAGAAAAAATATAAAGTGACTGGTAAAGCGGAGTCATCTTGTGGAATAAGGTGGAAGAAAGCGGGTTTCTTCCTGTTGTATTTCCGGCAGTTTCCGATTATAATATAAGAGGAGATGTCGGCAGCGATGAGAAAGAGGTATGTTAATGAGTGAAACAGAACAGCAGAGAAAAGAACGGGAACATCAGGAAGATTTACAGCGTCTTTGAGGTTTTCGGCCAATGGATGATGACTTTATGCGTTGCCTGTTTAAAGACAATATCCCGTTGGCAGAACTTGTATTGCGGATTATAACCGGTAAACAGGATTTGATTATTACAGACTGTCAGACACAAAAGGATATGAAACGACTGGCTGGTGCACGTTCCGTTTGTCTGGATGCATATGGAACAGATTCTGAAAATAAGAAGTATGACTGCGAAATTCAAAGAGCCGATAAGGGCGCTGACCCGCATAGGGCAAGATACCACTCAAGTGTGTTGGACATCGAAAATCTGGATACCGGACAGGAATTTAAGGAACTGCCGGACACCTATACCATATTCATCACAGAGAAAGACTTCTATGGAATGGGTGAACCACTCTATGTAATTGAGAGGATGAATCTGACAACCGGGAAAGGCTTTGGGGACGGAGAACATATTCTGTATGTGAATGGCCAGTACCGTGGAGAATCTGACCTGGGGAAACTGATGCATGATTTTAATTGTACGGAGGCTGATGATATGAATTTTGATTTAATGGCGGAGCGTACAAGATATTTGAAGGAAAATCCGAAAGGAGTGCAAGAGATGTGTAAGGCTATGGAAGATATGAGAAACGAGGCTGCTTTAGCAGAGCGGAGAGAGATTGCGCGTACTTTTATTTTGATGGGAGAATTATCTTATGAAAAAATAGCGAAAGGCACGAAACTGTCGATTGAAGAAATTGAGAAAATGGCAGGAAAAGAAAGAAGGAATATTTTATAAAAGCTGATAGCATTGAAAAATTTGGATAGATGTAAAACGTCATAATATAAATGATTGCAGGGGGAATGTGATGTCACTACAAAAGATAAAGCAGGTTTTTGGTAAATTGAGTAATTGTACCATGTGGTTGCTTCCATTGTTAAAAGCCAGGGAAGTTCATGGTGAGTTTGCATACAATGCTCATGATATAGTAGTGACGACCCCTAATGCAATTGTAGAATTCATTAGGGAATTGGGACTTGCATATACTAGGAAAATTAATCCGACGTAAACAATTAAATGTAAATGACGAGGTCGTTATCCGAAAGTTAAATGGTGAACTGTATATTGGGTAATATATGGATTCAGAATAACTGCTGTTATGAACCAATCCTGAACCACTTTTGAACCAATTTTCAGTAAGTTATGGATGCTTCAGGAGAGTAATGAGAAAGAGGGAAATATGCGGAATATAGAAAAACAGGGGTATGGAGGGGATTGGAGGGATATAAAAACAGATATACCTACAATCCCTTCTGTTGTTTATTTTGCGTAATTGTAGCAGTATATATTTTAGTTGTCAATATGGATATTGATTTTCTTGCGGTAATTCTAAAGAAGCTTCGCACAGATCAGCCGCCTCCCGATTTCTGTAGCTGGGAGCTTGCTGTGGATGCGTATTTTCAATTTTTGAGCGCAGGAATCACAATTTCGATTTCTTCTCCATTAATCGTGCATTGAAACTGATGATTCGGCTGGTAATATCCCTTTGAATCGAGGGCATATACCAACGAGCAGGATGCAACCTGAGTCTCCAAATCCTTGTTGTCTCCGTATATCCAAAAGATACATTCTCCATTGACTATCTTATCATATGCTTCCTGCGTCTCTGCCATTGCAGCATCAAATTGATATACGCCGGATCCAAGTTCCTTGAAATCGGCCTCTTCCGGCACCTTGAATCCGACTGCGCGCAGTGCGTTTCGGATTTCAGCTTCATCCGCCCCGGCTGCCGGTTCCGGCATGACAGATTTGCTAAATCGGAAACTCTCATATTACTTTACCTCTGGAAGCATCCTTGACGCGAACGCAATCTCCTGTTCCAGACAGTCAGGAATACCTGTGCCGCTGCTAAGGAGCTTCTGTTTCAATATGCCGAGCTTGTGCAGGCGCTGGCCGGAAAGGATTTTCTGTCGGCCGAGCATCTCCGAGTACATAGGATTCTGCTCAAGCGTACCGTCCATGGAAGCGGGGAAGGGGCAGTACATAAACAAAATCCTGCGGGCTACCTTGTTCAGTCTGGCTGAACCGGTGCCTTCATAAAGAATCCATGTAATATAGTCACGGACAAACATTTCACGGAAACTGTTCTTGGCTCTTATCAGGCTGTTCTGGAGCTTTTCCTTTGTGTCCTTGGTCAGCTCGCTGTTTTTCTTGAAAAACTGCATATAATCAAAATATTCACTGGTAAGGGAAGGCTCCGATATATCGTTCCAGCGTCCGCTCTGGATACGCTTGCACATCTCCCAGCGGAATTCGCCGGTCATGCGCACTACGACAGTATCCAGATTCTCCATGTAGAACACGGGTAGAACCATGCGGCTGGGGCTGCAGCGCTTCCGGCCCTCGATCTCCTGCCATAGGGAGCCCCTTATCCCGGCGTTGGGCAGCAGGATAATGTCCGGCAGGTATTCCACATGGATGGGCTCCCGGTTCATGGACTGTGACTGTTCATAATCTATGGTTTCCCGGTAGAACGCCGAAAAATCGATTCCCTTCAGCATCGTCAGCGAGCTGTTGATCTTGTCCGGGGAGACAAAGGAGGACTGGAGATCCTTCAGTATGTTTTCTGCGATAAACAAAGGACAGAAGGTGGTTATCCGCCCGAATGTCACTTTGTTGGCGCTGGGGAAAAGGTTGTGGAGCTCATAGCGCACTTTGTCTATGGGGCTGTTTTCCAGAGCAGTGATTTCGGCGGCAGAAAGATTGCCCTTCCGCTTCTGCTTATGAATAAAGTCGTCATAGTCCTCGTCCAGCTCGCTGCGGCTGGGGTTCTTCTCCCCGTTGTATATGGCCATCAGCCAGTCGTAAAGCGTATAGACGCCTGCCTGTCCCGGCGCGTTCATATAGCAGGCCAGACGATACAAAACGACGCTGTTGGCGTCTCCTGCGAGCTCACTGTCCACATAGCCGAAATAGAGGAACATACGCACAGGGACGGGGAGGTTCGGCACGGAAAGGGAGCGTTCGAATACCTCGGAATAAAGGAGATAGAAATCATCCGTCAGGGTTCTGCGCAGGCGGGCACAGTCGTCGTCTGTGGAATTTTTGTCCCCGGTGGCCTTATAGAGAGCGATATGTTCACGGAAGGATGTCTCCTTATCCTTGCTCAGTCCGGCAAAGTCCAGGATCGTGTCAAGGGAGTCCTCCAGCTGCCGGAGGATATCCGAGTCGGTACTGTCTGTGGTGCCTTGGGCCGTGTCAGGGTGCGCAAGGGCGTCAGTTTTCCTCCGGAAGGCCTCCGCCCGGGACGCGGCCTGAGCTTCCTGAGGAATGGTATATTCGTCAGGAAGGCGCAGCATCCGTTCAATGCTTTCATAAAGCTCGCCGGAGTCCGCGCCTGTCTGGCAGAGACGGTAGTAAAGCTTTGTCATGGCATCGAACATATCGTTTCCCGACGGGTTAAAATAGCAGCCGATGATCTGGGAACGATACTGATGCTGGGCATCCAGCACCCGATATGTCTTGTTGAGGTCAAGGGACCCCTTCCTGAGGATACCCAGAGACAGTCCCGGCTCCTGCAGCAGGATGTCGGAATCGGCGCCCATATAGATGCGCTGCAGTGAGGAATAGAATTTGCTCAGCCATTCGTCGGGGGATTCCTCCAGATAGGCATGGAGTTCGTCCGTCTCTTCAGGTAAGTGGGACTGTATTTTATGCTGGTCGCACAGCCTGACATATAATTCATAGTCTGCCTGCAGACGCTGATAAAGCTGTGCGCAGTCCACCTCCGACAAGGAACTCTGCTCGATCATGGCGTTGAACTGGCGGAACAGGGACAGGGTGAACAGTCTGGCAATGCTTGGACGTTCCCCCAGCAGATTTTCCAGAGCATCCATGCTGGTCAGAGGATACGGCATGAGGGTGGTGTCCTCCAGTGCGGCAATGTCATTAAGTTAAGCCGATTGAAAAAATCTCATCTTATGGTCTAACTCAAATTTACCAATAAATTTCAGAAAAGGGGTTGACACATAGCCCAAAATGTGCGGCCGCTCTCGCTACTGATTGTATTTTTAGAGGTAGCGAGAGCGGCCCTTGAAATTGAAGACAGCACTTTCATTTCAATTTCAAGGAGGTACCTTATATGTCATTCCCTCAAAAGGTCAAATCCACGCTCTGGGCTATCGTGGATACCATGGCCTGTAACACTGCCCAGTTTGTTAAAAACCCCGAAAAGGATTTTACACGGGACCGGAAGCTGGGGTTTGTACAGCTAATCCGTTTCTTTCTCTCCATGGGAAGCGGCTGCATCAGCCATGAACTGCTCAAATATTTTTATTTCCTGCCTGATGAAGTCCCTACTGCTTCCGCTTTCATCCAGCAGCGCTCCAAGCTCCTTCCGGAAACTTTCAGGCACATCCTCGGCCAGTTCAACCTCCGCTTCCCGCCAAAAGGCCTTATGGGCAGGTATTCCCTCATTGCTGCGGACGGCTGCGAATTTAACATTGCCAGGAACCCACAGGACCCTTCCACCTTCCATCCCACAAGCGGCAGGTCAAACAAGGGCTTTAATTCGCTTCACACGGTCTCTCTGTATGACCTGCTTTCTAAAAGGTATCTGGATGTGGTCATCCAGCCGGGCAGGCTCAAAAACGAATTTGCCGCCCTCTGCCGGATGATAGAACGCTATTCTTATGGCGGCTGCCCGATCTTCGTGGCTGACAGGGGATTCGCCAGCTATAATGTCTTCGCCCACGCGCTTGAGAAAGGCTGCTTCTTCGCCATCCGCGCCAAGGATATCAACGTAAAGCGCCTCCTTGCGGCTAACAGCCTGCCTGGCCAGATGGACCAGTGGGCGGACGTTATCCTTACCCGCTCAAATGCCAAAAAGAAAAGGCTGCACCCCGAATCAGGATCTCTTTACCGCTTTATTTGCAAAAAAGTCCCCTTTGACTTTATCACGGACAGCTGCCCTGAATACCATATGCGGCTGCGTGTGGTCCGTTTCCAGATAGCGGAAGGGGTTTATGAGAACATCATCACCAATCTCCCCTCGGATGAGTTTTCATTGGAACAGATCAAGCATATTTACCATCTGCGCTGGGGCCAGGAAACATCTTTCCGCGACCTCAAGCATACGATCGGAACCGCAAACTTTCATTCCAAGTCTCCGCAGTACATAGAATTCGAGATTCTTTGCCGGATGACCCTATATAACTTTTGTACCATCATAACCATGGAGGTTCCCATAGAAAAGAAAACAGAAAAATGGGAATATCAGGTTAACCTGTCCATGGCGATAAAAATATGCTTTGCATTCCTCTCAGACCAAATGGGGCCTGGCAATGTAAATGACCTGATCAGCCGCTATATACTACCGATCAGGCCAGACAGAACCTATTCCCGTCAGCTGAGGTTCCAAGTACCAGCCAGTTTCGCCTACCGTTTCGTGTAAAGCGCAACTGCCGCTAATAGTATATCATTTTCTGAGGCAGATACACAATCTGTCTGTTTGCCATACCCAAGACTTCCTAAATATATTAAATATCTACTCATAAAACCCCCGATTGCTGGCAAAATCCCCATATCATCCCAATACATACCTGATTTATGGAAGAAGTCCTATGACAGCTCTTGCTTAACTTAATGACATTGCCAGTGCGGTGTAACCCAGATAATGTACCTCTGAGCAGATTTCACAGATGCCTGCCACATCCCCTGTCCCGATCTGATAGGAGCCTCCGGGGCACTGGACTTCCACACGTCCCTGAGCGATCAGATATAATGTTGTCATGGGCTGTTCAGAGCTGCAGATAGTTTTGGCTCTTTTGATTATAATTCCAGACATAATTCCGTTTCCTTCCGTTCAAGTATATTTTCAGAACATTTTTCAGATATCCGCAAAGTCAAAAAGATACCGCTGCGGCTATTGTTTCAAGCCTATTATAGCAAGAAACGAAGAAACTGGCAATTATAAATGAAATTTCCGATATGTCTACAGTTTCTGAAGCAGCTAAGGATTATTCCTTCGTGGGGCTGATACCCCGCTGCTTGCAGCAGAGTGGTTCATTCTGTGCGGACCGGCAGTCAGCAGTTCCGAAACAGTCCTTCCTCCGGAAATCCGGCCAGCATTTCTGACACCTCTTCCAGAGTTTCAGGGACGGATTCCGATACGAATTCCAGAACCATGATCGTATTCAGGCACCACTGGGCAGTGAAATTGGTGCTGATCCATGGAATCTCGGGAAGCTCCCGGAGGTTGCCGCAGGAGCTTAAGCGGGCAGGGGCAAATCCGGCGGTATCTGAGCCCTTGATCATTGCCCGGAACAGATACTGCACGGTCTTTTCCGCCAGAGCCTTGTCCCCGAAAAAGCCAGCTCCGTAGGCTGCCATGGCGGCTGCCATGATGGGATAGAGGAAGCTGCGGCCTTCTGCGGCGCCGCCGAATTCTTTCAAGCGCTCTCTATCCGAAAGGTAATAGAATCTGCCGTATTCCGCGATCTGCCTTTTCCATGCGTCGTCATCCAGCATATCAGCCAGCTCCATCCATATCTGGGGGCCTCCCAGAGCTACCTGCAGATGGGTGCCTCCGGTGGCGCTTTCCCCGATGTACCTCAGATGTCCGGTAGCCGGATCATATTCAAAGTCGGGACCGGAGATCAGGCCCAGAGGGGCGGCCTTGATATCCTCCATGCCTGTGCGGATCTTGCCGAGATAAGCCGTGTCCAGCGTCCGTTCGTAATAGGTCATCCAGTTGGAGACCATGGCTGACCAGTCGGGGCCGCTTCGGGCGTGAGTTGGCAGGCTGCCCTTTGCGTCCTTGTATACATATCGGAGAGGATCCATATGGAGCAGCGCAAAATCGGCATCCTTTACATCATCGAATACATCCTCCATGCGTCTGTCACAGAGGAGATAATAGTGATAGCGGTAATGGCCGGCCATGCCGATGCGGATCTCCTTGCAGGGGCATCCCCAGTGGCGGATCCCGTGCCTTGTGCCGAGACCCTTGAGGGGGCCCATATGATAGGTATCCACATCGGACGCATGACGCGTCATGGCTTCGGCCAATGTAAGGATATCGCTGCGGCCTGTCCTCAGAAAGGCGAGCCAGAGCCACATGGTGGGCATCAGCTCTGTATTCTGCCATGCGTATCCTCCGATATCGTATCGCCATATATGGCGGTACGGGTCATAGGTATGCATGATGTCTCCATAATCATATAAGCCGTACCAGTGTCTGTTTTCCACTTCCTTTTCATAGAAGTCCACAGCCTTGTCCAGCTGTTCCTCCAGCCAGCGGAGACTTTCGGACCGCCTCGAAGGAAGGCTCCAGAAGCCGAAGGCCTTAAGGCGGTGATAATAGTCCGGGTTTCCGAAATACAAGGGAGGCATGGACAGGGAGTCACCGAACCGCTGCAGTGTGTCTTCCGAGGGGATCATATCCGGACAGAATTCAATGCTGCAGTCATTGGTGTTAGCCACTCCGTAAGGGGTAGCGCCGCAGTCAGGGAAGCCCTCGTAGCAGGTGTCGGGATAGGCTTTTTTGTCGTAATGCCGGAAGTCGTAGGCTTCTGCGGAGGGAGAATAAATCCAGACAGTAGCTGTGGCGGTTTCCTCGGAGAGCCCGTCAAGCTCCAGCCCGGAGGGATACTTCTGCCAGAAATCCCGCAGGCCTGTCAAAATGCTGCCGTTTGTGCCGCCGAAGGCCATGGTGCCTTTTGCGCGGGTACCATGAAGGGCATTCAAGAAACAACAGTTCCAGACAGCAGTCTTTTTGCGGATGGAAAAGTGCGTGTCGCTGTCCTGAAAGAGCTGGTAATGATCCCATAGAGGGCAGCGGGAGGCGGTTTCCCTGAGGCGGGCAAGAGTGTCTGCTGACAAGGAGAGGCTGTCTGCCGGAAGAACGGCGGCCTGCTGCCTTGTGTTCACAACGTCTGCCAAAGGATTATCCTCTGGCGCTGCGGTGTCCCCTGCCAGAGGAATCCCCTTGATCTGGGCATCATAGATTTCGCCGGGGTGCTTGTGATCCCATACCAGCATGAGGCTGGCGGCTTCATGGAAGGAGCCGTAATCAGTGCCGAAACGGATGTGCCGGTCAAAGGTGTCTCCTTTCAGGGGGCATTGCAGCTGGATGCCGATTCCCTTTAAAAGATCGGTGTTTTCGTCTCCGTCGTAGAGGAAGGTGTGCTGGATATCAAGCCTATGGGTATCACGGTAGAGTCTCATGCGCAGGATGAAGGGGATCAGCGTTTCTCCCGTCTCCAGAAGGCGGTGCGTCCCCTTGAAGCGGAAGCTCCACATCAGAGGGCCCGCATCCTCCGGGCGCACTTCGGAGAGCAGGCTTTCTCCGGTATATTCGGTTTTGGTGAGGGAGGCTGCGGTTTTTGTGTGCCGCTCCAGAATAAGCTTCAGGCCGGCGCAGGCAACCCGGCATTCTCCATGGATGGTCAGATCCCTGAATAGGTCTCTGCCGCTTTTGGGTATGAAGAGGGACATGGATCCAGAACAGAACTGCCAGCCGTCCTCATGTTCCGTGCAGGATATCTTGTCGGCGGAAGAAGCATCCTTTTGGCTGGGAGCAGGAGAGTGTGGCTGTGCTATGGGGGTGCAATCCTCCCGCCCATAGGTGAGAACGGCATCCTCCCCCATGAGCCTGCTGTCTGCCGTATGCGCCGCCCACTTGATGCTGCCGTCCGGCCAGTATGCGGTGATCCTGGACTGCACAGGGATTTCTCTTCCGTCTGTGTCATGCAGGTAAAAGTCACACTTGTCTGCAATCCCTTTTTCCCATATGCTGCCGAACTGTGTGTAGCCGTAAACCTTACGGCCTTCTAACAAATGTAATTCCATATGATACCTCCTTGGTCTGTGCCGGTGCAGCGTCCAGATGTCTTTATGCCTGCCGGACTTTTCAGGTTCTGTTCAGAACGGACTGTCTGTACTGAGAGGGTGTCACCCCGATGTTTTTCTTAAATACAGTACTGAAATAAAACTGTTCATAGCCTAGTGAGGCGGCCAGATCCTTTATGGGGATCTGGGGATTGTCCTCCAGCAGGCGGACGGCATGGCGGATCTTTTCCCCTGAAATGAAATCGTTATAGGTCTCGCCGGTATATTTCAGGAAGATCTTGCGGACATAGGGCTGGCTGACCTGAAAGATGCCACAGATCTCCTGCAGGGAGTAATTGCGGCTTAAGTCCTTCAGAGCCAGAGCCTTGATGCGGTCAAACAGCTCCGGTTCTCGGCTGCCGGGAGCTTCCCCGACATCACTGTGCGCCTGCAGAATACGGGTCAGGCAGGCCAGGATCTCTTCGTAGCTGTCAAGACCGGATATGCTTTCATCGATCTGCTCATTCAGGGAAAAGGAATCTGCGGACAGCGTTCCGGATTTTGCCCATAGTGCCGCGAGGCTGTGGATCCGCCGCCGCAGGTGGGAAAGGGGCATCCGATCTTTTTTCCAGAGCGAAAAGAGCTGTTCCAGCTGCTGCCATGCCATTTCCCGTTTTCTGGAGAAGAGAGACGCTTCTATCTCCTGACAGAGGGAATTGTCTTTTGTATAGAGAGCTGTGCGGTCCAGCTGTGCCTTCAGCATCAGGGACGTATAGCAGACAAAGCTTCCCGGGACGATCATCTTCAGGACCTGATTGCGATAGATGTCACGGAGATCCTCTATGGCAGGGACAGGCTCCCCGGAATAGGCAATGTGCACGCAGATTCCCGTGGCAGGCTGCAGGGGCTCCCGGGAAAACTTCACGGTGATGTACCGGATCATTTCTTCAGCAGATTCCTCCGGCAGGAAGAAGAGGAGCGCACCCTGATAGCGCAGGTAGAGAAGGGAATCTCTGGCCCGTTTTGCGCTGGCAAGCAGCAGGGAATGATCTCCCGGGTAGTAGACCAGCAGCACCTGACAGGGGCTGCAGCCCTGATGGGAGAGCAGCTGTGCAAACTGCGCCTGATCATTGTGGGCAAAGGCCTGCTCCAGAAGGGCCCGCACCCTGAATAGGCGGTTTCTGCGGAAGGTGTCCCTGATCTGGGACAGAACCTCCTGAAACTCATTCTGGTCGATGGGCTTTGTGATAAAGGCATCGATATTCAGAGGGACAGCGGTTTTGGCGTATTCAAAGGATTTATAGCCGGTGACGATGATGATATGCATATGGGGAGAAAACCTGCGGGCTTCTTCCGCAAGCTGCAGGCCGCTCATCCCGGACATCCGTATGTCGGAAATGAGAAGATCCACATCGGCGGTCTTTAGGAGCGCCAGAGCCTCTTCCGCCCCGGTACACTGGGAGACGACACTAAAGCCTTCTGTCTGGGACAGCAGGCGGCTTAAGAAACGGAGCATGGGGGGCTCGTCCTCCACGATCATGACTCTCAGATTTTCTGTTTTATTCTGTGGCAGCTGCTTCATCTTATCACCTCTATCTGGCGGCCTTCCAGTATGACCCGAAAGCCGCCCGACGGCACATTGCCTATGGAATATCGAAAGGAATCCCCGTAAAAAAGGGACATTCTGATCAATGTGTTCCGGATACCGATATGGGTATCCTCCTGCATGGGCTTTCCCAGAACGGAAGCCTGAGCGATTCCCTCCTCGATTTCACGCTTCATCTTTTCCAGCTCCTGCCTGTCCATCCCGGCACCGTTATCTTGTATGACCAGACGCCAGACATTCTCCTGCAGATATCCCCCGACCAGAATTGAAAGCTTTGTGTGGGAAGCATCGAAAGCATGCTCAAATATATTTTCCACAAAGGGCTGCAGGGTGATACGCAGAGTCATCTGTTCTATAAGGCCGGGTTCGCAGTCCAGATTGAAATCCAGCTTATCCTCAAAGCGCAGCTTCATGAGATTTAAATACATTTCCGTATTCTTGAATTCTTCCCCGAAGGTGGCGGAGTTGCTTTCCTTCTCTGTGATGGCATATTTAAGCACGGAGGAGAGCATCTGGCAGGAGCTGTAGATGCGCAGGTCTCCGGTATCGGCCCCCATGATACCGATCATGTTCAGGGTATTGTAGAGAAAATGGGGGTTGATCTGTGCCTGAAGATAGTGGAGACGCTCCTTGGTCTGGAGAGTGGTGAGAGCAATCTCATTCTCTATCATCAGCTCGAGCCGGCTGCGCATCCGGGAGAATTCATCGTACAGAAGCTGTACCTCATGGAAGGGGGCCTGCTTTCTGTCGTCGGAATCCTCCGCCAGATTCTGTACGGTGGTATCCTGCATCTTTTTGGTGAACAGAGTCAGCGGAGCAGACATTCTGTGGGCAAATACATAGATCATCACCAGAGTGAGCAGGGTCACGGAGATGCCGATGATTCCGATCAGCACGAAATCATCCCGCTGCAGATCCAGCACGGTTTTCATGGAGATGACGGCGGTTATTCGGATATTGCTGTCCTGCAGGAGCGTGGAGGACACCAGATGATCCCGTTTCAGCTTAAACAGCAGAGCGTCTATGCCGGATCCCTTTGTATCAGCATCTTTTATAGCGGCATCATCATGAGGGAAGGTGTCGCTTTTATAGATGACATCATTGCCATAGGAGATCAGGATGTCAATGCCGTACAGATCCCCCACCGAGAGAAGCTGGGACAAGCTTTCTCCCGTGAGCTGGACGGCCAGAAAACCCACAACCGTGCCGGGGCTGCGCACAGAACGTACTAAGGAGAAGCCCTCCGTGTCCGTGTTGGGCAGGATATGCGCCGAGACGGGAAGCAGTATCTCCTTGCCGTAGTTGGTCTGTGCAGTCCGGATCCATTCATATTGTTCCAGACAGCCCTCAGGCAGCCTATAGGTGTAATCGTAGGGGCGGTTGTATTTCTCATTGGTCATAAAATATCCTTCCTCGTTGAAAAAGACAACCCTATAGGAGGAGCTGACATAGGGGTAGGAGCTGATGGCTTTCACCAGCGTGTTGTAGCAGCGGGATTTTTCGTAGGAGGAGATGTCACGGTAGGTCAGCCCCATGGCGGAGGAGACGAAGCTCTCATGGGATACGATATCCAGAGAGATGAAGGACATGGTGTTCCAGATGGAATCTATCTGGACACCCAGAAGCTCCGCCGTATAGTCGGCAGTGCGCTGGGTTTCCCGCTTTCCCGCATCCCATTTCAGCCGGAACAGGATACCGAGGATACAGAACAGCGGGATCAGCGCCGCCACCAGATAGGTGAGGAGGAGACGGCTTAAAAAACTCTTTTTCTTTTTTGCGTCTGCAGACATAAGGCTAGGGGACCTCCGTTTCTTTTTTGCGTGCATATATCCGGCTCTGCAGGATCATCCTTTGACGGAGCCCGCTGTCATGCCCTCCAGAATCCGTTTGTTCAGGAAGATGTACAGAAGGATCAGGGGCAGGGACACAACGATGGCGGCGGCAAACAGATGTCCGTAGTCGGTGGTCCATGCCGATTTGAGGGAATACACAAAGAGCTGTACGGTCTGTGTGCTGGAGCCGGACATATAGTACTGCGGGTTTTCAAAGTCATTATAGATCAGGACGGACCGCAGGATGATCACCGTGGCCGTTATGGGCTTGATCAGGGGAAACAGAATTCTGGTGTACAGAGACAGGCTGCCGCAGCCGTCAATGATGGCCGCCTCGTCGATCTCCGTGGGCAGGGAGCTGATGTACCCTTTATAGAGCATGACGGCAAAGGGAAACATGGTGGCTACCTCCACCAGACATAAGCCTGCCAGAGTGTTGGCCACATGCAGGGTATTCAGCATCCAATAGGTAGGGATGACGGAGGCGGGGACGATGAGCCCGGCCACGATCAGCTTATTGGAGATCCTGCTTAAAAGCCCTTTTCTGCGCTGCATGACCACTGCGGTGGCCGATGCGGCGAGCACCAGAAAGAAGATGGAGATCAGGGTGATGACCAGGCTGTTCTTAAAGGCTTTCAGCAGCGCGTTATGCTGATACTGAAAGATAAAAGCAAGGTTGTCGGCCAGATGGAATTCCTTCGGAAGGGCAAGGGTGAGCCGGGCGGCCTCTTCTGTATTCTTGCAGGCGGTGACGATCACAAAATAAAATATCAGCCAATGTGTGAAAAAAGTCAATACAACCAGAAAAATTTCTATCAGTTTTGAGACGAAGCTCCTTTTTCTAATCATGATATTTCTGCCTCCCTTTTTGCGATGAAGGAATTGACGGGGAAAACAATCAGGGCGACTGCCACGAACAGGATCACGTTTCCGGCGGTGGCCAGTCCGTAGCTGCCTCTGGCAAAGAGCTTGTAGATAGCGGTTCCCAGAACCTCCGAGGAGTATCCGGGGCCTCCGCCCGTGAGGGCCTGTATCAGGTCATAGCTGCGCAGTCCGCCGATGAGGCACAGGGTCAGCACGGTGTTGATGGAGGGCAGCAGCAGAGGCAGCGTGATTTTCCGGAAGGTCTGGACACGGCTGGCTCCGTCGATGGCTGCGGCCTCGAAGTAGGATTTAGGGATGGCACAGATCCCGGCGATCAGGATGATGGTCACTGTACCGATGCCCTTCCAGATATCGGCTATCATGCAGGAGAGCAGGGCATAATGCTTGTCCGTGAGCCAGTGGATGGCGTCGAAGCCCATTGCGGTCAGGAACTGGTTGACCGTGCCGGCGGGCTCCAGCAGCGCCCGGAAGGCGAGGGCCACAACTACGTTTCCCAGAAGGTAAGGGAAAAAGATCACTATTTTCAGGTAGTTCCCGCTGCGGATGCCGCTGCATATATAGGCGGCCAGCAAAAGCCCCAGCACGATCTTGGCCAGACAGGTGACGAGGGCAAAGACGGCTGTGTTGATCAGGGCTGTCCTTGTGTTGGTCATGGTAAAGAAGGTGACAAAGTTATCCAGCCCTATAAATCTGGCTTCCTTCAGGTTCCAGATGGTCATGGAGAAGTAGAAGGAGGCAAAGGTGGGGACAATGAAAATGATGATATAGACCAGCAGGCCGGGTGCGGCCATCCACAGAGGGTATGTCTTTTGGTTTCTGTTTTTCATAAATAGCACCTTTCGATAGAGATTCCTTTTGCGGGAATCTGCTTTTGAAAAAACGGCAGAATACACAGATATGGATGCGCATTCTGCCGTCACGGTTTATGGATTTATCGGTGTTTACCAGCCTGCAATGCCCTTCTGCTGGGCATCTATGGCATTGTCCTTCTCAATCTCGGAGATAGCCTCTTCGGGAGTATATTCCCCGGTCTCGGCCATCTGCAGGATGGTCACCATGTTGGAGCCCTTGATGCTGCAGGAGTACTCCATTACGGAGGTGGAGGATTTTGCCACCCATTCCTGAGCCTCTTTGGCGGCGGTAGAGATGTTGTCAGGCAGGGTCACGTTGTTGAGCATGAAGGCACCGGTGGGAGTGGTCACCTGACAGTAGGCATCGATCGCCTCGCTGGTGGTGAGATACTCCATCAGGGCCAGAGCGCAGGCTTCCTTCTCGGAGGAAATATTCTTGCTCATGCACCATGCCACGGGCATCCATGTGGCAACGCCACGTACCTCGGAGGAGGTGTCCGGAAGAGGGAAGAACCCGATATCTTCAATCTTGTCCGGTGCCACATTGGAGAGAGTAGCCATGATGTTGGTGCGGGAGAAGGTCATGACCGCATCCCCGTTTGCGAGATCCATGGCGGAATTCTCAAAGCTGACAGCCAGAGGATCATCACTCTGGTAGCCCTTGGTATAAAGATCGTTGAGCTTGTAAAGACCACGCATGAAGGTCTCGGAGTCATGCAGCTCTATCTCTCGGTTAGTGTACTTATCCGCAAAAGCGGGATCTTCGTTCCATACGTAGAAGTACTGGGACAGGAACAGAATCTGGGATCCGGCACCGTCGCTGTAAGGGGTCACCACGGGAACCTTGGATGTAGTAGTCTTGATGACTTCACAGTTGCTTAAGAACTCTTCCCATGTAGTAGGGATTTCCAGATTCAGGTCCTGATATACCTTTTTGTTGTAAAAACACCCTGCCACATTGGAGGTGGTAAGGGGGACACAGTATACGGCGCCCGTATCGGCATCAGATACCAGATCCAGATAGGAGGATGCCACATTCTCCCGGATCCAGTCCTGCCCGGACAGATCATAGATGTTTGCAGCAGGATCCAGTCTGTCAAGCTGTGCGCCGATGGAGCTCTGGAATAGGTCAGGCAGGTTGCCTGTGGCCGCCCGTACCTCCAGAGTATATACGGATTCTTCGGAGTTGGAAGAGAGCAGCTCCACCTCGATCTTGCATCCGGTCAGCTCGGAAAACGCGTCAAACTGTGCCTGAAGGGCATCTCCCACTTCCCCTGTGGTAGAATGGGCGATATTGAGGGTGACACCCTCAAAGCTGCGGCTCTCGGGATTCTCCGTGCTCTCCGAACCGGAATCGAAAGGGGTGTTTCCCGAATCCCCCGATGCCTGAGCGCTGCTTCCCGGCTCAGACCCGGTCTGGGACGAGGGCTCGTCGGGACTGCCGCAGGCTGCAAGCCCCAGTGTGAGGCTCAGGACCAGCGCAAGTGCCAGTTTCTTTTTCATAGATTTCCTCCTTTTCTTCTGCAGATATCTGCGTCTTGGCAGATAAAAGCGGTAAGCCGTCTTATGGAGAAAGCAGGGTGTTTCTCAGCTGCCTCCGTGTTAAGACATTTTGTTCAGGTACAATTATATTTTACAGGAATTGCGGAAAGATTCCATGGAAAATCAGAAACAGGAATATTGAAAAAGAGAAGCGCCTCAGGCTTTAGAAGCCTTTCAGCGCTGGTCACGATTCCGCAGATATTTGTAAAACATGTCCGCCGCAGGGCTTTTCCCGCGGCCTCTGTCCGAAACAATCTGTATGGATCGTTTCGGAAGGCTGCAGCGGAAGGGAATCTGCACCAGCCGCCCTTCCTGAAATAGGGGCAGGGCCATGGCCTCCGGCACAAAACCGATTCCCAGATTGTTTTCGATCAGGGGAAGCATAAGGTCGGAGGTGGCCACCTCCATATCCGGCTCCAGATCCACCTTGTGCTCTATAAAGAAATTCCGGTAGAGGCCGTAGGTGGCGCTTTCTCTGCCCAGCCCGATCCACGGATATTTTTTGATGTCCTCCGGCTCTAAGGGCGTGCCGCACAGGCTTTGGTACTGTGTCCCGCCCACCAGTATCTCTTTGAAATCCAGAATATTCTCACAGAAAACATCCTTCGGGGACTCGTATGGCCCGGTGACTACCGCAAAATCCAGCCTGCCGCCGGTAAGCTGCCTTATGGTTTCCGGGGTAGTATGGTTATGGATCTTGATTCTGACCATGGGGTGCTTTAGACGGAAATCCCGCAGCGCGTCCAGCAGGAAAAGGTGCAGGGCCGTTTCGGTGGCACCGATCTCTACGGTGCCGCCTTGGGGAGAATTGCGGCCGAACAGCTCCTCCTGCGCATTCACCAGATGACGGTATGCAATCTCCACATGAGAGAAGAGCCTGTTTCCCTCTTCCGTCAGGCTGACGCCTCTCGCTTCCCGGACAAACAGCCGGCAGTTCAGCTGTGCCTCCAGCAGCTTCAGGATTCTGGTCACGTTGGGCTGGTTGCTGCCCAGTGCCGTAGCCGCCTTTGTTATATTCCCGTATTTTGCCACATAATAAAAAATCTTGTAGTATTCAAAATTGATATCCATATCTTTTCTGTATTCCTCGAATATATAATATGTATTTTCCATATTTCATGAAATGTATTATAATATACTTTCGGTGATATGTAAATCGGTTGCTGCGTGCCGGAGAGGGGGCGGCGAAGTATTTTGGACAGGAAACATATGGGATGGAAAAGGGATGGGGAAATATAAAATGGAAGCATTTCAGTCAGCATATGATGAACCGAAAAGCAGCAGCACAGGGGAAATTTAAGCACCGGAAAATGTTTATATGGAAAGGATATGGTATTATGAACAAGGATCTGACGGTGGGAAAGCCGGAAACAGTATTATGGAGCTTCTGCCTTCCGCTGTTCGGCAGCATTGTCTTTCAGCAGCTGTACAACATAGCGGACAGTCTGGTGGCAGGTAAATTTATCGGTGAGAACGCATTGGCGGCCGTGGGGAACAGCTATGAGATCACGCTGATCTTTATAGCCTTCGCATTCGGCTGCAACATGGGCTGTTCTGTTGTGGTCTCCCAGCTGTTCGGCGCAAAGGAGCTGGGGCGGCTGAAGACTGCAGTGACTACAGCCTGCATTTTCAGCGCTGTTCTCTGTGGTGTGCTGATGGCTGTAGGAATCTTGGGCTGTGATCCCCTGCTGCGCCTGATCAGGACGCCGGGGGAGCTGCTTTCCGATTCAAAGCTTTATCTGGACATTTATGTGTGGGGGCTGCCTTTTGTATTTTTCTACAATATCGCCACCGGGATATTTTCCGCACTGGGTGATTCCAAGACGCCATTTTATTTTCTGGCCGTGTCCTCCACGGTGAATATCGCGGTGGACATTCTCTTTGTGAAGGCATTTGACATGGGAGTGGCCGGCGTTGCGTGGGCTACATTCCTATGTCAGGGTGTCAGCTGTGTCTTGGCTGCGGCTGCGGTATGGAGGAGGCTGGGGAAAATCCAGAGCCGGAAGAAGGAGAAGCTGTTTGACTGGGGGCTGCTGAAAAAGATCATGATGATCGCGATTCCCAGCATCCTGCAGCAGAGCTTTGTCTCGGTGGGCAATATCATGATCCAGAGCGTCATCAACGGGTTCGGAGCTTCCGTCATGGCAGGCTATTCCGCTGCGGTGAAGCTGAACAATCTGGTCATCACATCCTTTACCACCATCGGCAACGGGATTTCCAATTTTTCGGCTCAGAATCACGGTGCCGGGAAATACGGGAGGATCCGGGAGGGCTTCCGCGCAGGGCTGAAGATAGTGTGGTGCCTCTGTATACCGTTCTGCGTCCTCTACATTGTTTTTGGCAGGTATTTCCTGCTGCTGTTTATGGAAAAGGAATCCGAGGGAGCATTGATGACGGGGATGCAGTTTTTATGGATCCTGTCGCCGTTCTATTTCGTGGTTTCCGCAAAGCTGGTGGCGGATGGCATTCTCCGGGGCATAAGCGCGATGCGGCAATTCATGGCCGCCACCTTCACGGATCTGGCTCTGCGGGTGATTCTGGCTTTCCTGCTCTCGGACTGGACCAAATCTGCCTTAGGGATATGGGCTGCATGGCCGGTAGGCTGGACGATCGCCATGATGCTTTCGATTTATTTTTACCGGAAAGAATACAGAAGGATGAATCCTTCTGGAAAGATGGACTGTGCCGGCAGCGGACAATAGCCGCTGAAAGTCAAAATGCTGCCGATGAGAGCCATTCTGTTGAAATTTTTTTGGAAGCATATTATAGTATAGGGGTCATGTTGCAAACCTTGTCAGCATATTCTTATGATTTGAGTTTTTTGGTGAGGAAAAGGTATCAGAGACAGGTACGGCACAGTGCAAAAGGTACGGCACAGTGCAAAAGGTACGGTATAATGCGGGAGGAGCAGCGTATGCGGATTGTGATTGTGGAGGATGATATCCGTTTCGCCGGGACTGTGGAGAGAACCATAAGGGATTTTTTCGCAGCCAGAAAGGAGGCTGTGGAGATCCGGCAGCTTGACGGCACTGCGCTGCTGTGGGAGCTGGACGGGCGGGGCCGGTATGATGTCTATCTGTTTGATGTGGAGATGCCGGGAATGAACGGACTGGAGCTGGCGGCAAAGGTACGTTTCATGGATGCCAACGCAAGGATCATATTCCTGACCTCCTATGAGCGGTATGCCCTTCAGGGAATCCGTGCAGGCGCTTATTATTATATCCTGAAGGATTCCTATCAGGAGGAATTATGCCTGATGCTGGAGCGCGTCTGCAGGGAGGAAGAGGAGCGGCGGGAGGATTATTACGTCATATTGACCAAGTCTCATGGCTATAAGCTGCTGATGGATCACATTCTTTATTTGACGAAGGAAAAGAAATACACCTTTTTTCAATGCCTGAACGGGGGCGTATATATGGAGCGGGATTCTCTGGAAAACATATACCGGCGCCTTCCTCAGGAACGTTTTGTCATGATCGAGAGGGGGATCATCGTAAACATGAAGCATATCGTGCAGTTTTCAAAGCAGGAGGTGGTGATGGGGGACAGAAAGAGGCTTCCCGTCAGCAGGCGCATGGCAATGGAGCTGAGGGACAGGCTGGCGGATTATTGGGGTGAAACAAGGTGAGCGGAGGGAGTTTGTACTGGCTGCTTTTTTTGCTGGGGGCGGCGACGATATTCTTGCTGTGCGGAATCTGTGCAGTGTGGCGAAGGGCCTGGAAAGAATGCCGCATCCGGCAGCTGAAGATAGAAATGCTTGAAAGCAGTTACGAGTCCCTGCTGGAAATGTACGAAAAGAAGTCTGTTCTTGTACATGATAGCAAAAACCATATGAGGGCAGTTGCAAAGCTGGTGGAGGAGGGACAGGAAGAGGAGGCGCTGGCCTATCTTTCACAGCTGGCAGGACTTATGCGCGAAAGCAGAAGTATAGTTCGTACAAACCATAAGATGCTGGATTCCGTTCTGAACATGAAGCTTCAGGAGGCGCAGGAGGCACAGATAGAAATTCGGTGCGTGTATGACGATATGAGGAACCTGAAGCTGACGCTGGTGGAGGTCTGCGCTCTTTTCACGAATCTGCTGGACAATGCCATTGAGTCGAATAATAGATGCCCTGCAGGGGAGCAGCGCAAAATGGATGTGGCATGCAGGAGGCGGGGCAACATGCTGGTGGTCTCCGTCTCGAACCCTGTCTGCGTAGAAGCGGTGCAGGAAACAGAAGTTTTTTTCAAAACCGCCAAGGAAGATAAGGATATGCATGGATTCGGGATGCTCAGCATCAGGAAGGTGCTTGAAAACCATGACGGATATATGAAAACGGATGTCAGGGACGGTATATTTCATATAGTGATATATCTGACGGGATTCTGAGGGGGGAAGCAGGAGAATGATCATGAAAATCAAAGCAATGAAATGGGCTTTCGGCCTTGCGTGGCGATTCAACAGGAAAATGCTGATTCTGTGCTGCCTGATCTTGTCGGCAGTGTCTGTCCTGCCGGCCCTTGCCCTCATGTACAGGCGGACGATCCTGGGGGCTCTGAACTTGTTCCTGCAGACGGGAGAGGGGAGCATGGGGGACATTCTCCCTGCAATCCTGCTGTTCGGAATCATCACGGCGCTGGTAGGTCTTTCCAACCGGCTGAATGATGAGCTGATTTATTCGGTCATGTTTGATTCCTATTATTTCGGCATGGAAGAGGTGCTCATGGACAGTGTGCAGGGATACACCATGGAAGAGCTGCTTCGTAAGGATGCCAATGACGAATATCATGCCTGCGTCATGCGGGAGGGCTCCCTGACGGATTTTATCAGCGGCTTCTGCTCGCTGCTGGGAAAGTTTGTAGGCATATTTTCTCTTCTGGCAGTGGCTTTTTTTGCCTCAAAGCCGGTGTTTGTCATAACCGTCGTGTATATTGCAGGGGTCATATGGATGAATCTGGCGTTCATGGAAAAGCTGCGGAGGCGTCAGTATAAGATCAGGGACAAGGAGAGGCTTGCCGGATATTATGAGGGTATGCCGTATCTGGCTGACTGCGCCAAGGAGCTTCGGATCTTTGAGTCTCAGGAATTCATTCTCAAAAACTGGAGGGAGGCCTACGGAGCGGTATTTGACCATGAGATGAAAAACAGCCTGACGGTGGAGCTGCGCACCTTTGTCAGCGGTTTCGGCTTATATCTGTTTCTTGCGGTGATGATCGTGTACTCTCTGTTTGCAGTGGCGCAGGGCAGCATGACGGCGGATGTGCTGCTGGTGATATTTACTTTGTGCATGAATGTGTTTACTGCGGTTTCCGGCGTGGCCAGGACGCTTATGAGCACAGACTATGGCTTGTATGCGCTGGAGCGGCAGTACCGAATCTTCGGAAGGAGGGCGGAGCAGGAGGCAGGTCTGAAGCAGGGGGATGCCCCGGCGGAGGCTGTCTTAGGGGAAGATCCGAAAGCTGTATCGTTTGGTTTTTCGGCGGAAAATTCCGAGCCGGAGACGGTTTTTGGGACGGAAGGAATCTCTTTTTCCTATAAAGGGGACAAGCTGGCGCTGGACAATGTGAGCATTCAGGTCAGCCGTGGGGAGACGGTTGCGCTGGTAGGGCCAAACGGCAGCGGGAAATCCACGCTTGTGAAGGTGCTTCTGCAGCTGTACAGGCCTATGGGAGGAAAGCTTTATTACTTCGGCAAGGACTATGAAAGCCTGAAGGAAGGATTCCTGAAGTGCAGGATAGGGGCTTTTTTTCAGGATTATTACCTCTTCCATATGCCTATATGGGAAAATATCGGCTTTGGGGACATCGGGCATGTGGATGACAGGGAGAGGATCGAGGCGGCTCTGGAAAAGGGGCAGGCAAAAAGCTTTGTGCGGAAGCTGCCCTTAGGGACGGAGACCTTCGTGCATAAGAATGTGGTGAAAGAAGGAATGGAATTTTCGGGAGGTGAGCGCCAGAAGCTGGCAGTGTCCCGGGCCTACATGAGCGACAAGGATATTTTCGTCTTTGACGAGCCTGCGTCCATGCTGGATCCGATTTCCGAGCTGGAGCAGTTTATGAATATCCGGGATACGGTAAAGGGAAGGACGGCGATCCTCATCAGCCATAGGGTAGGCTTTGCCCGACTTGCGGACAGAATCATTCTTCTGGATGGAGGGAAGGCGGCAGAGTCGGGCAGTCATCAGGAGCTGATGGCGAAGGGCGGTCTGTATGCAAGGATGTTTTGTGAACAGGCACAGTGGTACCGGCAGGAGCCGGAGAAGGGAGGAGCAGGCTGTGAATAAGCTACGGTATTTTTGGCGCAGCGTGAAGCTGAGTATCCGGATGAAGAGCATTCCGTCCCGGATCGTGATCGTTTTGGGTTTTTTTGCGGCATTCCTGCCGATGCTTCTCTCTCTGAGGCTCGCCGGGTTCGGGGATGTGGTGCAGCAGCTGGCAGGTGATCCTGCGCTGCTTTGGAGGGCTCTGCTGTCCTTTGGAGGAGTGGTGCTGCTTTATCTCCTTCAGACCGCTTTCAGCCTCGCCCAGAATTATTACGCAAAGGAGGACGCAGCCCGCATAAAGCGCTATGTAAAGGAAGAGACGCTGAAGCTGCTCTGTTCTGTTCCCTACAAGTATATAGAGAATTATGAGGATTTCCATGAGAGGGTCACTTTCATCAAGGCTTATGGGGGCGAAAAGACCGCCGGCAGTATTTCGCTGATTCTGGGCTGGCTGGCAAAGCTGATAACCTTTGTGAGCGTGGCTGCGGTTCTTTTCGCAGTCAGTCCGTGGATCGTGGCCGTGCTGATCGTGGCTTGTGTTCCTGCGGCTGTCTTGTCCCTGCTGCAGAAGGACGAGACCTACCGTATGCGTACAAAGTGGATGAAGGAAGGGAATCTTACCATTCATTATTCCGATGTATGCCGTATGAACGGGCCCATGAAGGAAATCCGTTTCTTCGGTCTCTACCCATATCTCAAGGAGAAATGGCGGGAGCTTTCTCAGGGCTATATCGACAAAAAGAAGAAGGTCACAGGTAAACATCTGTTGTATAACAGCATTGCGGATGTGCTGCGCAACGGCGTGTATCTGATCGTGATCCTGATTGTGGTCTGGGAGATCTATCATAATCCGGAGAAGGGTCTGGGAACCTTTATGCTTGTCTTGTCCTCTGCCGAGCAGCTGCAGTCCGTCACCACGTCGCTGCTTGTAAATATAGTCAGTATTTTTACGGATGCAAGGTATATAGAAGACTTTTTCAGATTGCTGGAGATGGAGAAGGAGCAGCCGGAATCTGCCGCCGGGAGAACAGCGGGAGCTGTGGAGAGTGCAGAGGATGGCGCATCAGGGAGGCCTGCCGCGGCGGATATGGGGGAAGGCATAAAAATTCCGGAGGATGCGGAGGCTTACCACAAAGCAGACATAGCCTTTGAGGATGTCCGCTTCGCCTATCCCGGCAGTGTGAAGCAGGCCCTTGACGGTGTCACAGTAAGGATCCGGCAGGGAGAAAAGATTGCCATCGTAGGGGCAAACGGCAGCGGCAAGTCCACATTCGTGAGCCTTCTCTGCGGATTTTACCGGCCGGACAGCGGCAGGATCCTGATCAACGGGCAGGATATCATGGAGAACCTGAAAAAGCTGCGCAGATCCATATCGGTCATTTTCCAGACCTTCTGTCGGTATCAGGACACCCTGCGCAGAAATATAACCATATCGGATCCGGGACGTTCCGGAGAGGATCAGGAGATACTTGCCCTTGCGCAGGATACCGGAGCTTATGAAACCATCAGCGATCAGGAAAAGGCACTGGATGAGATGGTGGGGATATTTTCGGAAAAGGGAAACAATCTTTCCGGCGGCCAGTGGCAGAAGATTGCGATCACCCGTGCGCTCTACCGCAGAAACGCCTGCGTCTATATTCTGGATGAGCCTACTGCTGCGCTGGATCCTCTGGGCGAGGCGAACATATATAGGAATTTCCGGCAGCTTACAGGTGATAAAACAACTATCCTGATTTCCCATAGGCTGGGGATCACCAGCGTGGTGGACAGAATCCTTGTATTTGACAAGGGCAGGATCGTGGAGGATGGAAACCATGCGGAGCTCATGGCCAAGGACGGCCTTTATGCCCGGATGTACCGGGCTCAGGCGAGATGGTACGCATAGGAAAGATGTGCTGTTTTTTTATACAAGATTCTGAAGTCAGAAGCCGCCCATCATCATATTGATCAGCTGATCCCGCTGGACAGAATCCTGCGAGCCTTTGGCCTTTGCTGACAGGCCGTCAAGCTCAGCTTTGCTGACGGCGGCCTGCATCAGCTTTTCCTGAAAATCTTTCTTTTCCTGCTCTGCCTTCTGGGCCCGCCTCTCGGCTTTTGCCCGAATCTGCAGCTTCAGGGTATTTTCCATAGTGTTCATCAACTGGGTCATATCTGTCATGCCGGCACCTCCTTGTTTAATATCTTTGTGTTTCATTCCCCGCAGCGTTTTGCGCAGGGAGTTTTGATGTATCTGAATTTACTAATTTTATCGGATATTTTGCGGATTTATTTATGGTGGGCAGTGAAACTTTTCTTCTTGTCTGCCGTTATATTATATGAAGCTGGAAACAGCATCTTTCGGAGAATGCAGGTTTGAAATCGAAGATCGGAGACGAAATACCGGCGGAGGCAGGGGTTATCCGGAAGGACTGCGGGCAACGGCGGAAACGGAACAGAAAGGACATAAAAAATGTATATGACGGCTGTATATTCGATTTTGCATCTGCTGGTTGACGGTGTCTGCGCACTGGCGATGTTCGGCTCTTTCCTTTTGAACGAGGACGGATATTACCGGATTCTTATTTACAATTTCTGTGCGTTTGCCCTGCAGATGCCCTTGGGTATCCTGCTGGATGCACTGAACGGATGGGCGGGAGAGCGGAAGGGGCGGCTGGATCCGGCCTTTCTGACTGCCGCAGGGGGTGTGCTGCTCACGATTGCGGGGGCACTGACGCATCCGGCGGTGCTGGGAATCGGCAATGCCTTGTTCCATGTGGGAGGCGGCGTGGGGTGCATCCATGAGGATGATGGGAGAGGCTGGAAGGGCAGAGGGCTGGGTGTTTTCGTGGCGCCGGGGGCTTTCGGGCTGTATGTGGGGACGATTCTGGCAAAGCAGGGCGGATGGGAGACATGGTACTGGCTGGGAAGCGCTTTCATGGCGGTATTGTGTCTGGGAGCGATGTATTTCAGGGGATCTCATGGTATGGGGCGGAAGGAGAACCCGGAGGAGCATGCTGTCAGGAGAGACAACAGGGGGCGGTGCAGCGCAGGATCCTGCAGGGATATTGCCATATTGTCTATCGTCTGTCTGATGGTAGTGTTTCTGCGTTCCTATATCGGGATGGCGGTGGTTCTTCCATGGAAGACGGGGGTGCTGACGGGATGCGCGGCGGTGCTTGCGGTAGCAGGGGGAAAGGTGGCGGGAGGATTCGGAGCCGCCGGATACGGGGTCAGAAGGACGGTTATAGCTTCGCTGGCGCTGGCAGCGTTCTGCTACCTGTTTTCGGCTCTTCTGCCTATAGGGCTGGCGGCAGTGTTTCTCTTTAACATGACCATGCCTATTACCTTGTACTGGATGGTGTGCGGTATGCCGGGGAGGCCGGGATTTGCCTTCGGCCTTCTGACCTTCGGGCTTTTTCTGGGCTTTCTGCCCGGATATTTCGGGCTGCTGCCCGAGGCGGGCGGGGAGATAGTGGGCTGTGCAGGGGCTGTCCTTTCACTGCTTCTGCTGCAGGGAATCGGAAGGAGGAGAGGATGGGGGCATATTTGTTAAAGATGCTTGCAGGGTCTCTGGAGCTTACTCTGGTGACAGAGCTGGCGATCGCGGGTCTGTATTTCTCTTTCGGCCAACGGAAGAAAAGGGCTTTTGGCGCTGACGGCTCCGGCTGTCCCTGCGCCGCCGGAGAGCCTTTGGGGCAGGCGGAGAGGAGGAAGTATCGTCTGCGGCTTCTGCTTCTGGTGGTATTGGTAAATGTACTGACAAATCCGGCGGCGGTGCTGACCTGCTGGCTGGGACGGGTGTATCTGGCCCCGCGGCTTTGGCTGCCCTTAGAGCTGGCGGTGGAGGTCACGGTGGTGGCGGTGGAGGGCTGTGTCTACCGGAGCTTTGGAAGGAAGCCGGGATGGAGGACAGAGCATCCCATAGGTCTGGCGGTGGCAGCGAATGCTGTTTCATGGCTGCTGGGGGTATGGCTGAGATGAATAGGAATAGGAGGGATTATTATGAAAAAGATGATCTGTGTTCTGGCAGGATTTATGTGCTATGTATTATGTGCGTTTTCCGTAAGAGCCGATGTGATCTGGGAGCCGGAGGATGTTTTTTATGAGAGGCATGCGTCGGAGTGCGATTATGTGAACCGCCGGTTCACCGCGAATGGGCCGGATGGGGTGGTCATAGTCTACAAGAGCCCTGAGATGCCGGAAGCGGTGGATACATGGGAAAACGGTTATCAGGTGTCCATCAGCCATACTTATAAGGACGGCGACGGGATCTTGTGGGGAATCTATGATAATTACAAGGGAAAATGCGGGTGGGTGCCCATGGATTATATGGAACTGGTATATGACGGCATTTCCTTCAGGGAAGAGTACGAGGCGGAGATTCAGGCGCAGGAGGGGGAAATAGCAGGCGAATATCTGGGTACAGAGGTTTACTTCTGGGAATATCCGGGTGCCGAGGTGTATAACCTTATAACGGCTCATGGGAATATGCCGGAATATAGGGAGATGTTTATAGATGAAAACGGAAACAGATGGGGGTATGTGGGGTATTACTATGGAGTGAAGGATAGCTGGATATGCGCTGACAAGCCCGGAGCCTCTTACGAGGAGCTTTATCCAGAGGGCGCTCCTCAGAGAGGGACAAGCCCCGCTTCTTCGGAAGAGGATCGGAAAGGTACACAGGACAGTAATCTGAAAACGGCGGATCAGGATGAGGAAAGCGGTAATACGGCGGATCGGATCGTGCCCAAGGGGGATCGCAGAGCCATGACGGCGGCATTGGCCATGGTGGCGCTGGTAGTGATCGTCACTGCGGTGCTGCTGAAGGTGCTGGGCAGACGAGGGGAGAAAAAGAACTCATAGAAATAAAGCCTCATAAGAAAAAGCCTCATAGAAACAAAGCCTCATAAGAAAAAGCCTCCTAGGAATAAGGCCTCATAGGAAAAAATCTCATAAAAGAAGGGCTTCCCGGAAGGGATGTCTGTGGGGGCAGGAGCCTGCATACCACAGATATTCTCTCAGGGAAGCCCTATAAGCTTACAGCACCTTTGCCAGAAACTCTCTGGTACGCTGCTGCTTCGGCGCAGTGAATATTTCTTCGGGAGTGCCTTCCTCCACGATCTTGCCCTCTGCCATGAATATGACCCGGTCCGCCATCTCTCTGGCAAAGCCCATTTCATGGGTCACGACCACCATGGTCATGCCATCCTTGGCCAGCTTCTTCATGACCTCCAGCACCTCGCCTACCATCTCCGGATCCAGTGCGGAGGTAGGTTCGTCAAACAGCATTACCTCCGGATCCATGCAGAGAGCCCGGACGATGGCGATACGCTGCTTCTGTCCGCCGGAGAGCTGGCTGGGGTAGGCGTTGGCCCTGTCTGCCAGTCCTACTCTTTCCAGCAGCGCCATGGCCTGCTTTTCGGCTTCTGCCGGATTTTTCTTCAGCAGCTTTATAGGAGCCAGCGTCATGTTTTTCAGGATGGTCATATGAGGAAAGAGGTTAAAATGCTGGAACACCATACCCATTTTCTGCCTATGGAGATTGATATCGGCCTTCTGGTCGGTAATGTCCACTCCTTCAAAGAGGATCTGTCCGGCGGTGGGTATTTCCAGCAGGTTCAGACACCGCAGGAAGGTGGACTTTCCGGAGCCGGAGGGGCCGATCACCACAACAACTTCTCCCTTGCGGATGGAGGCGGTGACGCCGTTCAGCGCCTTGATGTCTCCTCCGTCAAAATGCTTTTCCAGACCGGCAGCCTGAATGATATAATCAGCGATCACTGTTTCTCAGCCTCCTTTCCAGCCTTCCAACAAGGAAGGTAAAGAACATTACCAGCACAAGATAGATCAGAGCGGACATCAGCAGAGGGAACAGATAATCATAGGAGTTTCCGCCAATGATGTTGCCCGCATAGGTTATGTCGTTCAGTCCCACATAGCCGGCCACGGCAGTTTCCTTCAGCAATACGATGAACTCGTTGGCCAGAGTGGGGAGGGTAGCCTTAAAGGCCTGAGGCAGTATGATATAGCGCATGGTGGATACATAACTGAAGCCGAGGCTGCGTCCTGCTTCCATCTGTCCCTGATCGATGGACATGATGCCGCCCCGGATGATCTCGGCCACATAAGCCCCTGAATTGATGCCGAAGGACAGTGCGCCTACCATGACCTTGTTCCTGCTGGAGGCGAAAACAACGAAATACATGATCATCAGCTGTACCACCATAGGCGTTCCCCGGATGACGGTCAGATACACTCTGGATAAGGTATTGAGAAAGCCCAGAGCGATCTTGCCGGGGCCATGCATTTCCGTATGGTTCTTGTCCCAGGACACCCGGATCAGGGAGATGATCACGCCGACGAGCACGCCGATGATCAGTGCCAGCAGGGTCAGCAGCAGAGTGTTGCCCAGACCCTTCAGATACATTTCATAGCGGTTGTCAAAAATAAAGCTTTTATAAATGTCGTAGCCCAGATCGTTGAGCCACTGAGGGCCGTTCTGTATCCAGTCCGGCGCGTCCAGAAGCCAGCTTTGGGAAGCGGATGGTCTCATATGTAGTCTCCTGTCATGTGGAATGTGTTATTCGGCGGGAAAATGGCTCGGGTCAGCGGTGTCTGACTGCAAATCAGGGGTTCAGTTGCCCGAACCCCTTGATCGTCCCGGTACCCTGCCCACAGCCGGTTATCAGTCCGCAGTAATATATTTGTCGATGATCCTCTGGACGGTCCCGTCCTCGATCAGCTCCTTCAGAGCGTTGTTGACGGCGTCATAGAGCTCGGCGTTATCCTTGCTCATGGCGATCGCGTAATCCTCGGTGATATATTCGGTCTCAAGGATCTTAAGGCCGCTCACCTCCTGCACAAATGCTTTGGCAGGCTCGTTGTCAATGATGACACAGTCTACTTTGCCGGTGCTGAGCGCCTGTACCGCATCCGCTCCCTTGGGGAAACGCTGAATGGCTCCCAGACCTTCCTTTTCAATATCGTCTGTGGCGTATATATCACCTGTGGTATTGCGCTGTACGCCTATCTGATGGTCGGCGCCTTCCGCGAAGAGGTCATCAACGCTGGTGATGGCGCTGTCCTCCTTGACGATGACAACCTGCACGCCTGTGGCATAGCTGGCGGTGAAGTTTACCTCTTCCTGACGGTCAGGGGTGACGGTCATGCCTGCAAGGCCTATATCCGCCTTGCCGCTTGTGATGGCGACGGTAATGGAATCAAATTCCATGTCATCGATCTGCAGCTCCAGACCCAGCTTGTCTGCGATAGCCTGAGCGATCTCCGCATCGATGCCGGATATCTTGCCGCCCTCGATGTACTCATAGGGCGGGAAAGAGGCGTTAGTTGCCATAATGAGCTTGCCGCCCACGACGGTGGTGAAAGCGCCGTCGGAAGCGCCGTCATTGTCTGCAGGTTCGCTGCCGCAGGCCGTCATGGCAAATGCCATCATCAGCGCGGACAGCAGAGCGATCATTTTTTTCATAATATCCTCCTCTGAATATGTAATGTGGTATTTGGGTCTGGTTTCCTGCAAACCTACCGTCAGAAATTTGGAAGAAAGGAATTTGCGTTTTCAGGAAAGAAACGTAACATTTCCTAAAGAATGCGGAAATCAGGATACCAATGGAGAGATACTAGCACTTTATAGGGAGATTGTCAATAAATTTTTGGCTTTGCGGATGGTACGGATGGTGATTCTTGAATATTGAGGCATAGTAAGAAGGCTATTATTTGATAGCCATGTTCCGGATGTAAATTTCGAGAATATGAGTTGTTATTTTGGGGGCACTGTATTATAATGAGATGAAATAGGTGTTTCGTTTTGACAGACATCATAGGAGGACAACATGGGCGTTTTATCAAATCTGGAGCCGCAGAATGTATTTCGTTTTTTTGAGGAGATAACAAGGATTCCCCATGGTTCGGGCAATGTGGGGCAGATCAGCGATTATCTGGCGGGCTTCGCAAGGGAAAGAGGATTGTACTGTGTTCAGGATGAATTGAAGAACATCGTTATTGTGAAGGAGGCCTCCCCCGGGTATGAGGAGGAGCCTGCGGTGATCCTGCAGGGGCATATGGACATGGTGGCGGTGAAGAAGCCGGACTGCGGGATCGACATGAAGACGCAGGGGCTGCAGGTGGCCGTCCGGGGAGATGAGGTCTATGCGGAGGGCACCAGCCTGGGAGGAGATGACGGTATCGCGGTAGCATACGCTCTGGCATTATTGGACTCAGATGCTTACCGGCATCCCCGTCTGGAGGTGATCATCACTGTGGATGAGGAAGTAGGGATGGACGGGGCCAGAGGGATAGATCTGTCCATGCTCACCGGGAACCGCATGATCAATCTGGACTCCGAGGAGGAGGGAATCTTTCTCACCAGCTGCGCAGGGGGCGCAAGAGTGCACTGCAGCCTGCCCATGATATCGGCGGAGCGTGAGGGAGTCGCCGTGGAGGTGACACTGGGGGGCCTGCTGGGAGGGCATTCAGGAGGTGAGATCCATAAGGAGAGAGGCAATTCCAACTGTCTCTTCGGCAGGCTGTTGTATAGGCTGACAGAAAAGCTGGCGGTAGGCTTAAGTGAGGTAAAGGGCGGTCTGGCGGATAATGCCATTCCCCGGGAGACCAGCGCGCTGCTTGTGATGGATAAAAAGGACAGCGGAACGTTTGCGGAGATTGTCAGGGCTGTGGAAGAGGAGATACAGGGAGAGCTGGCATCCAAGGATCCGGGTTTCTTTATCAGGATAGGAGAATGCAGGGAGGGTAAGTTTTTCTGTACCACTGCGGAGGGTACGAAGACAGCTGCAGCATTCTTGTGTGCCCTGCCCAACGGCGTGCAGGCTATGAGCGCCGATATGCCGGGGCTGGTAGAGACATCTCTGAATCTGGGGATCCTGTGCTATGAAAAAGGTACGCTGCTGGCGGAGTTTTCCGTGCGCAGCAGCGTGGAAAGCGCCAAGATGGCATTGATCGACAGGCTCCGCTCAGTGACAGAGCTGGCAGGGGGCAGCAATACGGTCACCGGGGACTATCCGGGCTGGAAGTACCGCAAGGATTCTCCCCTGCGGGACAAGATGGCCGCATTGTATGAAAGGATGTACGGTAAGCCGCCCAGAGTAGAGGCAATCCATGCGGGGCTGGAATGCGGCATACTGGGAAGCAAGATAAAGGATCTGGACTGTGTGTCCATGGGGCCTGATATGAAGGCCATCCATACCACAGAGGAGACCTTGAGCATATCCTCCGTGAAACGGGTGTGGGAATATCTGGTGAAATTGCTGGAGGAGAAGGGCTGAAGCCATTGTAAAATCACTTTAACGAGAAAGGAAGAGAGGTATGACAAAGAGAGAAAGGCTACTGAATGCATTTGAGAACAAGCCGGTGGACAGGGTACCTATAGGATTCTGGTATCATTTTTCACCGGATGAGGATACGGGAGAAAAGATGGTGGAGCAGCATCTGAATCTGTATCAGGAAGTGGACATGGACATGATCAAGGTCATGTGCGACGGCTATTTTAATTATCCCAATCCCTATATAGAGAAGGTGTCTTGTCCGGAGGACTGGTTTGCCATGACACCGCTGGGAGAGGATCATCCCTATATCACCAGACAAGTGGAGCGTGCAAAGCGGGTGGTGGAAGGAACGGCGGGGGAATGCTGTGTGTTTTATAATGTATTCTGTCCCATGTCGCTGATGCGCTTCGGAACCAGCGAGGAGCTCCTGATGAGCCATATCAAAAAGAATCCGGAAGCCGTGTGCCATGCATTTAAGGTCATCGGGGAGGATGTAAAGGCTCTGGTGCGCAGGCTGATCACCGAAGCAGGCTGTGAAGGTATTTATTACTGTGTGCAGAACGCGGAAAAGTTCAGGTTCACGGCGGAGGAATACCGGAAGCTTGTGACCCCGGCAGAGCTGGATGTGCTGGAGTATGCCAATACCCTGAGCAGCAACAATATCCTGCATTGCTGCGGCTGGGCAGGAGATGCGAACAGGATCGAGGTCTGGCAGGATTATCCGGCAAAGGCGGTGAACTGGGCCGTATATGTGGAAAATCTTACGCTGGCTGAAGGCAAGCGTTTCTTCGGAGGACGCTGCGTGCTGGGCGGATTCGACAACCGCAAGACGGGGCTGCTCTATTCGGGAACCAGACAAGAGATAGAGCAGGAGACAGATAGGCTTCTGAGAGAGACAGGAACGGTGGGAGTGGTTCTGGGAGCGGACTGTACCCTTCCGTCGGACATAGATGTGGAGAGATTGAAATGGGTACGGGAGAAGCTGGAGCAGTATAAAGGATAATGGACTTTGTAAATCTGCGGGGCGGGCCTGCATGGCGGGACTGCCCCGCAATGTTTTTGGCTTCTGCCGGAAGCAGAGGAAGAAAGGAAGATGACATGGACAGAGAATTATATGATAAGGTCAGTGTATGGTTTGAAGAGCACCGGGAGCAGATGATGAAGGATATCATAAGGCTTGTGAGGATACCCAGCGTATCCGAGCCCGGCGGAGACAGTCAGGCTCCCTTTGGCCGTCCCTGCAGGGAATGTCTGGAGGAAATGCTCGCCATAGGGCGGGAGCATGGGCTTCATACGGAAAACTACGGGAATCAGGTAGGGAGCATAGGGGAGAAGGAGAAAAACTGGGAAAATATGATCGGCTTCTGGAACCATATGGACGTGGTGCCTATAGGAAACCAATGGCAGTATGAGCCTTTTGAGCCTACAGTGGAGGAGCCCTTTCTTATCGGGCGGGGGTCTCAGGATAACAAGGGGCCTGCGGTGGGAATCCTCTATATGATGGAATGTCTCAGGGAGCTGAAGGTGCCCCTGAAGCATCAGCTGTGTCTGTTTGTGGGAACGGACGAGGAACGGGGGATGGGGGATCTGGAATATTACACGAGCCATTATCCCGTGCCCCGTATGTCCATGGTGGCGGACAGCGGCTTTCCGGTGTGCTATGGTGAGAAGGGCATCGTGGAGGGACGGATGCTGGGCAGGGAGGCTGTGTCAGGGACGGTTCTGGAACTGGCCGGAGGCAGCGCAGGCAATATGATCCCGGATGCGGCCTATGCTGTCCTGAGGAGGACAGAGGCGCTGGAGAAGGCGGTGGCGGATGCGCTGTCCGTGGAGCAAGGGAACCGGGGAGAGAATGCCGGCGGGGCGTCTGAGGAGAAGGGTGCCGGGGGAGAGCATACCTGCGGGCTATCGGGGGGACAGAATATCAGAGGAGAGAATGTCGGCAGGTCGACGGGAGAGAGGGAGACCTCGGAAGAGCATGATCATGGGGCCCTGAAGGTAGAAGTTCCGGCTTATCCCGGAATAAGGGTGCAGATAGACGAAAACGCCATCCGCATAGAGGCCGAGGGCAGAAGCAGGCACAGCGCGTTCCCGGAGGGAAGCGTCAACGCCATCCACCGGCTGATGGCCTTTTTGGCAGAGCTGGACGCACTGCCGCCGAAGGATCGGGAGCTGTTTGGCAGGCTGGCATTTTTGTCCGAGGAATACTATGGAGAGCATCCGGGCATCGCTTATGCCGATGAGGTGTCAGGTCGGACCACCTGTGCGGCCACCGTGCTGGGGATGAGGGAAGGGCGGGTATCCCTGCAGTTCAATATCCGCTATGCCATTACGGCTCCGCAGCAGGAGCTGCTTCAGGGACTGGAGAGGGCAGGGAAAGAGAACGGAATGATATGGGAGCTGGAGCGTAATTCCGGGCCGAATTATTTCCCCAGAGAACACCCTGCGGTGGACCGGCTGACGGCGCTTTACAATGAGATCACCGGCAGCAGGAAGGAGAGCTTTGTCATGGGAGGCGGCACCTATGCCAGAAAGCTGCCGAATGCGTTTGCCTACGGCGTGGGAGGAATGCAGGAGTCCGAGGAGGACAAGGAGGTTCGCAGGAGGCTTTTCCTGCCGGGGCACGGGGGAGCCCACGAGCCGGATGAAGGACTGAACATAAGGCTCCTGACAGAGGCGATGAAGATTTACGCCATGGCGATGGTGGAGCTGAATGACTGCGTGATATAGGAGTTTTAAAAAAGGGGCTTGTGCATTTAGAGATTATCGTCTACAATAGCATTCATACGCTAAGAGGAGAGGATAAGATTATGCTGGAAAAAGTGACTCGCTTATTCGGGCAGGTGGACATGACAGAGGGACGCCCGTGGGAAAAGATCGTGGTCTTTACGGTGCCGATGCTGATCGGAAATATTGCGCAGCAGCTCTATAATACCGTGGACAGTATCGTTGTCGGAAAATATGAAGGGGACAATGCTCTGGCAGCGGTGGGCAGCGCCAGCCCTATATTCAATCTGCTGCTGGTGCTCTTTGTGGGCATTTCCATGGGCGCAGGCATCATGGTGTCCCAGTTCTATGGCTCCAGAGACAGGGAGAATCTGTCAAAGACCATCGGCAGCACCATCACGCTGACGGCGGTGGCGTCGCTCCTGCTGATGATCGTGGGTTCGCTGACGATCCGCCCGCTGCTGGTGCTGCTGGACACGCCTGAAAGTATCATCGACTGGTGTACATCTTATCTGATGATATTGCTGTTAGGCATCGCCGGTCTGGCTTATTACAACATTCTCTGCGGGGTTCTGCGGGGGCTGGGGGATTCCTTGTCGGCGCTGGTGTACCTTCTGGTGGCCACGGTGATCAACATTGTGCTGGATATATGGTTTGTGGCAGGGCTGGGGCTGGGTGTCTCCGGCGTGGCGCTGGCTACAGTCATCGCCCAGATGGTTTCCGCTGTATTATGCGTAGTGAAGCTGCGGAAGATGACGGAATTTTTTGACCTGAAGTCTCAGTATTTCAAGCCGGACAAGGCAAATATTTTGACAGTGCTGCGTCTGGGCCTGCCGTCCGGGCTGACACAGGCCATATTCTCCCTTGCTATGGTGGTGGTGCAGTCTCTGACCAACAGCTTCGGGGAAATGATAATAGCTGCCAACGTAATTATCATGAGAGTGGACGGCTTTGCCATGATGCCGAATTTTTCTTTCGGAACCGCCATGACAACCTATGCGGGCCAGAACGTGGGTGCGAAGCAGTATGACAGGGTAAAGCAGGGTGCGAAGCAGGGAACACTGATCGCCGTATGCACATCGGCTGTAATTACGGGACTGATTCTGCTGTTCGGCCCATACCTCATGGGGATATTCACCAATACCGACGAGCTGGCTGTGCTCAGCGCCGACATGATGAAGATCCTTGCGGTGGGATATATCGCCATGGCGGTGACCCAGAGCCTTTCCGGCATCATGCGGGGGGCGGGGGACACTGTGACACCGATGTGGATATCCTTGCTGACCACGGTGGCGGTAAGAGTTCCTCTGGCCTACGGGCTGGTGTATCTGACGAAGACAGCGGAGCTGCCTCAGGGACGGTATGAGAGCCTATGGATTTCCCTGCTCTGCTCATGGGTGCTGGGGGCGCTGATCACGTTTTTGTTCTACTGTCTGGGAAGATGGAAAAAGAAAGCGCTCTGATGTACAGATGTGGAGCCGGGCCGGAGATCGGCGGGCCAGGAAAGGGCTTTTTGTGAAAATAATGGTAAGCGCATGCCTGCTGGGCGAAAACTGTAAATATAACGGCGGGAACAATTACAGCGAAAAGGTAGCGGGGTACATAGAAGGACATCAGGTCATTCCGGTCTGCCCGGAGGTTCTTGGGGGCCTGCCTACGCCCAGAGTGCCTTCGGAAATCGTGGATGGGGTGGTGATGTCTCAGGATGGCAGAAGCGTGGACAAGGAATTCCGTCGGGGAGCGGAGCTTGCCCTGAGGAAGGCTATGGAGGAGAAGACGGAGCTTGTGATCCTGCAGTCGAGAAGCCCCAGCTGCGGCGCAAGGCAGATCTATGACGGTACATTCAGCGGCACAAAGACGGACGGACAAGGGATTTTTGCAGAGCTTCTGCGGAAAAACGGGTTTGCCGTGGCGGATGTGGAGGAACTGAAAGAAAGCTGCAGGAAGCATATGGGTATGGAAGGAGCCGGCAGAAAGCGGCACAGCAGGGCGAAAGCTGCCGAATGAATGGGCTGTAGAAAAATGCGGCATCGGTATGGGAGTGAAGGCTGTAGGAAGTGAAAATATCGTTGGAGGGTATCAATGGAGGAGTGTAAAGGATTATGGCTGCAAAGGTTCAGAGATATAAACATGATCTTGAAGTTTCGTATGCGCTGGGGGCAACACTGACTTATGAGCTGGTAAACTGTGCGCCGGAGCTGGTGACCCGTATTTTTATCGGTTCTGCCACCGAAGAGACTGAAGGGATCAGAAAGCTGCTGGATCGCTGCGGTCGCCTGGGGATACCGGTGGAAAGCAACGATAAGGCGTTCAATATCTTGTCCCCCAAGGGGAACTGCTTTGTCATCGGGGAATTCAAAAAAGTACAGGGAAGGGTTTCACAAGGTATGCATCTGGTGCTTGTGAACCCTTCGGATGCCGGAAATCTGGGGACCATCATAAGGACGGCAGTGGGATTCGGAATCAGGAACATAGCCATCATAAAGCCGGCAGTGGATTTTTATGATCCAAAGGTCATAAGGGCATCCATGGGGGCAGCCTTTCATGTGGCGATAGAATATTTTGAACATATTGACAGATATCGGGAAAGATTTCCTGAAAATAATCTGTACGCGTTCATGCTTTCCTCGAGTACACCCCTCACGGAGGCAAAAAAGGAAGAGCCTTGTTCTTTAGTGTTCGGTAACGAAGCTACAGGGCTGCCTGAGGAATACAAGGATTTCTGCCGCACGGTGATCATCAGGCATTCCGGAGACATTGACAGCCTGAACCTGCCCATGGCGGCAGGTATCGCAATGTATGAGTTTACAAAGGATATATGGAGCTCCTGAAGCCTCGGCTCATAGTCTTTCGTCCTTATATAGGACATCCTTCAGGGGCAGCTTATATTTTTTCTTATATTCGTACATCTTGGTATCGGCATCCTGAATGTATTTATCAAGAGGAAGATCTGTATAGGAGGGAACAAGAGTGCTGGCGTAGCTGAAGCTTTTCGGACAGCCGTCTTTATGGTTTGCCTGAAGGGTGCTGCGCAGCCGCTCCAGCCGTTCATCCTGCTTCTGGGGAGAGACGCTTGTCTGGAGCAGGATGAATTCATCGCCTCCTACCCGACATACCTCGCAGTTCAGTGTCTGCAGGGCATCGGAAACCTCTATCAGATAGCTGTCACCGCTTTCGTGACCGAAGGTATCATTATAATATTTCAAGTAATCCACATCTATAAAGGAAAGCGTAAAAGCTACACCTTCCAGCTGCCACTGCTCCATTTTTTCCATAGCGTAGCGGCGGTTGTTCAGTTTGGTCAGCGGGTCGGTGTATGCCAGACGGTAAATCATGTTCTGCTGTTGCTTGCGTTCGGTTTCGTCCATGACAATATGAACCACAGCATTCTTTTTTGCATCTTGTTCCTTCGACGGGCTGTCGCTGAACCATGGAATGAGGAAAGATTCCACTTGATAGAAAGTGCTTCCGCTGTTGCCCGGGTTGCTTACTTCTAAATTCCAGATGACGGAATCCTGATGTCCCTCAGACTGTTGGTTTTCCGGATGCTGTTCGATCTGCTGCTGGATATTCGGCTGCTGCTGAATCAGGCGGTGGATCAGTTTGTCTGCAGCCTGAGGGAAAGACTTTTTAAACCAGGCGCCGGACTGATTCAGGTGCACCTCCTGCGTAGAATCCACGGAATAGACAAAAATCATGTTGTTGGTATAATCAGTGAGGGCCCTCACCAGAGCAAGGTTGTTTTTTAGCTCGCTATTGCTTTTTTCCAGCTCCCAGCTTGTGTCATCAAGAGCCTGGATACTGTCCATCAGAACCTGCTTTTCCATTTCCGCATTTTCGATGCAGGACTCCAGCTGAGAAGTTATGGTATTGAATGCGGCTGCGAAGTCAGGCGTGAATGTTACCTGATGGGTATAATCTCCCTTTATAATCTGTCTGGCCTGCCAGATCATGTGGCATAAGTCATCCCGCAGCGTGGTCATGGCATCGCCCAGAGGGCGGAACTCGGAAGGCAGTACGGCAGAATCCAGAGCTGCGGACTCTGGGTGACACAAGATGTTCTGCAGATAGTCGTATAGGAGCTGAGCAGTAGTATTCATTGATTACCTCTGTTTCTGGCCATGACAATATCATCACAAGCAAAATTATTCATAAAAAAACGGAAAGTACCATACATATGGTGCTTTCCGCAATGGAGCATACGGGATTCGAACCCGTGACCTCCACACTGCCAGTGTGGCACGCTCCCAACTGCGCTAATGCCCCATGCCTTTACTATAACATAATAAAATAAAAAACACAATATGCAAAATGAAATTTTTAGGATTTTTAAAACCTTTTTAAAACCTTTTTAAAACCTTTTTAAAATCTTTTTGAATATCAGAAGAATCTGAAAAATCAGAAAATTCAGCACTGCGAATTACATTATTATTTTATGAACGTGTTGTGAAAATAGGGTATTGTGAAGATAAAAATTCTGCAATATAATAAAAGCAGTGACAGACATTCAGGATTTCGAAAGAGAAAGAGGACATGGATATGCAGGCTGAAAATAACCAGAGCAGAGGAATACGTTTACTGAAGCAGGGCAAGAAAGGAGTAGCCCGTATCCTGTTCAGCAGGATAGGGCTGTTTTTGACACTGATGCTGCTGCAGGTCATGTTTCTTGTGAGTCTGTATTACTGGTTCCGTGAGTATCGGCCTCATATGTACAGTATCATGGTACTGTTTTCCGTCATCATGGTGCTGTATCTGCTCAACAGCAGGCTGGATCCCACGGCAAAGATCACATGGCTGGTGATTCTGATGCTTATGCCGATATTTGGGGCATTGCTGTACTGGTATGTTCAGCGGGATATCGGGCATAGGGCGTTAAAGGAGCGCTTCGGGCAGATGGTGGATATGACTAGGGAGAGCATTCCGCAGTCTGAAAGGGCTTTGGAGGGGATTGAGACGGAGAATCCGGGAGTCGCATCCCTTGCCCGGTATATCGGCAGGAGCGGGTGTTATCCGGTGTATGACCGGACGGAGGTGACCTACTTCCCTCTGGGTGAGGACAAGTTTGCAGAGATGCTGAAGCAGCTGGAGAGGGCAGAGCACTTCATCTTTCTGGAGTATTTCATCATCAGCGAGGGGCGGATGTGGGGAGAGATACTGGAGATACTGGCCAGAAAGGCTAAGGAGGGCGTGGACGTGCGGCTGCTGTATGACGGTACCTGCGAGCTTGCCCTCCTGCCTCATAAATATCCAAAGCTGCTGGGAGAGCTGGGCATCAAATGTAAGGTGTTCGCTCCGGTTTCCCCATTCATCTCCACCCATTACAATTACCGTGATCACAGAAAGATTCTGGTGATCGACGGACATACAGCTTTCAATGGCGGCATCAATCTGGCTGATGAGTATATCAATCGTATTGAACGGTTTGGGCATTGGAAGGATACCGCCGTCATGGTTCAGGGGGAGGCGGCGAAGAGCTTTACCCTCATGTTTCTGCAGATGTGGAATATTGATGTAAAGGAGCCGGAGTTCGTGAAGCCTCTGACCTATCCTGTCATACCCAGAGAGGAGGCGAAGGGGTATGTGATTCCTTACGGGGACTGCCCTCTGGACGATGACAGGGTGGGGGAGATGGTATATATGGATATCCTGAACCGTGCAGTGAGGTATGTACACATCATGACTCCCTATCTGATTTTGGACGGGGAGATTGAGACGGCGCTGAGATTCGCGGCAGAGCGGGGGGTGGAGGTGGCGCTGATCCTGCCGGGCGTTCCTGACAAGAGACTGCCCTATGCGCTGGCAAAGACCCATTATGCCTCTCTGCTGAAATCAGGTGTGAAGATATATGAGTACAGCCCCGGTTTTGTCCATGCCAAGGTGTTTGTAAGCGATGACAGGGAGGCTGTGGTGGGAACCATTAATCTGGATTACCGTAGTCTGTACCATCATTTTGAATGTGCGACCTATATGTATCAGGCAGGCTGTATTTCGGAGATTGAGAAGGATTTCCAGTCTACATTGGATAAATGCCGTCAGGTTACGGAGGAGACAGTCAGGAAGGAGAGGCTGACGGTAAAGCTGGTGGGAGTGCTGATGAAGGTGGCGGCTCCGCTGCTGTGAGGCTGGGGGATATTTTCGGTTTTCTTTGTATGAACTAAGGATCCTGCAGGAGCTGGTGAACCGTGAAAAGAGGCAGCAGTATATGGAACGAATGGAGGGGAATTCTGTGTCATGACACTGGAGGAAATCAAGATTCGTCAGCTGACGAACCAATATCTGATCACGCCCTCTGACAGAATCAGAGTTGTCCGTGACCTTTGCGGCATACAGGCACAGTTTCTGGGGAATGTGCTGCATTCGCTTAAGATTCGGTGCTTTGACTATGATGAGGATGCCATACGGAGAGAGCTGGTGAAGAACTGGACGCTGAGAGGGACGGTTCATGTCTTTGCTAAGGAAGATCTGCCGGTGTTTTTACACTGTAATGGCGGCAGGGATTATAGAAAGAATGAGTGGAAGGGCTATACATTCTGGAACCAGCGGGAGAAGTGGGCCCTGACCCCTGAGAGGCAGCAGTTTTTTTCCGATGTGATTCTGAAAGCGCTGGCAGAGGGGGCTCGTACCCGGGACGAGCTGAAGGAAGTCTGCCGTGACAACGGTATGACAGAGCCGGAGGGGGACAGTATGTTCGACCAGTGGGGCGGCGGCATCCGGGAGCTGTGTGAGCGGGGGTTCATGAATTACGTGGTGCAGGAGAAGAAACTTTTCTGTTTGACACCGGAGTTTGTGCCCATGCCCGAGGAGGCGGCAAAGCTGGAGATTGCGAGACGGTACTTCACCAACATGGGTCCGGCGACTGTACATGATGCCATGTATTTTTTTCGCGCAAATGCCACTCAGGTGAAAGGATGGCTTTCCGTGCTGCCGGTGAAGAATACGGAATGCGGGGGCAGAACCTATTATTACATAGAGAACGGAAAAAGCTATGACAATGATGTTCCGCATTGTATCTTCCTTGCAGGCTTCGACCAGCTGATGCTGGGGTATGAGAAAAAGGAGAGTCTGTACATAAAGCCGGAAAACATGAGAGCTATTTTCAATCTCGCCGGAATCGTGATGCCGGCCCTGATGCTCAAGGGGGAAGTGGCAGGAAAATGGAAGAAGAAAAACCGTAAGCTTACCATATGGCTGTTCGGCCAGCCGGATAAGGAGGATTTGAAGACGGTGGAAGAGACGGCGGCACAGCTGTGGGAGGATCTGACAGATATAGAGTATGTACGGTGACGATGCGGCGACAAAGTGAAGGAACGAGATTGTTCCATGGAGGAGTATCATGCCATGAAAAAAGCGATACTGTCTGACAGAATCGCTTTTTTTCATACCTATAGAATTCGGAAGGAAATGTTTACGATGAATCTATCCGCATCGATTTCCAGAGAGAATTCCCCGCCGCACGCCTCCGTGAAGCTTTGGGCAATGGACAGCCCCAGGCCGCTGCCCCCGTCCGTGCGGCTCTGGTCGCCTCTGGCGAATCGTTCCGTGAAGTCCTTATCCTTCTCCGGCTCCAGATGGGAAGTGTTTTTCACGCTGGCTATGGCTGAGTTTTCCTTTTTTATCAGAGTCACATAGACTCTGGAGCCGTCCAGAGAGTATTGGATGGCATTCTGGAACAGGTTCTGGAAGACACGGTACATCCGCTGACCGTCCGCTCTGATCATCACCGGGTTCTCTGGTATCTCTGTGCGGAAGGTCACGGCGCTGCTGTCGATCTGTTCCCCCATATCTGCCAGAGTCTGGCGCAGGAGCTTCCCGAAATCCAGCTCGTCCATGTGCATGGGCAGCTCGCCGGAGGCTGCCTTGCTCACCGCAAACACGTCCTGCACCATGTTTTTCAGCCGCTGGGATTTTTCGTCCAGAATCTTTACATAGTCCTTCACATGCTCCGGCAGTCCTTCCTCCTGCTTCAGGAATTCCACATAGCTGATAATTGATGTCAAAGGAGTCTTGATGTCATGGGACACATTGGCGATCAGCTCCACCTTCATCCGCTGGCTACGCATCTGCTCGTCCACCGCCTTTGCCATGCCGTGCCGGATATCCTCCAGCTGGGTCATGGCAGTCTCCAGATCGTGACAGGAAGGCTGTGTGTCGGTATCCTCTTTTTCATAATTCCCGTCACGTATTTCACCGATGCGGCGGGACAGTGTCTCCAGATCTTGGGCTGTTTCCATGTTCTTTCTGCCGATCAGGTACTCTGCGACAAGGAATCCTATAAATGCCAGAAGGAACAGCAGAGATAGGTGCTGATACTTATGGCGGGATGCGGCTTGAAGGATCACTGTCGCCAGTCCGAAGATGCCGAAGAGGAGTGCCAAGATGAAGGAGAGCACATTTCTCAGGGTCATTTTACGCGGCAGCGGCCGCTCCAGTCCCTTGACTGTGAATGTCTTATAGAGCTTCAGGATGAGGCCGTGTCTCCAGAAGTTTCTGTTGTGCTTTAAGTCATTGCACAGCAGGTAGATCCCCCAGAACAAAAGGATCCAGAGTAGAGAAGAAATGGATCTGAGCAATGTCCGCCCCCAATAAGACACCATGTCAAATATGCCGGAATAGTCATAGGCGTATACTTGAGCCAGTTCTTCCCATGGGCTGTATCCGCTGCCGTCCACAGACCGAACACAGACCATGAGGTATAATAGATACAGCAGTGCCAGAATAAACAGAGCTTTGAACTCCGCCCAGATCTTCGCCTGCAGCCGGGCGATGTCCTCTGTCGCCTGCCGCCTGCTCTTCCGGCAGAGGAGGGAAAGCAGAAGCAAGGCAAGGCCTGCCGCCAGAGAGATGAATTTGTCGATCAGCAGATCCCTGCGGCTGCTTAGGTTATGCTGCATCCAGTATAGGGCATTGTCAGGCTGTCTGGCGGTGCCGTTTCCGTAGGAGCCTTCCTTGTACAGAAGAGGCTCTTTAGCGGCAGCTATGCATACCTTCGCTTTCCGCAGGCTTTCATCCGTCGGAAAGTTGCGGTACCCCGGAACATACCAGAGGCTGTCGTCACGGTAATAGCCGTCCCCATACACATCCGCCTCCTTTCCGTCCTTGACGATCCTGACCTTTTCACCGTCAAAGTATAGAAGGAAATTATAACCCTCCGGCGTATCCAGACTGCCGTCCGCCCTAAGGAGATCGGAGTTGCAATAAAGCACCTCATCCTCATAGACAATGGTATAGAGGAGGTTCTGGTCTCCCTTGATACTGTCATGGAATCTCTGTGCAAGCTTCTTTTTCTGCTCCTCTGACAGAGGCTTTATGTTCTGAAGCGGGCGGTCATCTTCCAGTTTTTCCAGATTACGCTGATACTCGTCTATTGTATCCTGATAGTAATCCAGCATATCCTGATAATTTTCCAGCTCCTCAGGGGTAAGGCTGCCGGATTCACTTATCTGTTTCAGTGTTTCGTAATAGGCATCCTCCAGCTCCTGCATCACTGCCAGATAATAGTTCTGCTCCGAGAGGGAAAGGCCCCGGTCCGTAGCATCAGTCAAGTTGTCTGTGGAACTGTTGCTCTCGTCGTAGTAATCGCTATAGTAGTCTCCGTAATAGTAGCTGCCGTTGTAGCCGCCTCCGTAATAACGGCCGTTGTCATAGCCCCATATGCCCCCTAGACCGTCTCCGCCCGTTGCCATGATGAGGAAGCTATCCAGCCGGTCCGTGATATACTGCCGGAATCTAGCGCTCTGCTGATAATCCTCCTCCAGCAGCGTCTCCACCTGCCAGACAGGGACGCTTGAGGGCTTGTACCGCAGGATGCCGGCTATGCCCTCCAGAGTCAGGGTGACACCCAGAAAGAAAATGACAAAACTGATGATTTTTTTACTTTTTTTCCATTTTGTATCCAATGCCCCATACCACCTTTATATATTCTGGCTCTTTTGGATTCAGTTCAAGCTTTTCACGGATGCGCCGGATATGTACCATGACAGTATTTTCCGATGCAAAAGCCGCTTCCTCCCATACCCTGCGGTAGATTTCCTCCGCCGGAAACACACGGCCCAGATTGCGCATAAACAAGTCGATGATTCTGGTCTCCGTGGCGGTGAGCTTTATCGGTTCGCCGTCCGCATAGAGGATTCTTTCCTCCGTATTGTAGAGGAGTCTGCCGTTGATGATCTCGCTTGTGCGGCTGCCGGCATGGATGTCCCCCAGACAGGTGTACCTGCGGAGCTGGCTTTTCACCCGGGCTGCCAGCTCCGCAGGATGATAGGGCTTTGCTACATAGTCGTCTGCACCCATGGAAAGCCCCAGCACCTTGTCGGTATCCTCGCTTTTTGCGCTGAGGACAATGATGGGAATGTTCTGCTTTTCCCGGATGCGCATCATGGCGGACAGTCCGTCCAGCTTCGGCATCATCACGTCGATCAGCACCAGTCTGACCTGACGGGAGGCCAGAATGTCCAGAGCCTGCAGCCCGTCATAGGCCTTCAGCACCTCGTATCCCTCGCCCTCCAGCAAAATGCCGATAGCTTTCACAATTTCTCTGTCGTCATCCACGACCAGTATGCATTCGCTCATGTCTTTCACCATGCCTTTCCGCCGGCCGGGAGGCCGGATATCTGCTGCCGGATCCATATGCCGCTTTCTTGTGCTGCAGCTTGAACTGTATCCTTGAGCTAAATCCAGAATACCCTGTTTTTTTTACAGATTTCATAGGGTGTTTCTTACAAATTCCTTACAATGTCCGAGACGATCCTGCGTGTGGGGATGTATTCTGGCAGCCTGTGCTCATTATATAGATGATTGTATTGATGATATTTATATCGGAGATATTTGTGCCAATCTGTTGCCAAACCTCCCTGTTTTATAATATACTAATTGAAAATATAGAAACAAAGCATAGAAGCAAAACATAGAAACAAAGCATAGAAACAAAACATTAAATCGGAGATGGGATCATGCCTAATTTTACGAAGATGGCGATCAAGGCGACCTTTATCAGGCTTCTCAACGAAAAGCCCCTGAGCCAGATCACCGTAAAGGATATTGTGGAGGAATGCGGGGTGAACCGCAACTCCTTTTATTACCATTTTCAGGATATTCCGGCGCTGGTGGAGGAAATCGTGACGGAGGAGGCGGACCGGATCATAGCAGAGTATCCTTCCATAGACTCCGTGGAGACCTGCCTGAATGTGGCGCTGGAGTTTGCCAGAAAGAATCGCCGGGCCATCCTCCACATCTATAATTCTGTGAATAGGGCTATCTATGAACAGTATCTGTGGAAGGTGTGTCGGCATGTGGTGACAGCCTACGGAAATGTGATTTTTAAGGATAAGCATATAGTGGACGGGGACAAAGAGGTGCTGCTGAGATTTTATGAATGCGAATGCTTCGGCGTGGTCATGGAGTGGATGGACAGCGGGATGAATGAGGGGATGCAGGAGCGGATCAAGCGTCTCTGCGAGCTTAGAAAAGGTATGGCCGAGGAGATGATAGAGCGTAGCATAAAGCAGAACAAGAAAGGGTAAGCAGGTTTTGGAAAGCGGAACATAAAGAGTAAACAGACTTTGAGCAGCGGAGCATAAAGCACAAACAGGTCAGAATGGGAACGGACACCGGACGGAAAAAGTGGCTGAAAGATATAAATCTTTTAGACATTTGCCGCCCGGTGTCTGTTTTTTGGTCACTTTGCCCGCAGTGTCGTTTTTTTAGGCATGGGGCGAAGAATGACGATTTCAGGCAGAAGGGGATTTTGCTATACTGCGGTCATAAGGTTTGGAAAGGAGGTTTTTGGTTATGAAAATGAGATCTGTGACACCTATGAGGATCGCAAAGATCGGCTATATCGTGATGTCGGCTGTGTTCTGTGCCATAGGGATATTGTTTATGGCCTGCCCGGAATTGTCCGTGCGGATGATAGGACGCGCGCTGGGCATTGCGATGATCATGTTCGGCTGTATCAAGCTGGTGGGATACTTTTCCAGAGATCTGTTCCGGCTGGCTTTCCAGTATGATCTGGAGTTTGGCATCCTGCTGAATGTTCTGGGGCTGATTGTGCTGGTGAAATCGGCCAATGTGATGAATTTCATCTTCATTGCTCTGGGGATAGCGATTCTGACGGACGGCCTGTTTAAGGTACAGATAGCCATAGATTCCAGAAAATTCGGGATCCGTGGATGGTGGATGATTCTCGTGCTGGCGGTTCTGGCCGGTCTGGTGGGGCTGGCGCTGGTATTCAGGCCTGTGGAAAGCTCGCTGGTTCTGACGGTTCTGTTGGGGGTCTCCCTGCTGGCGGAGGGTATCCTCAACCTATGTGTGGTGATCAGCACAGTAAAGATCGTGAAGCACCAGCGGCCCGAAGCGATCGATGGCGAGTACCGGGAATTAAAACGGTCTGAGATTTAAGACAATATAGACAGAAAGGGTGAGTCGGCTATGAATTTTTCGAAAGCAGTGGTGAAATACCGTATACCGATCCTGATTCTGACACTGGTGCTGGTGGTGCCGTCAGTGATGGGTATGGCGGCTACAAGAATCAATTATGATATGCTGAATTATCTGCCGGAGGATATGGATACGGTCATCGGGCAGAACGAGCTTCTGGATGAATTCGGGAAAGGGGCATTTTCCTTCATCATCGTGGAGGATATGGCGGCAAAGGATGTGGCAGAGCTGAAGGCAAAGGTGGAGCAGGTGGAGCATGTAGAGACGGTGCTATGGTATGATTCTCTGGTGGATATCTCCGTACCCATGGAGCTTCTGCCGGACAAGATATACCGTGAGTTCAACACGGAGCGGTCTACGATGATGGCAGTGTTTTTTGACAGCTCCACCTCTGCGGACATTACCATGGATGCCATAAGGGAGATACGGAATATCTGCGGGAAGCAGTGCTATGTATCCGGGATGTCGGCTCTTGTGACGGATCTGAAGGATCTCTGTGAAAAGGAGGAGCCCATTTATGTGGGCATTGCGGTGGCTCTTGCCTGCGTCGCCATGCTGGTGCTTCTGGACAGCTGGCTGGTGCCCTTCGTGTTTCTGGCTTCTATCGGCATGATGATTCTGCTGAATCTGGGATCCAACATCATTATGGGAGAGATATCCTATATTACGAAGGCTTTATCGGCAGTACTGCAGCTGGCGGTCACGATGGACTACTCCATATTCCTGTGGCATAGCTATAATGAGCAGCGAGAGAAGACAGAGGATAACAAGAAGGCGATGGAAACAGCCATAAGGGAGACACTGACCAGCGTACTTGGCAGCTCAATCACTACAGTGGCAGGCTTTATCGCACTGTGCTTTATGTCCTTTACCATGGGGCGGGATCTTGGCATTGTCATGGCGAAGGGTGTGCTGCTGGGAGTGCTGGGATGCGTGACGGTTCTGCCTGCCCTGATCCTTGTTCTGGATAAGCCCTTGCAGAAGACTAAGCACAGATCTCTGATTCCGAGCATGGAAAGGTTTGCCGCAGGGACGGTGAAGATATTTTCTGTTTTCCTTGTGATGTTTGCCCTGCTGATCTGGCCTGCGTACAACGGATACAGAGAGACCAATGCCGAGGTTTACTATGACATGGGGGAATGCCTGCCTCAGGATATGGAGTATGTCATTGCCAACTCCAGACTGCAGGAGGATTTCAATATCTCATCCACCCATATGCTGCTGATTGATGCGGATCTTGCGCCCAAGAGCATCCGCAGCATGATAGACGAGATGGAGCAGGTGGAAGGCGTGAAGTATGTGCTGGGGCTGGAGTCGGTGGTGGGGTCCCGGATACCCGAGGAGCTTCTGCCAAAGTCGGTTACAGAGATTCTCAAAAGCGACAAGTGGGAGCTGATGCTCATCAATTCCGAATTCAGGGTGGCCAGCGACGAGGTGAACGGGCAGATCAATGAGCTGAACCGTATTCTGAAAAAGTATGATCAGGGCGGGATGCTCATCGGCGAGGCGCCCTGCATGAAGGACATGATCGAGACCACGGATCATGATTTCAAGGTAGTCAATACGATATCCATACTTGCGATTTTTGTGATTATCGCATTAGTGGAAAAGAGCATCTCTCTGCCATTTATCCTGATATCCGTGATCGAGCTGGCAATTTTTATCAATCTGGGGCTGCCGCATTATCTGGGACAGAGCCTGCCCTTCATCGCCCCCATCTGTATCAGTACGATCCAGCTGGGTGCCACCGTGGATTATGCGATCCTGATGACCACCCGCTACAAGGCGGAGCGCATAGGCGGCAGGGACAAAGGAAAGGCAGTGGGAACGGCGCTGGCCAGTTCCATCCCGTCAATACTGGTGTCCGGCATGGGGCTCTTTGCGGCGACGTTCGGTGTGGCGGTGTATTCTAATATAGATATCATCAGCTCTATGTGTATGCTGATGGCAAGGGGAGCCATGATCAGTATGCTCCTGGTGACCTTCATTCTGCCCGCATTGCTTCTGCTCTGCGACAGGCTGATATGCATGACCACCTTTGGTATGGGAAATGCAGGAAAATCCAAGAAGAAAATCGTGGAGGTAATTGCGTGATGAAAAGGAATCTTACAAAAAGGAACATGGCTGCAGCTGCGCTGGCGGCAAGCGGCATTCTGGTACTGGGAGGGACGGGCACAGCGGTGTATGTACAGGCTGCCAGTCAGGAGAGCATGGCAGGAAGTCAGGAGAATCCTACAGAAAAAGCTGCGGAGGAAAACGGGCGTAAGGAGGAAACCGCGGGTGATATAGGAGGTCATCAAAGAGATAATGAAGGAGAGAGAACAGACGGGCAGCAGCATACGGCAGAGTATGGTTTGGGACAGATCTCTAAAGAGGAGACAGTGTACGTTCTGGCAGATGCGGACGGAGAGGTTAAAAAGATTATTGTCAGTGATTGGCTCAAGAACGCTTCAGGGGCCGAAGAGCTGACAGACAGGTCACAGCTGATCAATGTGGAGAATGTCAAAGGAGACGAAGCCTATACCGTAGGGCAGGACGATGCATGGATCTGGAATGCAAAGGGAAAGGATATTTATTATCAGGGAAATATTGACAAGCCTCTGCCCGTCAGCATTTCCGTTTCCTATCTGCTGGACGGGAAGGAAATGACTGCGGAGGAGATGGCGGGAAAGAGCGGCAGGGTGACGATCCGATATGATTATACCAATAATCAATATGAATATGTGGATGTCAATGGGGTAAGAACCAGAATATATGTGCCCTTTGCCGTGGTGACCGGTCTGGTGCTGGACGATAACGTGTTCACTGATGTGGAAGTCACAAATGGCAGGCTGGTAAACGAGGGCGACCGCACCATAGTTATGGGAATTGCCTTCCCGGGGCTTCGGAATAATCTGGACGTGGATGAAGAAAAGCTTTCCCTCCCTGACTATATGGAAATTACGGCAAAGGTGCAGAATTTTGAGCTTGGAATGACTGCCGCGATTGCCACAAATCAGATCTTTAACGGAATCAACATGGGAGAGGGAACCCTCACGGATGATCTCCACGGGATGCTGGATGAGCTGGAAAACGCTATGGAGCAGCTGGAGGACGGGGCTTCTCAGCTTTATGACGGGCTCAGTACTTTGCTTGATAAGTCCGGTGAGCTGATTGGAGGAATCGATAAGCTGTCCGCAGGGGCAGGCGAGCTGAAGGCAGGGATAGGCACCTTGGACCAGGGTGCGTCGCAGCTGCGGGGCGGAGCCGGAAAGCTGGACGAGGGACTGAGTCTGCTTTGCTCCAAAAACGGGGAGCTGATGGGAGGTGCAAGGCAGGTTTTCGAGACACTGCTTTCCACCGCGGGTGCACAGCTGAATTCCCAGCTGAATCCGGCAGGCATCAGCGTTCCTGCTATGACAGTGGAGAATTATGCTCAGGTGCTTGACAGCATCATTGCGGCTCTGGATGAGAACACCTTATACCAGAAGGCGCTGGAGACGATCACGGCGGCGGTGGAGGAGCAAAGGAGTCATATCGAGGCTCTGGTGACAGTCAATGTGGAAGCCGCAGTGAGAGAGCAGGTCACGGCGGCGGTGGCCGAGCAGGTCAGACCTCAGGTGGTCGCAGGGGTTCATGAAAATGTGAAGACGCAGGTGATACAGGCAGCCACCGGCATGGACAGAGAGGCTTATGAGGCGGCAGTGTCAGCCGGAATGGTGGATGAGGAGACCCGGAATGCGGTGCAGGGCGCCGTGGAGGCTCAGATGGCGTCCGAGGCGGTGCAGGGAATGATCTCTGAAATGCTGGAGGCCCAGATGGCTTCAGAGGAGGTGAGGGCCATAATAGACGCAAATACGGCAGCTCGGCTTCAAAGTGATGAAGTGAGAGAGATGATCGCTTCCAACACAGAGGCGCAGATACAGCAGGCGATTTCCGAGAATATGGCAGGCAGCGCGGTGCAGGGGCAGCTGGTATCCGCATCAGAGGGCGTGAAGGCCATCCTTTCTCTGAAGGCCTCCCTTGACAGCTATAATACATTCTATAGAGGGCTGCAGGAATACACATCGGGGGTATCTGAAGCCGCAGGCGGCGCAGGAGCGCTGGCGACAGGCATAGGAGAGCTGGGAAGCGGCATCGGCAGGCTCAGCGAGGGAGCTTCACAGCTGCAGGAGGGAATCCGGACCATGCAGAATGCGGCCCCGGCTCTCACGGACGGAATCAGGGAGCTTAAAGACGGCGCGGAGCAGCTGGGGGACGGACTGAGGGAGCTTGACGAGCAGGGCATCCGGAAACTGACGGATGCATTGGACAGCGATCTTGAAGGTCTGGCCGGGAGGCTTAAGGCAATTTCGGAGGTGTCCGAAAGATATGATTCTTTCGCAGGGATCAGCGATGATATGGAAGGAAAGGTGAAGTTTATTTATCGTACCGATGCGATCACGGCGGAGGAATGAGATTTTAAACGCTAACGAATTTTTAGGTATACTGCTGCAAAATGCAATTTTCTGGAATCAGTGATATTACAGCACCTTGTAGTTTATGGCATACCTAACTTGAATTCGTTAAGCTGCCCTGCTGCAGGCAGTAGGATATTGGTAAGGAATAAAATATCGTTTGAGCCAGATACCCTGCAGTTTCGGCTGCAGGGTATCTGGTTTTGGAGAAATGTGAATTTTGCTGTTGACAGATGGCTTGTCTGAGAATAAAATAGTTCTAAAATGAACAAAAAACACAAGAGATGCGCACCGGCTTGACCGGATAAGGAGGAGACTATGATACCTTTGAACCCGCTGGAGCATCAGAATGCGGTAAAAGCCCTTTATTCAAAATGTGTGGGGCAGGTATGCCAGAAGCATGACATAACCCGCATGGAGCTGGATATCCTCTTGTTTTTATACAACAATCCCCGCTATGACACCGCCTCGGACATCGTGGAGCTACGGTATCTGTCGAAGTCGCAGGTTTCTGCCTCCATCGGCTCGCTGGAGAGGAGAGGATATCTGGAAAAAAGATATATGGAGGGAAACCGGAAGACCGTTCATCTGTCTGTTCGCAGTGAGGCATCGGATATCGTGACTGACGGCAGGAGGGCACAGGAGGAGTTTCTGGAGGTCATGGTCAGGGGGATACCGAAGTCCGATCTGGACTGTATGAAGAGGTGCATGCAGAGCATGATACAAAACATCGATGCTTATCTGAAGGAGGAAAGAAATGTATAAATTTATCATCTGTTTTATTGCGGGAATCGGTGCCGGGCTGGGAACTGGGTTTGCCGGAATGAGCGCGGCGGCCGTGATCAGCCCCATACTGATCACCTTTCTCGGACTGCCGGCCTATGAGGCGGTAGGGATCGCTCTGGCCAGCGATGTGCTGGCAAGCGCTGTAAGCGCCTACACCTATAAGAAAAACAAAAATCTGGACGTGCGCAACGGTCTGGTGATGATGGTGACGGTTCTTCTGCTTACCCTATTCGGAAGCTGGGTGGCCAGCCGTGTGCCAAATACCACTATGGGGAGCTTTTCCGTGTTCATGACCCTGCTGCTGGGAATCAAATTCATCGTGAAGCCCGTGATGACCACGAAGGAATCCATGGAGGCGGTGAGCGCAAGGAAAAGAATCGTGCAGTCTGTCCTCAGCGGTATCATGGTAGGATTCATCTGCGGCTTTGTGGGGGCGGGGGGAGGCATGATGATGCTCCTGATCCTGACCAGCGTGCTGGGATACGAGCTGAAGACGGCGGTGGGAACCAGTGTGTTCATCATGACATTCACTGCCCTCACGGGGGCTGTCAGCCACTTTGCCATCGACGGTATGCCGGATCTATGGTGTCTGGCCTTCTGTGTGGCATCGACATTGCTGTGGGCGAGGATAGCTGCGAAGTTTGCGAACAAGGCCAGTGCGGCGACTCTGAACCGGGCCACGGGAGTGGTGCTTGCGGTGCTGGGAGTCGTGATCCTTGGGGTGAATTATCTGAAGTGAAAGTCAAACAGCTGAAAACCGCCCTTTGTAATTTGGCGAGTGTCAGGGCGGTTTTCTTATCAGGTTTGGAAGTGTGCGTCTGCTGCCGGGTATCTGATATATAGCACATGGCAGCAGGGCAAGGGCTTATTGTCTGCCGGACATAGGTATTTGCAGATAATCAATCAGGGCAGTTTCCAAAAGTCGGGAATAGTTTACCTTTTGTTCTTCTGCAATCCTTTTCAGCCATGCCGGGAGAGTGATGTTTGTTTTAATGCGTTCATTGTCCTTTTTCATGCGGAATAAATCAGGATGGATTGTAACGGGCATTATAACATTCCCCTCTGTATCTTCTTTGGACAGATTCACGGATGGAGTGGGGATTTCCTCATTGTCACATTCCATACTGTAAACATGGAGGCTTGCGGCTTCGGCTGCCATGCGTGAAGCTTCTTCCAGATTGTTCCCAAAGCTGATACATCCGGGTAAATCAGGGAAGTAGATACTATATGAGCCGTCTGTTGATGGTTCAAAAACTGCAAGATAAGTTAAATTCTGCATAAATAACGCTCCTTTCTATGATAACCGCAGGCGGTAGGGCTATTTAAGCCCCGCCTGCTTGTAAATGCTGTTTAGCGTTCCAGCCTTCAGGTCGCCGCTGTGGTTTGCTATTGTGACCTTTCCGGGTTTTGTTGGGTGCTTTAGGCTTATGTGAGAACCCTCTTGATTGGTAATGTACCATCCATCTTTGCGAAGCACCTTTAGTATTTCCCGAACTGTCATATTATTTCCTCCTTATATCATGTATTGTGCGCCCTTTTTGTGCGTATGTCAACAGTTTTTGCGTATAAATATACATAAGCAAGGCAGAGACGCCATTGCAGGAAGTTGCAACGTACCCAGAATTTTCCGGGAGCAGATTTGGACCTGGACGGACAAGGGTATTTGTATCAGTATATGGGAAGATGGTAGACAACTGTACTGTAAACAGAGCAATCAGCAGCGCACTTTCCAGACCAGAAGAACAAGGCAAACAGATGGAGCATTTCTACCCCTGATCTGAACGGTATGTGCATGGATAAAGACAAAACCTGGTAAGCAATATTAACATGAATGATTTTGGACTAACAGTCCAATGACAGACTCTTTCCGGCATAGTATCATGGTGAGAGAGAAATATTGGCGTGAGGGGAATCTCCATAGGCAGCGGAAACATATCTGGATGAGGAGGGATTGCGTTGAACATTAGAGAAGCGAAGGATGAGCTAAGGCGCACGGTTGAAATCTATCTGGATACGAATGAGCATGGGGAATATACCATTCCCTATAGGAAGCAGAGGCCGGTCTTTATGGTGGGGGCACCGGGCATCGGGAAGACGGGGATTGTAGAGCAGACAGCATCGGAGATGGGGATCGCGCTGGTATCCTGCTCCGTGACCCATCATACAAGGCAGAGCGCTCTGGGCCTTCCCTACATGACTAAGAAAGAATATGACGGCAGGGTATGGCAGATTTCCGAATATGCCATGGGAGAGATACTGCATACCGTATATGAGACCATGGAGGAATCCGGTAAAAAGGAAGGAATCTTGTTCCTTGACGAAATTAACTGCGCATCGGAGTCTCTGGCTCCTGCCATGCTGTCTCTTCTGCAGCATAAGAAGCTGGGAAACAAGCGGATTCCGGAAGGATGGATCATTGTTGCCGCAGGCTGCCCGCCGGAATATGGGAATGGCATAAGGAGATTTGAAACAGCTCTGCTTGACAAGCTGAAATGCTTTAAGGTGGAAGCGGATTTCGGCGCATGGAAGTCCTTTGCCTATCGGCAGGGGATTCATGGTGCTGTGATCGCGTTTTTGGAAATCAATCAAAACTGCTTCTATTCTATGTATGCCGGCGGGGATGACGAGGAATACGCGACCGCTAGAGGCTGGGAGGACTTGGCCGGAGAAATTCAGGCATATGAGAAAAAGGGTTTTCAGGTGGATGAGAGGCTGATTTTCCATTATATTACGGACAGAAAAATCGGGCGGATGTTTGGAGCCTTCTATGAGCTGTTCCGGAAATGTCAGGTGAAGTATTCTGCGGAGGAGATCCTGAAAGGGAACTGCGGTCCTGATCTTAAAAAGAGTGCAGCGGAGGCGGGAACCGCAGAAAGAATCATTCTTTTGAATATGCTGCTGGAGATGCTGAACAAGATGTTTACGGAAGCCATGAGGCAGGAGACAGTGGGGCTGAGAGTGGGCAGACTGCTCCGGATTGCTAAAAGGCAGATCGAGGAAGAGAACCTTCCGCTGTATGCAGTGTTATATACGCTTCAGGAACAGCTGCGGGAGGAGAAGGAACGGTGTCAAACAGCCAACAGCATGAGCGATACCCAGAAGGAGGAGTACCGCAGGTCAGAGGAACTGCTTGCAGGCTGTCTGGAGAAGGCAAGAAAGGAGAAAGAGCCCAAGGGACAGCTCCTGCTGCTGGAAAAGGAGATGGATGCGCTTGCCGAAGGGCATGAGGAACAGCTGAGAACTGCGGAAATGGCGGTAAAGCAGGCGTTGGCTTTTCTGGAGGAGGCATGGGGCAGCGGCTGGGAGAAGGATCTGTTCAGGTGCGGACTTGCAGGGGATCCGGCGGCAGGGGGATTGTCTGTGTAGATGATGAGTCATAAGACTGGTTTTGCTGCAGTTATATGGTTTTCCTATTGACAGCACGCTGCGTGCAGATGTAAAATCTTTTGTAAGCATAAATGAAGGCGTATACAGAATTTTACAGTATCAAGCATGAACTGTCGGAAGGGGAAGTCTAAGAGAATCATGGGAATAAAGCAAATGAGAAAAGTCTGTTTTTTGTTTCTGGCAGGTTCGCTGCTGATGCCTGCCGGATGCTCTGCGGCAGATATGATGCAGATATGTGAGGATAAGGTCGGAGAACATATACAGCAGATTTCGGATATTGAAGCGAACGAGGATTATATACAGTACATATCGCTGGCAGAGGAAGGAAAACTTGACGAAGAAGGCCGTTATAATGAGCTGGGAGAGTACGAGGCGTTTACCGCTGACAGAAATCTGCCTGAAAGCCCGGAGGATACGGCTGACAGAAAACAGGTACATATCACGTTTGCTGCTAACGGATATCTGACAGTCAGATATTATTATGACGCTGATCTAAAGGAGCCTATAGAGACAGATTTCTGCTATCTGGATCCGGGTGAGAGTATTTATGCGCCACAGCCCGAGAGCAGGAATCCTTATACGAATTCCTATGTGTTTTCAGAATTCCGTATTTACGGGTATGACAGCGATGGAAGTAGAAGCAGGATTCCGGGATTGTCCGGCAGGGACAGCAGCGTGCTTACGATTCCGAAGGATTTTATAGGCACAGAGCTTTCTGTGGAGCCGGTAGGAGAATATCAACGGCGAATTGTGGCTTTTGACGCTTACACAATCGATAAAAACGGGAATCATAAAGCGGTCATAGGCGGTGTCTGGAAAGTAAACGACGAACAGTATGCAGATGATACGGCAGAACTCAGCCCCAGTGACGCATACATAATCAGATACTGCTATAATTCTGAGGAATATTATGTGGTGGATTCCGAGCCGGCTTTTTATTCCGACAATGGCGGTGTCGTGGAGTTTCCCCGGACAACTTCCATGGATAAGGAGGATTCGTATTCAGTACAGCTCCATCCATATGGTTCGGCGGTGCTGGAGGGTGATCCTGACGGCATCAGGGGGATTAGCGCTGTGAAGGTGAATCAGGCTGATTATTATGGGGAATATCCTATAGAGGATACAGAAATCAGGAAACTGAAAGCCGGTGACAGAATTCTGATTGAGACATCGGATGAATACAGATTGTTTTGTCCCCAGATGGATATCCATGAGGAGACGCCCGGAGGCGGCGTATATCGTTATTCGTTTACTATGCCCGACAGTAATGAGACAATACGCCTTCGAGTAGGCAAGTCCGCATTGAAGGTATCCGTGGCAGGCAATGTTGGAAACAAGGTTCTGTTCGACATTGAAACAGACGGAACGGTAAAAAGAGACTGTGTATACGAAAAGCAGAGCTTCGGCCGGGACTGTATAATTTTTGATGGAAACATCGGTATCGAGGAGGCCGTTTCCATATCAGTAAAGGGCGGTTCGCTGCCAGCGGATCATGCGCTCCGTATGGATATTGTCAGAGAGGACAGTAACGGAAATGAAACGGAAGAAATTGCTTATATTACTGTCCTTCCGGGGAGCTGGACAATAGATGTGTATCAATGTCATTAAGTTAAGCCGATTGAAAAAATCTCATCTTATGGTCTAACTCAAATTTACCAATAAATTTC
>CAXHOW010000021.1:0-69086 GCA_964018205.1 uncultured Acetatifactor sp. | reverse complement strand
TTTTACTCTGAGGTATCTTTTTATCAACCACCTTCTTTGGAATTCCCTATATTTGAATTATACAGGAAGCTCCTTTATTAGAATATGTCTAAGTGACTCTCATTTTATCACAAAATACAATAACAAGCAACTCCACATTGCTAAAGGAGTATTCTCCACAAATACTCCAACGCTACAGCAACTCTCCACAAGTTGCAAATCTTATAGTATGATATTCAAGACGATTAACAGTTCTGTAGATGAAACGAGAAAAACTTTAGCACTATTTAATAAAGATTGGAACACTTATCAAAGAAATTGGCAAAATGCTAATGGTGTATTTGGTAAAATAGGAAGTGTATTTACTCCTGCTAATGCTATTACAAAAAGTGATATAGAAGCAATCAAAGCATATAACTTCCAGATTGATTCATGTATAACTTCGCAAACAGCATTTAATAGGACTATGTTAAATGCAAGTCCTGCGGCACAGAACTTGGTAGCCTCATATAATGGAGGAAAAGTTTCAGCACAAGGTATGGCTACTGCACAAAATGCGGCGAAAGCATCAACTATTGGATTAACCATAGCACAAACAGCCTTAAATACAGCTATCGGTATGGGAATCGGATTACTTATTAGCTTAGTTGTAAAAGGAATAGATAAGTTAGTCCATGCAAATGAAGAAGCAATTGAAAAGGCAAAAGAATTAAGAAGAAAATATGAAGAGTTCAAGTCAACTAATGAAAGTAATGTAACAGCACTTAATGGGTTGAAGAAAGAATTTGAGGAATTATCCAAAGGAGTAAGCCAGTATGGAGATAACATATCTCTCACAACTGAACAGTATGAAAGATACAAAGAAATCATTCAGCAGATTGTTGGTATGTCACCATCTCTTGCAGAAGGTTATAGCACAGAAAATGGATATATTGCAGATAAAAATGGTCTACTAGAACGTGCTATTGAATTGCAAGAAATCAAATATAGAAATGAATTAAGAAAAATCACTAACCTCCAAAACTTAAAAACTTCGATGGCAGGATATATTGCAGAATATAAAGATGCTTTTGAAGGTGGTGTGGCGACTGAAGATATGTCTGCAACAAGTACAGTAAAAGCAACTGTTTTTTCTAATGCGTTATATAAAGCATTTAATTATAGCGAAAGATATAATGATGGTTATAGAAGTGAAGACCTTGCAAGAGAAATATTGAAATCATTAGGTATAGATAATACTGATAAAGAAATGGAGAAATTTTTTAATGTAAATGGATGTTATCAGCCTAATTGGTTCTTTGACAAATATGTTGACGAAATAGCCAAAAACATTAATGCTATTACTAATGCTTTATCTTATGAAAATGTTGGATTAGAAGAGGATGAATTTGAAAATAGAATTCTCACTGTAAAAGACTGTGCGCAAGCATACTTAGACATGAAAGATTCTATATCTATGGCAAATGAATCTATCCAAAGAGATTTACAATATATTGCTGAATATGCAGATGGTTATTCTAATTTAACAGCTGAGCAACAAAAATTTGTAAATGAATTCTTAAAAGGATTTAATATTGACGATATTGTATCTCGTGATTGGTTCGGTAACTTAACTTATGACGAAGATAAAATGAAATCAGTAAAACGTCAAATAACCGATTTTGTCGAAGCACTCTCACAAGACGAAACAACACAAACTGCTCTTGCTGATTTATATGCAATACCAACAGATGAACAGTCTATTGGCGAATTTATAAAGCAATTTAAAAATGCTTTAGAAATTATAAAAGCATATTGTCAAAAAAACAGTATTGATATTCCTATTGCTATCACTGACAGCGAACAGACTATCAATGACCTCGAATCACAGCACCAACGTGCAGTAGATTTTGCAAAAGATAAGTTTGATGGTTACGACCCTACTGCTTTCTTCAAGGAACGCTCTATCAATACTCAAGAAGAAATTGATAAGTGGCAGGCAATCGCACAAGAGGCCAGAGATGCTGCAGAAGCTGAAGCGGAATATCTCAAACGTCCAGATACAGAACCACAGAGTTTTGACATCTCCACCTTCAAGGACAAGCTGTCTGACATAAACTCAGCAGTCACCACTCTCCGCTCTGCACTGGATTCATTCAACAGCGGCGAATTAGACAAGATCCAAGTAATAGATCTTATGCAGCAGTTCCCTGAATTAGCACCATACATAGACTTAACAGCAGACGGGTTCGGAAACCTATCAGAAGGCCTGAGTAAACTAATCTCACAGCAGCCGTCTACCCTCATCAGCGAACTGGAAGAATTAAAGGATTCCCTCACCACAGACGAGGAACGCCAGCAGGTAGACCTGCTCATAGACTCACTCCAGCGCCTGACCTCATACGGAGATTCCGGCATAGAAGCATATGCTGCCACGATCGGCAACACATGGAATGATACAGCGAATGTGATCGAAGGGGTGGTAACACAGTTCGAGAACCTTGCAAAAGTGCAGGAAACAGTCGCAGACGGGCTGACCATGACAACGACACAGGCCGCAGAGCTTGCGAAGATATACCCCGAGATCCTGACCAATGCAGTAAATGCCGGAAACGGGCAGATCACATTGAACGAGGAAGTCGTCAGGACAATCCTTGACGGCGACAAGTCAATCGTTGATGCACAGATAACAAAGCTTGAGGCTGACAAAGCAGAACTGGAAGCGAAGAAGACTTTCGCAGAGGCACAGCTGGAGGTCGCCAAGAGCGTAGGCGAAGGCGAGGGCATAGTCGCACAAGAAGCAGCCAAGAACACTATCGAGATAGCAAACAGAAGGCTGAAGACCCTTATTGACATGGGCATAGACGAAGAGACTGCTTACGCGATAGCGGCTGAGGCCATGGCCGGCAATATGCAGGAGTTCAACCGTGTTACGGGGCAGGTAGCTGAAGACGTAACAAGGAATACCGCTGACGCAGCAGATGTCATGGCTCAGAACTTCAATGAAAGCAGCAAGTCCGCTCAGGGATCCATAAACAACCTCCAGAAAAAGCTATGGGATTTTACGGACGCATTTGTAAATGCCGCACAAGGTATCGTAAGCGGCAGTGACCGGATTTATGATGACGGCGGCTCCATAGACAAGAAGTTATTAAGGGCTGAAACGTCTGATAACAATTTCAATAAAGTCCAAGGGCTTATCCCCTATAATCCTTATGGCCCCAGCCTTGATGAAATAGAGACACAGCTTGAGATCGACATCAAAAATTACACGGATGCCATCTCCAACATCGACGCACAGATCGAGGTACTGAAGAACCTGCAGGCGGTATTTGATGATCATGGCGGTATCGGCGGCCATGGCTATGCCGACCAGATCAATAAACTGGAGAAAGAGAAACAAGAATTAACTGATGCCCTCAAAGATTCCGCAGAAGAAACTGCAAAAGAGCTCAACTGGATAGAAAAACTGATAAACAGAGCCTCTTCTGCACTCGGCAAGCTAAAGGACAAAATCTCCAACACCTACATCAGCTGGTCAGCACGCAACAGCAGCCTCACGAAAGCCATGGAGAAAACCAACGAAATCATAAGCATCCAGCAGCAGGCCTACGAGAGGTACATGAAAGAAGCCGAGTCAGCCGGGCTGTCCGAGGAATACATCAGCAGGATCCAGAACGGGACACTTGACACTGAGGAGATCACGGACGAGGCACTGTCCGCACAGATCAGCCATTATACCGAGTGGTATGAAAAGGCACTGGACTGTGCAGATGCCATCGAGGAGCTGAAGACCCAGTTATCAGACCTTGCAAAACAGAGGTTCGACAGCATAAACACCTATTTCAGCAGCCTGATGGCCACCACAGAAAAATCCATAGGCAGGCTTGAGACAAAAGAGAAGGATACGTCCAGATCCCCCAGCGCGAAAGTCTACAGAGACCTGAGGGGTGAGACGCAGAACCTTATCAGCTACAACATCCAGAAGGCACAGCAGCTGGAGGAATCCCTTGATTCCGCCGTAAACAGCGGGTACATCGAGGCCGGGAGCGAGGCGTGGAGGGATATGTACAATGAGATACTGGATGTCCGCAACGCCACGGAGGAATATAGGCTGGATCTGCAGGACATCGCCAAGAGAGAGTACGAGGCGCTGCTCAGGCCGTTCGACATGGAGCTGACCAGACTGGCGCAGAGAAAGAGCGTCATCGACAGCATGACTGAAAGGCTGGAGCTGCAGGGATACGTGGCGGCCAAGGGGCTGTACGAGCGCCAGCTGAGGGACAGCGAGTCAAGGCTGCAGACTCTGAAGGAGCAGGCAGACCAGCTACAGGAGAACTTCCAGAAGGCCCTCTCAGACGGCATGGAGATCGGCTCAGACGACTGGATCGACATGAAATCCGTCATCGACGATAATATCTCGGCGGTCATGGAGCTTGAGAACAGCATGATCGGGCTGAACAATGCCCTGCGCGAGCTGGAATGGGACAAGTTCGACCGCTTCCAGAAAAGTGTGTCACGCATCACCGGAGAATCCGACTTCATGATAGGCATGCTCGACAAGGACGACAAGTACGGCGAGGACGGGACGCTGACGGATGCGGGAAGCGCCGTGATCGGCCTGCACGCACAGAACTACTTCGCATATAAAGAGCAGGCGGAAGCCTATAAGGATGAGATCGAGAAGATAAACAGGGAGCTTGCTGACGACCCCACAAACACCACGCTGGCAGACCGCAAGAATGATCTGGCAGACGCATACCAGAATGCCGCTAAGGCAGCATATGACGAATATCAGGCTGTCATCGAGCTTGCCGAGGACGGCTACCAGAAGCAGATAGAGTCCATAAATGAGCTGATAGACGCAAAGAAGAAACAGCTGGACGCGGACAAGGAGCTGTACAGCTACCAGAAGAGCATCGCAGAGAAGACAAAGAACATCGCAGACCTGCAGAAGCAGCTGTCCGCACTCAGCGGTGACGATTCCGAGGAGAACAAGGCGAAGATACAGAAGCTGAACGCAGATCTTGCGGATGCCCGGAAAGACCTTGAAGAGACCCAGTACGACAGATGGCACAGCGACCAGACCGAGATGCTGGACAGACTTGCGGAGGAATATGCGGCACTCATCTCAGAACAGAGCCAGAACGAGCAGGAAGTCTTCCATGAGATGATCGAATATGCCAACGCCAATGCGCAGAACATCAGGGACACCATCACCGCCACCGCGCAGGAATGGGGGTATTCCTTCAGCTACGGCATCGACTCTATGCTGGAGCCCGTCAACGGGATGGCCGACATAGGCCGGAACATCTACGAGGAGATCCAGCGACTATATGAGCTGACCGAGAGGATGTACCGTGTATCCGCAGACCTTGGCGACCTAGGCGTGACCGATCACGGCATGGAGACCACCATCTCAGACGAATCCACCGCAAGGAACTTCATAGAGCGGCTGTACAACGGGCTGCTGGGAAGGAAGTCAGATGAAGAAGGCATGAATATGTGGCTTGAGAGGCTGACGGACGGCGCGACCGTGCAGGAGATGCTGGAAGGGTTCCTGAATTCAGAGGAGTACAAGGCGATGGGAAAGTCCGCCGAGGACACCATACACGATTTTTACAAAGGCCTTCTCGGAAGGAATGCAGAGGCAGACGGCTTCAGCTACTGGATGGAGCAATACCGCAGAGGCATGAGCTTAAGCGATATCGGTACCCACGGGTTCCTGAATTCCGAAGAATTTCTTTCGAGGGATCACTGGATAAGGCTGCTTGACGCAGCACCGGCGACAGACGGATACACGGAACTGGCAAAACGGGGGCTGCTCCCTATTGACAGCAATATGCTCCTTGGCGCCATACTCGCACCGCAGACAAGCATGCCTGAATATTCCGGCATTCCCAATGCAGCAGGCATAGGGAACACCACGTTCGGCGACATCAACATCAGTATCCCGATAGAGCATATGAATGATTATAATGATTTTGTCACACAGCTGCAGGGCGACGGGAAGTTTGAGAAAATGATCCAGGACATGACCATCGGGCAGCTGGCAGGCAAGAGCAGCCTGGCCAAAAACAGCTACAGATGGTGATCGTCATTATAACAAATTCAAAAAACTCATTTACTTTCAGCTCTAATTGTGCTACTCTTCTACTCGGGGGGAATTACCATAAATGGGGAATTATCAAAAACAGATAATTTACAGGAGGTAATCATGGCACGAGGAAGAAAGAAAGCTTTAACTCTGGATGAACAGCTTGAGCAGGTTGTTTCCGAAATCGAGGAGACTGAAAAAAAGCTGAAGGAGCTGAAGAACACAAAAAAGGAGCTGGAAGAGCAGCTCAAGGCAAACCGCATCGCAGACTTAGACGAGTTTATTACTTCTCACGGTCTCAGCATCGAAGATGTGAAAGAAATGCTGGAAAAGCAGTAAATACAGATGATATTTAAGATTTAAGGGCAGAAAGCATTTTCTGCCCTTTACTATTTGCGCTTCATTCAGCACAATCGGTACTGATGCCGTTGTACCTGATCACTGAGATGATAAACCAATAGGCTGATCGGTGCAGCCGATGCACTGGACTGCTATGGGTAAATTTAATTAATCTTGACTATATATATGAATAAGTATAAAATAAGAGAGCATTACATTATATATACAACAAAAGAGATAGGACATAAATGCTCATGATTGTTATTTTATGCATAGATGATAATAACGGAATGATGTTTAATTACCGGCGCCAGAGCCAGGATAAGAAACTGCGCGAGCATATCCTGAATCTGATATCTCCGAATGGGTTGTGGATGAACTCCTATTCCGGGAAACAGTTTACGGATACTGACAGCAAAAGACTTTTCATAGATGATTGCTTTCTTGATAAAATCCGAACGGGTGATTATTGTTTCATTGAAAATACCGATATATCTCCATATATTGGAGATATCGAGAAAATTATCCTTTTTAAATGGAACCGTAATTATCCTGCAGACACTTTTTTTACGATAGACTTAAGCGAATGGATACTGGAGGAAAAGGAAGAGTTTGCCGGATATTCACATGATAAAATAACAAAGGAGATATACAGTAAATGAGGAATGTAAAATTATGGATTGTCAGCGCCATTATATCAGCCAGCCTGTTTTTGTCCGCATGTTCAGAAATACCGGCATCAGAGTCTGCAGGCTCCTCTCCTGCCGAGTCATACGGCACAGAATCCCAAGAAGAATCAATCCAAGATGAAGGGCCATCTGGCGCTGCACAAATGCCGGATCAAGAGCCTCCTGCTGAAAACCTGAACAAGGCCGCACCCGCAGACGATCAGCAGGCAGTTTCCGCTTTGTCACAGGATACGTTTTCTGCCGATGAAATTGCTCCATATTCCGGCCAGCCATATGTAGCCGTCAACAATAATGTCCCTTATTTTTCTCAAGATGATCTGACTGCCGAATCATTTGAATTCTATAGCGAATTAGATGATCTGGGAAGATGCGGGGCTGCCTATGCTTCGATCGGCACGGATCTTATGCCGACGGAAGGACGCGGCGACATAGGTCAGGTAAAGCCTACCGGATGGCATACCGTAAAATATAGCGACATTGTAGACGGCAACTATCTATATAACCGCTGTCATTTAATCGGATACCAGCTGTCCGGCGAGAACGCTAACGAGAGAAACCTGATCACCGGCACCCGTTATTTCAACGTACAAGGTATGCTGCCCTTCGAAAACATGGTTGCCGACTATGTGAAAGAATCGGAGAATCATGTTCTCTATCGAGTCACACCCATTTTTGAAGGCAGTAACTTGTTAGCCTCCGGTGTCTTAATGGAGGCTCAGTCTGTTGAAGATAACGGAGACAGCATACTGTTCTGTGTGTATGTTTATAATGTCCAGCCGGATATTATCATCGATTATGCCACAGGGGAAAGCAGTCTGGATCCGAGCACCGAAACAGCTGCACCTACACCGGAGCCGGCTCCAACGCCCGAACCCGCCGCTGCGTCTACCCCCGTTCCTACGCCTGAACCTACAGCAGCGCCTGCCCCGGCTCCAACGCCTGAACCTACGCCGGTTCCCGCTCCAGAGCCAACAGCCGCTCCAACAGAAGAACCTGCTGCTTCTCAGGAAGAAATACCGCAAGGAACAACGTATATCTTAAATACAAGCACAAAAAAATTCCACTATCCTTCCTGCGGAAGCGTAAAGCAGATGAGTGACAAAAACAAAAAGGAATACACCGGCAGCAGGGACGAAGTGATCTCACAGGGATATGTCCCGTGCAAAAAATGTAATCCATAATATTATTACAAAGATCTATACCTTTATATAGATGCTGAGAGCAGGATGCCTATCTCCTGCTCTTTTTCCTTGTCATGGACAAAATAAAAATCCACAATATATGCTCACGGCAAAAAAATTTCCCCTCATTTTACTTTTCAGACAACCCGGGACATATGCCATGACGGCATTTGCGGCATACATAACAGCACTCCGGCAGCCCTTGCAGAAAAAGCGCACATTAAGCGAACATTTTTTAATCCAAAAGCCAAAAACACACAACGAGGCATATTATGAAACCGAGGTATATTATGAAACAGCGTGACAGAAAAACAGAAGCCATGCACAAGATCATTATTTCTCAGGCAGCAGTAATCGCACAGCTAAATAAAGAGATCACATCTCTTGCTGAAGAGAACCGGTTATTAAAAGCACGCTATGCCGGCATAAGCACAGACGCTGCACAATACAGAGGTATCATCAGCGAATTGGGCCATCAGCGCAATGAATATGAAAAACTAAATAATGACATGAAAAACGCAAAAACAAACTTTATTGATCAGCAGAAACGATAAGGCAAGGTGATGAATATGATTTTGACAGATTTTGAATGGTGCGGACAGTCCGGCAGCTTATTCGGCCTGATCCCTTGTTGCATAGATGCTTCTTCCGGCATAGCGGTAAGCGACAGCGGAGGAGCTATTCATTTCAGCACTTCAAATGTGACCGGTTCCAATAAATGGAATTTCCTTTCCGGCAAATATGACAGTGTATTGTCCGGAACATTTCAGGTCTGCAAGAACCCTTGTACGGCATCATCAGAATATTTTGATGCCGAGGATATCAGAGCGATAAACAGGTGGCTGTGCCGAAAAGACGGCTATCATAAATTTAAGGTTTTAAAAGATGATGACGAGGGGTATTCTGAATTTTATTTTAACGCGTTCCTGAACGTGAAAAAGGTTGAGGGCTTCGGGCATGTAGCAGGACTGGAGATCTCTGTTACTACAGATGCCCCCTTTGCCTATTTTGAACCTAAAACAGCAGTTATGCATCTATCGGCGCCTGATCTACAATATGTATTTATCGATATGTCAGATGAAGCAGGCACCTTATACCCCGTCTTCAGAATAACATGTCTTGCAGACGGAGATTATGTCATAAAAAACAGCATGAGCGGCATACAGTCAAGGATATCGGGCTGCCGCTCCGGGGAAATCATTACGATGGATTCGGAACACAAGATCCTCTCGTCAAGCATCAGGGGGGACAGCCTGCTCAAATCCTTCAACTTTGGATGGCTGGATATAAAGAACACACTGGACGAGCGGAAGAACACCTACTCATCCAATCTCCCTTGTGAAATAGAAATGACATACTCTCCTATCGCTAAGATAGGCTTATGATTATCAGGTACACGAGGAGGAATAGAATGGCTAACATCTTTAATCTCACACACAGTCTGGAAAAACCAAGAATATATCTGTGCAGGAAGGATTTCTCAAGGATCGGCGAAATCACTGCTTTCACCGCAGACATGACAGTAACCATGTCTCTTGAAGACCCGGATGAATTATCTTTTACCGTGTATAAGTCAATTGACACTACCGAGAATCCATACTGGAGCGATATCGTGAACTTAAAACTCGTATATGTATACGATTATGATGAATATTTTGAAATTGAGATAAGGGAACAGGAATCCTCAGCCGAGACAAAGCAGGTCACGGCACAGAGCCTATGCGAATCCGAGCTGTCCAACCTGAATATTTCCTTGGAAGTGAACACTGATGCAGACATCGCCAGATCAGATTATTCACCCACTATCGTATATAACCCTGACAACCCTTCCGCTTCTCTTCTCCATAGGATCCTGAAGGACAAGGCACCGCATTATACCATATCCCATGTGGACAGCTCCCTTGCTTCACTGCAGAGAACCTTTTCTGTTGACAGCAATATAGATGATTTCCTGCGGCAGGAGCTGTCGCAGGAAATTGACGCGCACGTGGAATACGACACATCCAAGAGATCAATATCCCTCTACGATATGCTGTCTGTATGTAATGACTGCGGATACCGGGGAAATTATTATGATTCCTGCCCCATGTGCAACAGCACGAATGTCAGGAACGGATACGGGGAATGGACAAATGTTTATATCTCCGCAGACAACCTTGCAGATGAGATATCCCTTACCGCTGAGAAGTCCGCTGTCAAAAACAGCTTCAAGGTAATCGGCGGAGACGACAGCATAACGAACCGTATCCCCTCCGTGAACCCGAACGGCACGGGGTATATTGTAAAGTTCTCCGACCTGCAGTACAATGATATGCCTGCGGAATTAGCAGACAAGCTGATAGCATATGAGGCGCTGTGCAGGAGCAAAAAGGACGAGTACAAAAACATCACCCTGAACATATGTGACTGTCTGGACAAAATCCTATATTACCAGTCCGGCATGATGCCGTCTCCGTCCACATCCAAGACAGACGCTTCGCAAGAAATCAAAAATATTACTGATGATCTATCTGCATTGATGGCAAATCCTCAGGCCCCCAATACCATCGGGCTAAATACCTTCAGCAGGTTCACTACCGTTTCACTGGTAAACAATGCCATACTCTCATATGTCAAGATATTGCTAAGTCCTGATTATGAGGCTTCGGTAACTTCTTCTGCTTATAGGTTCGCAGACACATACGGGATCTGGGAGGGAATCATTCATGTCAGCTCTGTTTCCTATCCTGACACGGATTCTGCCGACAGCAAAAAACTCACCTTGAAAGTAGACGGGAACGGGATCGCATATGTGACACAGAAAATCAGCAAGGCTCTTGCGGCAAAGGATCTGAAAGACCAGATATATGACTATTCACTGTACAGCGTTGACGCTCTGCAGAATTTTATAGATGCCTATGAGGCATGTGAGGGAATTCTAGTGGATCACGGAGATTCCGGCATGGCCGCAGACACTCCACAGTACGCCATTTACAGCAGGTACAGAAGCCTGAAAGAAGCCGCCGTAGCGGAACAGGCAAAAAGGCAGGGAACCGTCGATGAGTGGACACGTAAAAAGGAATACTATGAAGCACAGCAAAAAGCAGTCAATGACCTGCTGAACCTGCAGAATTATCTGGGCGAGGATCTGTTCAGGCTATACTGCGCTTACCGGAGGGATGACAGATACCAGAACAGCAATTATATATCTGATGGACTGTCTGACTCTGACCTGTTAAAGCAGGCAGAAAAACTGCTTGATTCCGCCGACAAGGAACTGGATATCGCCTGCCGTAACCAGTACTCTCTCACTGCTGCCATGAACAACCTTTTCCTGATGGATGAGTTTGCCCCGTTCCATGACAAGTGCAGGCTCGGCAACTGGATCTATGCGGAAATCAACGATTCCGTATTCATGCTGCGGCTTGTCAAAATAGGGATAAACTATGAAAGCATCGATAAAGTTACTGTAGAGTTCTCCAATGTAAAGGAAACCTATAGCGCATCCGATTCTATTAAGAACATATTGAATAACGCGCAGTCTATTGCCGCATCCTATCCTGCCACCGTCAGGCAGGTGTCTGAAGATTCAAAAACAGTCTCTCAGGTCAATAACTGGGTCGACAACGGCCTGAACGCCACGAACATAATGATCGCCAACTCCCCGGTGCAGAATACTGTATTTGATGAAAACGGTATATTATGCAGGGGATACGACGAGATAACCGGCGGGTTCGAGCCGACCCAGCTTCGGATCGTAAATTCCACATTAGCAGTAACAGATGACAGCTGGCTCACGACAAAGGCGGCTATCGGGAAATATATCATGCAGGATCCCGTTACCGGCGAGTACAGATACGCAATGGGCGTGATCGGGGAAACCATCGTAGGGAAACTGCTGCTCGGGGAAAACCTCGGCATCTACAACGGAAGCCATTCCATGACCTTTGACAAGGACGGCCTGAAAATAACCAACGGGAAAAACACCTTCACAGTAAATCCAGACAGCAAAGAGCTGCTGACGATTTCTAATTCCAGCCAAAAAGTTTTTTATGTGGATACTGACGGGATGCTTCACATAAGCGGAGACGGTGCCGGGCTGGATTTAACGCTTAATGGTTCCATTAAAGGATTATCAAACAGTCTCTCTGTTACTGCTTCTGGACTGGAAGGCAAAATCTCTTCTGTAAACGATAACTTGGCGCATGAAATTTCTGTTACTGCTGAAGGACTGAAAAATAAAATAGAATCGGCTGATGGCAGTATAACCTTATTATCCAGCACCGTTGACGGGATAAAAACAGATGTCGCTGATAAAGTCAGCTCTTCCACCTTTGAGCAAAAAACAAGCAATATTGAGTTTTCAATTAAAGGAAAAGTCGGGACCGATGAAGTTATCGCAAAAATCAATGCCTCAACAGAGGGCATCCAGATTCTAGGCGAAAGAATAAATATTGAAGGCAAAGTGACATTTAACAGTTTCAGCAAAGCCTTAAAAGATGACATGAATACAATTAGTTCGAATGCATCTGACGCAAAGTCAAAAACAGACGGGCTAATATCCGGCACCACTGTGATTGATGGCAGCTGTATTTCAACAGGATCAATCAATGCGGATTTAATAACTACCGGGACGATTGACGCAAAAAATGTAAATGTCATAAATGTAAAGGCAGCAAGTGTAGACGCAGAGAATATTACAGGTACAACAATTGAAGGTAAAATAATAAGGGGCGGAAACATTGAGGGCACTAACCTGAACGGATGTGCCGGCGGTTTCACCTCTATCTTTTTATTTAACAAAGAATTCGCTGATTCATTCCAGCATGGATCAATCTGCGGGCAGTATCTTAATGATGATGGCACGGTAGAACAGTATGAAGTAATCAGGGTAAATAATATGCGTGACGGATCTGATATGTATGTTTATACACCTATGTATTTTTATAACAGCGGTGCTTATCCTATATTCAACCCAATAGCCGGAATACAATTGGGCAACAGATTTATCGGCAAGGATCTCTGTGAATATCCAGTATATATGAATATGCTGCGTAGTCAAGATCATCTTTCCTCCGACAGAACCGGATTACGAATAGGATTTAAAGACGGAACAGACGATGTTCCTGCTTTTGAGATTTATGATGATTATAACAAAGACTATGGAGCTGATCTCGCTGACCATGCCATATCTGCCAAAGTCTTTGGCAATCTGGAAGTATCCGGAATAATAACAGACCGATCATCTATGAAATATAAGACAAATATCCAATCACTCTCTGAATCAGAAGCATTAAAGCTGCTGGATTATAACATCGTATCTTTTGACTATAAAGACGGCCGTAAAGGACGGCACGGAATGATTGCAGAGGAGGCTGCAGAAATATCCGAATACGCTATCGTCAGGGATAAAAACAACGAGCCTGATGCCATCGGATATACCAGCTTTATCCCCGACATCATAAAACTCAACCAGATCATGTACAAGGAAATACAAGATCTGAAGCAACAGATCAGACAGCTGAAGGGCGCTGAATAAGTGCCCTCCCTAAAATTATTTTGAGGTAAATACATGAACCATATATATAGCCATCTTTATCTTGACCTATGGCACAAGACCATCGACTCTGTCAACCTGAAACAGTATGACTGTGAAGCGAGAAGCATCCGTTTCCACATAACGGACGACGGCAGCCCCTATATCCTTACTCCGGACATCCAGGCAGTGATCAAGGTACATAAGCCGGACGGCACAAAAGTCGTGAATTCCGCCGCCGTAGACTGCGGCAGCAACCACATAACAGCCGAAATAACAAGCCAGATGACTTCCATGTATGGTGTGCTGCATGCGGACATCACACTGTTCAGGGAAGGACAGACCATCTCGACGATGCCCTTCCTGATGAATATAGCAAAAAGCCCCGTCCAGAATGAGGATGTCACCAGCTCTGACGAGTATGGGATCCTTGAGGATCTGATCATAGAGATTCAGGACAACGAGAGCCGGCGGCAGATGAATGAGGAGAACCGGAAGGAAGCGGAAAATGTACGCATCCTCAACGAGGATACCCGCAAGGATAATGAAAGGATCCGCATCCTCAACGAGGATACCCGCAAGGATAATGAAAGGATCCGCACAGAAAATGAAAACGCCAGAGAAAAGGCTGAGAATACTAGGGAAAGCAATGAAAACACCAGAATAGAAAACGAAGAAACTCGGATATCTGACGAAGGAATACGCCAGACTCAAGAGACAGACCGTGAGAAAAGGACATCCGCCGCTATTCTGGATGCCCGAAAGGCTACGCAGGCAGCTATAGACGCAGCTGCTGACCTGCAGAACAAACTGGACAGCCATCATTTCGTACTGACAGAGGACAAGGACAAGGCAGGCGGTGTGCCCAGCCTTGACGCAGACAGGAAAATCCCTACTGACGAATTACATGATGCCACGACAGCGAACAAAGGCATCGTCCAGCTGACGGACAGCGTCGCCAGCGTCTCCACCGCCACTGCCGCCACCCCAAGAAGCGTAAAGATTGTGTATGATGCCCTGACAGAAGAGAAAAACCGACTGGGGACTACAAGCTTATCAGGCATCGGGGACGGGACGGTGACCGGAGCGATAAGTTCACTGAATACGAGTTTAGAAGAAGTTGTCCCAGATAATGTGCAGAAATATGTGGCTGAGCATAAGGCCGAGCTGCAAGGAGCCCAAGGTCCTCAGGGTGTACAAGGTCCCAAAGGTGAAACTGGCGCTGCAGGGCCTCAAGGACCACAGGGATATACTGGCGCAACCGGCGCTCAGGGTCCTAAAGGCGACACCGGTGCTGCCGGCCCCCAAGGGCCTAAGGGGGATACTGGCGCAGCAGGTGCGGCTGCAGGGTTCGGCACCCCTACTGCATCCGTGGATGCCGGCGTAGGCACCCCTTCCGTGACTGTGACCGCAAGCGGAAGCAATACAGCCAAGGTATTCAGCTTTGAGTTCAAGAACCTGAAGGGCGCTACCGGAGCGACCGGTCCCAGAGGTGCTACCGGGGCAACGGGAGCGCAGGGGCCAAAAGGAGCGACCGGACCTCAGGGACCTAAGGGGGACACCGGAGCGACCGGACCTCAAGGGCTTAGAGGAGCGACCGGGGCGACCGGACCTCAGGGACCTAAGGGAGACACCGGAGCGACCGGACCTCAGGGACCTCAAGGACCGTCCGGGTCTCCGTGGGGCGGAGGAACATTCACCGGTAATGTATACATAAATAACAAAAGTATTTGTCCCGTCACTAACGGTACTTGCGGAATAGGCAACATTACCTACCAGTTCATGCATGCATACATACGGACAACGTTTTCCGACCTGATAAAACCGATAAACACCAGCTCAAATGCAACGGTTAACATATGCGCCGCTGCAGCACAGTCCAGAAACTTTGCGAACAGTGCATGGGCACCGGTGTATGCTTCCGCATTTACCATCCAGTCATCCAAAAAATATAAGGAAAACATATCTGATTTAACGGAAGAGACGGCTCGGCAGATTTTAAATTACCATGTCGTCAATTATGATTATATCAACCATGACGACGGAACTGATTGCCAAGGGCTGATAGCAGAGGAAGTGGCAGAGATAAACCCTTATCCTGTCGTCTTTAAGGACGGCAAGCCGGACGGGCTGGACTACTCAAAGTTTGTTCCCCAGCTTATTAAAATGGTGCAGCTGCAGCAAGCCGCGATCGAGTCACTAGAGGAGCGCGCAGCCAAGCTGGAAGCGCTAATATGTCATGCAGCCGGAGAATACTCCCAATGAGAGGCTCTATGCGGATGCCTTATACCGGATACCCTGCAGGATATCCCTATCCCCATCTGCCCATTATACTCATGCCCATCCTGAAAGTACAAGTGACCGGATACAGTCTATTTTTTTCACCGACTCATATGGACACTGTCTCATGGGCCATCCCCTCTCATGCCAGATCCGGCACAGCCACCGAAATAGATGATAAATCATTTCGATGCATAACATTTATGAAAGACACCGGCTAAGGTGTCTTTCGTTTTAATCATTCATTGCTGCTATTTCATTTTATAATATTTATACCACATTCTATACAATTCATTATCTGGATATCTTTTACGACTGTGTCTTGACATCCATTCTTTATAAGAGGTGAAAGTTTCTAAAAATTTGTAATCGCAAATATCATAAGAGCAAAATAATTTTTTATAGGCCTTTCCAGATGGAATATGCAAATAATTTCTGCGTAAATATCTATTTGCACATTTTTTCATTCCACGATTATAATCTTTACAGCACGGAACTCTCTTGTAACTTCTACTCATAGCATTTTCCTCTTTATAAGCAACAATTCAAAGCTTAAATAAACACTCATTCATCAAAAATCTTACGCACTCTCCTAATACAGTATTCTTTCATAAATGCTATGATTTCCTTATCGTTTCCAGTCTCATAAAAGTCAATCAACATTCCTTTAAACTCTTCCAGCTTCTCAATAGGTATCTGAAATATCCCTATATTATTATCAATGACCACCTTATTTGCCATTAACTGTGCTACTCGCTTGTTCTTCAAAATCAACTATTTAAATATTTTTTATATTTATTTATATTATTAAAACTCCCTTATCCCATCCTCATTATCGTAATTGTTGAAATACCGATTGGGACTGAAAGAAAGCCCCACGTCTGTGCATACGTCTGATTACCTCACCAAATTTCAGGCAAAAGAAAAAACCTTGACATCCACATAAACACTGGATTCTTCAAGGTTTAAATAACAGCTGATAGGGGAATCGAACCCCTGTTTCCGCCGTGAGAGGGCGGCGTCTTGACCGCTTGACCAATCAGCCATGAACAAGTAGCTCCTTGCTACTCTCTTATCCTACTACATATTCCAAAAAAATGCAAGTCTTTTTTTACATTTTTTTAAAAATTTTTTTCAGCACTTTTTTTCAGGCTTTTTATCGCTTTTTATCGCTTTTTATCAGGAACATTTATCTAAAAGCAGGTTGCCCGCAGCCCTTAGCCAATGGTATACTGGATTTAAATTTTTTTAAACTCATCGAACCCACGCTCCCTATCTGCGACTATATAAGTGAAAGCTTTCAAATATATTTGACTTTAAACAACACAGACAACCGAAAACCAAAATTTTTCCTGTCAACACACAGACCGGAGGAAATATGGAAAATCATGAACTGGAAAAATGGATAGACCGCCTGCTCTCCATGGCTATGGCCAGATGCGGCAACATAGAGGATGCCGAGGATCTGGCTCAAGAGACCATGCTTGTTTTTCTGGCATATCAGAACAGCGGAAAATCCATAGATAATACGGAAGCCTTTCTCCGCTCCGTCCTCAGCAGGAAATATTACGATACGCTGCGGCGGAAATACCGGCTGCCTACCGTAACCATGGGCAGCATGCTGACCATGGGCAATGGGTCTGCCATGGACATTACGGATAAAGTCAGCGAATTAGCTATGATCAGCAAATCGACCATGGGAAATAAATGCGGCATGGCGGACGAGGGGGATTTTCTCCGCAGCATCATCCGCAGAGAGGATGCTGAAATGGTGCGCAGAGAAGTATCCTTCCTTGTGCAGAGCTACCGCTCCATCATCGCAGAGCATTATTTTCACGGCAAGAGCATCAAGGCTATTTCCGAAAAGACAGGGCTGCCGGAAGGAACCATAAAGAGCCGTCTGGATTTTGGCAGGAAACAGTTAAAGAAAGGATTTGAAGCTATGGAAAAATACACGGAAAACAGCTATATGCCCCTGCATCTGATGGTGCGCAACAGCGGCACCTGCGGTCTCGGCGAGGAGCCCATATCCCTTGCCGACGACGATAATCCTCTGGCCCAGAATCTGTTGATCCTCGCTTATGAGAAGCCCATCGGCATAAGCGACCTTTCCAAGGCCATCGGCGTAGCCAGCGCCTATGTGGAGCCCGTGGTCAACAAGCTGGTGAAGGGCGAGCTGATGAAGCGCATGGGAGACGGCAGGGTGTATACGGATTTCATCATCTATCATAGAGATGATTTCACCAAATATATCAAAGAACAAGAGGACTTTGTCTCAAAATATGCCCCTGCTTATTTCGAGGCGCTGCGCACCGCCATCCGTAAGCTGAAGGATACCTCCTTCTACAGCCTGCGTCTGGAACGGTATATGCTGATAAACATCGCCGAGAGCGGACTCTGGAGAGCCCTTACGGACTGCCGTGCCCCGCAGGTCTTTCCGAAACGTCCCAACGGAGGGCAATGGATCGCGTTCGGTACCATAATGCCCGATTTTGATCCCATTCCTGCGGGGAGGCAGGGGAAGGAAGAATATGGCTATTCCGGGCAGAGATGTACCAGTCTGGACAAGTATCTGGATTCCGGATGCATAAAGCTTTACAATTATGAGACCTCCCTCTATCCCTGCCCGAAATACAACGGCTTCGGCCTTAACACCTATCAGGAGACGGAAGCCGGCATACTGAAGCTCCTCTATCTCATAAAGCACGGGATAGCCCCCGAGACGGTCGACTGTGATCCCAGGATCCTGCAGGGCATCCCTCTGCTGGAGGAACGGGGCTATCTCACTGTCCAGAGCGGCAGGCCACAAGTCCTGATTCCCTGCCTCACACCTTCGGAGGAAAAAATATTCTGGGACATCTGCAAGAAGGCCTCAGAGGACTTTGCCCTTCAGATCAAGGCACCTCTTTCGGAATATGTGGCAAAACATAAAAAAGCAATACCTGCCCATCTGAAGAGCGTCCCTGACCAGAAGCTCACCATGCCCTATGAACCGAATGCCATGATGTTTGTATTTGAAGCCATAAACAAAGGGATCCATCCCAGAAATCTGGGATGCCCCTGCCCCGAGACCTTTGCGGTGATGGAATAATTATTTTGTCTTTTTTTTCAGCGCTCCCGGAAGCCGCCTGCGAATCAGCCTGTTTTTCAGGTTGTCCCAGTCGAAGGGAATCAGGGGATAGATATAGCTCCTTCTGGACACTGTTCGGTTACAGCAGATAGCCAGCACCGTTATCACAATACCCCCGATATAGCCCCACAGCCCCAGCCACTGGGTGAGCAGCAGGGTCACGATGCGCATGAATTTCAAGGCATAGCCCAGCTCATAATTGGCCTGAGTGTAGTTTGCGATGGCCACAAAGGCCATATAGAGCATAACCTCCGGGGAGAACCACCCGCTGTTCACCGAAAACTCCCCCAGCACCAGCGCCGCCATGACACTTAATGGGGTACTGAGCATGTTGGGGGTGTTCACCGCCGCCAGCTTCAGCCCGTCAATGGCCAGCTCCAATACCAGAAACTGCCAGATCAGGGAGAGATTGGGCTCTTCCTTCAGCATGATAAAGGAAAAGCTCTCCGGTATCCAATGGCTGTTGTTCACAAGCAGCAGAAAGGTGGGGGTCACCAGATAGGTCAGCAGGGAAATCAGGAAACGGGTAAGCCTCAGGTAAGTTCCTGTGACAGGCGGGAAATAATAATCGTCCGCCTCCTCAACCACATCAAAAATGGTGGCGGGCAGTATCATCGCGGAAGGGGAATTATCCACCAGAAGCACAATATTGCCCTCCAGCACCTGAGCCGCCGCCGCGTCCGGCCTCTCGGTATATTTAAACTTAGGAAAAGGATTGTACCATCTCCTCTGGTAAAGACATTCCGCCAGAGACTCCTGATTCATACCTGAATCCGTGAACTTGACCTCAAATTAAAACCGGATGGAATTATCCGGTAAAAACATAGGCGGCATGCCTCATTTTTGTGTAGTAATGCCTATTGTTCTATAAAAATGGCATCAATTCACAAGCCCCGTTCCTATAGGGACGAGAATGACAGATATCCTGTTGTCATCCGGGTTAGAGGGCAAAATATTCAAAGGCATAATACACATGCCGGAAGACATCGCGCCAGACATTGCTTTTTCCTAAGCCTATGGTCAGTTTCCGGGCATGTTCCGTCACATGGCATGCCATATTGATCAGGTTATTGATGACCGTCCTTTGCCTGCGACGCTTCACAGCATGTTTCAAATGGGGGTTCCTTTTCCCGAGCGATTCCTGCCCTATCATGCGCAGTATATTGTAGGACAGTATGGCAAGCTCCAGCACCAGCTCATTGGTCTCGAACTTACCGGATGGGAGCCGCTCAAGATCCATGTCCGTCTTCAGCTCGCTGTGGAACTGTTCGCTCTCCCCGTGGGCATGGTAATGCCCGATGACTTCCCGGTCAGTGAAGCCGGTATTGGTCCACCACACATTGGCCTCGATGTCAGGGATAAGAAGGAACTGCCCCTTTTTGTCAATGGTGCGCTCGATGATCTCGTATCCCATGCGGATCGTGGCATGCTTCGTGGTACCGTCCTGCGCCTGGTATGTGATCTCCTTCCAGTCGCTTCCGATATAGACATCCTTGCCGTCCCTGGGGTGGGTGATGTCAAGAGAATTGTCTTTTGCCATCCTGAGCCAGTCCTCTTTGCTTTCTTTACGGAGGTTGCGCTTGATGATGAAATGGCACCCACGCTCCAGGAGGATGCCGATGTTCTCGGTGGAATCATTTCCGGAATCAAGCCGGAAGAGCAGGGGTTCATCCGTCAGCTGGCGGCAGAGGCCGATGGTCTCCTCCAGGAACCGGGGCGTGCCCTTCTGGCAGTGCTGTTTCCCTTCGCGCAGTTCCAGGCTGGCAAGGTATCCCTCGCTGCCGATATAGGCAAACATGGGCGCATAGCCGTCGCAGCCTTTGTAGGTCCGGGACACGCCCTCCTTGCAGGTCTTCGAATTGTCGAAAGGGGAGACGTCCATGTCTACAGGGACATATCCGCAGGGCAGCTTCGACGGGACAACGCCGTTGGATTTTAGCATCTTAATGTTCTCGTCCAGGATCTGCCTGCGGATGGAGCTGCCGATCAAGTCAAAGCGCTGGCGCAGGGTCTCCGCAGAGGGGATGGCGTAGCAGACGCCGAGGGCCGCCTTATAAAAATCCGGGTCGTCATCCATTTCATGCACGGCATCAAAAGAGGGCTTGCCCATGCATTGCATGCCGATATATGTCAGCATGACATCACCGTTCTTTATCTGATGCTGGGGATGGTTACAGTCAACCTTCATGTTATTGCAGTTCTTGACGAAATCGCTCTTGCCAAGGATTGCGCCCACAACAGCAAGCCCGCCGCTTGGAATGATGCGCTCATTTGTAAACTCAACCGTGATATTCTTTCTCATGGTGACCTCCGGGATTTATTTTTTCATTAATCCCAGTATACCATGACCCTCAAGATACTGCATTATTTTTCACCCGTTGGGTACACAATTTTGAACTATAAAACAAGCAACAAACACCGAAAATATGCGGTGTTTGGAAAACAATTTGTAACGAGGTTCACGGATTCAGGTCATAGTCAGAGAATCCACCCTGATATTCTGAATCTTCTGCCTGATCTCTTCCAGAAACTCCTCGTCTGCCCGCCCCTTCATATAGCAGAGGGCGATATCCGTCCGGGAGCTTTCCCCGGCGCTCAGCATCTCCATATGGAGATCTGCGCTCCTGATCCTGCGGCGGATCAGGGCCGTGTTGGACACCAGCGTCTCCACGAAGCCGTCCTTGGAGCCCCGCAGCACCTTGTCCTTCTCCGGCTCCTCCACGCTTCTGGCAGGGTAAGTCCGGGAATCGATCAGAAGCGCCTTTGTATAGCCATCTATCAGCAGCACGAACATACCGGAGAGCAGAGAGTGAATCAATGTGTCATATTTATCCTCTATATCCACTTCTACATAGGGCGTGCACTGCTTGGACAGACCATGCATATCCTCCGGCATATCCTCCGGGGTCAGATCCATGAAATACTGCAGCAGCTTCTGTACAAGATCGTCCTTACAGAAGCCGTCTATCAGATACATACAGGCTTCTTTCCCGCCGATGTAAACCACACGGTAGATAATATCAAAATTTTTTTCTACATCGAGAATTTCATTGAGATATGCCATGTCCGCCTGCAGGGATCCGGAAATCTTCCGCTCCTTTGCAGCCACTATCCCATCCCACGATGCCTCCGTTTTCTGCCCTTTGCCCTCTGGTCTTTCTATGTTTTTTTCTTCTGCCATCATATTGCTCCTTTTTGTCATAATAGCCTCCCGGAAGCTTCAAACTGCTTTTCATGGAACTTCCCGGAAGCCATTTTTACTGATTCCCCACTTTTCCGACTTCATTTTTGATCCGGATCCTGATTTTACTAACTGAGATTCCGATAGCTTATCATAGTGAATAATGCTATCATTGATAATACTGACATCATCGCCGATCACCTATGTCACTATTCTCATCCGTATCATTTATCATGGCCCAAGTGAAAATTTTTATGCCAGTATGGAGCTATATTTCTGTAAAAGTCTGCTTAGGAATCGTGAAGAAATAAATATGCACTTTCAGGAAAGAAACACCGGAATATATGCCTCTTCCACGGCTGAATCCCGCAAATTTATTTCGCAACACTTCCTTAATGCCTCACAGCACAATGTCACCACCGATTTCTCCGACTTTACAAAGCCAACTATGTTCGCTCGGCTCACTCACTGTACGCAGCAAAATAAGGGACAGATCTCTCTGCCCCTTACATCATCTCTTATCAATTATCCGCCTACCCAAAGCCTATCAGACAGTCGTGCTTCCAAATCCGCCGTTGCGGACGCTTTCGGCCCCATCATCCACAGTGATGCCGTACTCCAGAAAGATTCCCTGCGCAAACCCGGTTCCCTGAGCAACCTCTAACGTCTTTCCCTCGTTGGTGGCATTGGTCATCTTAATGAAGATATGTCCCTCGTTGTCGGAATCAAAATAATCACTGTCGATGATTCCCACCGTATTGTTCATCTGCAGCCGGTACTTGAAGCCCAGACCGCTTCTGGGATACAGCTTCAGCACCCACCCCTCTTCCATCCTTGCCCGGATTCCGGTGGGTATCTTTATCGTTTCCCCGGGCGCCAGCGAAAAAGAGAAAGGGGCGTAAAAATCATATCCTGCGCTCCCTCTTGTAGCTCGTCTGGGCAGCTGCAGCTTTTCATACAGCGTCTGGACATCCTCATGAGAATACTGAGGAAACTCCTCTCTCAGGGTCTCCTCGAAAGCCTTCAGACTTACTTTAAGAAACTGTGCGATTCTTTTCATCTGATTCCTCTTTTCCGAATTTCATCTCCCAATCCGTCTCAGTCCCAGCAGCCGCATATATTGCCGGGCTTTCTCGCCTCCATATATTTCTGGCTGTAGTCGCCGCAGTGCAGCACTGGTATTGCAGGATCCGGCTGTCTCAGAGTCTCCTGTACATTGATCACACGCTGGTTGGCGCTCCCCTTCCACAGAAGGTTCGCATCCTTCTCCTTCTCATGGAACTCGCCGTCCACCAGTACGTCTATGTATTTCATCATAGGATAATGCATCACGTTTTCCCATACATCCCCTGTGTAAAGCCATATGTTTTTCCCGGGATATCTTTCCCTGATCTCGGCCATCAATTCCCTGACCCCCAGACTGTTGGCGGGATGGAGAGGATCCCCGCCGGAAAAGGTGATGCCGGAGATATAGCTTTTGTCCAGCTGGTCAAAGATCTCCTGCTTCGCCTCCTCATCAAAAGGAAGCCCCCCGTCAGGATCCCATGTTACGGGATTATGGCATCCCCTGCAGCAATGACTGCAGCCTGCCACCCAGAGCACCACCCGCAGACCATCGCCGTTGAGCATATCGTCCGTTGTTATATTATGGTATCTCATACTCAATCTATGCAAAGCTCCGCCTTCTGCCGGCCTCACATGCTCTTCCTTTCCGCAATCTCAGCCATTTTTGCATCATTCAGCCTTGTGTCCCCATGCACCCGTGAATAAGACAGATATCCATTCATTCTGTCAATCTTTGTCAGGTTCCGGCTCCCGCACTTGGGACATACATCCATCTCCAGCTCCTGATGTCCGCAGTCGTCGCAATAGGCAAGGGACAGATTGACCCCCTCGTAAAAGCCCATTTCCATAGCCCGGCGGATCAGTGTCTTGATTGCCTCAAGATTATAGTCAATGGGATATTTCACATACTGGATCTTGCCTCCGTTGCACAGATCCCAGAAGCGATCCTCCAGATCCTGCTTCTGGATGGGCGTGATATCCTCCGCCACATGACAGTGAAAGCTGTTGCTCACATAATCCCTGTCGGAGACCCCCTCCACGATGCCGTACTTCTTGCGGAACTGCTTCACCTGCAGCCCGCAGAGGTTTTCCGCGGGAGTCCCGTAGATGGCATAAAGGTTTCCGTCCTCCTCCTTGAACTCATTGACCCTCTTGTTGATATATTCCAGTACCTCCAGAGCAAACTGCCCGTCCTCCACCAGAGATCTGCCGTTATACAGCCGCTGCAGCTCGTTCAGCGCCGTGATGCCAAAGCTGGCGGTGGCGGACTTTAACAGCGGCTTGATCTTGTCCGTAAGCTTCAGGTTCCCTCCCAGAAAGCCTCCCTCACAGTAGGCCAGAGGATTGGTGGAAGCCCGCATCTCCCCCAGATAAGCATAGGTACGGATATGAAGCTGGCGTATCAGGTTCAGATAATAATCCAGCACCTCATAAAAGTCCCGGCTCTCCTTTCTGGATTTCGCCAGGATCATAGGCAGGTGCAGGGACACCGCTCCGATATTGAAACGTCCCACAAATATAGGCATGTCCTTATCATCGGCGGGATGCATCCCTCCCCTCTCATACCATGGAGAAAGGAACGCCCTGCATCCCATGGGAGAAATGATCCTGCCGTACCGCTTATACATACTGGCTACATACCCCTTGCCCGTCAGGCTCAGCCAGTCCGGATACATGGTCTTGGCAGAACACTCTATTCCTGCCTCGAACACATCCTCCAGAGGCTTCCCGGGGCCATGCAGGTTTTCGTCATACAGAAACACGATCTTAGGAAACAGCACCGGCTTCTTATAATCTTTTTTGCCCTGACCCTCTCTCCGCACATTCAGCATGGTGGTGGTAGCCAGCTTGGCAAACCTTCCCGTGCCGGTGCCTGCGGTCACGGTGATGAAGGGATAGTCCCCGCGGCTGCTCCCCACTGTATTGAATTTATATTCCCATCCCTGAAATCCCTGCTCATACTCTCTTACCACATCATTATAAGCTTCCTTCTCCGCCGTCTCCGGAGCGACGCCCAGACGCTGGTATTTTTCAATATAATGCCTATAGGACTTTTCGGCATAGGGCTCCAGAATCAGATCCACGCTGGGAACAGTAAATCCGCCGTACTGCTGGCTGGCGGCGCTGAGCACGATATCGCCGATGACATCAAAGGCCACATCCAGAGTCTTTGGCTCATTATACCACACATTCCCCATCTCGAAGCCGCCGCTTAATACGTTCTGGACGTCAAAAAGGCAGCAGTTCATGGTATCCCTCCGGGCTGACATATCATGGACATAGATATAGCCATCGCGGCAGGCCTGAATCTCATCCGTGGTCATGAAAAACTTCTGATACAGCTCCTTGTTCAGCTGATTGAACACAAGGCTTCTCTTGGTAGCCACCAGAGCAGAGTCCGTATTTGCATTCTCTTTGTCACCGATATACATGATGGACTGGCTCTTTTTGTACACATCATCCAGCATACGCACAAAATCCTGCTTATAGTTGCGGTAGTCCCTATAGCTCTTGGCTACCACAGGCTTCACCTGCTCCAGCGCGCTCTCCACGATATTGTGCATCACCGGGATAGGCACCTCATCCATATCCATCTCGTTTACCTTGTCCACCACATCCTGACAGATCCGGCATTCCTCCTCCACGGTAAACTTGGTCAAGGCCCTATAGGCGCTTTTGCCCACGGCATTTATGACCTTCTGTACATTGAAGGCTTCCTTGCTTCCGTCCTTCTTGATCACGCATACTTCCCTGACCGGCTTGAATTCTTCCCCGTAATTAATCTTCCGTCTCTCTTCCCGCCCTGAATTACTGCTCATTGACCTCATTCCCTTCTGAAAAAAACGGAGGCTGCTTCCGCCTCTCTGTCCCATGCAAACAACCGCATACAAAATATAGTATTGCTTCTTTACGTCAACCGATATATTGTGTCGGATAAATAACAGTATAAAAAATCAGACAAGGATTGTCAATGAAGTAATTCCCATAAATATATACAAAAAACACTTCCAAAATTTAGAATATCTATCTATTGACACAGTATAGCCCGCAGAATCCCCTGATTTCGGAGCCTGCCGTGCGGTATAAAGCCTGCCTGATATTCATTTTCCAAAGAAAATACAGATAGAGTCACAGAATACCAACAGACCCACAAAAAAAGGAATGCCTCACGGCATTCCCTCCACTATGTCCTCCAACCATTTCCTATACTGCTCCCTGACGGCATCAGGCCCCGCAATGACAGCATCCCTGCCGATTCCGGCCATCCACCCGAAAAACTGTCCGCTGACGGTCACCTTGGCCCGGATACGAAATGTCCCTTCTTCCCCGGGACGGATGTCCGCACTCCTCCCGAACCGGTCCAGCACGACTCCGATCAGTCGGTCAGGAAACTGCAGCGTCACCGTCTCCTCCGCTCCGCCGTACATACCGAAAACCTGATTGGTGTATGCTGCCAGATCCATCCGGGAAAACTGTTCCACACCTGCTCTGTCTCTTTTCAGGACGGCCACGTCCCCCATCTTGTCCACCCGGTAATGTTTCATTACGCCATCAATATCATCATATGCCGCCAGATAATAATTCTCATCCTGCCAGATCAAGGCCCATGGGCTGACCCTTTTTTCGCCGTTAGGCCTCAGAACCAGCTTCTTTTCCAGATTCCAGTCCAGATACCGGAAGGATATCTGCTTGTTCTCCTGAATCGCCCTATGGATACTGTCGATGCTGTAATACACATTCTCGTTTTCCGTTTTGACACGTCCCGCCACATACACCTGACGCTGCAGCTTCCCCGCATCATGCTTTCCTGCCATCTGCTCCAGCTTCTTGATCAGGCTCCGTGATTTCCTTACAGTGATGAATCGGGAGGACTGCACCGCATCCACCAGAAGCTTTAACTCCGCCAGTTCGAACTCCCTGCTGGCCATATAGTAGCCTCCACCCAGACGGCTCTGCACATGGACGATATCATATCCGAAGTCGCAGAGCTTCTCCATGTCGTCATAAAGGCTCTTTCTCTCGGAATGAATGCCATTGGCCTCCAGATACGCAATAATATCCGCCGTGCCTGCAGGATGGCTCTCATCCGTGTTCTCCGAAAGATATTTTACGATGTATAAAAGCTTCAGTTTCTGCCCCGGTGCCTTCGCCATATCCGCCTTCCCTAGCGCTCCGCTCCCGCGTCACCCTCTCCGGCAGCCTGCGCGGCACTCTTTTTCTTCGCCATGGTAATACCGATTGCCATAGCAACCCCGGCCACTATTACGATCACGATCATCACCATAAGATACGACATAAATGAATTCAGAAAACTTAACATATATGATTCCTTCTTTTCTTAAAAATTTAATACATCATCATTAGTATACCAATCTTCCCCTCTGCCGTCAAGGGTACCTCAAAATTCTTTTTTCTTCATGATCACTATACTGGCAGCAAGTGAGATCAGGAATGCCGCAGCCGCAAGAGCTGCCCCGCCGGCAGCAAGCATCCTGACATCCATCGCTTCTATCCTCTCCGCCAGCTCCGTCAGCGGATTCGTATCAATATGCATCGCATCGATAAGCTTTTCTGCAAGGGCTGTAACAACCAAGCCTCCTCCCAGTATCACCATATAGACGATCCTCCCCTTTTCGCTGCCGAACAGCAGACGGAAGGGCAGCATGAAGGCCAGAAGAAACAGCATGACCGGCAGGTATGGCAGCGCCATCATAATGCTATCCGTAAATGTACCGGTACTTTTTATCAGTCCGCCTGCCGCTGCGGCCCCTGTCCCTATCAGCCATGCGCCCACACACATGATAAGGCTGAAAACATATTTCTCCGTCACATAACCTTGTCTGGAAACCGGCAGGGAAAACAGAAAAACATTGCCGTTGTCCATTTCGTCATAAGTGATCGAGCCGATCGATATAATGCATCCGACCAGCGTCACATACATAATAAGGAATGAAAAATTCTGGGTGCCGTAAATCGCCATCGCAGCCACAATTATGACCACAATAAGAATGAACCTGCTCTGCACCTTCATAAGCTTTAAGTCCTTGATCAGCAATCCCTTCATAACGCAACCCCCTTGATCATCATGGTAATCACCCCGTCTATGGAGCCCTTTTCTATGGCCAGCCGGGGATAGTTTTCAATATAATACTGCTTCTGGCTGGCGAGGCAGCTGTAGCCGAAGCTCTCCTTCTTATAACGGACGATATAAGCCTTATCCATATCCGCAAACTGCCTTTCATCCGCCTTTATCACCGCATAATCACCAAGCAGTACGTCTGTATCTTCGTGAAGGATGATCTTCCCCTCATGTATCATGTAAATATCATCACACAGTCCCTCCAGATCGCTGGAGATATGGGAGCTGATCAGGATGGCCCTATCCTCATCCTCTTCCATAAACTCCCGCATCAGCTCCAGCAGCCCGTCCCTTGCTATCACATCCAGCCCTGCGGTGGGTTCGTCCAGTATCAGAAATTTTGCCCCGTGGGAAATGGCTGTGACCACCTTCAGCTTGGCCTTCATGCCCGTTGAAAAATCACTGATTTTCCTGTCACCGGGCAGCTGGAACCGCTCTGTCAGCTTCTGAAACAATGCCTTGTCAAACCTCTCATACAGACCGGCAAGGATAGGAACCATGTCGCCGACCTTCAGACATCCGCCGAAGCCCAGACTCGACAGCGCCACCCCTATGTCCTGTCTGTCCCTTGCACCGAAATCCTTAAGTTCTTTCCCCAGTATCCTGACACTGCCCCCATCGACGGAAATCAGCCCCAGAACCGCCTTGAACAAGGTGCTTTTTCCGGCTCCGTTCTGCCCCACCAGCCCTGTCACCTGCCCCGGCCGAACCTTCAAGGAACAGTCCAGAAGGAAATTATCATACTGCTTCTTTAATTCATCAATCTCTAACATCATAGTACCTCCCGCTTCAGTTTCGTATCTGCGCAATGTCTTCAGACTGCGCATCACCACAGCCTCCGTCATCCCTCCATGACCAGTTCGAACAATGTCCTGATATCCTCATCGCTTATCCCGAACCGCCTGCCTTTCTGGATGGCCGCCTCCAGATCTGTTTCCACTTCCTTTTTCTGCTCCTCCAGCAGAAGCTCTCTGTTCGTGGCTGCCACATAGGTGCCCTTCCCATGCACCGTCACCGCAAAGCCGTCCTCCTCCAGACTGTCATAGGCCTTCTTGACAGTCAGCGCGCTGATCTTCAGGTTTTTGGACAAAACCCGGACCGATGGCAGGGCATCATTCTCCTTCAGTTCCCCGTTGCGGATCAAAGTCTTTACCTGATCCACGATCTGTTCATATATCGGAATCATGGATGAATTGTTTATAATGATATTCATTCCTCCCGCTCCTTTCATAAACAGTATATAACAGTATGTATCTGTTGTCAAGTGTTATATACTGTTTATTCAAATTTTAGCAAAAAGATTCCCCGCAGCTTCCGCTGCGGGGCCACCCCGAACTTGCACTTTTCATTAGCGCATTCCTTTCTATCCTGCATTAAATCCCGTTTCAGAGTCCGTATAGCCATACGCCCCAGTAGCCTTTCTCCGTCTCGAAATATCCCATCTCTTCCAGCCCCAGAGCCGCCGCGCCCTTTATCTCTCCGCAGGAAAAAATGTACTCACAGTCCAGACCCTTCAGGGCCTCTATGTCCAATTCCAGATCCTCATAGACGATCCCGTAGTCCTTCCCCAGCATCCATGTGTTCCCCGTGGCCCCGTTAAAGAGATAACAACGGCTGCCCCAGGTGTCAAAATAAACGGCTGTCTCGGGGCTCTTTTCCAGCTCCTTTTCAATGACCCTGCGGAACCGGTGCTTATATTCCAGAGGGTAGTTGTTGGAATAACCGTCCGCCGTATAGAACCCATGCATCAGCGCCGGGGCTGGACTCATTCCCAGATGGGCCACTCGGTAAGTGGCCATGTCCCTGCCGATGGCATCCTCCAGCTCCTGCATCAGCTCCTCCGCATAATAGCTCTCCCATGTGATATACCCCGTGACCCCGGAACCGTTGTTCATCTGGTTCACGCTCATGTACAGATAGGAATTCTCCTTCACATCCTGCGCTGCGGGCAGCAGCAGAACCGCCAGCGCCAGCACCCTCGCCGCCACGTTCCTGCGGCTCCACCACAGAGAACAGCATAAGGCAAACTCCAGATACCACCCCGCAGGATACAGCCAGTAGAACCGCTCCAGCTGAAAATAATGCAGGAAGCCCCTGCAGCTGTTTTTAAAGTCAACGATAGGCTGCCATTTACAGAAGCCGTACAGAAGTGCGATCCCGGCCAGCACCGCCATCCCGGCCAGCGCCGTCCGGTACCGTTTCCTGACGCTCTTCCCCATTTTCCTATACAATATCCCCCCTGCCAGCAGGATGGCCAGTATAGGAATAATCAATGCCCTATGGCAGGAGTCTGCATGCTGGGCACTGTTTAAAAACACATCTCTGACCGTATCCCAGAAAGGCAGAGCGCCGTTTACCAGCTCCTCCCGGTGACTGATATAATCGCTCTTTCCCAGAATGAGTTCCAGAAAAAGATTCCTGTTCACCCCTACATAGATTGCTGTAAGCCATGCGAAGCCCAGCCATGTCCATCTGTTCCTCCGCTTCCCCAGCAGCTGCCATATAAGGGCCAGCGCCCAGAAGCCCAGCACCACATAGCCTATCAGCACAAGATGGGTGCTGAGGCCGAACAGCAGGATCAGGACAAAGCTTGGCAGGATGTGCTTCTTCCGGTACAGACACAGAAAGCACCAGAGCAGAAGGGGCACCCCCACGGCAGACAGCCCATAGACAGGCGGAAGCGGCAGCAGGCTGAACAGACATGCCGTGGCCGCCGCCAGAATACTGCTCCTCCACAGCTCCTTTACGCATAGGTACATACCGAAGAACCCTGCCAGAAACACCGTCAGGTACTGTATCAGAAAAGCCGCCCTGACGGGCATCACGGCGTACAGAGGAATAAACAGCACCGCGGAAGGCTGAAAACCGCTGGTAGGAATCCCCCCCAGCAGCTCCCAAAAAACCGCCGTCCCCTCCCCCAGATGCCTTGCATTCAGCACATAGGTCATAATGGTCTCATCCAGCTGGTCATGTATGGGAAAAACGCTCCCCTCTCCCATTATGATATAAGGCAGGAACACCAGCGCCGCCAGCAGAAATCCGATCCACCACAGCGGGATCTTGTCTATCCATGCTGCCGCCCCATTAAGTCCCCGCCAGATATTCCTGCATACGGTTCTGATCTTTTCCATTTATCCTCGCTCCGTTCATTTTTATGCCTGCTTAAACTGCATCAACATTTATTCCTGCGGCTTATTGCCCCAGCCCAGCTGCCGTAAGTTTTCCGACGGCTCATGGCATCCGACGACTCCACCGCATCCGATGATGCCCGGACGCCATCAGAATGCCGCTTTACCGCTTTAATGGAACATCCCCCCCTGAAGCAGGACGCGGAAATAATCCACACCGCATATCAGGTGCAGACCATACATCCCCCACTGGATTCCCAGCTGCCACGGAGGCTGCCTTTTCCCTACCGTATATTTCGCAAGGACAATCAGGCTGACCACATAGGCGAAAAAGAGTCCGTACATATATCCCCATGCAAAGTTCACATGGGACAGACGATATCCCTTCTCATATAGGAACACCAGAGTACCTAAAGCCGCCAAAAAAAACTGCCACGAAAACTTAAGAACCTTCGGAACCTCCCTCTGCACCAGACCAAACAGCAGCACGGTAAGCGGGAACGCCATCCCCCGCAAAAGGGACAGAGGCACATGATCCGTGGCTGTAGACCATGCGGTAAGGAAACCGATGCCGATCCCTTCGCCGGATATCTTACCCGGCTGAAAGACATCACCAAACTGGTACAGCAGCACAAGAAAGGTGGGGATGAACCAGATTCCCATCTGAAAAAAGGCCTTTATCCCACGAAAGCCATGTACGATCAGCCTCCACAGCATGATGCATCCAGCAGCGCAGATCAGCACCAGAGAAAAGCTGGGCTTTGCCAGAGTCGAAAGGAGCAGCGAAACTGAAAAGAACAGATATTTTGGATGATACCACTTATTCTCCTTCTCATAAAAATCCAGAATCTCCGCAAACAGGAAAAAGGCCGGTACAGAAAAAGGCCTTGCTGCCAGATAGGTAGCATTGTGATAAGGATTCGGCGTAAAAGCTCCCAGATACCGATACAGAAAATCCTCTCCCACCTCATGATAGCGCCCCAGATAGGTGAGGGGATACAGCATGGACACAAAGAGAAGGGAAAAAGCCAGAACGCTGGACAGCATCCCCCTTCCGGCTCCTTCCCGGCCCTGAACCTCCATATATTTGTCCATATAATACTTTAGGGCAAGGGGTGTCAGGCCGTTCAGAAGAGTAATTGCAAATGCCATGGCATGGGCAGGCGACGTAAAGGGCAGAAAAACCCTGCCTGTCCAGAACAGAATCGGATAAGGAAAGTCATATCCGCTGTCTATCCCCTGCATCTCCAGAAGATACGCCTGCACATCGGAAGGGTACATCCCCCCGAAATTTACCGTCTGCCGATGAAAAAGAAACAATGTAACAGCCATGTAGGCAAACAGCAAAAACAGATAGACGCCAATGTCCAGAATCTTCCTTTTCTTTTCTATCATCATGCTAAAGCTCCCTTTCATCCCTGCAGCGGGCCATTGCCTTCATATCAGCCATTGCCCGATATCCGTCCTCACTTGATAAGGGCCTGTTCTGAAGTTTTATGTCCCCTGGCTGCACAAACCTGCTCATATGGACTGCCAGCTTCCTGAGGCCACAAAGCCTTCCGCCTGCGTATAGGCCCTTTCAATGATCTCATTGTCAAATCCCATCAGCTCCAGCAGGCGGATAGCGTTTCTGGTCGTGGCCTTCCCGGACATGAGCCGATAATTGAAATAAACATCCCCGTCCCTCACATCCTCTTCAAAATGATAGTTATCGTACTCTCCTCCCAGCAGCTCCGTCAGCTCGATATCATGGGTGGCTGCAAAGCATAAGATTCCTGAACGGCTCAGAGATTTCAGGATCTGTGTGGATGCCGCGATCCGCTCCACGGTGTTTGTGCCCCTGAGCACCTCGTCCACAAAGCAGAGCACATTTTTATTCCCGGAGGCCACGGCATCCAGAATGCGCTTCAGGGCTTTTATCTCCACGATATAATAGCTTTCTCCCGACTCCATGTCATCCCGCAGGGCCATGGAGGAATACACACGGAAAAACTGCGTCCGGAACCTATCCGCAGTGCAGGTATGGATGCTCTGTGCCAGAATGGTGTTCACTGCCACGGTTTTCAGAAAAGTCGATTTGCCGGATGCGTTAGAGCCCGTCAGAAGCACACCCTTATCTGTGGAAATGCTGTTCTTGACAGGCTTTGCCAGCAGAGGATGGTACCCCTGCGCCATCTCCATCCCCTTCTCTGAGGTAAATTTCGGAACACACCAGCCCCGGCCTGCAGCATATGATTCCACTGCGCCATCTGATTCCGCTGCGCCGGTCTCTGCGCTGCCGCTTCCTGCATGGGCAGATTCCACGGATTTCCTATATATCCCTATGGCGATGGCAGTCTCTACATATCCCGCCACCTGTATCAGCCTGTCCACATCCTCTATATGCTTCCGCAGGAACCTGAGCATACTGTTGAACTTGATCAGATCCACATGGAACACCATACGGATATAATCCATCAGTATGGCAAGGATATCCCCGGACGTATTCCCCCGGGTAGGCGACATGACCCAGTAGGAATTCCTCTTCATGCCCTGCATACGCCTTCCTATGCTCCGCAGCATCTCCCATTCCTGCCCGCACACGGGCACAGAGACCCTCTCTATCTCCCTGCAGGCCTGCATCAGCCTCATGATATAAGAAAAACTGATAATATAGGGATCGATCTCCCCCTTTTCCTTAAAGTAGGAAATGATGTTTACGATGACCAGCACTACGATTCCCATGATCCCCACGGGAAATCGGATCCACAACAGCCCGATAAAAGGCAGAAACAGCACATCCGCAAGGATGCTCCTTTTGTTGGAACGCTCCCCGAGGAAATCCAGATTATCCAGATAGTCGTATAGGGAAAACTTCCCCGTATATCCCAGCTTGCTCATGGAGAACTGAATCCGCACCCTCTCGTCGGGATGCTCGCTGAAAAAAGTAATCAGCTCCTCCAGATGAGCAAGCTCCTCCTCATCCTGCTTCAACGTCCTCAATGTATAATATAAATACTCTTCTCCCGACGCGGAAAGAGTATAATTCATCCGTTTGAAAATCTCATCCATCCCCAGATCATTCCATGTGATATCGTCAAGCTGGCTGTCTTCGGGATGTCTCTCAAAAAAGCTACCCATCCTGGCAAAACGCTCCAGCGGATATTTCTTTTCCTTCAGGCTTTCACAGTTCCCATACAAGCGGCTGATGAATTCCTTCTTTTCCTTTGCCGCCCGAAAAGCCTCCATTACAAAAATCAGCAACAGAAAACCAGCCATAGTCAGGCCAAAAATCAGATATTCCATAATCGTCATTCCTCATAATGGAAGGACTGCCTTGCCAAATCATATGAACACTCCGGCAAGACAGTCTCCCTATACTCTTCTGCGTTTTTGCAGAATCCCTATCCTATAGGAAAATATACTTCAGTATAAACAGCACTGTAAGAACATACATGAGAACACTTACTTTGCCCTTTGCCTTTCCGGTGCAAAGATGCAGAATGGTCCATGAAATCACGCCCATCGCAATGCCTTCTGATATGCTGTACATCAAAGGCATGGAAAGAATGCACAAAAATGCAGGAATAGCTTCCACCATATTTTCCCACTGGATCTTCGCAACAGATGCTATCATATAAAAGCCTACGATGATAAGCGCAGGAGCTGTAGCAAAGGAAGGAATGGTAAGGAACAAGGGTGAAAAGATCACGGAAAGCAGGAAAAGCAGACCCGTCGTCACAGCTGTCAGTCCGGTTCTGCCTCCTTCAGTAACACCAGACGCACTTTCCACAAAGGTAGTAGTGGTTGAGGTTCCCAGAACCGCGCCTGCGCTGGTAGCAATAGCATCTGCCAAAAGGGCACCTTTGATTCTGGGCAGCTTCCCGTCCTTATCCAGCATATTTGCCTTAGAAGACACACCGATCAAAGTTCCCAGAGTGTCAAAGATATCCACGAACAAAAAAGCAAATATAACCACAATAAATTCAGTAATATTCTTTAAGGCACTGAAATCAGCCTTAAAGACCTGGCCAAAGGTATTGCCCAATGCAGAGAAATCAAAGGATACAAACGCACTGGGAATAACGGAATACATTCCCAGATCGGGGTTGGGCTGATAGAGGCCGATAAGCTCGCACACGATTCCCAGTACCCATGTGATCAGAATACCAAAAAGAATGCCTCCCTTTATCTTCTTGATCAGAAGGAAACCCGTAACCAGTACACCGATCAGCGCCAGCAGTGCCCCCATACCAACAGAGCTGAAATCTGCTTTAAAATTCTGGTACGAAACCAGTGTAGAATCATTGTTAACCACAATCTTGGCATTCTGAAGACCGATAAAAGCAATAAATAAACCGATACCTGCACTGACTGCAGACTTCAATGTCATAGGAATGGCGTTAAATATCGCCTCCCTGACGTTGGTAACTGAAAGAACAATAAAGATAAGACCCTCTGCAAATACTGCCAGCAGTGCCATCTGCCATGAATACCCATATGTGAGTACCACTGTATAGGCAAAGTAGGCATTCAGCCCCATTCCGGGAGCCAGCGCAAATGGATAGTTGGCAAATAACGCCATCAGTACAGTGCCTAAGAAAGATGCCAGCGCGGTTGCCAAAAGAACTGCTTTCGCATCCATTCCTGAAGCGGAAAGGATGTTTGGATTCACGGCAAGAATGTAAGCCATGGTCATAAAGGTGGTGATGCCGGCCATGATCTCTGTCCTTACATTTGTGCCGTTCTCCTTGAGTTTGAAGAACTTCTCTAACATATTTATCCCTCCTGTGTAATTTGATTAGAACCCTTTTATTGTCAAGTGCATAGATATGTTCAGTCAGGAAACACATACATAAAGCCGTTTCCCACACTATACATATAAGATGCTCTTTACAATCCCCTCACACTTCCTGAAAATCTCTTCGGCGCTCCCGTCCCCTGCCGTATAAAAATTTCCTTCCCTGTACAGAATCCTCCCGTTTATCATGGTCATGCGCACATTGGACTTGCTTCCGCTGTACACGATATTCTTTGCTATATTGTGGATGGGCTGCATATTGGGCTGGTGCAGGTCGATCAATATGATATCCGCAAGCTTCCCTTCCGCCAGCACATCCCCCTCGCCAAGCCCCATGGCCCCGGCGCTGCCTATCGTGGCCATGCGCAGTACCTCCCCTGCGTCCAGACTGGCCGCATCCTGCTCCCGCACCTTGCTTAAGGCCGAGACCAGAAACATCTCCCGGAACATATCCAGACAGTTGTTGCTGGCCGGGCCGTCGGTGCCTATGGCTACGGGAATCCCCCTGCGCACAAATTCCGCAACAGGCGCTATCCCGCTGGCCAGCTTTAGGTTGGAGGCAGGATTGGTCACCGCATAAAGCCCGCGCCTCTGAAATATTTCCAGATCCGCCTCCGACATATATACGCAGTGGTATCCGCCTCCGCCGAAATCGAATATGCCTAAGCTGTCCAGAAACACCGCCGGGGTCATGCCGTATCTCCCCCTGCAGCCCTCCACCTCTTCCGCAGTCTCCGCCAGATGGGTATATACAGGGGCCTTGTATTTCCGGGCCAGCCCTGCCACACCCTGAAGCAATTCCTTTGAGCAGGTATATTCCGAATGAAAGCCCAGCCGATAGCTGACCAGCGGACTGGCGCTGTTCCATCTCAGATACTCTTCCTCCTGACGTTCTACAGAGGAAGTGAAATTGTTCAGACCGCTTGTAAGGACACAGCGCATCCCCATATCCATGCAGGCCCTTGCAACGGCATCGGGAGAGAGGTACATCTCAAAGATCGACGTGATGCCGGAGGTCAGGTACTCCAGTACAGCCAGCTTTGTCAGATGGTAGATATCCTCCGCCTCCAGCCTTGCCTCCATAGGAAAAACCTTCTCCTCCAGCCACTGCTTCAGGGGCACATCATCCGCAAAGGAGCGCAGGAATGTCATTGCGGAATGGGTATGGGCATCCTTGAAGCCCGGCATCAGCAGGTTGTCTCCGCAGTCGATTTCCCTGTCCCAGCGAATTTCGGGCATACCATCCCAGACTTTCCCCCTTGGCTTGTCCTCTTTCACAGAATGACCTATTTCCATGGAATGACCTATTTCCATGGAATGACCCTCTTCCATGGAATGACCCTCTTCCATAACATAAACAATTCTGGCATCCTTCACCCAGACCTCACCGCGGAATATGGGCCTCTCCCTCTCCATGGTCAGGATTCTTGCATTGTACAGTCTGATGTTCATCCGATGGAATCACCTCCGAATCCATGGGGAAGCAGCTCCTCCAGTCCGTATTCTTGATAATCCGTAAGGCTTTTCGCCACGATCACCCTGAAGTCCCTGCCGGCGAACTCCTTCATGACCTGCCTGCATATGCCGCAGGGATAGGCATAGTCTGTGGGCTCACAGCCCTCCATGCCCCCTGCTATAACAATGGCAAGAAAACGTCTCCGCCCCTCACTGACCGCTTTGAAGACCGCTGTGCGCTCTGCGCAGTTTGAAGCGCCATAGGAAGCATTCTCGATATTACCTCCCGTATAGATCTCACCCTCCGCTGTCAGAAGCGCTGCCCCCACGGTATAATGGGAATAGGGGGCATAAGCTGTAGCTCTGGCATCAAGCGCTGCCTGTATCAGCACATCTGTCTTGACTATGTCAGTCATCTATTGTCTCTCCTTATTCCTACAGCTTCCCCATACTCTTCACGGCTTCTGTCACCAGCCTCTTGAACTTGGGCGCAGCCATATCAGCCGCCTCCTGCACCTCCTTATGGCTCAGAGGCGTGGCAGTCATCCCCGCAGCAAGGTTACAGATGCAGGATATGCCGCATATCTTCATTCCCATATGGTTTGCGGCGATGGCCTCCGCCACGGTGCTCATGCCCACGGCGTCACAGCCCAGCATACGGAGCATACGAACCTCCGCAGGGGACTCGAAGGAAGGCCCCGTCAGCTGGGCATATACACCCTCCTGCAGGAAGACATCGTTTTCCTTCGCTGCCTTTACGATCAGCTCCTGCAGCTCCTTATCGTATACATTACTCATGTCAGGGAATCTGGTCCCCAGCTCATCCATGTTAGGCCCGATCAGAGGATTGGGGGCAAATACAGAAATATGATCCTTTATCATCATCAGATCGCCTGCGTGAAAAGAAGTGTTCACACCGCCTGCCGCATTGGTCAGGAACAGGATCTCCGCCCCCATGAGCCTCATCAGCCTGATGGGAAGCACCACGTCGCTGATAGGATATCCCTCATAATAATGTACCCTGCCCTTCATGCAGGCCACCGGCACCTGATCCACATAGCCGAATATAAACTTGCCTGCATGCCCCGGCACAGTGGATACAGGAAACCCTTCTATCTCGCCATAGGAAATCTCACACTCCACCCGGATCGTCTCCGCATAGTCGCCCAGGCCGGATCCCAGCACAATGGCGGCCTTTGGCATAAAATCCGTCCATTTCCTCACGCATTCAAGACAATTCATCAGCTTGCCATACACCTGATTCACACCCATCCCTCCTTCCAGACAAAAACATCTCTTATAAATATGTCTTCTCTCAAGCACGTTCTTATTATACCTAAGAAAATCTTAAAAATCAATTAAATTGTTTTATATCTGGAAATATATCGGAATTATTGTCAAATAATAATACACACCATCCCTCCGTTACTGTCATTCACGATCTTCTGCATGGTATCCTGAAGCTTGATCTGGCTCTCCTCGCCGATCACCGCCACCTTTGCGGTAATGCCGTCGTTCACCAGCTGCTCTATGGTCTTACCGAAAATATTGGTGTCCCAGATCCCCTTCTCCGAATCCGTATCATTAATAAAATCGATAAGATCATTGGCCTGCTCCTGCGTACCCACGATAGGGGCGATCTCTGTCTCGATATTTGCCCGGATCATATGGATGGAAGGGCTGGAGGCCTTGATCTTCACGCCGAACTTATTTCCATGCTTGATCAGCTCCGGCCTTTCCAGAGTGATCTCGTCCTTGTCGGGCGTCACTACCCCGTAGCCCTTGATGCGCACCATGTTCAGCGCATCCAGCACCTTTGCGTACTCATGCTTCATGACCGCGAATTCTTTCAGCCTGCTGATCAGCTGGTACTCGTCCCCTATGGTCTCACCCACCATCTCTGTCAGCATCTCGTAATAATAGGCTTCCTCCACATCCAGCGTAATGCGGACAATGCCGTCGCTGAGACTTACCATGTCGGTCTTGCAGCGCTTTATGTAATCACCGGCCAGCTCCACCGGGGTTTTCAGAACATCCTTTATGACGGCGTAATCCTTCATCAGCGCCCTTACCCGTTCAACGATGTCCAGCTTCATGCGGTTGTCGCCCGGCAGCATCTCCACCCATTTCGGCATATAAAATTCCATGGATGAGATGGGAAACTCATAAAGCACATTTTCCAGAAGCATGTTGATATCATCCTTCTTCAGCTGCTCACAGTTCACGGTCACGGCGGACACAGCATACTTTTCACTGATCTCGCCAGCTACCCTCTTGGCATCCTCCGAATAGGGCTTCTGACTATTCACCAGCACCAGAAAAGGCTTTCTCAGCTTCTTCAGGGCAAGGATCGTCTTTTCCTCCGCTTCCAGATAATTCTCTCTGGGGATCTCCCCGAAGCTTCCGTCTGTAGTCACCACCAGACCTATGGTGGAATGGTCGTTCATTACCTTATCCGTGCCGATCTCCGCCGCCTGCGTAAAGGGTATCTCATAATCGAACCATGGAGTCTTTACCATCCTCTCCATGTCCTCCTCCATATGCCCCGCGGCACCCTCCACCATATAGCCTACACAGTCAATGAGGCGCACGGACACCGGAATATCTCCGCTAAGCACCACGCTGGCCGCCTCGTTAGGAATGAATTTCGGCTCAGTGGTAGTGATAGTCTTGCCCCCGGCGCTCTGAGGCAGCTCATCCTGAGCCCTGTTTTTTGCATGCTCATCCTCCATGTATGGCAGGACCATCTCCTCCATGAAACGCTTGATGAAGGTGGATTTGCCGGTGCGCACCGGCCCCAGCACTCCTATGTAGATCTCCCCTCCTGTCCGGTTCTTAATGTCATTGTATAAATCGTAGGTGTTTATAGCATAATTTTCCATAAGAAAAACCTCCTGCATATACTGGTATATGTATATGTAGGAGGCTTTCACATTATGATTTGGGAACCCGTCCTTGTTTTGCCTTACTTGTTGTCCTCTTCAGATGTTTCATCCGATTTTTTTGCGGAACGGTCGCTTTCCATATTATCTTCCAGCTTCTTCAGGGTGTGGGACGCAAAATCCCTCCCGCCCACGCCGAAGGCGATAGCAAAAGCGATCGCCACAGCCGCCACAAGCAGCCTGAACGCAGTATTCACGATATCGGCAGCGATGCCCAGCTGGCTTAAGACCATGAATGCGCCGATTACAAGGATTGCGCATTTTGCCACCACCGCATAGCTGGCGAACCCGTTCTTGCGCAGGGTCTTTTCAGCCACGGTTCCTGCAAGGAAGCAGATGACCAGAATCAGCACAGCGCTCAGAACCGCAGGCATATAGCCGATGACCGCGGCGCCGATGTTCGTCAGCACCTCCAGCTTAAGGACATTGACGCCCTCTACCGCAAAGAAGATCACCACAACCGCATAAACCACGCCGCCCGCAAACTTGCTGAGGCAGAAGGAATGCTTGCTGTTGTCAATAAGCTTGGTTATCTTTGCGTCAAGGCCTGCGGAAGCGATCAGGCGGGTCACGATCTGTCCCACAAATTTGCCGATCATGCAGCCGATGACAATGATGACCAGACCGATGAAGATATTAGGGATAAACGCAAAGATCAGGTTCAGCATATGTACTGCCGGATCGGAGATCACGCTGATCTTCAGCACGTCCAGCGCCATCACGATCATGGGGATGAGGATCAGTACATACACGATATAGGCCAGCGTATTGGAAAGCTTGTCGGTATTGGCCACCTCGATGCCTGCTTTCTCCTGCAGCTTGTTGACATTGAGCCTGTCAAACAGATGCGCCAGCAGCTGACGGACCAGCTTAGCGATAAAGCAGCCTACTATCAGCACGATGGCAGCCGCCACGATATTGGGAACATATCCCCATACGTTGTTCAGCAGATTCGTGATGGGAGATGAAACATCCCTCATTCCCAGTGCGGAAAAGACACCCGGAACGAAAAGCAGGAAAACAAGCAGATACACAAGCTTGCCGATGAACTGCTTGGTGCTTCCGGCCTTGCCTGCGTCGCCCTCTGCGGTATCAAGCTTGGTGAGGACTTCCTCTATCTTTCCCTTTCCAAGCAGCTTCAGAACCAGAGACTTTACAATACTCGCCACCACAAAGGCTATCACAAGGATCAGGACAGCGCTGATCACTGACCAGATTCCTGAGCCTATGGCGGACACGATTGAAGAAATAAATTGTGGCATGGCATTTCCCTCCATATATTTTTTTGACATTAATCCCTCTTCTTCTGTTCGATATCATAATATAATTTCATACACTTTGTATATGCAGAATCATCTTATGCGCCTCAGCATATATAGAAGCAAAAGTCGAAGCAATGTCTTTACGTTCCATATTATACCATATAAAACAAATTATCACAATATCATTTAACGACTCTTTTATAATTCTTCTTGCCGCGCTTTACCACGATTCCCTCTCCGGAAAGCTGCTCAGGACTGTACAGTGTTTTAATGTCACTGATCTTCTCGTTGTCCACGGTGACGCCGCCCTGCTCCACCGCCCGTCTCGCCTCAGAACGGGACGCGGTAAGCCCGGCCTTTACAAGGATTCCCAGTATATCAATATTTCCGTCCTGAAAATCCTCATCCTGCAGCTGGCAGGTAGGCATATCCGCCCCCTGAGCAGCTCCGGAAAAGATGCTCCTTGCGCTCTCCTGCGCCTTTCTGGCTTCCTCTTCGCCATGCACCAGATTCGTCAGCTCGAAAGCAAGGATCTCCTTGGCCTGGTTCAGCTGGCCGCCCTCCCACTTGTCCATCTCATTGATCTGCTCTATGGGCAGGAAGGTCAGCATCCGCAGGCACTTCAGCACATCCGCGTCCGCCACGTTCCTCCAGTACTGGTAAAACTCGAAAGGCGAGGTCTTGTCAGGATCCAGCCATACGGCCCCCTTCTGAGTCTTTCCCATCTTCTTGCCCTCGGAATTCAGGAGCAATGTGATGGTCATGGCATAGGCATCCTTCCCCAGCTTGCGGCGGATCAGCTCTGTGCCGCCCAGCATGTTGCTCCACTGGTCGTCGCCTCCGAACTGCATATTGCAGCCGTATTTCTCATAGAGCTTCAGGAAGTCGTAGCTCTGCATGATCATATAATTGAACTCCAGAAAACTTAATCCCTTCTCCATGCGCTGCTTATAGCATTCCGCCGTCAGCATCCTGTTCACCGAAAAATGTACCCCGATGTCCCGGATGAATTCAATATAGTTCAGATCCATCAGCCAGTCCGCGTTGTTCACCATCAGCGCCTTGTCCTCGCCGAACTCGATAAAACGGCTCATCTGCTTTTTAAAGCACTCGCAGTTATGTTCGATGGTCTCTCTGGTCATCATAGTCCTTAGGTCGCTCCTGCCGGAGGGGTCTCCTATCATGCCTGTGCCGCCGCCGATCAGGGCGATGGGCTTGTTGCCCGCCATCTGCAGACGCTTCATCAGGCACAGCGCCATGAAATGCCCCACATGCAGACTGTCCGCAGTGGGGTCGAAGCCGATATAAAACGTGGCCTTCCCGTTATTGATCAGCTCCTTGATCTCTTCCTCATCCGTAAGCTGCGCCAGCAGCCCCCTCGCCTTCAGCTCTTCAAATACTGTCATCTTATCCTTCCATACCTTTCTGTTTTTCTTGTTTATCCAATATGCTTTCCTATAGACTGATTCAGCCTGTCCGCCGTCAGCAAGCTGGTATCCGTTCCCGCATCGCCTGATTCACCCCTCCGATGTCAGCGGGCTGACATCAGCTTCTGCATCGCCTGGTTCAGCCCGTCCACTGTCAGTTTATACATAGGGAAAATCTCCTTCACCGCCGTCTCCGCCTCTCTCCATGGCGCGCGTCCCGGTGCCATCTTGGGATTCAGCCATACTATTTTTTTGTACTTGCGCTTTAAAAGCTGCAGCCATTCATATCCCGACAGCCCTCCGTTGGGACCTCTGTAATTGCCGGTAGCGGAATACAGCTCCTCCGGAGCCATGGCGGCATCCCCCACAATGATCACCTTGTAATCACTGTCCACATTGCGGAACATCCATTCAGTATCCACCCAGTCCCCGTTCTCGCACTCGGGAGTCTTGTACATCTTGCTGTAGATACAGTTATGGAAATAATAGGTCTTTACATCCTTGTAGTGATTGGATTTATGCACCGCCTGAAACAGATCGTTCAGCAGGCTGCTGAAGGGTATCATGGTACCCCCGGAATCCATCAGGAGCAATAGCTTGACTGCATTCTTCCGGGGCTTCTGCATGACAATCTGCAGACATCCCCCGTTATTGCAGGTCTTGTCCACCGTGCCGTCTATGTCCAGCTCCGTCTCCGGGATATCCAGCCTGCTGGAGAATTGCCGGAGCTTGCGAAACGCCATCTGGAACTGTCTGTTGTCCAGCACTCTGTCGTCTCTGAAATCCCGGTACTTTCTCGCTCCCACTACAGCGAACGCCGACTGATAGCCGGTCTTGCCGCCCACTCTCACGCCGCCTACGTTCCCCCCCGTATTGCCGAAGGAAGTCTTGCCCATAGTGCCGATCCAGAAGCTTCCGCCGTTATGCTCGCTGTCCTGATCCTTGAGCCTCTGCCGGAACTTCTCCTCCACGTCCTCCTTGTCTATCCGGATATCCTCCATCTGATTCAGATGATCCCTTGCCTCCTCGTGGGCTAGCTCCATCATGTCGGACTTGTCCAGCCAGCGGAGCATCTCCTTGCCTACCTCCGTCTCCCTCTGGGCCGCCTTGAAGCATTCGTCGAAGGCCATGTCGAATTTATCAAAATCCGTCTCGCTCTTTACCAGTATCATTCTTGCGGTATAATAGAACTGCGTCATAGAACTGCCGCAGAGCCCCTTGTCCAGAGCCTCCTGCAGGGTCAGCCACTCTCCCAGCGTCACCCGCAGCCCCTTCTCCCGCAATGTCTCAAAAAATTTTATGAACATATCCTATCCTCATCCGCCCATCGCTGCTCTCTGAAAGTCTCTGTCTCAGCCTGTTTTCATCCACGCAGGAACCGAAAACTGCTCTCATCCCTGCATATATCCTTAAAAAACATGTTACAGATTCGGCTCGCTCCTCACCAGCTGCAGGTCCTCGTCCTTTTTCACCACTACTCCCACAAAAGGCAGGGCCTTGCGTATCGCGTCCGCCGGGATCCCGCCGATCTGCAGCGCATTGACCCAGTCGATCAGCTCCGAGGTACTGGGTTTCTTGCGGATATCCCGGATAGCCCTGATATTATAAAATACCTCCATGGCATTCTTCAGCAGATTCTCCTCAACATCGGGATAATGCACCCGGACGATCTCCTCCATCAGCTCTCTGTCAGGAAAGTCGATATAATGGAAGATGCAGCGGCGCAGGAACGCATCCGGCAGCTCCTTCTCCGCGTTGGAGGTGATGATCACAATGGGGCGCTGCTTTGCCCTTACGGTGCGCTTGGTCTCATGAATATAAAATTCCATCTGATCCAGCTCCCACAGAAGGTCATTGGGAAACTCCAGATCCGCCTTGTCTATCTCGTCGATCAGGAGCACCACCTGCTCTTCGCTGTCAAAAGCCTCCCCCAGCTTTCCGAGCTTAATATAACGGGCAATATCGTTCACACCCTCCTCACCGAACTGCCCGTCGTAGAGACGCTGGATGGTATCGTACACATACAGTCCCTCCTGAGCCTTTGTAGTGGACTTGATATTCCAGATGATCAGCCTCTTCCCCAGCGCTTTCGCCACGGCTTCCGCCAGCATGGTCTTGCCCGTGCCCGGCTCCCCCTTGATCAAAAGCGGCTTCTTCAGCGCAATGGCGATATTCACACTGGCCATCAGTTTCTCGCTGGCCACATATTCCCCGGTTCCCTGAAATCCCTGCTTCTCCATATAAATTCACGCACCTTTCCCTTGAAATTCGTACCCTTTCATGTTACGATATTCTTGGCTTAAAATCAAGCCAAACCTGAAGAAACATTATGTCAACAAGCCGCACAAAGGAGAATGACACTATGATAAAAGATATGCTGGAAAACAGCCGAACTGTTTCCTTTGAGATATTTCCGCCCAAAAAGGACGGGGAATTTGATTCCGTTTTTGAGGTGCTGGACGCATTGGGGAAGCTTTCTCCCGACTTCATCAGCGTCACCTATGGGGCCGGCGGAAGCCGGGCAGGCAAGACCATAGAGATCGCATCGTACATCCAGAACACTCTGGGCATTGACGCCGTAGCCCATATGACCTGCGTGGGCAGCACCAAGGAGCATCTGCTGTCCGTGGCCGAGGCATTGAAGGAAAACAACGTATCCCACATTCTGGCCCTGCGGGGAGACCGTCCCAAGGATATGAGTGATGAACAGTTTGCCTCACGGGACTTTGCCCATTCCAGTGACATGATGGATTTCCTGAAAGAGAATACCGACTTGTACATGGGCGGGGCATGCTATCCGGAAAAGCATTTCGAAAGCTTCAGCATGGAATCGGATCTGAACAACCTGAAGAAAAAGCAGGATGCCGGCGCAGAGTATTTAATCAGCCAGATGTTCTTCAATAACGATTATTATTATTCCTTTTTGGAGCGTGCCGACAAAAAGGGAATCACCGTCCCCATCTGCGCGGGAATCATGCCTATCACCTCCGCAAAACAGCTGGGCACAACGATTACTTTGTCAGGGTCCAGCATACCGAAAACGCTCTCAGATCTGGTCGCCACCTACGGCGAGAACCCTGAAGACATGAGAAAGGCCGGAATCGACTACGCCATCCGCCAGATCCGGGATCTGCAGGAAAACGGCGTGAACAATATCCATATCTATACCATGAACAGACCCAAGACGGCAGCCGAAATCGTAACAGCTATATAAAAATCCGATCCGCTTTTCCCAATTACCCCGTAATTCGGAGAAAAATGAACCACCCCGCAGCAAGCTACGGGGTATCCACTCCTAGCTTCTTCCTTCTGAGCGCAGCAAGCTGCGGGGAATTAGACCCGTGATGGATTAAATCCGCGGTAAAATTGACCGCTTCAGGTAATAGGTTTCATTCTCTTTTGGCTTCGGAGCTTCAGCCCTCCTCCGGCCAGGGCAGATCCGACACCTCAATCTTTTTATCCCTGAGCATCAGCTCCTTCACCGCCTGATCGGCACTCTTTCCCTCAAACAGCACTGCGTTCACCTGCTCGATGATAGGCAGCTGCACATTATATTTCCGGGAAAGCTCCATGGCGGCCTTGGCGGAATGGACGCCCTCCACTACCATGTTGACCTCTGCCATGGCCTCTTCATAGGTCTTTCCCTGACCGATGAGGATACCTGCCCGCCTGTTCCGGGAGTGCATACTGGCACAGGTGACGATCAGATCCCCTATGCCCGTAAGGCCGCAGAAGGTCTCAAACTTCCCGCCCATGGCGGTGCCCAGCCTTGCGATCTCCGTGATTCCCCGGGTAATCAGCGCCGCCTTGGTATTGTCCCCGTATCCCAGACCATCAGCGATACCTGCCGCCAGCGCCACCACATTCTTCAAGGATCCTCCCAGCTCCATGCCGAGGACATCAGGGCTGACATAGACCCGAAACACCTCGTTCATAAAGAGATTCTGGATATATTCCGCAGTAGCTCTGGACCTGGCTCCTACCACGATGGTGGTGGGTACTCCTCTGCCTACCTCCTCTGCGTGGGAGGGCCCTGACATCACCGCCACATCCGCCTGCGGAATCTCCTGCTCTATGATCTGGGAAAGGGTCATGTGAGTATGCTCCTCGATCCCCTTGGCCACGTTCACGATCTTTTGTCCGGGCGCTGTCAGAGCACTGAGGCTATGGGCCGTCTCTCTGGTATAGGAGCTGGCTACGGCCATCACCAAAAGATCCTTGCCCTCTGCCGCCTCTCTGCCCTCCGTAGTAAACACTATCTCTTCGTCCATCTTTACGCCCGGCAGCATCTTATGCTCACGCTTTTCCTTCAGCATGGCAATCTCCGGCTCCAGCGCCGACCATACCGTAATCTCATGTCCGTTCTTTCTCAGCAATGCAGCCAGAGCGATTCCCCAGCTTCCACCTCCGATGATTCCTATCCTTGCCATAGTCCCTCTTTTCCACAGATAAATACTCTGCCTTTATTATTTCCTTCCTGATACGTTCTATTTATATGCCTCGCCCTTGCCTGAGCCGGACTTTTGGCTGCCCTCTTCCACTGCCTTGTTCTTCTTGAACAGATAAGTCTTCCTCTCGTTCCCATGCAGCAGCCTTACGATATTCTCCCTATGCTTCCAGTATGCCATCGCCGCCAGCAGAAACGAGAATATATACATCTCTATAAGCTGGGCCTGAGTCATATCACCGAATACTCCCAGCTGTCCGCAGACTATCATCTCTATGACCAGTCCGAGGTACACCAGCAAGGATCCCAGCGAGACAAAATGTGTAGTCAGAAAAGCCCCGAAAAACACCACAACGCCCATTATGATAAAAAACGGATGGAAGGACAGCACCATGCCTGCAGTGGCAGCGATGCCCTTCCCGCCCTTGAAGCCCATGTAAAAGGGATAATTATGTCCCAGGATCGCACCTGCCCCCGTGTACAGGCAGAGCAGATAGATCATGTCCGGATGGCTGGCTCCAAAAAGCAGCCTTGTGATTCCCACCGCTATCATGCACTTCAGGCAGTCTCCGGCAAACACGATCAGTCCCGCCTTAGTCCCCAGCACTCTCAGGGCATTGGTCGTCCCGGAATTGCCGCTTCCATGCTGGCGGATATCGATTCCATGAGCCTTTCCGTAAAAATATGCGGTCTGAAAAAGCCCGAACACATAGCCGATCAATACGCAGAGCACCCTTACCATACACTTATTTCTCCTTTTCGTTCCGCTCTCTTATGATAAACCGAAGGGGAGTACCCCGAAAACCGAAGGTTTCCCGAATCTGATTCTCTATATATCTGGTATAGGAAAAATGCATCAGCTCCTTATCATTCACGAATATCACAAAGGTAGGAGGCTTCACCGCCACCTGCGTGATATAGAACAGCTTCAGCCGCTTTCCTTTGTCAGTGGGCGGCTGCTGCATGGCCACCGCCTCCGTCATGATCTCGTTCAGTACCCCTGTGGACACCCGCATGGCATGATTCTCACTGACCATGTCTATGGTGTCGAAAAGCTTGTTCAGCCTCTGTCCCGTCAATGCGGATATAAATAACAGCTCAGCATAGGGCATATAGGACAATGTATTGCGCACCTTATCCGATACTCGGTATATAGTCTTGTCATCCTTCTCCACTGCATCCCACTTATTCACCGCAATGATGACAGCCTTGCCGCGCTCATGGGCTATCCCTGCGATCTTGGCATCCTGCTCCGTGACTCCCTCCACGGCATCGATCACCAGCACCACAATGTCCGCCCTTTCCACGGCACCCACCGCCCGGACGATCATATAGCGCTCCAGCTCCTCCTTGATCTTATTCTTGCGCCTGATACCGGCTGTGTCTATGAAAACGTACTCTTTGCCGTTATACTTTATTTCTGTATCTACCGCATCTCTGGTGGTTCCGGCTATCTCCGACACAATGAGACGGTTCTCCCCCAGAAGCTTATTGATCAAGGAGGATTTCCCTACATTGGGCTTTCCCACGATAGCCACCCGGGGCCTCTCGTCCTCCTCTTCCTCTTCCTCAAAATCTTTGAAATGGGCGGACACCGCATCCAGCATATCACCCAGTCCCAGTCTGTTGGCCGCAGAGACCGGTATAGGATCGCCGATACCCAGATTGTAGAATTCATACACATCCGCTATATATTTATGGTCGCTGTCCACCTTGTTTACCACCAGCACCACCGGCTTGTGGGAGCGCCTCAGCATATCAGCCACCTTGGCATCCGCGTCAACCAGCCCCTGCTGCACATCCACAAGGAAAATAATCACATCCGCCGTATCAATAGCGATCTGGGCCTGAGCCCTCATCTGGGACAGAATGATGTCCTTGCTGTCAGGCTCTATGCCTCCCGTGTCAATCAGCGTAAAGGTCTTGTCCAGCCATGTGATGTCCGCATAGATCCTGTCTCTGGTGATGCCGGGAGTATCCTGGACAATGGATATCCTCCTTCCTGCCAGCGCATTGAACAATGTGGATTTTCCTACATTCGGCCTTCCTACCACCGCCACCATGGGCTTTTTTTTCTTCGCCATATCTTACACCTCTTTTTGCCCGCCCGGGCATATCATCTCTCCAGAATCGCATTCACAAAATCATTTCCGCTTGATTTTACAATATTAACCGGAACTTGTAAAGCTTTTTCCAATTCTTTCACTCTTACATCGTCAAGAAACACGTCCTCCCCGCTGCGCAGAATATTCTCCGGCAGCAGCAGCCGGAGGCCCAAGGGCCTGCCCTTCAGCTGTTCCAGCAGATCCTGCCCGGTGATAAGCCCCGACACCGTGATATTCTCCCCAAAGAAATAATTCGTGATAGGATATACATGAATATCCAGCTCCGGCCAGATATCCATCATCCTGTCCGCCATCCTCCGAATATAAGGATAGGCCAGCCGCCCCGTGGCTATGGACAGCTCCCTGCGTATCATATGCCCCTCTGTTTCGGGCTCTCCCTTGACATCCTTCCCGCTCTGCCCCTCAGTCCCGTCCCTGACTGCGCCTGTTCCTTCCGTTTCAGCCATATTCCCGGCAGGCTTCGTCCCTTGCGCCAGGGCTCCATCTCCTGCGGCCCCCTCCAAAGCCTCCTCGAACTCGTTCATCAAAAGCCTGAGCATCCCCACGCCGTTCTCCAGCTGCAGATACCCGTCATACCTCTCCTCCTCCGGCATTTCCATGCCTGCGAGAATATACCATTCATCGCTGGCATGCACAAAGTGGATCCCGTACCGGGCATAGCATTCCCTCTGGAATTCCTCTATCATGGCAATAACCTCCGCCGCGTCTTCACCGGTGAAGGGCTCCAGCGGATACAGCCCGGACCTATATTTCGTAAGCCCCACCGGCACCACGGACACACTTTCCAGAGCAGGCATATATTCCATCAGCCTCCTGATGCTGAAAGCCAGCTCGTCCCCGTCATTGAGTCCCTTACACAGGACGATCTGGCCGTTCATGCGTATACCCGCCTCATACAGCCTGTCCACCTTCTTCAGAGCCTCTCCGGCAAAGCGGTTGTTCAGCATCCTGCAGCGGAGCTCCGGATTCATAGTCTGAAAGGAAATATTGATGGGTGAAAGCTTGTACCGGCATATCCTATCTATATCATGATCCGACATATTTGTAAGAGTCACATAATTCCCCTGCAGAAAAGAAAGTCTGGAATCATCATCCTTGAAATAAAGCGTCTCCCGCATCCCCGGGGGCATCTGATCAATAAAACAGAACACGCACTTATTACAGCAATGCCTATACTCATCCATGAGACCGCTCTCAAATTCCACCCCCAGATCCTCGTCCGCCTCCTTCTCCACCTCCAGCAGCCACTGCTCCCCGTCCGACTTCTCCACCAGCACCTCCACATAAGTATCCTGCATCAGAAACTGATAATCGAACACATCCTCTATCTCTGTGTCATTGACGGCAAGTATCCTGTCCCCTTCTGCTATCTCCAGCTCCTCCGCAATACTCCCCTGAAGAACCCTCTTTACAAGATGTGACCTATTCTGCATCTGTCTCTCCTCCATTATCTCAGCTTCCCCCTGAAACGCCGGGGTGCCGACATCCGGCACGGGGCGCCAAAATGCCCCGCAGATTCTCCGGCATCAGGCACGGGGCCCCCAGCACCCCCAGTGGCCCCCCAGCACCACAATTCCCCTCTTGACGCAACCCCCACATCGTAATAAAATAAAATCATCTATCGCGAAACAAGCAGCGACATTATCACTTACACACGGAGGTTACCATGCCTAATTTACAAGAACTCGAAAATGCCATGCCTGTCGCACCCCTGAAAATCGCCGCACTCCCTTCAGCCCGGAAAATGGGCCAGCGGATCAATAACTATCTGGTTGAATTCCGAAAAACCATCCACAACGACAAAGTAAAAAAAGACCCCGCCTTCCACGGCTACAGTGAGGACAACTATCTGGTTGATCTTGCGACCCCCCGCTTCGGCAGCGGCGAAGGAAAAGCAGTCTTTGGAGAATCCATCCGGGGAAAGGACCTCTTTCTGCTTGTGGATGTCTGCAACCACAGCATCACCTATAACATGAACGGCTATACCAACCATATGTCCCCGGACGACCACTTTCAGGACCTGAAACGCGTTATCACGGCATGCAACGGCAAAGCCGCCAGAATCAATGTCATCATGCCCTTCCTCTATGAAGGAAGACAGCACAAGCGCAGCGGCCGGGAATCTCTGGACTGCGCCTATGCCCTCACGGAGCTGAGAGACATGGGCATCAGCAACTTTATCACCTTTGACGCCCATGACCCCAGAGTACAGAACGCGATTCCCCTGAACGGATTTGACAATTTCACTCCGCCCTACCAGTTCATCAAGGCCCTCCTGAGCTCCGAGGAGGATCTGATCGTGGATAAAAATCACCTGATTGTCATCAGTCCCGACGAGGGAGCCCTGGACCGCGCGATCTACTTCGCCAGCGTTCTAGGCGTGGACACGGGTATGTTCTACAAGCGACGGGATTATTCCGTGATTGTCAACGGCAGGAATCCCATTGTCGCGCACGAATTTCTGGGCGACAATGTCGACAGCAAGGACATTATCATCATTGACGACATCATTTCGTCCGGCCAGAGCATGCTGGATACGGCAAAGCAGCTGAAAAAGATGAATGCAAGGCGGGTCTTCATCTGCTGCACCTTCGGCCTTTTCACAGACGGGCTGAAAGCCTTTGACACCGCTTACGAGATGGGACATTTCGACAAGATCATCACAACGGATCTGACCTATCTCCCTCCTGAGTTCTATGCCAGGCCCTATTTCATCGAGGCGGAAATGAGCAAATTTGTGGCATCCCTGATCGACTTCATGAACCACAATGTCTCCCTGAACAATGCCCTTGCAACCACGGAAAAAATCCATGGCATTCTCGAAGCATACAACAATCGTCTGGAAATTGACTAAGCAATAACATTCCTGCTGCGGGAACAGACATCCCCTTAAGTACGAGGAACGGTTCCGGCAGCAGGATTTGTCTTTCAGAGTCTGGCAGATCTATCCCATGTCATAGGAATCCTGCCGCCAACACATTGCTTCAGCTCTGTTCAGGAAAGGAAATCACTGTCTTGAACAGATCACCGTCCAGCAGAATCTCAAAGCTCCCCCCTTGTACCTGCACGAGGCTCTTCGCTATGGAAAGCCCCAGCCCGCTGCCCTCCGTAGTACGGGAGGAGTCCCCCCGGATGAATCTCTCCGTCAGCTCGTCAGGCCGGATATTCATCTGCTGGCTGGAGATGTTTTTGATAAAGACCTCCACCCTGCCGTCCTGCTTCATAATGTCGATATAAACCCTTGTGCCCTCCATGGCATATTTACAGATATTGTTGAACAAATTTTCCACCACCCGCCACATTCTGCTGCTGTCTGCATAAATAAAGGCCGGCATATCGTTATTGTCAAAAATGATCTGCAGGCGGCATTCCTCCATCTTTTCGGAGAATTCGCCGATGGCCTGATTGATCAGCTCCGTCAGATTCAGCTTTTCCCTGTTCAGTGTAATGTTGCCGGAGGTTATCTTGGAAACCTCCACCAGATCGTCCGTCAGCTGCTTCAGGCGCTGGGCCTTGCTGTCAAGAATATCAATATAGCCTCTTGCAGGCTCCTGCTCGATCTTCAGACGCTTCAGCAGATCCACATAATTGATAATAGACGTAAGAGGTGTCTTTATATCATGGGACACATTGGTTATCAGATCGGTCTTCATCTGTTCATCCTTCATGCTGGTCCGGACCGCTTTCCTGATGCCCTCCCCGATGTTGTTCACCGCCTCCGCCAGCTCCCTGCTGGAGCCATGCAGACCGTCGCTCTCAATCTTATAATCCACTTCCCCGTCCCGGATTCGCCTGATTCCCTCTATGATCTCGATCTGCTCCGCGCCGTGCCGGAATATCAGCACACCCAAGATACCGTCAAAAAGCACTGCCGCAGCCAGAACCAGAAAGGCATATGATTTCTGACCCCACAGCTTGTATACCATAGCTATTCCGAACAGATTCAGAAACAGGAACAAGTTATACGGCAGCAGCGTACTGACAGCGGAATTCTTGTGACGCAGGATGAACCTGCCGGAAGCCGCCAGCCTCTGGCAGATACATCTCAGAAAGCTGTCCTGCCACAGATTGTTCGCCTTGACCCGGCGCACCAGACTGTACCAGAGCAGGTTCGTCGAAATGCTTACATAAGCCCCATACAGCGCAAATATTCCGTAGCGGTAAAACCTCGTAAGCTCTGTCCCCATCATCTCCCAAGACATAGCCCCTGCCGTCTCCGCCACTTCCATGATCCTATGGAATCCGTATATCATTCCATAGACCAGTCCTGCCCCCAAAAGGACTATGATCTCCGTCCAGATGCGGTCGAACCGGTTCAGCTGCCCCGTCTTCTCCCCTTCTGCATCCGCCGTCGTGCCTGCGGTAATGGTCAGATACAGCCCCAGCCCCAGCCAGATCAGCGCCAGCAGCGCAATACCGGCCAGAATCTTGTTCACATTGGGCACAATGCTCTGATAGACTGCGTTGGCGATATAGAAGATATCCCCCTCAACGGAATAGTTGCTGTCAACGCCGAGCCAGATATGGGTGGTGTCCGGATAGGCATAATCGTATACACTGATATAATTATCCAGCTCCTCCTCGCTGAGAATGGTGTTTCCCATAAACTCAAGGCTGTCCGGATAATAAATCAGGTACCTTCTGTATTCGGAAAAAAATTCCGTGACCTCCTTATCCTCATAGTCCTTCAGCTGTGCCACGTTGGTATAGGTGCACATACCATTTGCCGTCATCATGCGGACCATATATTTAACGTTGCTGTTCTCCTCCTTGTATGCATCGTTACAGAGCTGATAACGCTGATAATTCGTAGTAAGGCTCTCGATGGATGCCGCCACATTCTGCTGCAGCTTCATATAATCGACCCAGTTGTCCGCATAGCTTATGAGCTGTCTCGTGCCGTCCACCGTGGTATAGCGGCAGTTCAGCATGGGAACGGATATTGTCAGACTGCCGTCATCCTCCCTTGACATCTTTATGCTGCCGGTATTCTCCCTCATGATATGGGAAAACACAAAGTCAACCAGCTGATCCTCGGTGCATTTGTCCATCAATTCCGAGACCCTGCTCATCTCTTCAGGTGTCTTTCCAAATAGAGGCCCCTCCCAGGTCTCCGCATCCCCCTCTTTCTTTACCATATGGAAATCATCAAAAATAAGCTGCCCGTATTCGTCCAGCGTAAAATTCTCCGGGCAGATATAGTCACCGAAATAATTCACGAATTCCGACAGACTCATTATACGGTTTCCGTACTCCACGCCATACTTGCCCCATTTGATGATGTCGTCAAGCTCATAGACCACGGAAACGGCACAGCCCTGATCCGCGCCGATCTGACGGGCGTATTCCGTGATGTTTATCCTTTTATAGGGATCAAAGGCATCATCGGTCTCAAGCTGCTCCTTGATGACCACCAGCTGGGTAATGTCGGAAACCGCATTCCGAAACAGATCATGGTATATCTCTGATTCCTCAAATTCCAGATTGGAATCCATGGGAAAGATTCTGTAGTTCTTCGTTCCGTTGATGGATTCCACCGTAATATAGGAATTCAGCATCAGCCCTGCCACTGCCACCATGATGGCTGCAATGAGAATATGCTGAATAAGCTCCATCCCCAGTCTTCTAAGCATCATTCTTTTTTTCATGCTGTTACGTCTACCTACTGTTTTTCGATTTTATAGCCCACGCCCCAGACCACCTTCAGATATCTGGGATCCTTGGGATTGATTTCTATTTTCTCCCGGATATGGCGGATATGCACTGCCACCGTATTGTCGGCTCCGATAGCATCCTCGTTCCAGATGCTCTCATATATCTGGTCTATGGAAAACACCCTGCCCTGATTCTTCATCAGCAGAAGCAGAATATTATATTCTATGGGGGTCATTTTCACCGGCTCCCCGTCCACTGTCACCTGCTTTGTCTCATCGTTGATGATCAGGCCCCCCACCCTGAAAACAGACTTGTTTTCATTATTCAGGCTGCCAAGTGAAGTATATCTGCGCAGATTCGACTTTACTCTTGCGGCAAGCTCCAGCGGATTAAAGGGCTTGGTGATATAATCATCCGCGCCGATATTGAGCCCCAGGATCTTGTCCGTATCCTCCGATTTTGCCGATAAGATAATAATAGGGATGCTGCTGTTCTCCCGGATTTTCAATGTTGCCCGGATACCGTCCAGCTTCGGCATCATAATATCCATGACCAGCAGCTGGATATCCTCTTTCTTTAATATCTCGATAGCCTGAGCCCCGTCATATGCCTTGAAGATCCGATATCCGTCCTGACTCAGATAGATTTCGATTGCGTCAACTATTTCTTTGTCATCATCGCACACTAGTATGTTTGCCATGCTTTACCTCACATTTCCGTGCCGCTTTTCCCGTACAACGCAGCCTATATATCCATTAAACCATCCTTTTCTTAAATATTCTCTAAGAAAAACAAAAAGCTTTCCTTAATATCCAGCCCTCTCCAGCATCAGGAACACTCCTATGTTTCCTCTTCTTCCGCCGCTTGCCCTATGAGAAAAAAGATAGTCCGAATTGTGGCAGGTACAGATATCCGTGACCGCAATATGCTCCCTGAGGATCCCCGCCTGCTCCAGGATTCTTTCATTGGCAAGCCATAGGTCAAGCTGGTATTTTCCCTCCTGCCTCCCCGGCACCGCCACATCGTCCCCCAGCATGGATGTAAACTGCCGCGCCACATCCTGACTTACCTCATAGCAGTCCCTGCAGATGGAAGGTCCCACCGCCGCATACAGCTGTGACGGGACGCTGCCGAAGCTTTCCGCCATGGCCCTTACCATGCGTTCCCCCATTCTGCCGACCGTTCCCCGCCAGCCGGAATGGGCCAGACCGATTGCCATATGCATAGGATCCACAAAAAGCAGCGGGACACAGTCCGCATAAAAGGTCACAAGCGCAATCCCCTGCTCGTCAGTGATCAGCCCATCTACATTTTCATAGTCTCTTGGCCTGACCACGCCTTTCCCTCTGTCCCCTGCCGTCACTCTCCTGATATTGGTGGTATGGGTCTGGTGGGACGCCGTCATGTCTTCCGGCCCGCAGCCCAATACCTTCCCTATCCTGCGGTAATTGGCCAGCACGTCCTCCTCCCTGTCGCCCCTCTCCACGCTGAAATTCATGGACGCGAACTCTCCCTGACTGACGCCTCCCAGACGGGTAGTGATCAGATGCCTGACCTTTCCCCCGCCCTTCATCCTGGGAATGTCCTCCAGTGAAGGAAATGTGAGATATTCAAGCGGGCTGCCGTCCTCTGTCATGACGGAATGCTGCATTGGCGCTCCGCTGCCCTTGGCGTTTCGATAGATCTGGTACATAGACAAAATGCCTCCTGTCCCTCTTATTGTCGATTTTTCATCTCTCGCAGGTTTCATTTCCGGCAGCTTGCTGAAGGGAAGCTTATTCCTCCATAGGTCCGATATCCCGTTGCCTGCAGCGAGGCGGTTCATTGTCACTGCCCGTCACCGTCCGATATGACAAAACGCATTCCTCACCCACTGGATCTCACCATCCTGAACAGCCACCACATCATACCGTATAGGGGTATCGTCATTGATTTTATGGAGAAATCTATAATAATCCGCCGTCCTGCAGATCCGGCGCTGCTTGCGGCAGTCCACCGCCTCCAGCGCATACCCATTCCTATCAGTGCCGCGGTACTTCACCTCCACGAACACCAGATAGCCCTGATGACAACCGATCAGGTCTATCTCCCCCTGCCTGCAGCGGAAATTTGTCTCCAGAATCCGCATCCCCTGCTTACGCAGATATTCCGATGCCGCCTTTTCCCATTCCGTTCCCGTACTTCGTCTGTTCAAATATGATTACCTCTGCGGCCCGTGTCCCGCATTTTCCCCCTGATCTTGTCCATGGAGTCCACGAACACCAGTATTTCCGCCACTACCTCGTACAGCTCCGGCGGTATCATGTCCCCGATCTCCAGCCGGGACAGCGTATCTGCCAGCTTGTCATCACGGTGTATGGGCACATCGCTTTCCTGCGCCTTCTCAATGATCCTTTCTGCCAGACTCCCCCGTCCGCTGGCAATGACTCTTGGCGCATCGTCGGACGGATCATATTCCAGCGCAATGGCCTGCTTTACCTTCTCACCCTTCTTATATTTTTCTTCCATAAAGCCCCCCTGACAATCCCAAGATACCAAGACGCTTCCAGAATCTGCCAAGCATACGCCCGTGCCTTCCGGCTGCCGGTAAAAAGTCGTCCAAAACTCTACGTCCGCACGTCAAATGCGTACTGAGAGATGACCACGCCACGCTCCTGTCCCAGAATGGGAGCCAGTCCCCCTTCCGTGGCCTGAGAAGTCCCCTCTTCCCTGACAGTCATGGCGCAGCTGCAGTCGTACCCTCTCTTCTTCAGCCGCTCTGTCAGTATATCCATATGCGTGGCCATAAAATCAATCATCGCATCATCCCGCAGATAAAACTTTGTGTTTACCTTGCTGCTCTTCATGGTCACGTACACATCCACCGGCCCCAGATGCTCCATATCCAGATGCAGCAGGGCGCTGACGGTTCCGTCGCTGCTGCTGAGCTTCTTTTTGTTGGTATAAACATACAGTTCCCCGTGAGTATCCCCCTGCTGGAGCCTGAGAGGCAGCTGCACATAGGCATACATCTGGTTCACCTGATTCAGAAAGTCCACATTCTGGGACATAGAGGTGGTTGCCCGAAAGGCTACGGAATCGGTCTGACCTGCATTCTGAAGAGCCTGTGTCAGGCCTTTCAGCTGTCTGTCCAGCCTGTGGTACATCTCTTCCACCTTCCCGGGAACAGCTACATCCTCAGCGCTCAAGGTCCAGAAGCTCTTGAACTGCCCTGCCAGCAGCTCCTTAAATTCCCTGCCCGAAAACAGCCTCTCCAGCGAGGCCATGGCCCCTTCCGAGGTCTTGGCGGCATCCGCAAGCATACTCAGGCCGGAAAAGAATTCCTGCACATCGGCCTGCCCCGAAGCAAACTGCATCAGCCGGACGCGGAGATTCCCCGCCGCCTGCTCCGGAAGCCCCAGACTGTCCAGAATCTCCAGAGCTTCTCCCGCCATGGATGCCCTCACTGTCTCCGACACAGCTGTGTCCGGCAGGGACATTCTGCCGGCTGTTCCGCCCTCCTGCAGACTTCTGTCCCCCACAAGCCTTCCGTCCTGCGCCGCAGCCGTTCCCGCGGCTGTCCCGCCGTCTTCCGTTCCCTGATTCTTTATCTGTTGTCCGGCTATGGCTGCCTCGTTTCCCTCGGGAAGGAGCCCTTCTCCGTTCTCAGGCAGGACTGCCTCTCCGCCCTCTGACAGGACTGCCTCTCCGCTCTCAGGCAGAATCCCCTCCCCCTTCACAAGCCCCAAGACATCAGCCGCCGACTGGCCTGCCGCTGTTTCCGCTCCCGGAACAGTCTCCTGTCCCGGTACTATATTCTCTCCGGCTCCGCTTTCCTGCACCAGCGCCAGCACCTCCCGGTACAGCCTCATAGCTCCCGGCATATCGCCCTCCGCCATCATGGAATCAAAGACCTCCGGCAGAGCCCCCAGAATCGTGTCCATACCCTCGATAAGCTGGTGGTTCATGTTGCGGTAGGCCGCCATCTGCTCCATGTTTGCCTCATTCACTGGCAGCTGCAGCTTATGAAGATTGATCACGTCCGATATCTCTCCTTCTGGAAAGCTGTTGATCTCCCGGAATATCTGCTGCAGCATATTCCTGTTCACGGACAGCCCTGCCTGCATCATCTGCGCTGTCATGCTCACGGAGGTCTCGGTCACAGGCAGTCCGGCCATGTCCAGCGCCTTCAGCACATTCATGTCCGTGGACACATTGGTAAACAGCGGGCTTAAGGTAAGGGAGCTGCCGTTGTTCTTGACCTCAAAGGTCATGTTCTTTCCCACTTCGATATTCATGTTCCGATCCACTCTGGCATTCAGCACCAGATCCTCGGACAGCTTGATCTGCACCTCGCCCCCGTTTCTGGACAACACCTCGCCGCTGATGGTCTGACCCGGGACAAGGGAACGGATCTGTCTGCTCATATTTGCCGCCTGCGCAGGACTTGGCTGGGGTCGCGCCACATTTTCCGTATGGGTATCTCCTGAAAACAGCTGAGAAAGCTTCATATCCGTTCTCCTTTCCGACTTAAGCACAGCTTCTTTTAAACAAAATGATTCTTTTAAACAAAATTCTTGATAAAGGTTTTACGGTGGATAGGGGAAGGGCCGTATTTTTTCAGGGCCTCTATATGTCCGCCGCTTCCGTAGCCCTTGTTCCCCGCAAGATCATACTCCGGGAACTGCCTATGGTACTCTGCCATCATCCTATCTCTCGTAACTTTTGCGATAATGCTGGCCGCGCCTATGGAAATGCTCTTGGCATCGCCTTTGATGATAGGCACCTGGGGTATATCGATCCCCGGAATGGTCACCGCATCGTTCAGCAGGATATCTGGCTTCCGGTAAAGGGCTCCGACTGCCTCTCTCATGGCCTCATAGGTAGCCTGCAGGATATTGATCTCATCGATCCGCTCCGGCCCTACACAGCCCACGCCCCATGCAACGGCCTGCTCCTTGATGATATCATAAAGCTCCTCTCTCTTTTTTTCGGAGAGCTGCTTAGAATCATTTATATATAAGATGCGGCATTCTCTGGGAAGGATCACCGCTCCCGCCACCACAGGCCCGGCCAGAGGGCCTCTGCCTGCCTCGTCAATGCCGCAGATAAACTCATACTCCCTGTACTGCTCCTCATAGACACGCATGGTCTCGATCCTGCGCATCTCCGCCTCCAGCGCCTGAAGACGTTTTTTAGCAGTCTCCGCCAGCTTCCGCACCCCTGCCCGCTCATCGGCAGAATAGCTTTCTATGAACGCAGGCAGCTCCATTACAGATGCTGCCTGCAGAATTTCCTTTATCTCAGCGGTACTTTTCATGTTGCCTCCTAGCCTGCCAGACACCCGGCCTTTGTCATTGGTGCTTCAGGAATCCAAACCGGGAAAAGGGCCATATTCTGAGCCATGCCCTGCCGATGATATCCTCCCGGTGAATGTTTCCCACGATCTCACTACGGCTGTCCATACTGTTATTGCGGTTGTCCCCCATGACGAAATATTCATCATCCCCCAGAACGACGGGATTCCTTGCTATCCCTATGGTATCGGGCCTGATGATCTCCCTGCCGTACCCTTCCGCCAGCACCTCGCCGTCTATGTAGATATTCCCTTGCTCGTCGATCTGGACCGTTTCCCCGGGAAGTCCTATGATACGCTTGATATAATAGGTTTCCTCCTCAAGCTTAAATGGAAATACTATGATATCAAATCTCTCCGGATCCTTGAACCGATAGGTGATCTTGTCCACAATCAGATTATCCCCGTCTGAAAGCATAGGCTCCATAGATAAGCCGTCCACCTCCGTCCTCTGGCCTACGAAAGCAATCACTAACCATGTCAGGCATAAAACCCCCAGCAGGTACAGCAGGGTACTTATCATCTCTTTCATCACTTTATTCATGATTTTTCTCCTATTCCAGTTCCGCCTCTGACCGAAAAGCACCCTCATATCTAGAATGGGTTACGGCCGCAAGAGCATGCGCCCCTAACTCATTCTGGGCGCTTTTCTGTCAGACGCTGTCTCCAGTTCCGCCTCTGACCGAAAAGCACCCTCATATCTAGAATGGGTTACGGCCGCAAGAGCATGCGCCCCTAACTCATTCTGGGCGCTTTTCTGTCAGACGCTGTCTCCAGTTCCGCCTCTGACCGAAAAGCACCCTCATATCTAGAATGGGTTACGGCCGCAAGAGCATGCGCCCCTAACTCATTCTGGGCGCTTTTCTGTCAGACGCTGTCTCCAGTTCCGCCTCTGACCCCTTATATATCCGGGCGCTCCAGCGTGATTCTCCCCAGCCGGCCGCTCCGGAAATCATCCAGAAGCAGATCGGAGGCCTTTTTCAGATCCAGATTCTCCCCCTTCAGGATACAGCCCCTGCAGCGTGCGATCCCTTCCAGAGTCTCCGCCGGACTCCCCTGCTTAAGGATCCCGTAGCGCTCCGGCACTGCCTCAGGGTAGGACGCGGCAAGAAAGTCCAGCAGGTCGCAGGCCAGCTCCTCCATGACAATAATCTCATCGTTCATGGAACCGATGAAAGCCAGCCGCCTGCCAACCTCCTGATCCTCAAACTTAGGCCACAAGATACCCGGCGTATCCAGAAGCTCCAGATTCTTGTTCATGCGGATCCACTGCTTTCCCTTAGTGACTCCGGGCTTGTTGCCGGTCTTGGTACATGCCCTGCCCGCGAAGGAATTGATGAAGGTGGACTTGCCTACATTGGGGATCCCCGCTACCATGGCCCGGACAGGCCGGTTGACAATGCCCCGCTTCCTGTCTCTGGCAATCTTTTCCGCACAGGCTTTCTGAACCAGCGGGGCGATTGCCTTCATATCGGTTCTCAGCTTGGAATTGATCTCCAGCACATACATCCCCTTTGCCTCGAAATAGCCCACCCACTGCCTATTGCATTCGGGATCCGCCAGATCCGCTTTGTTCAGGAGCACGATCCGGGACTTTCCGCTGCCCAGTCCGTCTATGTCCGGATTGCGGGTGGAGAGCGGCGCCCTTGCGTCCAGCAGCTCTATGATCAGATCAATCAGCTTTATATCTTCCTGCATCATACGCCTTGCCTTCGTCATATGACCAGGATACCATTGATAATTCATCTTTTATTTTACAAATCCCATGCTGGATTCCCCACAGGGTGCACGGAACCATGCCTTTCCTATAATATCTGCTTCATTCACCGGCCCGATATTGGCCGACCTGCTGTCCTCGCTGTTGCCAGGATTGTCCCCCAGACAGAAATACTCCCCGTTCCCCAGAGTCAGCTCATTGGCGGCGATTCCCGGATCCAGCAGCTTTTCCGTCACCCACGGGCTGTCCTCCCCGTTCACGTACAAGATTCCATCCTGTATCAGCACGCTGTCTCCCGGGACGGCGACGATACGCTTCACATAATAATGAGTGTTCTCATTTCCGTTGGGAAGAAAGACCACCACATCTCCTCTCTTGGGGGAGGAAATCAGGTAAAGGAAGGAGTTGATAAATATCTTCTGCCCGTTATACAGCGTGGGTTCCATGGAAACACCCACCACATCGGTCATAGTGCCCAGAAAGAAATTCAGCACCACCGCAATGAAAATTGCCGTAAAGATACCGAATATCCAACTGAATACTTCCATCACCTGATTCGTGCTTATCTTTTTCTTTCTTCTGTAAAAACTGAGTCCTCTATTTTTTGCCACAGCACACCTCTGCGGGCCACCCCGCTTTTTAACAGAAAAGGACAACTACGTTTTCTGTAATTGCCCTTTTTGTCCGCATCGATATACCTTACTTAGCTTCCTTCACTTTTGCCTTCTTACCAACACGGTCTCTCAGATAGAACAGCTTGGCGCGCCTTACCTTGCCTCTCCTGACTACCTCGATCCTCTCCACATTGGGGGAATGCAGAGGCCATGTCTTCTCCACTCCGATGCCGTTGGAGCTCTTTCTGACAGTGAAGGTCTCTCTGCTGCTTCCTCCCTGTCTCTTCAGAACCACGCCCTCGAACACCTGAACTCTCTCCCGGTTGCCCTCCTTGATCCTTCCATAGACCCTGACGGTATCACCGACATTGAATTCGTCAATGTTTTCCTTTAACTGCTCTGCTTCAATCTCTCTGATAATGTCACTCATAACGAGCCTCCTTTATAAAATGGATGTTCTTAATACGGAATCCGCGACTCCGGTAACAGAGGACCATCTTCTTTCTATAACATTAAAATTTTATCACAACTGCGCTTCATTTGCAAGTACTTTTTTCCATCCAGAGGAAAGTTTTTGAGGCAAAGTAAAGTCCCAGTTTTTCCTGCAGTCTCATGGACACTTCGTTGCCTTCCACGATATGGCCATAAGGAGTCCAGCCCCTCTCCAGCATACGGTTTATCACATATGCCTCCAGAGAAGCCCCAATACCCTGCCTGCGGCATGCCTCCTCTACATAGAGCATGCCAAAAGTCCCTTCCGCATGGATGCCCGCAAAGCCCACCTGATCTCCCTCCAGAAAAGCGCCGTATATGGCTCCGGCCTGAATCCGCTCCCGGATATAGTCCTTGTCCGCGCCCAGCCCGGCTTCGCTGCCGTCCCCATGGCCGCAGTAACGGCTGCAGACATATTCAAAGTCGGACATGGAGAGCTTCCTGATATCCTTATGCCTCACGGGCAAGGGAGTCTTCTGGGTATACAGCGCCTGACGGCACCAGAAGACAGGCCGATATCCTCTCTTCATGAGAGGCTCCTTTAAAAAAGACTGGGAGATCAGCGCCAGTCTCGTGTCCTCTGGAACGATGCCCGCCATATTTGCGCCGCTTTCCGAATCCTCAGCCGCCAGCATACAGACCTTTGCGTCATGATCATACAGCACAATGTTCCCTCCGCCGGCCCATATGTTCGCATACACGATCTTACCATGTCCTCTGGCCAGACTCTCCGTCATATGGATATTGTTCCTCTTGTCCTTGGCCAGACGCTCTATCACCGTCTGCTTTGCCAGATAAGTTCCATACAGATCCGGACGCCTGAGGGCTGTCCGCTCCTTAGACCGCTCCAGCCGCCATGCGGTGATCCGGCTGTGGTCGCCGGAAAGAAGCACCTCCGGCACAGCTTTTCCATGCCATACCTCAGGGCGGGAATATTGGGGATATTCCAGGAGATCATTAAAAAAGCTCTCCTCCTCGGCGGAACGCTCATTGCCAAGCACGCCGGGAACCAGCCTTGCCACAGCGTCCACCATCACCATTGCTGCCAGCTCGCCCCCCGTAAGCACGTAATCCCCTATGGAGATATAGTCGGTGACCACCTCCTCAAGGACACGTTCGTCGATTCCCTCATAATGCCCGCAGAGCAAGACAAGCTCTTCTTCCATTGCCAGCTCTCCGGCCTTCTGCTGAGTGAACCGCTCCCCCTGAGGGGTCAGATAGACTGTCCTGACAGTCCGTCCCCCCGTCACCGCCTGATGCGCATCATACACCGGCTGCGCCTGCATCAGCATCCCTGCGCCTCCCCCATAGGGGTAGTCGTCCACCTTGCTGTGCTTGTCCTGAGTGTAGTCCCTGATGTTTACCGTATGCAAAGATATTCTGTTTTGCTCCATCGCTCTGCCGATTACCCCATAGTCAAGTCCTCTGTTTATCATCTCGGGGAACAAAGTCAGCACATGAAATTTCACAGCAGCCCCTCCAAAATGTGTATCCTGATAAAGCCTGCCTCTACATCCACCTCCAGAACGCACTGCTTGATGGCAGGCAGCAGAAACTCCCTCCCGTCCTTCAGGGAAATCACATAGACATCGTTTGCTCCTGTCTCAAGTACATCCTTCAGGCTGCCGATCTCTGTCCCGTCCTCATCCCTCACGGCCAGCCCGATCAGATCCGCCACAAAGTACTCATCCTTCTTCAGCCGCACCGCCTTGTCCCTTGTCACAAACAAAAGCCCCTTGCAGTACTTCTGCGCATCCTCCAGACTGTCGATCCCCTGAAATTTCAGCACGGCAAGCTGCTTAAGATATTTTACGCTTTCAATCTTCAGAACCGGACACGACGCATCCGGGCTCCTTTCCGGGATATCTGCCCTCTGGCCGGATAAAACGGCGGATGATCCTTTCAGGTAGATAACCTCCTTCAGCCGTCCAAACCTACTGACATCATCCGTGGTGGGATATACCTTTACCTCTCCGCCAAGGCCATGGGTGGCAGTAATGATTCCAACCTTAAAATAATCCTCCATACACGTCCTCCTTCCTGCTATGCCGATATCACCCGACCAGAACCGACTTGTCTGTCCTCATTCAGTGCCTGCCTTGGATTCCTGCAAGCTGTGAGCCGGTTCCTCACCCAAGACCCCCTAAGTAAGGAATCGGCAGATAAGAAACAATCAAGGAGGAACCGGCTAAGCATGTCCCTCCTGAATTGTAAAACCTTTTGTTGAACTTTCTCCTTTGAAAAATTTTTCTCTCTATACAATCTATACAATCTCTACATCCACATTCGTCTTCTCTTTCGAGGACGCTGCTTTTACCACAGAGCGGATCGATTTTGCGATCCTGCCCTGCTTGCCGATGACCTTGCCCATATCGGATGCGGCCACATGAAGCTCGATGATCGTATTTCTGCCCTCGACCTTCTCCGCTACTACCACCTCATCCGGATTATCAACAAGTGCCTTCGCAATAATTTCCACTAATTCCTTCATAAGCCACCTCTTAACGATCAGAATCTATTTTTCGATACCGGCAATCTTGAACAGCCTGCCTACTACCTCCGTGGGCTGTGCCCCGTTTGCCAGCCACTTCTTGGCCAGCTCCTCGTTGACCTTGATGGTGCTGGGCTCTGTGCCGGGATCATAGGTACCGATCTCCTCAATGAATCTTCCGTCTCTGGGAGAACGGGAATCAGCTACAATGATTCTATAGAAAGGATTCTTCTTCTGTCCCATTCTTCTCAACCTGATTTTTACTGCCATCTTTTTACCTCTTTCTGCCGTCTTCCCACGGCCATATATTCGTTTTGATTTATTAGTGACAAGAGAAAGCCCTATATGAACCTTCCCGTTACACTCTGTAACCGTCCGAACCGGCTGCTGCCGATATGGCAGACGCAAAGCTATCCGTCTTGTCAGAAAGGAAACCTGCCGCTCTTTCCCGGAAAGCCCCCGAACATCCCGCGGCCTCTCTTGCCGCCTCCCATCTGCTTCATCATCTTCTGGCTCTGCTCAAACTGCTTGATGAAGCGGTTCACCTCCGCGATGTCTACACCGGCGCCTCTGGCGATACGGTGCTTCCTCCGGGGATTCAGCAGCTTCGGATTGCGTCTCTCCTCCTTTGTCATGGAAAGGACGATCGCCTCCATATGCTTCAGCTGTTTTTCGTCTATCATGGACTCCAGATCAGCCCCCTTGATCCCCATGCCCGGCAGCATGCTCAGGATACTGGACAGCCCGCCCATATTGCGCATCTGCTTCATGCTCTCCAGGTAATCCTCAAAGTCGAATTTACCCTTCTTCATGCGGCCGGCCATCTCGCGGCCCTTCTCCTCATCTATATCGATGCTTTCCTGCGCCTTTTCAATCAGGGAAAGCACGTCTCCCATTCCCAGTATCCTGTTTGCCATGCGGTCGGGATAAAACTGCTCCATGTCGGAGAGCTTCTCCCCCATGCTGATGTATAGGATAGGCTTGCCGGTGACAGCCTTGATGGAAAGCGCTGCACCGCCCCTGGTGTCGCCGTCCATCTTGGAAAGGATGACACCGTCAACACCCACCTTTTCATCAAATTCCTTTGCCACGTTCACGGCATCCTGACCGGTCATGGCATCCACTACCAGCAGGGTCTGGTGCACGGAAACCTCGGCCTTGATTTCCTGCAGCTCCGCCATCATGTCCTCATCTATGTGCAGGCGGCCTGCCGTATCCAGAATCACTACATTATGCCCGTTCTTTTCCGCAAACCGTATCGCCTCAGCGGCAATCTCCGCAGGCCTATGATCCGTCCCCATGGAAAATACGTCCACTTCCTGCTTCTTTCCGTTTATCTGCAGCTGCTCGATGGCCGCAGGTCTATAGATATCGCAGGCCACCAAGAGGGATTTTTTTCCCTTCTGCTTCAGCTTTCCCGCAATCTTTGCCGTGGCGGTGGTCTTACCTGCGCCCTGCAGGCCGGCCATCATGATCACGGTGATGCTTTTGCCTGGCTGCATGGCGATCTCTGTGGTCTCGCTTCCCATGAGGCTTATCATTTCCTCATTTACGATCTTGACGACCATCTGGCCCGGATTCAGCCCGTTCATCACGTCCTGACCCACGGCCCGCTCCTCCACAGCCTTGACGAACTGTTTCACCACCCGGAAGTTCACATCGGCCTCCAGAAGCGCCATGCGCACTTCCTTCAGGGCCGTCTTTACATCCTCTTCCGTCAGACGGCCCTTGCTCCGTAGGTTCTTAAATACATTCTGCAGCTTATCTGTTAAACTCTCAAACGCCACCCGACACTCCTTACTGCCTCCGGCCTGTGCCGCCCGAAGCATTCCGTAATATTCAATGACAATCTTTTATAGAATCGATTCCATGGCATCGATTCTATGGCATCGATTCTATGGCACCGATTCCATGACATTGACTCTGCTGTCAGCTCTGCTTCCTGCGGAATGCAGACGATGCTTTTCACCTGGCCTCACAGCTCCTCCAGCAGCTCCCGTGCCAGCGTCCGTATGGCCCGCAGCCGCTCCGGCAGCTCTGCGGCATCCTCCGTCCCGTCCGTCAGCTTCTCGATTTCTCCTATGGTTCTCTTTGCTCTGGTGAATCTCTCCACCAGATGAAGCTTGCTCTCATAGTCCTGAAGAATCTTATCGCAGCGGCGGATCAGATCATGCACGCCCTGCCTGCTGATGCCCAGCTCCTTGGCGATCTCTCCAAGAGACATATCATTATAAACCGCATCCTCATAGACCCTGCGCTGGTGCTCCGTCAGCAGCTCCCCATAAAAGTCAAACAACATTGTCTGTTCATAAATTCTGTCCATAACGCACCAACCCTGCCTCCATATTACAGCAGCCTTGAGTATCTTACTACAAAACCAAGAGGGTGTCAAGTGTTTTTTCTTGTCAAACTAACGTTCGTGTTTGTTCATAGCACAAAGCCCTTGCGCCCCGCCCCTCGGCATGATACACTATAACCATACCTCAACTTTGGTTTGTCTTTTGGGATGCAGTTGCCCCGGATTCCGAGCGGCTGTTTTCTGTTGTCACAACCATTATGATATCCGGGAGTTTGACACTTTCCCATCTTGAGATAACCCGCAAAGCCAGTAATGGCTTTATTTTTTTGTCAAAATTCAAA
>CAXHOW010000020.1:60403-75280 GCA_964018205.1 uncultured Acetatifactor sp. | reverse complement strand
ACAGTTGCATAATTTAGGGGCTATTGTCAGTAATTACAAGCCTTTGCACCGCAAAAGCTTATGGGAAGTTTGAGTTAATGAATCATTTATAAAGACCATTCTTTCTCTCCTTCTCTACAGATACCGAACTTTATTTTATTATACTCCTTATTATGGCCATTGTCATTTATTTTACATAATCCAGCCCAAAATATGATCCGTACAGTCGCCTACACGCATATCACCTGATAAGGCCGCACATCCTTCTCCTCCGCCGGTATCTCATCCACCAGCTGGCATCTGTATCCTACTGCGATGGTACGCAGCCGCAAAGCCTCTTTATCCGCCAGAAACTTGTCGTAAAAACCCTTTCCATACCCGATTCTGTTGCGATATGGGTCAAATGCCGCCCCGGGCATCAGCATCAGGGTATGGTCTGCCTCATCTTCCTTGTAAACATATTCCTCCGAATGGCCTTCAGGCTCCGGAATCCCTCTGTAGCCTTGTTTCAGCTCCTCCAGTCCCATGATCCTGAAAAAAATCATCCGTGCCTGCTCTCTTTCCCCTGTCACCTTCGGCAGGTACACCCTTTTCCCCAGCCTCAAGGCCTCCCGCAGAAGCTCCCATGTGCCGATCTCGCTTCCGTAGCTCGCAAAGCCGAGAATGATCTCCGAACGGTAAAACCACTGATGTCCCAGAATTCTCTCCGTCAGGAGCAGCGTACCTCTCTCCCGCTCCTTCTCGTCCAGTCCGTCCCTGATCTTTAAAATTCTTTTCCTGATCTCTCTTTTGCTTTCTGATACGATTCTGCTGTGCTCGTCCTGCAGTCCTATTGCCTCATTGTCTTTATTGCTGTTGGAAATGGTGCCTATGGCAAGCTCCTTTGGGACAGACTTGTCGTTCTTTGACAGTGCTCCGTCCAGATCCGTTACATACAGCATTCCCTTCATAAGGCCTCCTTTTGTTGCAGCCATGATCTGCTCCGTTCTGGTAATCTCTCAGGTTCTAATTCCCCGCAGCTCTGTTGCAAAGAATTTCATTCTTGATCCTTACTGCCTGCGGCCGCCGTATTTCTCCCCAAGGTTTACCTTTGTCCCGTCCGGGTTCTCTATGGTGATGCTGTCAAGCTGTCCCCGCAGATTGGCCCTGACGCTGGCCACATATTCCTTCCGCAGCCTTGCCTGCTCCTCCTTCTCTGCGTCTGTCAGTCCCTCCTTCTGGGATTTATGATACAAGGCGTTGATTCTTGCAATTCTCTCGTCCATGTTCATGGTGTTCCCCTCCTTCCTCAATGCCGATGTCTGAGCTGTTTCCCGGCCTTCCCGTCATCCCATTCACTGCCCGCTTTCGCAGAGCTCTCCTGCGATGGCCTCCGCCACCCGTATGCCGTCCATGGCGGCGGACATGATGCCTCCTGCGTAGCCTGCCCCTTCCCCGCAGGGGTACAGCCCTCTCACCTGAGACTGGAGGCTCTCATCCCGCAATATCCTTACCGGAGAGGATGTCCGGCTCTCCACCCCCGAAAGGCAGGCATCCGGCCTGTTAAAGCCCATAATCTGCCTGCCGAAGGCCTCCATCCCTTCCACAATGGCCTCATTGCATTCCTTGGGCAGAATCCTGCTCACATCCGCCCACTGATACATCCCCTTGCACTGGGGCATCACAGTGCTTTTGACCGGCATCTCAGTCTCCCGCCTATTTTCCGCCGCATCTTCCGACCCGGTCCTGCGTTTTCCTGCCTGCTCTTCTACACAGCGCTTATAGTCACTGTATCTCTGCACCGGAATCCTCCCTCCGCCCAGCTTGTGCGCCCGTTCCTCCAGCCGCCGCTGAAAGGCCACTCCTGCAAGAGGATGGTCCGATCCATAGTCTTTTGGCGTCACAGTCACCGCAACTGCGCTGTTGGCATTCTCCCCGTCCCTTGTGCTATAGCTCATGCCGTTTACCGCCAGATACCCTTCCTCGGAGGAAGCATTCACCACATAGCCTCCGGGACACATACAGAAGGAGTAGACCCCCCGTCCGTTTCCGGCCGTTGCCGCCACCTTGTAGGGCGCTGCCCCCAGCTCTCCCGGATCCGCTAAGCCGTACTGGCTCTCGTTCACCATGGCCTGAGGGTGCTCCACCCGCAGGCCCACGGCAAAGGCCTTGGCCTCCATAGGCACTTTCTTTTCATACAGCATGGAAAAGGTGTCCCTTGCGCTGTGTCCGATTGCCAGAACCAGCCGTCCGCAAGGGATCTTTTCGCCGCTTTCAAGGACCGCCCCCGTCACACGTCCCTGCCTGACGCAGATATCCGTCACGAGACTCTCAAAGCGTACCTGACCACCCAGCCGGATAATCTCCTCCCGCATCCCTCTCACCACACCGGAGAGCACGTCCGTCCCTATATGGGGCTTCGCATCGTAGCAGATGCTCTCCTTTGCGCCGAATTTCACAAAGGTCTCCAGCACCGCCTTGTTCCTGCCGTCCTTATCCTTCACAAGAGTATTCAGCTTGCCGTCGGAAAAGGTTCCTGCGCCTCCCTCTCCGAACTGCACGTTGGAGGCCGGATTCAGTCTGCCCGTCTTCCAGAATTCCTCTACGTCCTTCTTACGGTCCTCCACGGATTTCCCACGCTCCAGCAGAATAGGCCTATAGCCCTGAAGGGCAAGAAAATATCCGCAGAACAGCCCTGCAGGGCCTGTCCCCACGATCACCGTCCGGGAGTTTTCTATCCCGGAATCACCAGCAGCCCCATCGGGAACCCTTCTTGCCGCACAAGAAAATTCCCCATCGGAAACACCTCTTGCCCCATAGGATGCGTCCTCACCCCTGCTGACCATGCCTTCTCTTCCCTTAAGCTTATGTAATATTCTGTCTTCGTCCTTCACGGAAATTCCCAGAGAATAGATATAGAAAATATCAGGCTTCTTTCTGGCATCGATGGATCTGCGGAGGATCTTAAGCTTCAGAATCTCCTGCTCTGAAATCCGCAGCATACCTGCGGCCTTCTTTTTCAGCGCCTCCTCGGAATGCCCCGGCCGCAATTTGATCTGGCTTATTTTAATCATACCGCTCTTCTCCTTTGCTAATTTATCGTCCCTCTTTCCTGCCACGGAAATCCCGCGGCGGCTCTTCCCGCCAGATGGCCGCTGCACCATGCCCACTGCAGGTTGTATCCCCCGCACTTGCCGTCCACGTCCAGGATCTCCCCTGCAAAGTAGATCCCCGGAGCCTTCTTCGATTCCAGATTTTCCGTCACCTCATCAAGGGGCACTCCCCCGGCACAGACTTGTGCATTGTCATAGGAATTGCTGCCGGTCACATGGACGCTCCACTGCCGGCAAAGCTTATAGACTTGCCGTATTTTCCTTCGGTCCGCCCCGGCTGCCTCCTCCCATGGCTTCAGCCCCGCCAGCCGGATAAAAAGCAGCATCAGTTTTTTGTTCAGCATCCCGACAAAAAACTCCTCCACCGTGCGCTTTCCCTGCAGGAGGCTCCTTCCTTCACAGAACTTCTCGAACATCTCATCCGTATGATCGGGCAGAAGGTCGATCACTATCTCCACCCCCGAAGCACCGTCCCTCAGTATGTAATTCACAACCCTGCTCAGCTGGAACACCGGAATGCCTGAGATCCCATAGTCCGTAAGCAGCAGCTCCCCGCGCTCCCTGACTGCCGGCTCTCCCTTGTGTATCACCGTCAGCAGGGCCTCCCCCCTGACTCCGGCCACGGATTTAAAGTAATCCTCCCGGCACTTAAGCTGTACCAGAGCAGGTACCGTAGGCACCAGCCTATGCCCCAGCAGCCCGGCCAGCCGGAACCCGCTTCCGTCGGAGCCGGTCTTGGGCGCGGCACAGCCGCCACAGGCAAGGATCACCTTATGGAAACGAAAGCACCTCCCGTTTCCCCAGACCCTGATCTCTCCGGTCTTTCCGTCCCGCTCTACACGCTCCGCCCTGCATTCCGTCACCGTCTGTATCCCCAGCGCCGCCACCTCATACCGCAGCACGTCCAGCACCGCCGATGCCTGCTGGCACAAAGGATACAGGTAGCCGTTTCTGCTATGTATCATCAGCCCGATGCTCTGAAAGAAGGAAACGGTCTCCTCTGTGCCGAACCGCTTCAGGCATTTTTCCAGAAGCTCCGGTGAGTCGGTATAATACTCATTCAGGTCAAGCTTTTCATTTCCCAGATTGCATCTGCCGTTGCCGGTGGCAAGTATCTTCTTTCCCAGCCTGTCATTGCCCTCCATCAGCGTGACCTGCGCCCCCGCCGTCCCGGCAGCGATGGCGGCTGTCATCCCCGCCGCGCCGCCGCCTATGACTCCTACTCTGCTTCTCATTGCTTTCTCCTGTTTCCACCCCATACCTTGTTACTTATGGCCTACTCCTGTCCGGAGACTGTATGCCGCCATATATACCCTATATGCTTTCGGAATCTCTGAACCGCTTTGATCAGCTGGAATAATTCTCCAGAAAATCATACAGCTTTTCTTCGTTCTCTATCCACATCATCTGGATGATATCCCGCTGGAGCTGCTCCGGCAGGGAATCCAGCTCTATCTCCGTCTCGATATACACGGTCTTGCGATCCTCCAGATACACCACCACTTCATTATCATATACCGCAAGATAAAAGCTTTCGCTGGGCTGGACATATCGGTAGTTCATCTGTACCACAACCCGCTCTCTGGAAAACGACAGCACCTCCAGATTCACAAAACCACGCTCCATCTCGGAAAGAGGCGGGAACGCCTCATAAAGCTTCATGGCCTCGATGAACTGCTCTCTGTTCATGCCCACATATTTGATCGGAAGACGCTGGGTAGTCTCCACTACCGTATGGTGCAGGATATCTGTCTCCTCCAGCACGTAAGCCGTATCCACGCAGAGGGTTTCATAGGAAGATGCCGCCTCCATGATCTCGTCAGGATAACTGCCTTCCGATTCCGCCGCAGCCCCTTCTCCCTCCTCGCTTCCTGACAGAGCAGCCTCCGGTTCGCCTGTCCCGGTCTCCGACACCGGAGAGCCTTCTGTCCCGGCCTCTTTCTCCGGCAGAGCAGACTGTGTCCCTATTCCCGAAGGGAGCCCCAAAAGCAGCATACTGCCTCCATTGTCCGATTCATCCTGATACCGGAAGCCGGAAAACTCCAGCCCCGCCAAAAATCCCACCCCCAGCAGCAGAAGGGGATAAACGACAAATAAGCTGATACTTCTGACAAACTTCATAAACAAACCATGCCCTTCCTACGATCCGCAAGAATTCCATCGACCTTTTGTTGTTATGAATCAGTATCAGCACTTTTCTAACGTTTATTCACTTATTTTCAATATATATGCAACATCTGCTTCAGCCCGCTGATCAGCCTGCCGCCCGGGACCGCATCCAGCTCCGGGTCCTTAAAATTCCGGAGCACGATAAGCGCTACCCAGTACACGGCTTCCGCCAGAACGAGCGCCACCAGCAGGGTCACAAGGATATGGACATGGGGCGCGATCAGCCTGACCGTCAGCATACAGAGCAGCCCTGCCGCAGCCGATGCTCCGGCAGGCACCACCAAGGCATCCAGCCAGTTGAACCTGACCCGCATCTGCGCACAGGCAAGCACCCCAAGCATGACGCAGAGCACAAAGGTACCTGCCATGCCGCCATATACCAGCGACAAGATGCCCGCCTTTCCCGTAGCCATGATGACCGCCAAAAACAGCAGATCGGCAATGCCCGCCGCCAGCAGCACGGGGTGCCTCTTTCCTGCCGTCTGCAGGAATCTGGTAAAATAGCCGGATAACGCGGCAAACGCGATCACGCAGGAGCCTCCTCGGAGCATAGGCAGGACGGCCTCAGCATTTTCGGGACACAGAAGCTCTCCTATCTGTTCCCCCATGACAGCCACAAACACCACCGTAAAGATGCCGTGTACCAGACAGATATGTATGCCTCCTTCAAATGCAGTCCTTGCAAAATGATGCTCGCTTTTGCGCAGAGCGGAGAATATTTTCGACACTGCCGGAAGCACCAGCATAGAAATCAGGGACACCGCCGCCCCGCAGAATACCAGATATCCTCCTGCATATATACCGTATCCCGACACAAAAGCCGCCTCGTCCTCCGTCCTCTGGGCAAAGAAAAACAGCCCCACTCCCAAGGGCAGGATTTCCAGAAACGCTGTGGCCGCCTGCTGCCATCTCCCGACCCACAAGTATCTTACGCAGTCAAAAGAAGTCTCCGTGGCATATCCCTCTTGTCTGGTCCTTTTTCCGGGCCAGTCTCCTATCTTATATATCAGCACAAGAAAAATCACCACCAACAGCTCCGCAAGGCTGACAGCCAAAGCTACTCCCATCCCCCCGTACATGGCTGCAAAATTGTCCTCCCGCAGCAGGCTGCCGACCTTCTCACCATAATTCCCCAGCAATCCGGAAAACAGTATGCCGAAGCCGAATATAAATACTGCCCGCAGCATCCCCGCTGCCGCCGTGGGAAGCTCCGAGCCTTCTCCCTGAAAACATCCCATAAGCACGGAAGAGACTGACCTGAGAAATATCGTCGGTGAAAGCACTGCCACAATGAATGCACTATAGGGAATCCCGAACATTCCTGAGAGACTTCCCGAAAAGATGCACAGAGCCGCACTCCCTGCAACCCCCAGGATCAGCTGCTGGATCATGGCGCTTTTGCGCATTCTCTCGGCATTTCTGTACTGCCCCTTGTTTTTTCTGCCCCGCAGCAGCCTTCCCAGCGTGTCCGGCAGATTCCCGCACACCACGGCCCAGAGCAGTCCGCAGGCCACTGCCGCCACTGTCATATAAGCGATTCCGTTATTCCCTGTCTGCCGTCCCAATATCAATATGGCAGCCAGCGTCAATATATTAGAAAGCTCTCCTGCCTGCCGTCTTCTCACCTCTGCACGATTCATCCGCTGTCCCTCGATCAATCTCTTGTTATATTTAACCTTGTCAGTATCTCTTCCTGCCTGCGCTCCATTTCTCTTGCTTCGTCCTCTTCCATATGGTCATAGCCGCACAGATGCAGCATACTGTGGGCCACAAGGAAGGCAAATTCTCTCTTTTCGCTGTGTCCGTAGCTTTCGGCCTGCTCCCGGATCTTGTCCACGGATATCATGATGTCCCCCAGGATCAGCTCCCCTGTATCCGGGTCAAAACAATCTGCCTCCTGACTCTCCTGAATATCGAAGACACCCTCTTTCTCAAAATCCACATTGGGGAAGGACAGCACGTCCGTAGCCCTGTCGATCCCTCTGGCCTCCCTGTTCAGCTCCTTTATCCCCGCATCGTCCGTAAGAACCAGATTCACCTGAGCCTCATAAGGACAGCCCTCCGTCTCCAGAACCGCTTCGCACACAAGCTTTGCCGTCTCCTCTGCGGAAAATGAAAATCTGCTTTCCGTTTCATCCTCCATGTATAAAGTCATATCTATGCCCTTCCCGCCCGCTTTGGCAGGCATTCCGTCAAAAAATCACTTCCTCACACGCCTCTGGACAGTCCTGTCCCTCTCTCTGCCCCGCTCCCTGCCTCTGGCGCTCTCCTTAGCCTCGTAGCTCTCATATGCCTTGACGATCTGCTGCACCAGAGGATGGCGCACCACATCCTTGCTGGTCAGGCCGCAGAAAGCGATCCCCTCTATGTTCTTCAGCACCCTTGACGCCACGTCCAGCCCCGACTTTGTATCCGGCGGCAGATCCTTCTGGGTCACGTCTCCTGTCACTACCACCTTTGAGCCGAAGCCGATACGGGTCAGGAACATCTTCATCTGGGCAGGCGTGGTATTCTGGGCCTCGTCCAGAATGATATAGGCATTGTCCAGCGTCCGGCCTCTCATATATGCCAGAGGCGCAACCTCTATCAGCCCCTTCTCCGTATTCTTCATGAAACTGTCAGCCCCCATGATCTGGTAGAGGGCATCGTACAGCGGCCTCAGGTAAGGGTCCACCTTGCTCTGCAGATCTCCGGGCAGAAAGCCCAGCTTCTCTCCCGCTTCGATGGCAGGCCTTGTAAGGATGATCCTGCCTACCTCATCGTTTTTGAAAGCGGTGATGGCCATGGCCATAGCCAGATAGGTCTTGCCTGTTCCCGCAGGCCCTACCCCGAACACCACCATGTTCTTCCTGATCGCGTCCACATAGGCCTTCTGCCCCAGAGTCTTAGGCTTCACGGGCTTGCCGTTCACCGTATGGCAGATACAGTCGGTATCAATCTCCGTCAGTACATTTTCCTTTTCTTCCATTTCCATTGCAATCGCATAGTCCACGCTCTGTTCCTCAATCTCGTTTCCCCGTCCGGAGATAACGGCAAGCTCCCGCAGTACTCCCGCGGCCTTCCTCACCATGCTCTCCTCTCCGGTAATCGTGACACTGCCGTTCCGATCCACGATGCCGACGCCGAAATCCCTCTCAAGCTTTTTCACATAAGCATCCTGCATCCCGAATATCTTCTGCATATGTTCAGCCGGCATATCCAGCCTCACCGAAAAATCATCCATTTCCATCCTCTTCTCCAGAATCCTTATCTTCCATGGAATGCTATCCTTCCATGGAATGCTATCCTTCCATGGAATGCTATCCTTCCATGGAATGCCCTTCTTCCATGGAATGCCCTTCTTCCATTTCATCCGTGACAATCCTTTCGGTATCCCTTCTCGCTCCACCGGGCTCCTGCACCAGAAATTCTCCCACAAGAAGCCATGCATTGTCATTCGTCTCTATTCTAACATTTTTTTCAATCATTTGTACACCTTTTTCATCTAAACTTGTGAGAAATTCCCTTAATTTTTGATTAAGAAGCTCCTTAGCCTCCTGTACGGTATATGTATGTTCCACATTCAGGTATTCCCTATGCGTGATATCCCCCCAGAATATCGGTATGTTCAACTTTTCAAAGATAAGCGGCCTGCTTTCCCGGATGATGCTGTCATATACCTGAAAAGGCCTATCCTCCGGCAGCTTCCAGTCCTTCCCGCCCACCTTCAGGTAATACCCCTTTTTCTCCCTGCCCGTATATTCCTTGATGATATAGTCAAAGGGCAGCTCCTCCGTATAGCTGGTGGTATGCTCCAGCACTATGTCCGCGTCCGCATCCACATAACGGTATTCCCGCACTGTGGCATCCTCGTTATAGATAGGAATCTTCCCCTCCACAAGCACCGTATCCTTCTCCACCACATCTCCGATCGCCACCTTGGGGACTCCGCTCCTGACGATCATGGATACCACCCTGCCCTCATATTCCGCCACCAGATCCGTCCCTTGAGAAACCTCCTTCTCATCAATGACGATGGGGGCATCGTTTTCCTTTATGTCGATCAGCAGTTTTGTGCCCGACAGTCTGGCCGATGCCCATGTGATCTGGGAGAACTGCCTGCGTATCTCCTTTTCCAGCTCCTCGATGTCCAGCACGTCCCTGCGCATCCCCACCGTCACCTCATGCTCCTTGAGAAAGCTCCGGAACATATCATCCGTGATCTGGTAATTACCGCTGACCTGGATGTCCCAGATAAAGTAGGAGGAGAGAAACCAGAAGGCAAGGGTCAGCACCAGCCCTGCCACGAATACCTTGCGCTTCATAAGCTTGGGCAGAAAAAAGGGCAGCCCATATCTGTCCAATACAGCCACCCTTGTCCCGGTCTTTCTCACTATGGGCCGCAGCTCCCAGAAGCCCCGCAGATTGATATTCATACTGTACCCATCGCCCTCCCGGACGATGTTCCACAGCAGGATTCCCTTATTGCTGCACAGATTCATAAAGCGCTCCGGCGAAAATCCCCATACGCGGATGCGCAGATAACCCCTGAGATATTTCAACAGTTCAACCATGGCACGTCCTCTTCCAACAATTCACTGATTTGTCCCGTCACAATATCTGACACAGCTGATACAGCCGCTGATCTTCATATCCTCGTTGGTATAGTAGTCGATGGAGAGTCTGGCTCCTTCAAAGCAGACCTGACAGGTCTTGCACTGCAGCAGTATCCGGCCTTCCGTATACTCCAGGATTCCCCGGTAGTTTTCGATCCATGCCTCTCTGTTCCCTGTCAGAGTCACCCGCAGCGCTCCCATGCAGATATCCTTGGGAAACTTCAGGGATTCCAGCAGCGCCTCTCTTCTCAATTCTCTTTTTTGGGTATGGTCATTATTTTTTCTCATGTGAAATTATATTACCATCCCCCCGAAACTATGCAGGGTCATTCCATAATAACCGCCTTGATCAGCGGAGGGCATACACAGGGCGTATCCGTTATGGTGCAGGCCCTCAGATAGCGGCTCTCCGCCTCCCTTGCCCGGCTCTCCTCATTGGCATAGAGCATGGCGACGGGTTCCCCTGCTTTCACATGATCCCCTACCTTCCTGCACAGGACAAGTCCCACAGCCAAGTCGATTTCGCTTTCCTTCGTCTCCCTGCCGCCGCCCAGGATCAGCGAACAGATTCCCACCTCGTCGCAGGCAATGTGGCTTATGCAGCCGTCTCTGGGAGCAGGGATAGGACGGACGATCCTTGCATGAGGCAATCGGTCAGGCTCGTACACCGCCCTGCTGTCCCCGCCCTGAGCCTCCACGAACTCTGCCAGCTTCTTCAGGGCGCTGCCATTCTCCAGCGAATCCTTAAGCATCCTCTCCGCTTCCTCTTCCCCCGCTGCCTTCCCCCCGGCTACGAGCATCCTGCTGCCCAGCGTCAGGCACAGCCTTGTGAAATCCTCAGGCCCCTTTCCCGTCAAGGTATCGATAGCCTCCTTCACCTCCAGCGCGTTCCCCACGGCCCTGCCCAGAGGTTGGTCCATGTCCGAGATGACGGCAATGGTCCTGCGCCCGGCGTTATTGCCGATCTTCACCATCTCCTCCGCCAGCGCTCTGGCATCCTTCTCCTCCTTCATGAATGCGCCGCTGCCGGTCTTTACATCCAGCACAATAGCGTCCGCGCCTGCCGCCAGCTTCTTGCTCATAATGGAGCTGGCGATCAGGGACATATTGTCCACCGTAGCAGTAACGTCCCGCAGTGCGTACAGCTTCTTGTCCGCCGGAGCCAGATCCGCCGTCTGACCCATGATGGCGATGCCGATACTGTTCACATTCTTTATAAACTGCTCTGTGGTCAGCGCTGTACTGAAGCCGGGAAAGCTCTCCAGCTTATCAATGGTGCCCCCGGTATGCCCAAGGCCCCTGCCGCTCATCTTTGCCACCGGGACACCGCAGGCCGCCACCATAGGGGCCAGAGCCAGAGATGTCTTGTCCCCCACGCCTCCCGTACTGTGCTTATCCACCTTGATTCCCTGGATTTCGGAAAGATCCAGCCTATCCCCGCTCTCCGCCATGGCCATGGTGAGAGCCAGCGTCTCCCGCTCTGTCATCTTCTGAAAGTAGACGGCCATCATAAGGGCAGATGCCTGATAATCCGGGATCTCTCCCTTCGTGTAGCCGTTTACAAAAAAACTGATCTCCTCTTCGGAAAGCTCTCCTCCGTTCCTCTTTTTCATGATGATGTCATACATTCTCATCGGCACACTGCTCCCCTCCGTCCGTTTTGTGGACATTTCTTTTCTTCCGGTTCCTGATTTCTCAGTTTCCGGTTTCTCGGTTCCTGATTTCTCAGTTTTCGGTTTCTCAATTCCTGATTTCTCAGCTTTCGGTTTCTCAGTTCCTGATTTCTCAGCTTCTGGTTTCTGAGCCGTTCTTCCTTCAGTATACCGTACCCTTCCAGCAAGTGTCAAGCTTGCGGTATTTTCCGAAATTGACAACTATCCAGCCAAGTAGTAACATAATTATCGGCAAGCATACTATTTGTTCCTGCCTACTCCAAAACGCAGATATGCGTTTACACAGCCTGATAAATATCCCAAAGCAAAGGAGCAGTAAACATGAACCCGAAACGGATCAAAACAAAACGAGTCAAACTAGCAGCAATTATCATAGCAATCGCTGTTGCCGCACTTCTGTTCATCGGATATTTCACAATGCAGCCTGCCGTAAGCAGCAGACAGTCCTCCGGGGAAATATTCTTATACGGGGAAAAACATTCCGTTGAAAATATCTTGGAGAAGGAGTTTGAATTATGGTCATCCTATTACCATAATGATGGTATGCGGGATCTGTTTGTAGAGCTTCCGTATTACACTGCCGAATATATGAACATATGGATGGAATCTGACGGAGACGACATTTTGGATTCACTGTATCAGGACTGGTCCGGAACGGCTCTGCACTCCCACGAAGTTATTGATTTCTATAAACGGATTAAAAACGAGTGCCCGGAGACAGTTTTTCACGGAACAGATGTGGGGCACCAATATGATACAACAGGAAAACGCTTTTTAGAGTACCTTGAATCCAAAGAAGCGCAGCAGTCCCCGTTATACAAGCTGTCGCAGGAAAATATTAAGCAGGGACAGTATTACTATCAGCATTCCGATTACGTATATCGTGAAAATAAAATGGTTGAAAACTTTATCCGGGAACTGGATAGCCTGAACGGCACTGACGTGATGGGAATATATGGCTCAGCCCACACCAACATAGAAGCAATGGTGTATACAACAGATTCCGCTCCATGTATGGCAAATCAGCTTCATAAAAAGTACGGTGACGCATTACATACAGAAGATCTGAGCTCGCTGGCTCTCAATAATGAGGCATATAGAACCGATATCCTCACAATCGGCGGGAAAGAATATACTGCGCTGTATTTTGGAAAGATAGATTTGTCGTCAGTTTTTCCCGATTACCAATACAGGGAGTTTTGGCGTCTGGAAAACGCATATGATGACTTCAAAGACAATCCCGTTACAGGAAATGTACTGCCCTACAACAATTTTCCCATGGGAATTGAAACAGGACAGATATTCGTAATCGACTATACCATGACAGATGGAACCATTGTAAGAGAATACCATCGTTCAGACGGAAACTCATGGCAGGGCTCCTTTGTCACAGAAGAATTCATCATCAGGTAACGGGATTTGAGCCCGTCACTTTAACGGGGCATTCAGAACAATCACTGATTGATTGACTCTCAGGGGGAATCGGATACGACATCCGATTCCCCCTGCGCTTCCACTCTTTGCCAAGAGCCCTTCAACAATTATGTATCCAGCTCTAAGCTGACCATCAGGGCCCTGTTGACTCTCCTCATGACATCCCCGTCCAAATGGCATACCTTGTCCTTAAGGCGCTTCTTATCGATTGTCCTCAGCTGCTCCAGCAGCACTACGGAATCTTTGTCCATATCATACAGCGCGGCGTTCAGCTCGATATGGGTAGGCAGCTTCGCCTTGTTCATCTTAGAGGTGATCGCAGCGCAGATGACTGTAGGGCTGTGCTTGTTCCCCACATCGTTCTGGACGATCAGCACCGGTCTGATGCCCCCTTGTTCCGAACCGATCACCGGCCTAAGGTCTGCGTAATATACATCTCCTCGTCTCATCTCTACTCCCATCTGTCCGTCATGGCGCTGGCTGAGCACCGCCGCCCGGAATACCTCTTCCAATGCGTCTCTGCCCGCAAAATATGCCCGACTGACAATCATTGAATTCATTATCTATGGATAGTATTGACGGTTCAATAGGAGTTATTCACCGCTTTCCCACTTTTTCTGCCTTCGGACCTGACAGAAAATTCTACATCCACAAGGAATTGCGGTCACTGCACGCTGCTATCTGTCCTTTCTCCGTATATACTCTTGGGACTCTCACGCCAAAGTCACAGACCAGCTCATAATGAAAACGCCCCGAAAGCTCCCCCAGTGCCTCTGCGCTGATGCACTCCTCTCCGTCATGCCCCAGAAGCACCACGCTGTCCCCCACTGCCGCCTCCGGAATACCGGATATGTCCACCATGAACTGATCCATGCAGATCCTGCCCAAAATGTCGGCACGCATACCATGGATCAAAACATATCCCTTATTGGAAAGTCCCCTTGGATACCCGTCACCGTAGCCTACGGGAACAGTGGCCACACGCAGCGGTCTGTCTGCCGTAAAGGTTCCGCCGTAGCTCACCGACTCCCCCGGCTCTATGGTCTTTGTATGGACGATTCGGCTGTACAGAGAAAGAGCCGGCCTCAGAACTACCTTTTCCCTGTTTACCTCACCGGAAGGATACAGTCCGTACATCGCTATCCCCGCCCGCACCAGATCCATATTGGCCTCAGGCATATCCAGAATCCCTGCGCTGTTGGAGCAATGCCTGACAGGAATCTCCAAAGAAAGCTCCTTCTCTATCATATGAAGAAAAGCCTGAAAGGTTTCCAGCTGTTTTCGGGCATTTGTCTTGTCTGCCTCGTCCGCTCTGGCAAAATGAGTGTAGATGCCCTCGACCTCGATCCACTCCCTGCCCGCCAGATTCCTTACAAAGGAAAGGCCCTCCTTGTCCGGCCTGATTCCGATTCTGTTCATGCCTGTCTCCACCTTGACATGTACCCGGAGCGGCTTCCCGACCTTTCTGGCTGCCGCCTCCAGCGCTTCTATATCCTCGCTGCGAAACACCGTGGGACGGATCTCCTCTGCCGCCAGCATCTCGTAAGAATACGGGAAGGCATATCCCAGTATTACCACCGGCTTTCGGATCCCAGCTTCCCGCAGGATATGCGCTTCCTCCGGAGTCGCCACCGCAAAGCCGAATATATAGTCTATGCTTTCCAGCCGCCGGGCTATGGGCACGCTGCCATGACCGTAACCGTCAGCCTTCACCACTCCCAGCATCTTCGTTCCCGGAGCGGTGTTTCCGTGCAGCCGCTCCATGTTTTCCGCAATTGCGCCCAGATCCACCTCCGCGCACACACGCTGATAGCTCTCTATTCTTTTCTTAAGATCCGATCCTTTATGCTCCACCTGATCTCCTTTCTATTCCAGTTCCGTCTCTCCACTCCCGCGCCCCTTCAGGGAAGGATTTAAGGCCGCAAGAGCATTCGT
>CAXHOW010000020.1:0-60303 GCA_964018205.1 uncultured Acetatifactor sp. | reverse complement strand
CCTTAAATCCTTCTGGGCGCTTCCGTTACGAGACTGTCCCCAGTTCCGTCTCTCCACTCCCGCGCCCCTTCAGGGAAGGATTTAAGGCCGCAAGAGCATTCGTCCTTAAATCCTTCTGGGCGCTTCCGTTACGAGACTGTCCCCAGTTCCGTCTCTCCACTCCCGCGCCCCTTCAGGGAACGCCCCATCTTCAATTATATGCCGATCTGCTCCACAATATCTCCTGCCATGCAGGCATGCTCTCCCCTCCGGGACGCCGCGGCATCCCCTGCCCTGCCGTGTATATATGCGCCCACTGCCGCCGCCCGGAAGGCATCCATGCCCTGAGCAAGGAGTCCGGCCACGATGCCTGCCAGCACATCCCCGCTGCCCGCCGTGGCCATGCCGCTGTTGCCGCTCAGATTCACGCAGATGCCGCCCTTTTCCCCGCAGATAAAGGTTCTGGCATCCTTCGCCGCCACTACCGCATGGAGCTCCTCCGCCAGCCTTCTGCCTAGGAAGGGCAGGCTCTGCCTGCATTCGGTCACAGGTCTGTCTACCAGTCTGCTAAGTTCCCCCACATGGGGCGTAAGGACAATCTGCCTTCCCGCTTCCCCCTGCTCTGCCAGACTCTTCATCCACTTCGGATGCGCTGCCAGCAGGTTCAGGCCGTCCGCATCTATCAGAAGGGGCTTTTTTCCCTCCCGGACTACCTGCTCCAGACAAGAGAATGCCGTCCCGTCCTGCCCTAGCCCGGGCCCCACGGCAATGACATCCGCCCATTCCATGGTATCACCCAGCTCCTCCGGTGTGCCAAGCAATGCCTCCGGCACCGCGCACTGCAGAATTATCCTGTTGACCTCTGGAGTGATCACCTTCACCATTCCCGCTCCTGTGCGGTAGGCGGCCCTTGCCGCCAGCACGGCGGCTCCGGCCATGTTCTCGCTGCCCGCCGCCAGCAGAACCTTTCCGAAGCTTCCCTTGTTGCCGTCGGCTATCCTTTCCGGCATCAATTCCTCCGCTGTCTCACTGTAGGCATACATTTCCGGCTCCATGCCGAAGAAGCTCCTTTCGGATATGCCGATGTCCGCCGTCCTGACCTCTCCTGCAAACTCACAGCCGGGGTACAGCGCCAGCCCCCTTTTGCAGAAGCCGAAGGCCACAGTCATGTGGGCCTTCACCGCGCAGCCCCATATCCTGCCTGTGTCGGAATCAATGCCGCTGGGCAGATCCAGAGCCAGCTTCCAGCCCTCCGTTCCCTGAAAGACTTCTATTGCCTCCCTATAGTCCCCTTGAATCTCCCTGCACAGTCCCACGCCAAAGAGCGCGTCCAGCATGGCTGCATACTCCTGCCGCTTTGGCCTCTCCACGAATTTCACCGGATATTTCTCCAGTATCCTCCTCTGCTGCTTCCACTGTTCCGTGGCCTTCGGGCAGTCTCCCACGCACCATATCTCCGCTTCATATCCTCTCTCCGACAGAAGCCTTGCAGCCGCCAGCCCGTCTCCGCCGTTGTTTCCCATGCCGGCCATGACAAGCACATGCTTTGCGCCTGCCTGCCCGGCACAGTGCTCCTCCACAGCCTCCGCTGCGGCAAGGGCCGCCCTCTCCATAAGCACGCACGCCGGAATTCCGATTTTTTCTATGGTATTGCTGTCATACAGCTTCATTTCCGTCGCAGACACCAGATATTTCATCCTGATCCCCCCATTGTCAGATTTAATATCCTCTCGGAATCTCCAGACCGCTTATCATCCAGCTTTCCGAAAATTATTTTAGCGATTCCCCCACTTTTTCAGATACTGTTCAGGCCCCAATGCCTGATTCCGTTTTCTGAAATTCCGAGAGTCTATAGATTCAATGCCGTGTCAGACTCATCCTTCTCTAGCCAAAAGCAAAACGGACTGCAACAGATTTACCCATTCAGTCCGTCCCGTCTTCTCTCCTGCTGCATATCCTATTGTCCCAGACCTGTTTCCTCATTCCTTGCCGCCAGGTTCCTGCTCCTCTGGATTATGCTGCATATCAAATATATCAATCACCTCTGCACCGAACACATCATGCATATAGGAATATATGGCATTGTTGCACTGCTCCATCTCTTGTTTCCTGATCAGGCGCTTTTTCAGCTCTATACGCACTTCCGTCACCCACTGGGCAATCTCCTGAATATTCTCCTCGTTTTTCCGCATGGTATCATAGCAATGATCCATGGTGGCAAGCATCAGCCGGAAATTTGCCTGCTCTATCTCTTTTGGAATATCAAGAAGCTCATCCTGATACCCGTCCAGCCGCTCGTTGCACTCCTCCACCAGCTTTTTATTCTGCTCCATCTTCTGAGAGGTCTCTTGTCCCTCCTGCTCCGCTTCATCCGCAAGCGTCATAATCTCGCTCATAAGCTTCTTTTTCAGCCGCTTTATGTTCTTTACTTCATTATTCAGCTTTCCCTGACGCTTCAATAGCGCATTCAGATCATCCTCCAGGCCGGCAGCCTCCGCCCTCGCCTCTTCCGTCAATAATTTATACCATTTGTTGTCCAAGGTAAGAATCGGTATCTTCTTGCCCTGCAGCGCCTGCTTAAAGGATTCCCGTTTGTCTTCTTCTCCGTTTTTCATTTTCTATGCCTACCTCCTAATCTTCCCCGCAGTCTTTTGTATATCGTCTGAGATTATAAGAAAGCTTCATGAGGCTGTCGGAAAGATGGACATTCTCCACCTGAATCTCCTTCGGCACGTTCAGATCCACATGCGCGAAATTCCAGATCGCGCGTATCCCCGTCCGCACCAGCCTCTCCGCCACCTCCACGGCGCTGCTCTTGGGAATGGTCAGCACTGCGATGTCAATGTCATTCTCCCGGATAAAGCTCTCCAGTGCCTCCATAGGCATCACCTTGACACCTCTGACCTCCCTGCCCACCAGATCAGGGTCCTGATCGAACATCCCGCAGAAGATAAAACCTCTCCTCTCGAAATTAAGATAGTTTCCCAGTGCCCTGCCCAGATTACCTGCGCCGATAATCACAAAATTATGCTGTCTGTCCAGCCCCAGTATCTTACCGATCTCATCATATAGATATTCCACGTTATAGCCATAGCCCTGCTGTCCGAAGCCGCCGAAATTGTTCAGATCCTGCCGGATCTGGGAAGCCGTCACCTTCATCAGCTCGCTCAGATCCTGAGAGGATATCCTCTCCACCCCCTCGTACTTAAGCTCCCCCAGATAGCGGAAATATCTGGGGAGACGCCCTATGACAGCCTGCGAAATGTCCTTTTCTTCCAAGATCCCCACCTCCACAATCAAACACACAAATTCTTCCACGCTTTATCATAGCAAAATGTGAAATTGATGTCAATGATTGACAGTTTCCTTTTTCCAAAGTAAAATGAATCTTAAAGCCGCTGCGGCATTGCGTATGAATCTGCAGCATGCACGGAGGTAACATCATGATTTTATCCTGTCAGAACATTTCGAAGGCATTCTTGGAAAACAAGGTACTGGAGAATATCAGCTTTCATATAGAAAATAACGAAAAAGCAGCCATTGTCGGTATCAACGGTGCCGGCAAGACTACCCTGCTGCGCATCATAGTGGGGGAGATGCAGCCTGATTCCGGCACAGTCACCCTCTCAAAAAGCAAGACCATAGGATATCTGGCTCAGGACGGTGCCGTGGACACCTCAAACACCATACTTGACGAACTTCTGTCCGTCAAACAGCACCTGATTCTTCTGGAGCAGCGCATCCGTGAATGCGAGATCGCCATGCAGTCCAAAAAGGGCGGCGAGCTGGACGCCCTCATGAAGCAGTATGCTTCCCTCACCCATACCTTCGAGACCGGGGACGGATATTTATACAGAAGCGAGGTCATCGGTGTGCTTAAGGGTCTGGGCTTCGAGGAAAGCGAATTCGAAAAATCCGTGTCCGCACTCTCCGGGGGCCAGAAGACCAGAGTCGCTCTGGGCAAGCTCCTGCTGCAGAAACCGGACCTGATCATTCTGGACGAGCCTACCAACCATCTGGACATGAACTCCATCACTTGGCTGGAGACTTATCTGACAAATTACAAAGGGGCGGTGATCATCGTCTCCCATGACCGTTATTTCCTGAACCGGATCGCCACCAAAGTCATCGAGATCGACCAGACCAAAGCCACCTCCTTCACGGGAAACTATTCCGACTATGCACAGAAAAAGGAGCAGCTTCGCATAGCCGCCATGAACGCCTATCTGAACCAGCAGAGGGAGATCAGGCATCAGGAGGAGGTAATAGAGAAGCTCCGCTCCTTCAACCGGGAAAAGTCCATCCGGCGGGCCGAAAGCAGGGAAAAGATGCTGGAAAAGATAGAAGTGCTGGATAAACCCACAGAAGCCCGGACGGATATGCATCTGAAGCTGACGCCCCGGAGGCAGAGCGGAAACGATGTGCTGGCCGTGGAGGATCTGGCCAAGTCCTACGGCCCTCTGTGCTTGTTCGAGCATGTCAGCTTCGAGATAAAGCGGGGAGAGCATGTGGCCATAATCGGCGACAACGGAACCGGAAAGACCACCCTTTTAAAAATCCTGAACCGGCTGGTCTCCCCTGCTTCCGGCAGCTTCCGGCTGGGCATGAACGTGGAGATCGGATATTACGATCAGGAGCATCATGTGCTCCATGAGGGAAAAACCCTCTTTGACGAAATCTCCGACGAACATCCCGCCATGAGCAATACGGAAATCCGAAATCTTTTGGCTGCATTTCTGTTTACCGGTGACGATGTGTTCAAATACATCAAGGACTTAAGCGGAGGAGAGCGGGGACGCCTCTCCCTTGCAAAGCTGATGCTGGGCAATGCCAACTTCCTGATCCTGGACGAGCCCACCAACCATCTGGACATCGCCTCCAAAGAGATTCTGGAGGATGCCATCAACAATTATGAGGGCACTGTGCTGTATGTATCCCATGACCGCTACTTCATAAACAAGACCGCCCACAGAATACTGGATCTGACACAGCGCCGATTCGTGAACTACATCGGAAATTACGACTACTATCTGGAAAAGCGGGACACACAGATGGCGGCGCTGACAGCCTCTGCAGGCCATGCCGATCAGGGGGATGGGGGCTCTTCGGGTTCCGCCATGGGCAGGTCAGGCAGCGGCACCTCCCCTGACGGTTCCGCACCGGTCCTCTCTTCCCGGCAGCTGACGGAATCCGAGAGCAAGCTGGACTGGAAAGCCAAAAAAGAAGAACAGGCCAGACTCCGCAAAAGGGAGAATGACCTGAAAAAATGTGAGGAAAAGATTGCCGCTCTGGAAGAGCGGAACACAGAAATCAACACTCTCCTCTCAGACCCTTCTATCGGCACTCAGGTTGCAAGGCTGCAGGAGCTGTCCAGAGAGCAGGACAACATCCGGGCCGATCTGGAAAAGCTGTACGAGGAATGGGAGACTCTGGCGGAATAAGCCTACAGCAGGCTGTCAAGCGTCTGGCGGATTGCTTTGATGAAATCCAGACTGTTCAGGATCACGGGATCAACATAGGTGGAGATCAGGGACAGGCTCTTTGTCATCCTCCCCTCCTCCACAGTCTTGATACAAGCCTGCTCCAGCTTTTCCGCAAATGTCACAAGCGCCTGATCATTGTCCAGCTCTCCCCTCTTCCTCAGCGCCCCCGTCCATGCAAAGATGGTGGCGATGGAATTGGTGGAGGTCTCCTCCCCCTTGAGGTGCTTATAATAATGGCGCTGGACAGTCCCGTGAGCCGCCTCGTACTCATAGACACCGCTGGGGGACACCAGCACGGAAGTCATCATGGACAGATCTCCATAGGCGGTGGCCACCATATCGGACATTACATCGCCGTCATAGTTTTTGCATGCCCAGATAAAGCCGCCCTCCGAACGGATCACCCTTGCCACCGCATCGTCTATCAGCGTATAGAAGTATTCTATGCCCAGCTCCTCAAACTTCTGCTTGTATTCGGCGTCATAAATCTCCTGAAAGATATCTTTGAAGGTATGGTCATACTTCTTGGAGATGGTATCCTTGGTGGAGAACCAGAGATCCTGCTTTGTGTCCACAGCGTAGCCAAAGCATGCTCTGGCAAAGCTGGAAATGGATTTTTCCGTATTGTGGATGCCCTGCAGGATTCCCGCTCCCGTGAAATCATGGATCAACTCTCTCGTCTCGGTGCCGTCCTCAGCGGTAAAAACCAGCTCCGCCCGGCCCGGCCCTGGAACCTTGATCTCCGTGTTCTTATAGACATCCCCATAGGCATGGCGGGCGATGGTGATAGGCTTACTCCAGTTGCTCACATAAGGGACGATGCCCTTCACCAGGATCGGCGCACGGAACACAGTGCCGTCCAGAATGGCACGGATGGTGCCGTTGGGGCTCTTCCACATTTCCTTCAGATCGTACTCCTTCATCCTTGCGCCATTAGGCGTGATGGTAGCGCATTTCACGGCCACGCCGTGCTTCAGGGTAGCATTGGCGGAATCCACCGTCACCTGATCGTTCGTGGCATTCCTGTTCTCCAGCCCCAGATCATAATACTCCGTCTTCAGCTCTATGTAAGGCAGCAGCAGCTCATCCTTGATCATCTGCCAGAGGATCCTGGTCATCTCGTCCCCGTCCATCTCCACCAGAGGAGTCGTCATTTTAATCTTTTCCATTCCATATTCTCCTTTCTTGTCTTCAACATCATGTTCCGCAGGGATTGCCGCTCAGCTTTGTGCCGCATTCTCCATGTATGCCTCATGAAGTCCGTTCTTTACCATGTTGTCGTAAGCATTTATCATATGCTGATGGGCAAGCTGCTCCGCCAGATCCGCGTTTCCTGTCTTGATGGCTTCCATGATATTCTTGTGCTCCTCATTGGACTTAGGCCCCCGGTTCACATTCGCCAGAGTCTTCCTCCTTACCCGCAGCACATATTGATGCAGATCCTTCAGATGATGCTCCAGCAGCTTGCTGTCGCAGGCCTCATACAGAATATCATGGAAACGGTTGTCAAGCTCCGCAAGCTGGTCCAGATGCCCCTTTCCTGCGTGGAACTCCGCCAGATACACATTCTCCTCCATCTCCTCCATCTGGGCCTGGGTGATGTGCTCCGTGGCCCAGCGCGCACAGAGCCCCTCCAGCAGGGAACGGATCATATAGATATCCTTCACATCCTTCTCTGTGATTCCGGTGACGTAAGCCCCTTTATTGGGGATGATCTGAATCAATCCCTCCAGCTCCAGCTGACGGAAGGCCTCCCTGACCGGAGTGCGGCTGACTCCCATCTCTTCGCCGATGGTCATCTCCTTCAGTTCCTCATGCTCCGCATACCTGCCGCTTAAGATATCCGCCCGCAGCCGATTGAACACTTTGCCCCGGAGCGAATACTTGTCCGCAGTGTCATGCTTTATGTCATAATTATTCATTGTCAGTTTCCAACTCCCATGCCGTTTTACGGCATCCTGCCGACATCGGCCGGCATTCTATCGACTTAGTCCTAATCCTATCGCCTGCACCGCTCCATGCCTTCTGTCCGTCCTATGGATGAACCCGCTGGCCCGTCCGCCGCCGGAAGAGGCATTATTCCCAGATGCCGGGCACCTTCAGTTCTTTCTCCCTGCACACTCTTTCCACACAAACGACGATCTCCTCGTCTGTCATCACCGTGACTCTGCCGTCTGCGTACTCCTGATCCACCCACTTCTTTATCTCCTGCACCAGCCGGGAATCCTTCCTGACCTGCTGCTCCTCCTTCAGCCCATAATAGGTGTTGAGCCAGTGGGCAATGCCTGCCAGCCCCGAGGTGTTGGATACTGCGCAGCGCACCGGACGCCTCAGGAACTTTTCCGTATCGAAGATATTGTAGATTTCCTCGTTTTTCAGCAGTCCGTCCGCATGGATGCCCGCTCTGGTGACATTGAAATTCTTTCCCACAAAAGGAGTTCTGGGCGGTATCTGATAGCCGATCTCCTTCTCATAATACTCTGCCAGCTCCGTGATCACGGTGGTATCCATGCCGTTTAAGTCGCCTTTGAGCTGGGCATATTCGAATACCATGGCCTCCAGAGGCGTATTGCCCGTCCGCTCCCCGATTCCGAACAGCGATGTATTGATCCCGGAACAGCCGTAGAGCCACGCCGTGGTGGAATTGGACACCGCCTTGTAAAAGTCATTGTGTCCGTGCCACTCGATCAGCGCATGAGGCACTCCCGCATGGGTATGTATGGCATAGATGATACCCTGAACGCTTCTGGGGATAACCGCACCAGGATAATTCACACCGTAGCCCATGGTATCGCAGGCCCTTACCTTGATTGGGATTCCGTATTCCTCCATCAGCTTTGTCAGCTCCAGGCAGAAAGGCACCACATAGCCGTAGATGTCCGCTCTGGTGATATCCTCCAGATGGCATCTGGGGCTGATCCCTTCCTCCAGACATTCCTTGATCACGTTCAGATAGTGATCCATAGCCTGACGTCTGGTCATTTTCAGCTTCAGGAAGATATGATAATCCGAGCAGCTCACCAGAATTCCCGTTTCCTTCATGCCGATCTCCTTCACCAGCTTGAAATCCTCCTTGCTGGCACGGATCCAGCTGGTCACCTCCGGAAACCGGTATCCCCTCTCCATGCATTTATAGACGGCATCTCTATCTTTCTTGCTGTACAGAAAGAATTCGCTGGCACGGATCATTCCGTTTGGGCCCCCCAGCCTATGCAGATAGTCATATATGGTCACGATCTGCTCCGTGGTATAGGGTGCTCTGGACTGCTGTCCATCCCGGAAGGTAGTATCGGTGATCCATATCTCCTTGGGCATATTGTGGGGCACAATTCTGTCATTGAAAGGAATCTTGGGAATCTCTGAATAAGGGAACATATTCCGGAACACATTTGGCTTCTTCACATCGTCCAAAATATACATATGCTCCTCTATCTGCAGCAGATTGTTGTTCTGGTTCATAGTAACCGGACGATTCTGAAATGTCTCATTTTCTCTCATCTTTTTACCTCCCCCCTGCCCGCTTCAGCGGACACTCCATTCGTTAGAGCTCCATTTTCTTCCATGGCTCCCCTCCTAATGCAGCCCGTATAATTGTATACAATCATACGGGCCATGTCAATGTTTTTTTCATATTTTCTCCATCATCCCAATAGCCTCTCTACGTTCAGCATCCCCCAGCCTTGTCTGTTCCATGGGAGCCCCAGATCCGTGGCTGTGAACTGCAGAGCCTGTCTGCATTCCTCGTTGGTCATGCGGGGGAATCTCTGAAATGCCAGCGCCGCCGCGCCGGACACCACAGGCGTAGCCATGGAAGTCCCGCTCTTGACAATATAGGCATTCCTCACTATGCCTCCCACCTTGAAATAATTGACATTGCAGGAGATGATATCCGTCCCCGGAGCCACCAGATCCGGCTTGCGGACAAGCCCCCCTGACACTCCCCTTCCGGAATACAGCTCGCATCGCCCCGGATTGTCCATCCCATAGCTCCCGTCATGGCAGCCCACCGTCACCGCCCTGCCCCCGCCTACGGCAGAGATGCTCCCGTCCTCAGGCCCCTTATTGCCCGCTGCGCATACTACAAGAATGCCCTTGTCCCATATCTCATCCACCTTATCCCGCAGTGTCCTTTCCTTATCAGCCTCCTCCATGCTGCCGATTCCCACAGAGATATTCAGGATCCTTATCCCATACTTTTCTCTTATCCTTAGCACCCAGTCCATGCCCTCCAGCATGGTCTCCGTCCGCCCATCCCCTCTTTCGTCTAAAACCTTGCCCACTACAAGCCTGATACCGGGTGCCATTCCCCGGTATTTCCCGTCAGATAATCCGCCGCTGCCGCATAGTATCCCGCAGACATGCGTCCCGTGTCCGTTATCATCATATATCAGATTCCTATGTCCCACAAAATCCCGAAAGCATACCGATCTGCCAAGCAGATCAGGATGCCCGCCCAGCCCCGTATCCAGAACTGCCACCGTCACACCCCTGCCGTCCAGACCGTCCGTGTGCTCCCCCGCCACTGTTTTTCTCACTCTCTGCATAACAAAAAAGCCCCGGCATACACTTAATCCATTGTATGCCGGAGGATTTTTGATGTTCATAAACGGTAGGTGACTATGCTCTTGACGTGCATCTGCATCCATGTCACTTATTCAGATTTTTACCCGCATGGCGGTGTCCTGACTTTATGATGCCCATGCATAAGAATGTTAATCCTGATATGCACAATAAACAGCTCATCAGCCCCCGCAGCTCCTTCCATGAATAAGCTGCTTCCTTTGGGGCAGCACCGAGACTCGTAAGTTCCACGCCGATCTCCTGCAGCTCACCGTCTCCCGCCTCCCCTGTCCCATAGATCCCGAACAGAGAAAGATGGTTCGTCTTAAAACGCAGGCATTCTGCCCCTTCATAACTGACTCTCTCCACCGACAGCACCTCAAGCTGACCATTACGGTCAAGCGTGTAAAGCCCCAGATTCTGGCTCCTCAGGGCATCCGGCACAGGAAGCACCACCGTAAGAGTCTGACTGCCCAGCTTGGTCAGCGGAATCTGGCTGTCATCTGTAAGCGTCAGGTCTAAGACTGCCATGTCCGAAGGAAGCTCTCTCTGGTAGCAGCGGCTGTATGCCTTCTCCATCGCTTCCTGATCCTCGGCCTGCGCCACAGTCAGGATATAGCTTCTGTCTGCTCCCTCCAGAGACGCATATGCTCCCTCCATGCCGGAGACCGCCACGCCGGGTTCCTCACTGCCGCCGTTTCCATAGATCCGGTAATCTGCATTCGACAGTCTGGTGGCGGAAGTCTCATAGGTATATTCCGCCTCCTTTCCTTCATAGGTGATCAGAGCACTCCCGAAAGCCTGCAGACCGAGCCTTTGCACCGATGAAGGCACAGAAATCTCCGTCAGGGCAGTTCCCTTGAAAGCTCTGTCCTTAATTTCCTCAAGCTTTTTTCCGAAGGTGATCCGGGATAAGCTGCTGCAGCCCTCAAAAGCGCCCTCCCCTACTGTCAAAAGGCTGTCGGGCAGAGACACGCTCTCTATCTCGCTGTGATTCTGAAAGGCTTCGGCAGCGATCACACGCACACTCTCCGGCACCTTTACCTCTGCGGAAGTGCCCCGGTATGCCACCAGTACACCTCCCTCTATCAGAAAGTCCCTTTGCTCCTCTGTGCCATGCAAAAAATTCTCTACCCACAAGGTATAGGAAAACGCCTTTGGCTCCACACACATGACCGTATCAGGAAGCGTCACCTTCTCCAGATCATCGCAGTGATAAAAAGCTCCGTATCCGATGTCTTCTGTCCCTTCCGGCAGGATAATATCTGTCAAAGAGCTTCTGGCAAAGCTAAACTGCCCTATTTCCTTAATTCCGTCCGGCAGCATGACACTGCCCAGCTCACTGTTCCGATAATAGGCCTGATCCGCCACCACCTGACCGTCCACAATGGCATACTTCGGCAAACTGTTTCCCTGCACCGGCTTAAAGACATCCCCTTCCGAAATTGCGTCAGATGCACTCCCCGGCTCACCCCCATATACCTTAGGCAGTCTGCTGTCGATCAAAACCACTGCCTGATTGCCTACCACGTGGGTAGAGCCCAGCACATCCTCCGGCGCTATAGGAGTCTCCGTTGGTGCAGGAGCCGGGGTCTCCGATGGTTCCACGGGATCGGAGGGGTCGTAATTCGGCACGTCCTCATACTCCGGCATCTCCTTCTGGCGCTCATAAAAGCTCTGTGCATACTCATCCGCCGCACTGCCCGGATCACAGTGAATCGTCAGGCGGGCACAGCCGTCAAAGGCAGTTTCATGTATATTCGCCGTCCGAACCGGGATGCTGATATCCTGCAGGTTCACACAGTCCCCAAAGGCCTGCACACCGATGGAGGATACATTTTCAGGGATCGTCATCTGCTCCAGCCCCTTACAGCCCGCAAAGGCATAATCCCCAACCTCAGTGATCTCCTTCCCCAGAATCACCGTATCCAGATTGTCGCAGCCCCAAAATGCATAGGGTTCAATCTTCGTGACTGAATTAGGCAGCACCACCAGTTCTATGTTTGTATCATCTTCAAATGCCCCCCGCCCTATGGTGGTCACCGTACTTGGCACGGAAACATTTTTCTCCCTGCCCCGATATTTTACCAGTGTGCTTCCCTCTATCCTAAAATCGGAAGCAGATGCTGCCGCATCCGCCTCCGATACAGGAAGCTGCATAATGATCAGCGCCGTCACCAGCATCAGGACGCCTACTATAAGCTTTTTCCTTTTCATATAAACTCCTATGCTCTAACCCTTACCTTCTGCTTCTTCCGGCTGTGGGAATCCTTCTGCATGAACATTATGAAGGATAGGCAGGCCAGACCGATGGACAGGAACCACTTGGGATGGATGCCGTCTCCTGTCTGAGGAGTATTGTCGATGCTCGGGTTAGATGCCACATTCCCTAAATCCACATAAATCACATAAGGCGAGAAATGCTCTGCCGTAAAGGTCACGCAGGACACACCGTTGATAGTCGTGAATCTGGGAGTCAGCTTATCCAGCCTGTCATTTACCACGCCTGCCACCTTATTGTTGCCTGCGTACTGTATCAGAGAGTCCGGCAGCGGCAGGGTGATGCTTATGCTCAGACCGGTAGTATCGGTAATCTTTTGTGTGCCCGTTGCGTCATACAAGGAAATATCCATAGGAACATACTTTATATTATCCACGGATCCATATTCCGCAAGCAAAGCCCTCAGCACCTTCTCCGAGGCATCCGCGCTCTCCGATACCTTGATCGTAAAATTGTCGGAGGAACCGGTGACAGTAGCGGATACTACTCCTGTATTAGACAGTCCGTTCTTATCAATTACCACAGTTGTACCGCCGGTTCCGGTATTACCGCTGTTTCCGCCGCTGGGCCTGTTAGAGGTATTTCCGGTTCCCGTAGTCGAATTATTTGAAGAGCTGCTTACCTTGTAATTTGCTATCAGGGCCACATCATAAGCCGGCATCGTAACCGCTATGGCCGAAAGGGATTTATCAGTAACGGTAGTGCTGGCCGGACTCACTGTCCATCCGCTGAATTCCTGCCCTCTTGCGGGGTTGTCGGCGACCACGATAACCTGAGTTCCCGGAGCATAGCTTCCTGACCCGCTTCCGCCACGTACCGTAAGCGTATACAAGCGTGAAGCACTGTTATTAGAGCCGGAATTTCCCGAACCGGTATTGCTTGACCCGGTGTTATTTCCGTTGTTATTCCCGTTATTATTTCCGTTGCTATTGGAGTCATTTGCCTTGTATCTGGCCACTACGCTTATATCGGACGTCACGTTCACGGGGTACGGTCTCCACTCTACAAAAGTATATCCGTCCTTGGTAGGCGTACGGGGTGCGGTAGCATCCTTGCCGTGCTCCACCACCTGTGTATAAAGAAAGGTTCCGTCATCATCCAGAAACGTCACCGTATGCTGCACCACATCCTCCGCAATCTTCTCATACTGGGCAACTACAGTCAGATCTGACCTGACATTAGTAATGGCAGGCCTCCAGCCTATGAAATTATATCCATCCTTGGGAGGTACCTCAGGAGGTACGGCATCTTTTCCTTCTTCAACTCTGTCCACGCCCAGCTGTGTCCTATTATCATCATCCATGAATGTAACCGTATACATGACAGCCTCTTCATAGAATAAGTACACATCCGTATTTTCAAACACAGCCAGATAATTGCCGTCCGTCCTCCATGACCATGTATACCCTTCCCTCTCGAAAGTAAAATCTTCAATTTCGATTTCTTCTTCTGTGGGAGGAGTAGCTGCCTGACCAGTGGTGACAATCTGTTCCTTCAGCATCCTCGGCGGCGTCGAGTCATCATAAAAAGTGACTTTGAACTTTCCTTCAAACACGCCCTCCTGAAACTTGATTCCGTTAACTTCCGCATAGTCCTCTGCAGGAGTGCCCTTCTCTCCGATCAGCACCAGATTGTTCTTATTAGTAGAGCCTGAAAAAGCTTCCGGACTGATCGCATTGACGCTCTTGGGCACCGTCACCTGAAATATCGAACTGTCAGCAAACGCCTCCTCCCGGATCTGGGTACAAGTATCCGGCAGAATAACTGAAGTCAGAGACTGTGTATTCTTGAATGTCCTCTCCGGAACCACCTTGATCTCAGTTCCGCTCAGATCCACCGTCACCACGTTGGTTCCCATAAAGGCCTCTGGATAAATCTCCGTCACGCCTTCCAGCTCATGAGACTGCACCAGAGGAAGCTGCCTTCCCCCAAGGTATTCCACCAGCTTCGTATGATTCCTCTCCTCGTCTATCTCATAAATGATGGAGTCATCGCAGGAAAAATACGGTCCGCCGTTAAAGTTTACATTGCTCAGCAGATTACAGTTCTGGAAGGGCGCCGTTCCCAGTGAACTCACCGTGGCGGGGACATTGACCTCCGCAAGCAAGTCACAGTCCGCAAAGGCATGTGTGCCAATGGACGTAGTCTCACCGTTCAGAGTGATGCTCGTGGTATATTTACTGCCCTTGAACGCATTCTCCTCTACCTCCAGCAGTCCGTTGGCCGTAAGAGTCTTGCGCATTTTAGCCTTTACTGTCTCATTGGGAAGCTCCCGCTCTCCCTCTTTATATTCAAACAGCCCCTTTCCGTTCATCGTGCCGATCGCCTCGATCCCTTCAGGCAGCACAATATGGAACACGGAATTCAAAATCGTCTGTTCGTCATCGGTCAGAGAAGAATCTCCGCCAGTGTACGTTCCCGCATACTTCAGTGCGGCATTTTTAGCCGCCGCTTCATATTCCGGGGTAATGTATGCATAATTAGCGGCCGTGTAAGGGCTGCCGTTCTCCAGCTCCGTAAAGATAGGATAATTCACCAGAGTATTCTTGCCCGTCGCCGGATTGTACTGCACCTCAAGATTCGTGGGCCAGCCGCTCTGATAATTAATATATGTCTCATCCTGTGTCCCTACATTGATCCTCTCATTGGGATCCATGGCATAAGCAAAAGGCGCTGCATCATAGGAAATAGGACCCACAAAATTCAGGACAGGTGTCTTTGGCGGCTCAGCGCCGCCGCAGGCATGGGTACCCACATCCTGCGTCTTGAATGCTCCGGCCCCGATAGTCATCCCCGCCGGAGGATTCGAAAAGATCACATTTTTCAGATTATGGCTTCCCTTGAACGCGCCTGAAGCAATGTCCACAACCGATTCCGGTATGGTGACCTTCTCCAGATAGCATTTATCCTGAAAAGTCGTTCCGCCTATAGAGGACACCTTTCTGGGACCAATGGTGGTAGGCAGTATCACCGATGGAGTAGTCGTCGGATTCTTCTGTTCAAAATACACCAGTTTGTCATTTTCATCTACACGGTAAACCACCAGCTTATTGGGGTCATTCTCCTCCATTACGGTCAGCTCATACACATTGGTCTGTAAGGTCTCGTCCCAGAAGCTGTAGGGAATCTGGTTAGCCGTTGCCATAAGATGAAGAGGCTGATCCTTCAGTCCCCTCAGATAAAAGTCCGACTGAACCGTATTCTTAAAATCATCTATGCTGAAGCCCTTTTCTGCCTTCAGGTCAAATGCGGCATTGGATGTCTCAATATACTTCAGTGCGGTACAGCCCTGAAAGAGAGACGCATCCACTCCCTTTCCGTCATTGCTGAAATTCGGAGGGAAAGTAATCTTCTCAAGGGAAGAACAGCCTTTGAAAATCTCCTTGCCCACTCTTGTCAGCAATACGTTGTAGTTGCCGTTGTTGCCTTCGCTCTCGCCGATTTCACCGTTCAGATAGATATTCTTCATATTCTGACAATTCTCAAAAACAGAATCTCCCAGCTCCTGCACCGCAACAGGCACACTGAAGGATTCAAGAGCCTGACAATTATAAAACGCATGCTCTCCGATGGTTCTCACGCTGGCTCCCACTGCCACATTGGCAACCATCATATTAATACAGTTTGCAAACGCATAATTGCCGATGGCTTCCAGACCATTGTTCAGAGTGATGCTGTTCATGAGAGTACAGCTGTCAAAGGCATGGTCTCCGATACCCATCAGGTCTCCGCCGATGACCAATGTCTGGATATTTCCTACTCCGTAGAAGACACCTTGTTCTGCTTCTTCAACGATGCTCCATGTTGTATTGTCATTCACATCACCCTCGATCGTCCAGGTATCGACATTGTCCCCTGTGCCCGGCGTCAGGTACTGGCTGCCGATATAATGGACGGGGGCATTGAGAATAGGCCTCTCTGTTTCATTGATCGCGTTCCTTGGCGTGCTCTCTGTATTGTTGTCCGCATAGTACCAGAAATCCCTTTCCACATCCAGGTTCTTCCATACAGAGCTGCTTTCATATGTGCACCGGCGGTACTCCGGCACTGCGTCCGGCTTTAAGACTCTGTTGCCGGCTGCATCTAATACATCTCTTCCGGTCTCCGGATCTTTCTCATACTGGTTATCATCATAATATTGATAATAGAGGAATTCACGCCTTTTATTTACGGCTGCGAATCCATGATTCCCGTCACTTGACGAATATTTTAAATACGCATCCACCACATTGGGTATTTCCAACAAGCCTCCCTGCAGCTCTCCCTCTTTCTTGTAACCCAGAATTACCACTTCCAGATTCGAACCCATCTCGGTGCCGTTATTATCCACATAGGCAAACTGAAACTTTCCGTCTCCCGTCGTGTATATGGTAGCCGCCGGCGAAACTCTGGGAACATAATTAAAAATATCCACATTAATTTCAGGCGGGATCTCCGCCGCCACGCTCGGCACATCCGTCCCGTCCTCCGCCGCACGCAGCCCGTCCACGGGAATGGCTGCTATCACCAGCGAAGAAATCAGGAACAACGTTCCCAGTGTCTTGCACACGGTTCTTTTTAATCTTCTGGTTTTCTTCCTTGCTGCCTTAGTCATTTTCATTACTCCTTTGCGATTTTTTTCGCTACCACCACAAACCGCCCATTCGTACTCTGGTTATCGCAGGTAGAAAGGGTCAGAAGCTGATCCCCGTACTGGGCAGTCACCCCTGTGTCATAGAGGGACATATCCGCCATCTCCTGCATATAGGAGTCAAACTCCTGGGCGCTGTTTGCGTCTATAAACTGATAATATTTAAAGACAATATCTGTCTCCTTGTACACCTTCGCCGGGAACACATACATGACCTGATAGGTACCCTTTTCATAGATCGTATCAAAGCTTATGTACTGATGTTCCTTGAAATAGGATTCCTTCTGATATAAGTACAGTTTCCCGAACATTTTCCCGTTCACCATATGGTGCCCATACAAGATATAATTTGTGCTGGGCTTGAGCACGTCGCAGTCCTTATCCATAAAAATCGCGCCGTTTATGTCATACTCCTGCTCCGTATTATGATTCAGATAATATTCGTTATCCGTAGTCTGCATGACGGGGTAATCTATATTTGTATCGTCAATTTTAAGCCATCCGATAAGCTTTTTATTCGTTATTAATAAATTTTTATATTCTTCCAGCACTTCCCTCGGCTCCTGCTCCTCGTCAAGGGTATATAAGGGCGGGGGCGGAGTGGACGCAGGCGCAGCTGTCGGAGTCCTCCCTGCGTTCACCGCGTTCTCCTTCAGCATACTCATCCTGCGGTAGTTCTGTTCCGTCCGGTAATCATAATAGGAATACAGCCCGAAATATCCAAGACAGCACAGAGCCATCATACTGCATACGGCAATTATCAGCTTTCGGCGTTTTTCCCGCTTTTTCAGCTCCGATGCTACCAGACGGTCCATCGCAGGATTTCTTTTCGCCGGTTCCGCTGCCTGGTTCTTCCCGCCGGTTTCCCGGGGAACTCCCCCATTTTCCGCTGCTTGCCTTTTGCCTGCCGCCTCCTGCCGAACCGCACCTGCTTCTTTATTCCCTGCTGCCTTACGCTGAGCTGAAGCCGTTCCCCCGATCCCTGCTGCCTTATGCCGGGCCGAAGCCGCTTCTTTTTTTCTGGGCTCCTTGGTTCGTCCCTTCCGGCCGGGGGACTTGCCTTTTCTGCCGCTCTCCAAGGCATCTGCTTTTTTCAGCAGCTCTTCCACTTCCTCCCGAAAGTCCCTTCCCAGAATCGTCAGGAACCGATACTTCTCCTCCCGAAGCTCCCTTCTGAGTCTCTCCAGTTCCCTTCTGTCCCTGAAATCGGTCTCCCGCCGGAGTCCGTCTATGATTTCCTTATCACGCCTTGCACGGGCATAGTCTCTCTCCGAGAAAAACTTTCTGCCCTCCACGGTATAATCTTTCTCTTCCATAGCCTTTCTCTAACACATCCTTCGTTTTCATCTAATATTTTACTATATATTGAAATTATTGCAAGTCTTTTTCCCAGATATGGCATTTTTCCTGCTGTAAATATTTGGCTTTTTCAAAACGCAGACAGCACTATCATTTAAACTCCGCAAAATATAGCCGCCCTGAGAAACATTGACATGCCCCTGCGCATAGAATAAAGCATAAATAAACTTTGGAGGAAAAAAACATGAGCGATTTAACTGCTACTAACTGCGGCTGCTCTAACGATTCCTGCGGATGCGTAAGCTCCCAGAACAATTGCGGAGGTTGCAACAGCTGGATCTGGATTATCCTGCTGCTCTTCTTCTGCAACGGCAGCAATGGCTGTGGATGCGGCACCGGACGCAGCAATGGCTGCGGATGCGGCAACAGTCTGTTCGGCGGCGACGGCTGCGAGTGGATCATCTGGATCCTGCTGCTCTCCTGCTTCTGCGGCGGCGGCAACAGCCTGTTCGGCGGCAACAGCTGCGGATGCGGCTGTGGCTGCAACTAAGCGCCAGCATGGTCACGGGCTCCCGGCGGAAACTGGAAACAGTTTCCCCGGGAGCCTGTCTCCCAAGACAGATTTTCTGCATACATAAAATAGAAACAAGTCATTCCAATGGAATAAGATCTTTCCAGCGGAATAAACTCTTTCTATAGAAGAAAGACATGCCGCTGCCAGAAACGGAATGTCCTACCTTCCCGAAAGGAGTATGCAGACATGGAAGACCAAGGTTCCAAGACAATTACTGCATTTGATTCCCTCTTTACCACCAACCGGATCCAGATGCTGAAAATACTTCTCCCCAGATTGATTCCAAGACAGCAGGGCGGCTTCGCAATCTACATAAAGCTGCTGGAGCTTCAGTATACCTTTTCGTTCCTGCGCCTCCATCCCGGGATGCAGCTCTTCGGAGATGCCAGACACTTGTCCGCCGACTTTTTTCAGGAGGACAATGAGGATACCCTTACATTGCTGGACGACCTTCTCCCCTTCAGCGGCCCTCAGGAGCGGACCAGAATACAGAACATGAAAAATATGATGGCAAACTTCAAGAAGATGAAGGAAATGATGTCCATGATACAGATGATGCAGGAGCTCTTCCCCGAAGGAGCAGGCGAAGACGGCAGCCCCATGGACTTTTTCTCCGGTATGTCTAACATGCCGGATATGTCCGCTATGGCAGACATGGCTTCCTTCTTTCAGGCCATGAATGCCGGACAAGATGATACATCCGAAGAAAACGAGCCGGATACTTCGGCATAAAGCTGACAACCAAAAGGAGTATTAAAACTATGGAAAACAATAAACCTGCATGGATGGAGGATCCACTTGTAAAAGAAATCCCCGAAAAAAAGCTGCAGTTTCTGGAACAGCTTTTCGCCAAGGGCCACGGAAAGAGCCAGAAAGAGATGATGGCCATGATGATGCCGATGATGAAGAAGGCAAAACAAGAAAATCTGACCTTCACCCCTCAGGAGGTGAATGCCGCCATCGCCGCCATCAAAAAACACAGCTCCGAGGAAGAGCTGAAGCAGATTGACAAGATACTGGAAAAGAGCAGGCAGGAAGCCTCAAAACACAGTTAACGCAGATCCCGCATATCTACCAGAATGATCTGCCCACAGGCATGAAAACAGAGAGTATCACACCTCCTAAGTGTCATACTCTCTGCTTTTTATTGTCTTGCTTTTACTGTCCCGCTTTTAAGCCTTAAGCCATGGCACGGAGCATGATGCGTCACCCCGGTCATAGAAGAGCCTTTGCCGGAACCAAGGATCAATCCTCAGCACTGTTCTCGGCAACGCTGGCTGCCCTTGCCGCGACTTCCTTCTCCTGCACGTCCGAGGGTGCCTGCTCATAGCGGATGAATTCATAGGAATAGTCGCCCCTGCCTCCGGTCATGGAACGCAGATCGGTACAGTAGCCGAACAGACCGCTCTGGGGAATCTCGGCCTCAATGACCTGCTTGCCGCCAGCCAGAGGATTCATGCCAAGCACGCGCCCTCTCCTCTTGTTCAGGTCGCCCATGACGTCTCCGGTATAGGCATCAGGCACGGTGACCTTCAGGGAAACGATGGGCTCCAGAAGAACGGGGTGGGCCTCAAGGAACCCCTTCTTGAATGCCTGAATCGTTGCCATCTTGAATGCCTGCTCGGAAGAATCCACCGGATGATAGGATCCGTCATACAGCACAGCCTTAACGCCCACCACCGGATATGCGGCCAGAGGCCCCTTCACCACGGATTCCTGCAGACCTTTTTCTACAGCCGGATAATAATTCTTGGGAACGGCACCGCCCACTACCTCCTGCTCGAACACATAGGCCGTCTCCAGATCCTCAGAAGGACTGAAGCGCATCTTTACATGACCGTACTGGCCGTGTCCGCCGGTCTGCTTCTTATATTTATATTCCACATCTGACTGCTTACGGATAGTCTCCTTATATGCAACCTTGGGCTGGGCCAGCTCCACCTCAACCTTATATTCATTCAGGAGACGGCTGACGATGATGTCCAGATGCTGATCGCCCATGCCGTAAAGCAGCGTCTGCCTGTTCTCCGCGTCATTTACCACCTTCACTGTAAGATCCTCATGGGTGATCTTCTGCAGGGCCTGAGAAATCTTATCCACATCTCCCTTATTCTTGGGCTTGTAGCGCATATAGGTATAAGGCGTGGAAATCTCGAACTTGCCGAATTTCAACGGTGTAGCCTTGGTGGAAAGGCTGTTGCCCGTCCTTGCCGCCGTCAGCTTTGCCAGCGCGCCGATGTCCCCTGCGTGAAGCTCCGGAACCTCCATGGGCTTGTTGCCCTGAAGCACATAAAGCTTGCCGACCTTCTCCTCAATATCCTTATCCACGTTATAAATCAGGTCATCGGTCTTCAGAACGCCGGAATTCACCTTGATCAGTGAATACTTGCCGATGAAGGGATCCACGATGGTCTTCCAGATATAGGCAGACTTTGCCTTGGAGAAGTCATAGTCTGCATTATAGATCTCGTTTGTCTTCATATTGATGCCGGCCACCTTGCGGTTCTCGGGGCTGGGCATATATTTCACAATGTCGTCAAGCAGCGTATAGACGCCCTGACACAGCACGTTGGAGCCCATGGTCATGGGGAAAATGCTGCAGTCACAGACATTTGTCCGCAGGGCTGCCCTGATTTCCGCCTCGGAGAAGGTCTCGCCGCCGAAATACCGCTCCATCATTTCCTCACTTGTCTCCGCCACTGCCTCCATGAGCGTGTCCCGGCATATCTCCAGATTGGCCTTATTGTACTCAGGTATCTCACAGTCCACCACCTCTTTGCCCTTCCAGCGATGTCCGGTCTCGGATACCACGTTTACATATCCTACAAACTTTTCATCCTCACGGATAGGCAGGTTGAAGGGCGCCATCTTCTTGCCGTACAGATTGGTCATATCCTCCACCACCTGACGGAAGGAAGCATTGTCCACATCCATGTTGGAGACATAGACGAATCTGGGCAGCTTATATTTCTCACAGAGCTCCCATGCCTTCTGGGTGCCCACCTCGATACCGGATTTGCCGTTCACCACGATGATGGCGGCTCCTGCAGCGCTGACAGCCTCTTCGGCCTCGCCTACAAAGTCAAAATATCCGGGAGTATCCAGCACGTTGATCTTGCAGCCTTCCCACTCGATGGGGATCACGGAAGTGTTGATGGAGAACTTGCGCTTCTGCTCTTCTTTGCCGTAGTCGCTCAGGGTGTTGCCGTCAGGCACTTTACCCATTCTGGATGTAATGCCGGAAAGATACGCAAATGCTTCCGCCAGGCTGGTCTTTCCGCTTCCGCCGTGTCCCAGCAGAACCACATTACGAATCTTGTCAGTTGTGTAAACTTTCATTTGACTTTCCTCCATTTTTATGTGATTTGGGCATATTGACATCATCAAGGAAAAATTGTTCAAGACCCATACGTCTATTTTACTAGACAAACGAGTTTTTTACAAGACAATATTGTACGGGGAGCAAAATTTTATTGATTTTGTTGATTTTCCTGCCATGAAATGTTATTGTTGTGGAAGCATAAAACTCCTTGGCCTTTCTCTGCGGCTGTTCTGCCTTCGGCGCGGCCGGTAAATTTGCGTCAAATATACGGACCGACGGGAAAGGCTCCGGACTATTCTCAAGAAAAGAGGTACATCCATGTCCAGCCTGACCTGCGGATTCGTCGGCCTCGGCCTCATAGGCGGCTCCATCGCAAAAGCCCTCAGGGCATTCGTTCCTGATGTAAAGATCATAGCTTACGATACCAATCAGGAAGCGCTCCTGCTGGCACAGCAGGACGGTGTCGTCAATCTGTCTGCCCGGGCAATCGACGCGGACTTTTCCAGCTGTGACTATATTTTTCTCTGTGCCCCGGTACAGCGCAACGACGAAAACCTTGCCGCTGTCAGAAACGTCTGCAGACCTGACTGCCTGCTTACGGATGTAGGCAGCGTCAAGACTCCCATCCACGAGGCCATCCATTCCGCTGGGCTCGACGATAGATTTATAGGAGGCCATCCCATGGCCGGCAGCGAAAGGGTAGGCTATGCCAATTCCAAAGTCACCCTGCTGGAAAATGCCTACTACATCCTCACCCCCACCCCTTATGTGGCAGAAGAGAAGGTGGAGGCCTTCCGCAGTCTGGTGGCGGGGATGGGCGCTATCCCTCTGATCCTGAACTGTGAAAAGCATGACTATGTTACTGCCGCCATCAGTCATCTGCCCCATGTGGTCGCCGCCTCTCTGGTGAATCTGGTACAGCAGAGCGATTCCGAGGACGGCATCATGAAGCTTGTGGCAGCCGGCGGCTTCAAGGATATCACCCGGATCGCCTCCTCGTCCGCCCTCATGTGGCAGCAGATCTGCCTCACCAACAAGGAGAACATTTCCTCTCTGCTGGGGGATTACATTGACTCTTTAACCGTATTCAAGGAAAAAATAGATAACCGGCATGAAAGCGCTCTTTATGACGAGTTTGAGAACGCCCGCATCTACCGGGATTCCTTCATCGGCGCCTCCAGCGGCCCCATAAAGCACTCCTTCGGCATGAACGTGGATATTGCGGACAGATCCGGCGCGCTGGCCCATATCACCGCCCTGCTGGCAGAGCATGGCCTCAGCATCAAAAATATAGGCATCATCCACAATCGGGAATCAGAGGACGGTGTGCTGAAGCTGGAATACTACGATGAAGCTTCTATGAAAAGGGCTGCTGACATTCTGGAAACGGCAGGTTATGCGGTGACTATGCGGTTATAGTTTTTATTCCGATAGTTCATTGGATTTCAGGCATAGAAAAAGCAGGATACCTCTCAAAAGATATCCTGCTCAATGTCACCGATAGGTTAATCCAGCCAGACACAATCAACAATATCTGTATCAGCTTTAACGAATTTTTCATCTATAAAGACAGCAGCCCAGCCATGTTCTTCTTCCCACGGGCAATTAAGCGTCAATATCACACATACAGCGACATTTTGCGACTCATACAGAGAATCACTTGTTTTGCTTCTGGCATATACAGCGTCTTCCAGAGCATAAAGCGTAACATCTGTGCCTGTGTATTTTACAAGGTCTGCAGGCGATCCTATTTCCGGCCAATATTCTTTACTTTCCTCCTCGTCATCAGGTCCCCACTGTTCATACTTACCTCCTCCTGCCTGCGCTTTCCCTTGCCGGTCTGCTTATGCTTCCTCTTGTCGGCCCACTTACGGCAGACCATTGCGGCCAGAACACAGAACAGCATCCCGCATACACCGCCGCCGGTATCCAGCAGCACATCCAGAAAGCTGGCATATCTTCCCGGAACAAAATACTGGTGAAACTCATCTCCCGCCGCGGACAGAAATATCCATCCCGCCGTCAGCAGACATCGCCGCTTTCCCCGCCCCATCCACTGGCACAGCAGCCCGTATACCAATATGCCCATATAAGCATACTCTGTAAAATGCGCCAGCTTCCGCAGAGGGTGCTCAATGGCCTCCGCCATCTGGTCCATCTCATCATGGCCCCAGCGCCCTCCGGAAAAGGAGTTGAATATCTCCACACACCTCTCCGACACATTCCTGCTCAGGGAACCGGATTCCTCCGCATCCTGAGCGGAAAATCCAAATATTACATAATACAACAGTCCCAGCAAAGCAGCTAGGACTGCTGTCATCAAAAACCTTCTGTATGAACTTTTTTCTTTCACGGTAAACTCCTCTGCTGCTTTGCCTTTCGCTTAAAGCATGCACTTGAATTCTGATCGTGAAAACCCTTATCCCACGTTTACTCGCCGTTCACCGTCTGATATATCTCTATTCTGGCTACGTCCATCTCCGGCATACCGATAAAGATCGCGCCATAGCTGTAGTACCCGTCAGATGCCAGCTCGATCCTTACGATCTGCAGAAATGAGTGAATGACTTCTTTTGTCCATATGGTCAGGTATGCCTCATACACCTCACCGATCTGCAGAGCCTCCTTGCACTCAAAGCCGATCCCCGTTTTTGATATATCGGAAATAATGATGGATACCTCGTTGCCGCTGTTTCCATCCAGTCTCTTGATCACCAGCCTTGAGGATATATCTGTTCTTCTGTTCTTTCTTCTGTCCTGCATAATATTTCCTACCTCTCTTTGCTCATGGCGAAACCCGTCGCCCAGAATGATATAAGTATATCATTTCTTTCGCCATATCACAAGATAAAATTTATAACTTGACTGCTTCGGAAATAATCAGCATGGCATCCCCTATGTGGCGGTTTCGTCACGAAATTCCACTTTTGTAATTTACATTTCGATAGAAACGCCTTGCTCCATACCATTATATCGGTTTTTATCCTAGCCATCAATAGGATTTTTGCCACTTGTCTTTATTTTCTGCTCCATAGCTTCCTCCAGGGCGGCGGTGATGACATCCACTTTCTTTTCGCCAATGCCCTTCACCTGGAGCAACACTTCTCTGATTTCCGGAGCAGTCAATCCACTCGCTGACTCCTTACCATCTGCATACCCGGACTTATACACCGACTCCGCCCATAATGTCATTTGGCAGTGATCCATCTTCCGGATGCGGTCGTACTGCTTGCGGTTCAGAATAAAGCCTTTAATCTTTCCCATGCCGCACCTCCTAATCTCTCACTTCAATCGGCGATGCCGCTTCTCCGGAAAGATGCTCTACCGAGTCCATCCTCACAATGATGACATCATGCGGTGTGCCGTACTTATACAGATAATCTACCAACGGCTCCGCCGCCTCCTTCAGTTCATCAACTCTCTTGCTGTAATCAGTTTCTCCCATTCAAAATCACTCCTTTCTCTAAATTCACCCAAATTACCGCTCCTTGCGGATGATGGTATGGTATGGGAGCAGAAAATCTCTGCGAACCTTTCAGATACCAAATATGAGGCTCTTTATAGGGCAAGTCATCAAACGCTCCATCAATTTTATGCAAGTGGCGAAACATTTCAAAATCTTCTCTAAGAAGAAGGGAGCTTCCAACTATTTCTGTACTTCCCATTATAAGCCCGGAGCCGGACTGTATGAGTCCGACTCTGCCTCTTATCCACGTTCCGCTGCCCCGAATTTCCCACAGCTTCGGTCCGCTTTCATCACCATCCAGAATGAGGTTCAGCCACTTTTCTTTTACGATCAGTGCCTTATCCATTCTCTGCCTCCTTCTCATACAGTTCGTGCGTTCCGTCCAGTACCTTTTCAGCATCTTCATTGGCAAAGGTCCAGCCATACGGCTTCAGAATCTCATAGCAATGCTTCAAAGTTTCGCCGGAGTCCTTCTTGTAATGCCCCTGCCAGTCAACAAGCTCCGTATCTTTCGCCGCATTGTGGAGTGCCACAAGCATTGAGTGCGTATAACTGAGTCCTTTCAGCTTTTTCTCGGCTTCAGCCTTCTCCTCCTCTGTGCAGCTATAATACTCTTTCTCGGTGAAGAAGCCGATCATACTGTTGAATGACAGGTAGGCACACTTTTCAAGCAAGAACCTCCATGCCTTTTCCCTTATCTCCTCCTCATTCTTCACAGCATCAATCTTCCCGGCAATGATATTGCAGATGAACTCCTTGCGGCTGGCATCCGTCTCCTTGATAATTGCCTTAATCTGCTTCTTTTTCTTATCCTTCTCCTTTTTGGCAATCTCCTCCGGAGTCAGTTCTTTTTTCTCATTCTTGTGCTTTCTGATGATACGGACGGAACGCCAGTACAGAAGATAATACAGCTTGTCATCATCCTTCACAGAAAGTTTCTTCGGAGGCTCTTTATCCAGGTCGATCTCCTTGACGGTATCCCACTTCCTGGAGTACATCTCATTCTCAGCTTCCTTCGGCGCTTTTTCGATGCCAGCTTTTTTCGCCATCTCAGCAATCTTCTTAAATCGCTTATCCCGTAACGCTTCAGCAACGGCTCTCTGTGCCATTGAGACGATTTCTCTGGAGTCCTTGGCATCCTTCAAAATCTTATTTCTGGTCTTGACATCCTCAACCTTCTCCAGTTCATACAAATCTTTCAGAGACAACTGGAAGCTGTCATCCTGCTCTTTCTTCTTCAGTTCCTTCTGATCCAGCTTTGCAATATTCAGCCGGTGCCGGATGGTCGTTTTACTGAAGCCGGTCTTCTCAGCAATAGACTCCTCTGTCTCTCCCAGGTCGAGCATCATCTGAAAACCTTGTGCCTGCTCAAAAATCGTGAGGTCATTCCTCTGCATATTTTCTTCGAGCATGATGGATACCTGCTCTTTTTTGCTCATACCCTCTTTGATGATGCAAGGCAATTCAGCAATTCCTGCCAGCTTCGCCGCAGCATGTCTCCGATGCCCGATCAAGGCTGTGTACTCCCCAGGGCTTCCTTCCTGGGGAATTACGGTCAAATTCTGCATCACACCTAATTTCTTTACGGACTCCACCAACTCCGTCAAATCCCCCAGGTCTTTCCTGGGGTTTTCCGGATGCGGATGGATATGCTCTATGCCTATATATACAATATCGCTCATTCCAACTCCTCCATTTCCTTTCCAAACTTCTCTTTAAGCACTTTTTCTTCCTCATATCTCATTGCAACATTTAGCTGGTTTCTTACAAATCCGCCAAGGCTATTATTCATATTGGCAATGGCAATCATCGTGCCTATTGAGCCTATTTTCTTAGTTGAATTGCTTACTGTTTCTTCATCCTGAGCCACAGTATCAGCCTCCTATTTTTGTGTTTCCTCCTGCTGTCTGTCTGCTATACAAGAGATATTGCTTTCAATCTTCTTGTAAGTATCGTTCGCCATGAGAACCTGGAGGACGGCATTAGACAACATCGTCTTCGTACTCTCGTCAAATGCAGCCTTCACATCACGATTTACCTGCTGGCGAACTTCATCTACCTGCTTATCCAGGTAATTTTTCACCTCATTGTCAATGCCGAGATGCTGAAGCAGATACTCCTCAAATGTGTACTCCTGTGTTTCTGCCCTATATCTCCCCTTGTTGTATCTATCTTTTTCAAAGCTCTTGACAATGCGAAATCTGCTATTTTCGATGCAGTCCTTCACGCAGCGTTTCGCATACTGTGTCAATGTAAGTTCCTCCTTCGGTTCATCATCCCAGACAGACGATCCACCGATCTGAATTTTTTCATTATCCATAAAATCCTGGACGATGCCCTTGATAATATCGCTTGCCGCATACTGGATTTTCTCCTTGATGTCACCAAGCACTTCGCTCTTGATTTCCGCTACAATCTCGCTGTAAAGGTTCTTTTTTACCTCTGCTGCTACAGCCCGGATGATGCCAAGAGCAAAGTTCTCTGTATTGAACTCAATTTTCAGATTCTCTTTTTCCATCTTTACCTCAGTGTTCTCCATACCATCCATCTCCTCCATTTCTTCTTGGCTCGGTTCATAATCTTCATCATAGTCATCATAATAGCTCACGAAATAGCACCTCCTAATTGAACGGCAATTCTTCATCAATTCCGTCCGGAATATTCATAAAACCGTCTCCCGATGTGGAATTATTGCTTCCGGTGTTCTGATAACCGCCTCCATTGCCTTGACTTGCCGCCTTGCTTTCGGCGAACTCCTGCTCCTCTACAACAACATCGGTGGTATACACTCTCTGACCGTCCTTATTGGTATAGCTGCCGGTCTGAATACGCCCGGTAACAACAATCTTAGTTCCTTTGGCAAGGTACTTCTCAGCAAATTCAGCACCTTTCCCAAATACAACGCATCCGATGAAGTCTGCATCTTGCTCTCCGTCTCTCTTGAACCGGCGATCCACCGCCAGGGAGTACCTGGCAACCGCCGTTCCGTTCTCATTCTGTGCATACCTTATTTCCGGGTCTCTTGTCAGCCTTCCCATCAGTATAACTTTATTCATGCAATCTCCTTTCATGGCGGCTTAACAGCCGCCTCACAGTTATCAGTCCTCAGTTTCCAGTTTCCGGTAATAAGCGGAGCGGACGCCGACGGAGCTGCCCGAGTCCGAGCGAGGGTAGCTCAAAGCCACGCTGAACACGCCAGCATAGGCGCCATTGGCCCAGCAGCCCCCACAAATCGGCAAACGCTCTCCGTTTGTATCTGCATAGAAGTATGCTTCCGGCTCCCCAGGGAACAATCCCAACTCTTTTAGCTCCTGCGTTTGCACACAATCAAAATTGACATCTCCCCACTTGCATCCGTCATAGTCGGCATCAATTTCTTCACAGGTGGTGAAGGTAACTTCTCCTTCGGTACAGTCAAGTCTGATTGGCTTTTCTTCGCACATCACCGGCTTCCAGTTCTGGCTACGTTCTGACAAATCAATGTTCATGGCAGCATCATTATTCTCTGCTACCTGGAGAACACCGTCCATGAGCCGGAGTCCTCTGAACCATTCCCAGACGTTGCCGCAAAGGTCATGGATGCCAAATACTGTATGGTCGTGGGTCCATGTCTCCGGTCCGGAGCCGGTGAGTGTCTTGCCACGTCCATTGAACGTAACGCCTTTCTCCTTCGGGTCTGCATGGTATACTCCTCCGTCCGTATTCCCATGAGGGAATATGCCAGTATCATGGCAGAGGTTGGCGATGTAGCCTCTCTCCATTGCGGTCATCAGATGCCACCCTTCTCCCTTGCTGAAGCAGGCTTTTTCAGCATCTTCCAGAGTGACGTTCACTGACGGCTCCTGCAACGGAAGACTGTACGCCTTGCCATTGATGATGACATTCGGGTACTTCGAGATATACACTTCATCATAAGTCTTTCCGCCGATCACAAACATCGGATGCACCGGCTTGTCCGGGTTCCTGGTGAACTTCACCATGATAGACGGCAACCCTGCCTTGTCAAAAATCACAACATTGTCCTCCCGGAAGGCATCGAACTCTGGCTCCGCTCTGTAATCTCCGCACTTTCCGTATGCCATGATGTCAATTTCCGATCTCTTGCAATACCCATTTTCATTTGCTCTGCACTTCATTCCGCATTTTACTCTCATGCTCTTTTCCTCCTTTACATCGTTGCTTTCATTTGCAGCAAATTCATATACATCTCTTTATAGACATCACGCTCAGTTGCAATCCGGATATAATCCGGGTTCTGCGTAACATCTCCAAAAGCCGGCTTATCTTCCGGCAAATCGGCTGTCTCCATGCCTTTTTCAGCATCTTTTCCATCTTCACTTGATGAAATTGTTGCTTCCTCCAGAGCGTTTTCCTCCTCGAAGGTCTCCATCATCTTTCTCCAGGCTTCCAACGCTTTACTTCCTCTGATGTTCGTTGCAATATCCAGGCTTATCAGAATTGCCTTCTCAATCCCCTTCAGCTCTGCCTGGGAAATTTCGTTTATGTAGTTCCCGATCCTCCTCTTGTCAACGGTCTCTATCTGTTCGCACAATGCGATGGAAGGCTGCCTGGAGGAAATAATCTTCACATGGGTAGGCAACGGTTTCTTCTCTCTTGTTGTAAGGAACACCACTTCAACCACGCTGGAATACTCATTCCCGACATCATTGCTTACAATGATTGCCGGTCTGCCTCCGCCCTGTTCGCTCCCGGTGTAATCATATCCTCTCGGATACACATAATAAATCTGACCTCTATGGTACATCTGCTCACTCATTCTCTTATCGCCTCCTAAAACTCAAATCCCATATTGTCTTCAATGTTGCTGATTGCTTCCGGAATGTACTTTCGGTAGATTTCCTCATTGTTGCTGAACCAGCACGATGTATCCAGGCAGTTACAGAACCAGTCCATGTCCTCCTCTGGATTGAGACTTTCCAGTTCATCAATCTCCTCCTGGAGCCGGTCATACTCAGCTTCGCCTTCCTCAGTGTCATCAGTATCAGCCTGCTGGTCCTTTCTCTCCTCGATAGCATCTTCAACGGCTTCAACCAACTCACGCTGTCCTTTCAAAAAAATTTCTCCAGTAATGACGTTCAGTGTCGGCTTTATGCCTTGATCCTGCAACTCCTCTACAATTTCTCCGAGGTCATACCCGACATCATTCAATATTCCGAGGTCCAGGCTGCCGCACTCCAGCAAAACAGTCAATATTTCCTCCATCTTGTCACCTCCTAACATTTGTTTATCGTGCGGCGAACGATAGCACCTCCGCCGCCAATGTCAATAGAAATACTGAAAAAATTACGTCCGGATAATGTTGTACTTGTACTGAGAGCCATTGAAGAACTTATCATCCTTCAGATTGCGTATCTTATTCTCTCTGTCCGGATCATCAGCCTTCACTTCATGGACTGTGCCGGTCTCATATCTGGTTGGACTAAGGCAGGAAGAAAAGATAACTCCTGCCTCCTTCTGCTCTTTTGTCAGCTTCCGATAAATCTTACGCATCTGCATCCTCCTCCTTCTTTTCAGTTTCCGGATCATGCCACTGCAATCCACGTTTCCGGTACAGCGGTATCCAGTGTGCTTCGTAGAAATCATATCCGGCTCCGTCAATCCCGAAGAAATAACCCCATTCATCGCTCTCATAGATACGGAAGCCACACTCTGACATCACCTGGATGCCACCCATTTCTTCCAGCCAGTAATCATCGGCACTGTCTCCAAACTGCCACATCGTTCCCCACATCGGCAGGTAACTGTCTTCTTCCAACTCGAAATCGCTCTCCCCGACCTCAACAGTGTTGCCATCATCAAGATTGATAAGGTACACATCTGCTTCTGCCAGGAAATTCTCAATCTCACCAGTATTTTCATAGTCCTCGCAGCCATCGGGCATATTGAATACATACACTCTCCGCCCGGCAGACGGCTTAGTTACCTCATGCCATCCGTCAATGTCAATCGACATCAGCTTTGAAATCATATCCTGCGGAAATCTGTTGAACTCCTGCACCCATCTATGAGCCGCCTCGCTCACTGTCATTCCTTTTCCTAACATACCTTTTCCTCCTTTTTAACCAGCTGTACGCTGTCAACAATGCTCTGCAACTCCCTGGCGGTCAGCCCGGCGTAATTATCCATATTGAGCATATCTTTTGTGATGCCTTTCGCCGCCAGCTGATCCTGGTAATACTTCATATCACCGTCATAATCGTATTCAAACATTACGCTTTCACCTTCCCTTCATCAGTTCTTTTCCCAACGTATGCGGTCACAACGAAGTGACCTCCGTTTTCTCCATCCTTTCCATGCTCATAATGCTGGATGTGAAGCCCCTTAATAACGCCCCATCTGATGCCGTTGTTATCGCAATAACTCGCAACCAAATCACTTGCCAGCCAGCTTTCATCTCTTTTCAATCCCTCGTAAACCTTTTTCTCAGTTTCATTCGGGTTCCACTTGCTTCCATCAACAACTAAGGTGACTTCCGTATAAATCTCCGGATCAAACAGCGGGCTGATGCTTTTGCCAAGTTCCTTTGCAGCGTGCATTGCCTCTACTCCTTCACTGGTGCTTTCATCACTGCTGGACTCAATCCAGATGTTGATGCTTCTGTTGCCGTCCGCAAGATTTACTTCCAGGCGGTTATTCAGATCGCAGATGTAATCGTAATACCGACCTTCTGCGGTGCTGCGGTAAATCGGGTAGCCTGCTCTCTGGCTGCTTTCCTCGTCCTTTTCATAATCAGTCGGGAAAATTTCATTTGCAATGTTCCATGCTTCCTGGGTACTATGTGCTTTCATTGCTCTACCTCCATTTGGAAAATTCGAGTTTTTTATCGTAGACGTATCGTAGCACTGGCTCCTCCATTGTCAATAAAAAAACTGAATTTTTTCGAGATTTTTTTGGAATATTCGAGCAGACTATACCTCGTGCAGATTGCCGCTAGCATCCGTTGCCGGTTCATGCTTCAGCCACTTCATGCACTCCTCGCAAGAATTGAAATCTTCGGTCCAGGCATCCCCGGTTCCATTATCAATGCCGGTATAGATGCCGGCTGCAAACGTATAGAAATATCCGATAGGCTGTCTCGTCTCAATAATCTGATTTGCAAACTCCTGGCACACTCGCTGGATGCCACCATTCTCCACTACTTCCAGACGGTATCCGGCGTGTTCCAGGACATCCGCAAATCTTTTCACTTTCATATCGCTCTGGCGGTGAAGCTGCTGGTTGAGTCCTCTGACATCTTCTCCCATCCTCGTTGCCAGTTGCCGCTGCGACATTTTCTTTTCCTCCAGGCACTTCAATACAATCTCTGATGCTTTTTCTTTCACTCTGTTTTCTCCTCCTTGTTTTCATCATCATACAAAACCACATACATATCTTCCTCGTACTGCTCCGGGTCCTCGCAGGCATCCTTGAAATCCTTCTCGTCTGCACATGGAGCCAGCGGACATGAAAATGCGTAGCAGTAGCCGACTTCCTCTCCATTCACATTTTCCTTTGCTGCTTCCGGATGCCGGCAGTTATGACCTCCATTGCAGAACGGTTCGTGCTTGTATGAGTAACCGCACTGTCCTTCAAATTCGTCAATGTGCATCACTGTCTTCTTCACTATTCTCACCTCATTCCATGTGCTGCTCAGTTCCTCTTTCTTCTTCTGGCAGCAACTTTTATTTTTGCGATATTTACACCGGCTTCTGTCAACTCTGCGTGCGAAAACCTCAGATTGCTTCTATTCATTTCTAAATTCTCGCTGTTATCCAGCAGTACAAGGTTCTCAATCTTACAATTATCTTTATCTCCATCCAGGAAGCTAACCATCTTCCCTTCCGGGATTGGACCGTTGTGTTCCTCCCATACTTTCCGGTGGACGAACTCAAATCTCTCCCTTTGTATTCCATCCTCTTTTACTTTCCGGACAAGATAACCGTCTGTCGTATGTGTATACTCTCCGACTTCCATATGGTTTGCAGGAACATTCCCCTTTCTGAACATCGTAGCCTTGCATTTCTCATACTGCTCTGGACTCATTTTCTTTCCCTTATTGGCTGGTATATGCCCCGGCTCAAACTGTCCTGTAAGACCAGTATTGATACCATGATTTCTCTTATAGGCTTTCATCTGCCGGATGCCGATTGTTCCAGCCCCATACTTCCGGTTTACCGCCTCCACCAATTCTGCGGTGCTTTTACCTTTGGCAATACTTTCAACATACTCAGCCATTCCATCCGGATATTTTGAAGAATATCCTTTCGGATTTCCAGTAGGCGTACCACTCTTAAAACCAAATCGGCTCTTTGCCCCCTTGATGATACTCTCTGTGAATACCATGCCATACTTCTTATCAAATCCCTGCTGGTTAATAAGGATCGTCAATTCCTTCGTGGTCCGACCTGGCGTGTTTTCACGCATCCAGTCAACTACTTCCGCTGGCCATTTCCACATCTGTCAGATACCCCCCCGAACTTCCAGCATTTCCGGTACGGCTTTCTTTCTCTCATAACCGTATTCATCCATATGCTGCATAGCCTTCAGCTGGAGTTCGCCGGTCTTGATAATCTGTTCTCCGACTTTTGCCATTGCTTCGGATCGCCTTATCTCTGCCTCCAGTTCATCACCTTTCAAATCATCATCTCCGAGCTTTTCCAACTGAGCGAACAGATGATTGTTCAAATCTCCAAGCGTATTTTTCACCATGCTCATTCCAAATCCTCCTTCTGGTCGATATATTGCTCTGCTTTAAATCTATCCCCGATGTCTATGAAGTACCTATACAGAAATTCATTCTGCTTTTTCGCGAGCGGCTTTACATTCGATACAATGTATCCTCCATATCCAGCTGGATTATGTATCAGACAATAACCTTTGACCTCAGACAGAAAATCCCGACAAGTAACACCTTCGCCGTTGCTCATGAGCCAGTCCTCATATTCCTCTCCAAATCCGGATTTTTCAATAATTCTTTCCGCCGCTTCTTCGTGTTCTGCAAAATCTCCTTCCGTAAACTCGCCCATCGGAGACAGCCACCCGAACGGCTGACTGTCCTTCTTTGGTTTTTCATGTGTTACACCTGGGAGTATTCCGTTCTGAAAATCACGAAACAGCTTATTAAACTCCTCATGGTTCATCTCCCTGGCAACAATATCTTTATAATGGAGCGGTTCGCCTTTCTCACTTTCTTTGAACATGAGTATTCTGCAAAGCCCCCACTCCATTTCGGAGAAGCTGATGCCGTAAACTTTACATACCATGAAAATCCCAATCCTCAAATCGTCATCTCTGTTTATCTTCACAAAGTCGATGTAATTGCTATTACCCAATTCATCCCATACTCTGTGGAAATAGTACACAAATCCTTTTTCAAACGATTTGCACTTACCGCTGGAGCCGATTTTTACGGTCGTATCGCATACATCTCCACTCTTATGATGCTTGCAGGACGTATTCTCGCAGTAAACTTTCCTTGCCATAGCGCGCCTCCTACTCCTTCGGCATCTCATAAACCTTTGGAAGCACCCAAAACTCCTCCGGCACATCGACTGATCCTTTCAGTATCGCCGGTCCGCCTTTCCTGTGCAGGTACTGTGCGTACTTTTCCCAAATTTCCCGGAGAACTTCCTTTGCCCGGTCTTCGGTAGCATAATCACCGATACCCCAACAATCATCCTCGCCGCTTCCATACCAGGCAAGTATCCGAAACCTTTTCTCCATCTCCTTACCATGCTCATAATCGCCAAGCTGGTAGATTGAGAAGCATTGATGGCGTTCCACATTCACCATCACATCTCCGTTCTGTCCTAAAATCAGCATACGCAACCTCCTTTACAGATACGAAATTCCGTATCTGCTCCTAAATTCTTTCCGGGCAATCCTGCTTTCCAAAGCCTGGGTTTCTTCTTCATCACCGTCTTTGTCATGGACGGCATCTTTCAGTATCCACTGCCGCTCCCATGCAAGCTGTCCGATGATTTTCGACATCTTTTCCGCCATCGGGTTCCCATGTATCCGCCTTGTCACTTCACCCATATTGTGACAGTTATTGCAGATTGGGACCTTCAGACCGTCTTTCTCGCTGAGTTCTCTGCCGGCGGTTCCGAATATCAGATGATGCTCTGCCTCTGTTTGTCTGCCGCAGATGAAGCAGATTTCGCTATGCTCTGTTACTATGCCTTTCATTCTAATTCACCTCCAAATTCTTTACTGTCATCCCAATTTCCCTTTGCTTCCAGGAACTTTGCAACCACTTCACCAGGCGCCATATCAATGTTCGCCTCTGCATCGGTTTCTTCAAATCCGTCTCTGCTCAATTCAAACCAGCAGTGATCGTCTTCTGTGATCTTTTCAAACCTTTCTTCCGGAAAACCGACCTGGACTGGAATAAAATACTCTCCTGCATCCAGGCATCCGATTATGGCTTCAATCTGCTCTGGTGTAAAGGTTCCAGGAACCACAACCTCATTGTGCTGCTTGTAATTGCTGGCATCTCTGTAAAGGTAGGAAATTCTCGTATTCTTCATCCGTAGATCACATCATCGAACAATGCGTACTGGATAATCATGTCACATACCGTTGCATCCGCATTGCAGGTGTCAATTCTCAGCTTATTGTCAATCTCCTCCAGGATGTCATACGGATGTGGCTTCTCGAAGTACATCTTCAATCCCTTCAGAAACTTTTCCTTATCCAGCGTATAGGTCTTATCCTCCTCAATATCATGCAGGAGAAGCTGACCGCCCCTGGAAATCTGCTCACTTGCATATTCTCCCAGGTAATCTCCGACTACCTCTGCCTTACCGCACCAGTAGTTGATGCCTCCTTCCAAAGCTCCTGCCATGATGTCATCAATATCTTCCTGGGTAACAATGACTTCCAGTTCCAACTTCAAAACTTCATTTTCCATTCGCCGTAGCCTCCTTTCTCATTTCTGCCACAAGCACATTTGCTGTCATCCGATCCATGCCAACACGCTCTAGGTTCCGGTATACTTTTTCCTTTTCCTTTTTATCCCCGGCTTCTGCCAGGGCTTTCAGCAAATCAGCCAGCATAATTCTCCTCCTTCTTTTCTGCTCCGCAATGCGGACACTTATCAACTCCATAGCACCAGTACCACTTGCCACATTTGCACTGCCACAGTTCATCGTCACCCTGTTCATCCAGATAACTTTCTGGATGCTGCCAGTCAACAGCATCAAAAACATGGTCTGCAATTTCCGGCTGGCCGTTGCACATATCCAGGAAATCCTGCCCGGTATAAGCTGAGTCCGACAGTTCCGGAACATAGCAGACAGCCGGCTTGTCGTTGTGGTATGCGTTCGGGTTCTTGTATATGTACCCTTGCCGGAAATACTCACGTTCCAGCTTGACTATCTCACCATTTTCATCCACCTCACACTCGCCGATAACTTCATATTCATCTGTCTGTTTGGTATCATCCACTTCCTCGAACACCATCCAGTACATATCCTTCTCAGAGAAGCCTTTTTCTGCCAGGAACTCTTTCGCCTTTTCCTCTGACTCGAAGGTCATCAGATCGCCTTCGTCATCCAGCAGATACTCTAACGGATTGATAGTAATGCCGTTGATATGTCTGCCGACAGCTACTCTTTTCATACAACACCTCCTCAAATGTAATAACAGCTGAAATTCCAATGATTTCCGAACTCATAATACAAACCGTACCGCTCGAAAATCGCATCAAACTTCTTTCTGATAGCCGGGTACTCGCAATAGTAAAGCATCTCGCATACCGGACCTTCAAAACTCATGCTGAGGATATGGTCCGGATTGACATATTCAAAATACGTCTGCGGCTCGATATCCTCCTCCACGAACAGATGCTCCCGGTCATTGTAGAAGTACCTCCCGGTCTCCGGGTCCTTGCATCCAAATCTCTTGTGGTTGAAATAAATATCAACATCCTGCCACATACCATGCTCCAGCAGGAACTCTCTGATTTCAACTGCCAGCTTCTCAATCTGATCCTCTGTTAGTTTCTGTCTCTCCATAGCATCCATAAACTGCTCCTTCCTCCGGTCGTTCGCCGGATATGATTTGTTATATCGTGCGGCGAACGATAGCACCTCCGTCCGGGGTGTCAATAGAAAAACTGAATTTTTCTACTTTTTTACAACACCACGAGTCCTAACCTCGTATAATGCCCCGATCCGATTTCCGTTGTAATCTTCATAGCTGACAAAGCCTTCTCCGTACATTCCACTGTTGATATTGATGCTTCCGCACTCCTGGATTTCATCAGAACCTTCCGGATAGTAATAGACCGGGTACTGGCAATTATTGCCGATGCCATGAGCATGAGTTACTTTGTTCCCAATGCTCATTCTGCAATGCTCCAAATAGAGGTTGAGCTTTTCTCTCAGAATGTGCATCTGCACCCTATCCATCCCATACTCATACTGAACTATTCTTTTCACATCGAAAGAAGCCATGAACTTCTCAACAGCCGCCACCAACTCGCCATGCATTGTGTCATCATATACAATCCTCATACCGGTTCCTCCTATGCCAAAATCATACAGTCATACATATAACTGCCATACGCCATGCTCAATACGTCCTGGATGCTGTCCGCCATGCACCGGTACTGGTCTCGCACCATCTTTTCCAGCATCACCTGCCCTCCGTCAACCTCCGGCATATCCTGGCTGAGTTCGTACTGCTCATAGTAGATATAGTCCACATATCCCTGGTCCTGGTCTTCCGGAAGCAAATTGTCTCCGGTTCCTTCAGCAATGCGAACGATCTGCTTCATTTCTGGAACGAATATGAACAAATCACCATAGCCTTCCGGCTTTTTCCCGAAGCAAGTCTCTGTAAAGATAACTTCTGCCGGACTCTTATCCTCATAAAGAACTCTGGTCTTTTCCCATTGTTCTTCGTTGTACCAAAAGCTGCAATTCAAGCAATTCTCATGAATATCCGGATACTTTTCTCTAAAAGCAGCCGTAGCATCATCAAAGCTGGATGCCACCACAACCAGATATGTATTCTTGTAAGGGAACTTCTCCCAACTTCCAAATGTGAAGTAATACTTTTCCATCTCTATTCCTCCTCGCATAATCTGAACTGTGCATTATGTCCGAAACCACACACTTCCAAATAATCGCAACTTTCTAACAACATCCCCATAGCAATCTCCCATCCATGAGGAAGCGGTACTCCATGAGTATCTAAAATCTCTCTGGCGTGACCTATGCTGTCGGTTTTTCTGATTACATTATTCTCACAAGCCACTATGCCGCCTCCTTTTCCTCGACTTCCAAAAGCTCCACTGGCATCCAGAACTGCTCTCCTTCCAGTTCCAGCTTTACCATCTGCTTCCCGGACTGGATCACTGTTGCCAGTGGTCCGATGTCCGGTATCTTCACTTTCCATCCTGCTTTCATGCCGTCTTCGCCCCCTCTACCAGCTTCTCAGCTTCCTCCCGGCTCTCAAACCAATCAGTATAGATGTCTTTGTGCTTCAAACTTTTGAAACTGTTCTCCGGCTTGCAGGCAGCATCAATAACATTGGTGATTGCCGCCCTCACCTTTCCCTTGTCATCTACTGAGGAAGTCACGCAATAATAGGTCTTCATGCCGCCGAGTGTCAGCTCATAAGCATCCGCTTCCTCTTTCGTGAGTTCCGCCTGGTACTCTATGTATCCCCAGGCTTCCTTCCCTATCTCCTTGCAAAAGGTCTTCACATCAAAATTCTTAATCTCCACAACATCGGATTTTCTAGGGAAGCCGCCCGGCATAACCGGGCGCTGTGTGCTGTAATATCTCGCCATCTTCCATTCCTCCCTACCATGTTCTGACGATGCCGCCGTTGCAAGGCTCCACGCCAATGCTTCCAAACTCCGAGCAATCCGGCATCGTCTTGTTAATCACATACGCCAACGCCTGCCCGGATGCCAGGTCTTCCCGGTCAATGCACCACTCGCCGTCTTCCAGGCTCACATACAGAAGGCTATACATCTCGCCGATGTTCGTGTGCTGGTGGATGACATGATAGACAACCGCCTCATGCTTCTCCTCGAACTCCTTCACCATCGCCTGCTCCTCGTCATTCAGCCAGTACAGAATACCGAGCCGTTCCGACCTGTTCAGCTTTTCTTCCTCCCGGAACTCTCTCAGCACATTTTCATGCACCTTCAGAACTTCCAATCTCTTTACTGCCTCCACCCTTGCTTCCTCAATGCTTCTCACTGCCATGTCCTTTTCCTCCTTATGCTCCGGCTACTTCCTGGAAATCCAGGATGCCGATACTCTTGATGAATTTCTTAGTGGTTCGGAGACCTCTGCCTTGCTGTCTCCCATCTATGTACTGTTTGAGGTAAAAGCCGCCAACCAGCCTTACTACCTCCCACACCTTCTTTTCATTCCATCTGTCCTGGTAAAACTTTCTCTGAGCCATCACGCTGCCTCCCGGATTTCAACCAGCTTATCAATCCCGGTATAGATGCAGCCGCCAGTGGTGAACACCAAACCATCCCAACGAACCGACTTAACTGTCTCTGTATTCATCTCACCGGTTGCTCCATCCTTCCACTCAACCTCAACCGTTTTTCCGGATGCAAGCATCTCCTCAATCTTCTCAACATCTGCCATTCTAAAAACCTTCATCTCAATACCTCCTGCTTTCAGTTGTTCTACTGATATTTAACTTATACGCATCGTAACTGGAATTTTCCAATTTGTCAATAGTTTTACTGAATATTTTTTGGAATTTTCCATTTCCCTATCTTGCTACTTTTCGGCAACCGCCCGATTGATGCAACCATCTGACCGCCTACTGCTTCGCTTAGTTTAGGTATTTGTTTAGCGTGAACGCATCGTAACACTACCTCCTGTGGTGTCAATAGTTTTACGGAAAATATTTTTGGAATTTTCGAGTTTTATCCACAGACTTATCCATCATATCAACAAACGCACATATATGTTTATATATAGGTTACGGTTACGTTTACGGTGACGGTATGGTCAAGGACTTTCCAGCGGACTGTCCTATGGACGGTCACATGGACTGTCACATGGACTGTCACATGGACGCATGAAAAATCAGCATATATTATAATAGGAAGAAAGACCTCCCAAAGTATCTCCGGAATTACTGATACCAAAATCAAAGGCTTCATATGCAAAAATGCCTTGTCCGGTATATTTCTGGTGGACTTTCCAGAGCCAAATGGCAGGACTGTCCTTGTGACTGTCCGCTGGATTGTCCTACGGACGTTTTCTATATGGAGAAATTCGAGCAGAAATGCTCCGGAAATTTTCTGAAAAATACTCTGTCTCCTGGAACTTCTTATTTGCCTTTTTCCGGCTTTTTCCTTCGTAGAGGTATTAGGTATTGAAAAAATTTTTTTGAACAAAATCCGAAATTGTGACTAAAACGCCAATCTTATTTTTGTCGAAATTTAATGTTGACACCAGCTCCATTTGTGAGCAACAAAAAAAGACCTCCCCGAAGCACTATTGCAACGGAGAGGTCCTCTCTTACATATCTTCATTTATGAAGTCTTCGCAGCCAAGCTCCCGGTATGCCTCCTCAAAGACATCTTTCGGACTCCACGACACATAGCCATCCGGATATACAACCTTGTATCCGGGCTTGCCGTTTTTCACTTGCGGTTCAGCTTTGACAATCTTAACACCGATGTAATTTTTCACTCCGGCACCTCCTATTTGCTGATGTCAGAAGCGTTTACCCATCCATACACTGTATCGCCCACCACATGATACGGATGCTTGCCGTTTTTATTCACAGCGGTAATCTTCGCCTTACAAGGCTTCGCAGACTTTCCGCTTGCCCCGGCATAGCTGCTGGTATAGTGCTTGTCTCCGGTGAAGGAAACATTATCGCCTACCTTGAACGAACCGCTGGAGCCGGATGCACCTTCAATATCGCCGGCATCGCACCAGCCGTACACTTTGCCTCCGCTGAGTGCAACCAGGTGATACGGATGCGGCTTTCCTGCACTGATCGCCGTTACCCTTGCCTGGCAAGGCTTCGCAGACTTCTTCGTTGCTCCGGAATAAGAACTGGTGAACTGCTTGCTGCCGGTGAAGTTCACAACATCGCCGACTTTCAGAGTGCCGGACTTGTTTACATCCTCGCCCTTCGGTACAGTGGCTTTCTTGGAATACTTCGGAACGCCATAGCCTCTGATGTATCTGCCGTTCACCTTCAGATTTCTCCTTCCGCAGGCATCGTTGATATTGCACTCAATCACCGTAATGGTACTTCCGGCAACCTTCTCAACAACACCGACATGATCCGCACCTCCGGTATTGTCTCCGACACCGCTGTCCTGCCAGTCATAGAAGATATAATCTCCAGGAGACGGAACGTAAGCATCATTCTCCTGCCACGCCCCCATCTTCTTGAACAGCTCAATCATCTGATTGCATCCGCACTCAGTAGGAATGATGTCCGTCAGTTCGGCAACGATTGCCGCAGCGGATGCACCAGTGGCACACCACGCATCGGTATACTTCACTGCATAGCTTCTCGCCAACGGCTTATGTGCATTGTAAATGTCGATAATCTTCTTGTGGCTGCCGTTGCTCTCCTTGCAGCCAATCCACCCCTGCATAACTCCAACTACTTTCTGTCTTAACTGTGCTTCGGTCATATTGCTGTTACCTCCTTCTTTTTTGCTTGATACAAACTCGTCATAATACTGCTGGCCGTAACCGGCTCGTTTCTCCTTTACGGCATTACTCTGGTCTTTCGGCTTCTCAAAGCCAGTGAGAACGGCATCGGATGCCGCCTTCACTGACCTTGCGGATTTCAGCTTCGCCAGGACTGTGCCATAGCTTTCGCTCAATTCCTCTACAAGAAAATCAAGCTGTGCCTCCAAATCACCGACAGAGCATTTTCGTGACCTCACGAAATTGAGCAGCTTCTCCTTCCTGGACCAGTAGGTCCACTGTGCCAACCCATAGCCGGCACTGTCCTTGACGAAGTTGTCATACGAACCGTCATCCACCGCCTGGGTGTACGAGTCATCCGTATGGTTCAGCTTCTTTTCGGACGTGTTCTGAAGGTTCTTCGGGTTAAGCCCGGACTCCGCAAACAGATTACCCATAAGTCCTGCTGTGCCATGATTGCTCAGTCCTTTGGATTTCAGATAGTTCCATATCTGCTCCCGGACCGTCTTTCCTTTCAGTGCCATATTACTGCTCCTTTCCGGTCTCCTCTGCTTCGGAAGGACCACTCACATATTCCTTGACTGCCTTGTTGCTCTCCAGCATCACCCTCATTTCATCCAGGGCATCGTCAACCATCATGCTCACCATTTCAAAGCTGACTACCTTGCCAAGCCAGGGGAACTTTGCGATGAACATATCGTAAACATACCTCAGCTTCAGCTTTCCGGTTCCGGAGCCTAGCTCCTTCTCAGCCTTTGTTACCGCAAACAGCATCCATTCCTTTACGGACTTCAGCTGTTCGGTGTGCGGTCTCTTGGCGAACACATACACACTGTACCCGGCTCCTGCCAGTACAGCGGCTCCTGCCACAATCAGATACCAGTTGTTGATGAAAAAATTCATATCTTCCTCCTATTCCGGCATGGTCTCCTCAGAGCCATTGCCATTCTGCTTTTCCAGGTCCTCCTGGTGTTTTCTGTCCTCCAGTTCATACTGCCGGTCTCTCTGCCGCTCCTTCGTTGTCTTGATCCATCCCATGACTCCGCACTCCCCTCCACACGCAGCAAATACGCAGGTGCATAAGGTATCCGGGATTGCCCCGGTGGTGTAGTACAGAATTATCATGGTGACAATGAAGGCGAGCAGGAAGACGGCAATGAACACCAGGATGACATCCATTGTTCGTACTTCCTTCTTTCGCCTCACTCCGCCTACCTCCTTACAATCCAATCTTGGCGAAAACGATAGCAAGAACAGCCCCCAATATTGCAGTGCCGATGTACGCCATCGCTTTCCTCCATTTTTCACCATCCCGGCTCTCAATCTGTGCCAGGCGCTGTCCTTGCTGCTCCTGGACCTTCAGCATATTCTCCATGTTGGCAGCCAGCCTTTCGGTCGATGCAGTCAGCTTTTTGATTTCCTGGATGCTGCCCTCCAAGACGGCAATGCGGTGGTTTTGGCGGTCATTTTCCTCCTTCAACCGCTCATTCTCAGACTCCATGAGTCTCCGGAACTCCTCATGCTCTCTATGTGTTACCGGGTTATCCATCTCCTTCTCACCTCCTTTCCGCATAAAGAAAACCGCCTTATTCGGGCGGTCTCAAATCTATCCTCAAAAGCTCACATTTACTGCAAGGGTACTGCCCGGCAGGAATGTGGCAACTAAGGCAATGTTCACATTTGCTGTGCCATGCACATATCTCCGTACACTCCGTATAGTTCATAGCACAAATACCAATCTTCTTGTGGGAGCATCGGAACAAATTCTTCCTTTTCCTCTTTTTCATCAGAGCCTCCTTTAATGAGTACCATGTCTTCGTACAATTTATCTATCAGAGCCTGGCTGTCGGTGTGCTTCAGCATACCTATGTAGCAAGTGAATATTTCCGTAACCTTCTCCAGCGGCATCCTTCCGCTCTCATATAGCCGGCGGACACCACTCAGACTCCGCTTTATCCGGAGCGTGGTGCTTTTTCTCAGAACAACACGATCCGCCCAAACTCTGTATCCTACAAACTCAATACCCTGTCCGATGGGACGGATACAAGTCTTATTATTCAAATTCAGTTCCAGTTCTGTCTCCAGGAACTCACCGATGCGGTCCTTCCATTCCCGAAGCTGGACTTTATCGCAACTAAGAATGATAACGTCATCCATGTACCGGATGTAATACCGGATGCCGAGAACTCTTTTACAGAACTGATCCAGCATATCCAGGTAGATATTAGCAAACATCTGACTAAGCAGATTGCCGATAGGCATACCGACATCAAACAGTCTTTCCTCCAGTGGTACTTCTTCCGGTTTCTTTCCGGGAGGAAGACCGAACGGCGTATGTTTGCAATCAATAATGCCATACAGAAGTTCCAGCAGCCTCTCGTCTTTAATCTTCTTCGCCAGCACCTTCTTCAATATCCGGTGCGATACCCGATAGAAATATTTGCTGATGTCGAGCTTCAGATAAAACCAACTTTCACCCTCTTTGCGGCTCACGAACTCCAGCCAGTATTTCAGCTTCTTCATTGCACTTAGGCTACCTCTGCCGGGAATACATCCGTAACTGTCCTCGATGTACCCCGGCACAAGTACCGGGTTTACCACCCGGTATATAGCCCATTGGACGATGCGATGCTTGAAGGCAATCGACATAATCATTCTCAGCTTCGGTTCGTGGATATAGAAAATGTAATACTTCTCAATCCAGTACGAACCGCTGATTACTTCTTCTCGCAGGTCTTTCAGATTATCCCAGGCATCGGAGTTGAAATCCAGTACATCGGACTGGTATCTCCTTCCCCTGGAAGCATCTTCCAAAGCACCGTATAGGTTCTCCATTGAGAAGATGAGGTCGAACACATTCTTTATCTTCATTGCATCATCCTCTCTAGTGTCACAGCTTTCGCCAAAGCTACTTGCAGCTTCCCAGGTTGCCCTAAGATTTGTTGGTCTCCTCAAAGGGCGGCACCGCCCAACCACGAACGATGCCTATTTTTCTCCTACCATACGGTCCGGAGCGGAAATGGACTCCTTTATCCCCTCGCACTGGCAGGACATCCTTAGAAATCCTGCTAATCCGGCATATGAGGGTAGAGCGGAGCGGAAGCCGATGTTGCTGTTCGAGTTCGAGCGAGGGTTGTTCAAATTCACGTTGAACACGCCAGCATTGGCGCCATTGTTCCAGTTGCCCCCACAAATCGGCAAACGCAGTAGTCCATTCCCAAAATACAAGTTGCATTATTTCTTGCCGTAATTTTCTTTCTTCTCTGCCTCTCTCACCGTATTCATCCAGCTCCCGGTCATCTTGCCTATCTGTTCGAGGTAGTCATTGATGACTTCAAAATTCTTGAATGAAAACAGCTTCGTCTGGTACGCCACCTTCACCCAAAATTTGCAGTGCATAATCTCCCGGTCAAGTTCGTCCAGCTGCTTTAGCAGAGACTTTGCATAGTAGCACTTTTTCGTATCCATACAGTTCTCCGCCATTCGTGCCATGATGCCTTTCAGCCGGGTTGCCATTCCTTCATAGCTTTTCTCCGGTCTCGGAAATTTGTCTATCTGCGGAAATGCGTACTCAATCATATCCTGGATTTTCAACAGCGTGGGGTCCTTCTTGTCTTCATCTTTCTTCGCCATGATTACCTCCAAAAAATGCGTCCGCCGGACAGTCCTCGGACTTTCCCTGGACTTTCCATAGGACGCATAGGTCTAAAGGCTCACTACCGTTCGCCTAACAGAATACAGTTGACAGTTTACAGTTCTACATAAGCGGAGCGGAAGCCGACGCCGCTGTTCGAGTACGAGCGAGGGCCGTCCAAAGCCACGTAGAACACGCCAGCAGAGGCGCCATCGGCCCAGCCGCCCCCACAAAGCGGCAAACGCTCTCCGGAGTTGTTCATCCAATGACCGTCACCGGCATAATCCCCATTCGGAGTGTCCGGATAAATCAGCAGCACCTTCGCCAACTCCGGAGCCGTTAAGCCGCTTGCCAGTGTCATGTCCTTGTATTCGCAATAACGTCCGGTATCGGCGGCTGTCGTAATGCCGGTAGTCAGCTGAATTTTGCTGGATACCCAATCGTACTTCAGCGTTGCAGCGGTTCCAGGAGCGACAATGGAACCATCGTTCTTGATTGCCTTCCAGAGTGTCGATGTTGCGGACTGGTCGCACTCGGCTCCGAGGGCAGCGTTGTTGTAAGGAATAATCTGAATTTCTCCTTCCTTCAAACGCATACCGCCTACCCATTCCCATACGTTTCCATTCAAATCCTGGATGCCGAAAATGGTGTGATCATGCCCCCATGTTGCAGGACCGGAACCGGTGAATGTTCTGTCTGTCTTCCTGGTGCTTCCTTCCCCTTCATGCGAGGACTCCTGCCCTTTCTCATGCGTGAAGCTGACATCTCTGCCGTAGTTGTTATTGCCATGCGGCATCGTGCCGTTCTTCCTAGTCCAGAGAGCAATCGCCGCCCATTCTGCCATAGTTCCCAGGTGGAAGCCGGCTCCCTTTGCCTCGCAAGCCTCCCTTGCCTGGTCGAAAGTCACATACACCTTCGGGTCTCTGTGAGCCAGGGAGTATGCTCTTCCATTGATGACTACATTCTGATACTTGGAGTAGTAGAAGCAATCCTTCTCTACCTGTGCGCCGTTGACCGCAACGCTGAACGCCGGATGAATGTTCTCACTCAATCCGGACACAAGCTCGCTGTTCTTCAGCTTATTGATGGGTACATACACAGAAGGGATGCCGAGGTCATCCAGCAGGACGATATTCTTTCCCCCGGAAATCTCCTTTACTGCCGCTGCAAACTGATCGTAATTTGCCATAATATCTTTACCTCCTTAAATCGCATACAGTTTCAAAGTAACATTTGCCATGCTGAACGGAACCGGCTCCTTCGTGGTGATGGTTTCCCGGCTCGTTTCATCTTCCGGATCATAGTCGGGGTTCTCCTCGGTATGCTCGGTATATTCCCTGGCCGGAATTTCAATCTGAGCCGCATACTTCACTCCGAGTCCGGTAGTCACCATGCCATACTTGTCGATGCAGATGTCAATGCAGACATCAAAATCACGCTCCAACTTCTGCACATTCAGCATAAGCTCGTCATCGAACGTGATCTTCGTCTTGCTGACAGAATACGGAATTTTCGTTCCTTCATTTACTTCGATTACATTCATCGTCTGCTTCCTCCTTTTCTTCGGGCTTCATCGTAAGCCTCGTTGGTCTTCTGAGCGATACAGTCTGCCATGTCTCGCTGGTGTGCTGTTGCTCTGTCCGGGTTGATGCCATACTCCCTTAATGCCTCATTCTGCTGACGAACTCTCTCGTCACTTCTGATAATCACACCTACACTCACGCCGCATTACCTCCATGCACATAAAGTTTCAAAGCCACCGAAGCTGCACTTCCGGTGAACTTTACCTTGAAGCCATTGACCTGCTTGTCATAGACAACAATGTCTCCGACATTGACGGTATCCCCCTGGATTTCTGCATCCACGATGTAGTCCAGGGTATCTCTGCGGACGGACAACGCCACCGTCTTCGTGGAATTGTTGGCGTAATAGTCCTGCGTGTTGGTGAGCGTGACTGCAATCACCTCACCGTCAATGTCATCCAGGCGTTTCTGCTGTTTCGATACGACCTCCGCAAGAAACTCTCCTAACAGATTGGAGCCGTTGATACCGGTCTCCATGTTGTTGAAGTGCTGTTCATCCTGCGGCGTACCTTCCTGGATGCCAGGAACATCGTCAAGCCACTGAGTAGGCTCGTATGTTCCGGTTCCGTTTCCTCTGATGTACGGCTGCTCTCTGCCATTCATGCTTCTTCACCTTCTTTCTCGTAGATAGGGAACTCGAACTTAGTCAGAACTCCCTGGCTGGATGCCCTCACAACCTCCGTTTCCTGGAAGCCGCACTGCTTTCCGGTCACATCAATGATACGGACTGCCGTAATCGTCTGACTGCCGGATGATGTCCGAGGGAAGCTGACGATAATCTCCACCCGGTTTCCAACGATACGCTTCGTGTTGATTACCGCATCGTGCCAGGTTGAGCCTACCCGGAACTGGAACTTAACCAGTGCCGCCAGCCATTGCTTCCTTCGGTCATTCATAAAATCTGTGGACCAAAAAGACATCTGTTTTCTACCTCCTTATGATTTATTTCCACAAACGCCGGTTCCGCACCTCCTGGGCTTCACCGCCGCAATATGGACTACTGGTTCCACGCTGACCGTCTCCGTAGATACGAACAGCGTTTTCTCCTCCGTAGTACCGCTTGTGACAAGCGTACCGGTCAGAGGAGCGTTTACTTTTGCATTGCTGACAATTCTATCAGCTTCTACACTACTGCCTATCATTACGCCCTCTACGGACTGGATAGGAAATGTGCCGGATAACGGCAAATCCGCCGATACGATGGTGCTGCTCCCGGCGGCTTCTACGGTGGTTCCCATAACAAATCCATTGACGGACTGTATCGGATGCGTTCCGGACACCACCTGCCCGGCGAGGATCAGCTCCTCAATCTGGTAATCTGCATTTATTTCAATCTCCACATCATCGGTGATTATCTCTCCTTTGGTGGAGTCATACAGCTTTCCTCCTACCCGGATTGTTCCGGTCTTCGTCTGCTCGAAGATTTTCCTTATTTCCTCCAGTTCCACTTCCGTCTGCAATAGCAGGATTTCTCCCAGGGAGCCAGGGCGTGGATGCTGGCCGCATAGTAACTGATTGCAGAGCGGCACTCCATACACCGAATACACCCAACGCACAAGCGTTTCAACCGCATACCGTATCAGATATTCAAACTCAATCCGGACACCAGCAGGCTTTACCATCGGAACTTCGCCGAGACGAACCACTTCTCCTCCCGGCTTCAGAAACGGCATTGTCAGAATGATTGTTGCCGGCATATCCGGGTCCTCGATGTAATAAATCGGGGAGACATCCCATAGCAATGCCAGTCCTTCCATGAGGTCATAGTAGGTACACTCATTCGTATTCACCAAATTCTGATAACGCAAAAACTGGCGGTAACGGTCATCAGAGATTACCGGATCGGTAACTCCAATGCCAGCTAACTCGCCAGCCTCTTTCCTTGTGAGCGGTATGATTGTTCCTACATAGTCCAGGTTCTGCCCGACAGCATCATCAATATCTGTCATGGTGTTGAGGTCCTGGAATACCTTATCCAGCTCCTGCATCTGCTTAGAAAATGCTTTTATCAAAACCTCGATATTGTGTTTGCTTTGGAACTGCTGCGGCAAATCCCGGAGCCAAATATCAGCTATCTGCATCGAACGTCACCTCAATTCTCCGTTCATCTATCAGCACCTTCTGCCTTGATGTGACGATGATATTCTCTGCCTTATAATCTCCTTCCTTCGGAATGTATGCCTTGTCGGTCGAATACGCCGTCTTGATTTCGACATAGGTTATTCCGGCAACTGCATTGTAGATGCCTTCGTTAAGCAACTGTGTGAGCAGATTGTTCCCGGCAACCATCTGGCTTCCATCCTCGCATATCGAGGCTGTGGTGAGCGCCGCATAGTTCGTAGGCAACTTTCCACTGTTTCCATGAAGCACGACTTTCAGCCAGGTATACAGATATTCCGGTCTGTTGAAATGCACCGGTATTGTATCGCCATACTTTCCGGGAACATTGACCGTAACACTTCCATGTGTCTGAATACCTCCGGCTTTTCTCCGGAGGATAGCTTCAGCAATCTTGTTATTATCTCCGCCTTCAACGATGATTTCTACGCTATGCGGCGGCAGCCCCCTTTCATCCGTATAGTCTGTGTCATTCTCATAACCGGATGCTGACTCTACATCGGCAACATTGTTCAGTAATTCAGCAACAATGCTGTCTATCATCGTGTTGGAACGAAGCGCTGACTTGGCAATGTACGATTGCCGCAATTCAATGTCTGACTCCTGCAATCTGCCATAAGTCGGCTCCAGTTGATTCGTCACTTCTGTAAATCCGGTGATATTGTTCACCATCTTTGTCACAATCCCATAAGGAAGCGTGATGTGTCCGTACTCCTGCGTAAAGAAATTGGCAATCGTTGTGACACTGCTCGTTGTGAGGTTATCCGACAGCACCAGGGCATTTCCTCTCGACTTCACCGTATCCGTAATTTTCAGAATGTTATCAGAGGCATTGAACTCCACCACATATTCAGCGTTGGTAATCACCGCTTTCAATCCTTCCAGGATGTCTCCTTCGGAACCATCGGAATTTGAATAACTGTACTGATTGCCGTTGATCGTCACCGTATACACCGCTTCATTCTCAACAACCGCCACCTTAATGCAGACGGCATTGAAGTTATCCCTGGTAATCTGAAATTCATCGGCAGAATACAATCTGACCTCCGGCATCGTATTTGTGGCAACTATCGCCTCCTCACGAATGTATGCACCGTCATCGCCGGTACAGTGCAGGGGATAGCAGGTCCGTTTGTTCGGCATCCTGCGTATGCCGCCGTACTGGACTGAATGGTCCAGGTTGACTCCGGTTGCAGTTGCCGGATATTTCGCATAGTAACTGTCCTGGGCTGTCTCCCACAAGTCTGCAATCTGTCCAGCGAATGTCGTAACCAGCGTATCCAGGAATGAAGTTCCGGACAGCCGGGTATCAACTCCAAATCCTTCCGTCAAATCGGAATGTATCTCCTCCAGGATGGTATCCATGCGTTTCAGAACGAAGCCTTGATTTGTCACTCCATAGTCCGACATCTTATCTTCACCTCCTCCTTTATGGTCTCGTAATCTGTCAATGCGACATAATGTATGGCAGCCTCCCTTGTCCTGGCATCATACACAATCCGCACATCTCTTACATCTACTACTTCATCTACTTCAAAAATCTTCTCCCGGACAATGCTCTCGAAGTAGTCTGTATCCGGGTTCTTAACAAGCAGATTTGTCATGTACGGCATACCTTCATCGGTATTCCACCGCCATTCGCCTTCAAACCACAACAGCCGTATCCGTATCTTCTGTGCGACTGAGTTCTCCAGCAGGATGTCTCCTGCCTTAGTGACGAGAAGGTCTCCGCTTCTGTCAAGCAATATATCCATAAGCACCTCCTGCTCCGGCTTTTCGGTCAAATACCGAGGATGCCTTTTTTAGCTTCTGATGGCTTCATTTTAAGGCGTTATCGTTCCAGTGGAAGAAATATTGCCATCTACTTTCAAATCGCCGCTGATGGCTACACCATCGTCTGAGACGGTCATCTTCGTGCCTCCGGACGTAATCACCGCACCGGCATCGGACACCATGACTTCAACGTCTCCGGCTCCGACAATTACTGCGTTATTCTGGCAGGCTTTGGAGATGATGTCTCCTCCGCCTTCAAGCAGACCGGGTATGCACATTGCACTTGTCAAATCAAACCGAAGCGAGCCTTCGGACTCAGCACCGGTCCGCCATTCATCAAGCTCAACCTCTGATATGACTATCAGACAGCTATCTCCTTTCCCTACCGGGAAGGCAATCCCGACTCCTGCCGTCTGGCAGAACGGGAAGGTGACTGGAACATCCGTTATCTGCGGATAGTCGAGGCTCTTTCCGTCTGCTGTCACATACTTGCCGCTTGGCTTTACCGTTGCGGTTCCGCTTCCCGGATCAAACGCAATAACAGTTCCGGGCATAGCTGTATGGATTTCATCAGTCACCGCCCTTGCGGTTTCCTCAATCTGCTGCGTAAGCTCCTGCATCATGTCTAATCACCTCCCTATGCTTTCGCCAGGTCCTTCATGTTTACGGCAGCCGTTACTGTGCTGCCAATTCCAATTACTACCCTGTCACCCTTAACCTGGATGACATCATATACAGAATACCAGCATACAAACGTGCCGCCTGCATACTGGTATCCTTTGGTCTTAGTGCCTTGTTTGAACGTCCGGATCACTTTGACCTTATCACCTTTCTTGATGTCTCCGCCTTTTTCCGGAGTGGTGCTGGACTTTTTGGCATTGTCCGCCTTCTTATCCAGCTTCGGCTGTGCCTTAATCTCCAGCAACTGAGCGGTGCATACCCAATCCCCTTCCATGTTGTCTCCGTCAATGGTGACTTTATACACCCGGAAATAGCCATTCGCCGTTGAGCTTTGTATCTTCACAACATCATTGACACCGATTGCTCCGTTGAGGAAATACTCGACTTCCCATCCGGTCTGTGACTCCTCTTTATCTGACGTGGAGCCAATCGTTATTCGCTTCGGTATGCTTATCAGTCCGGTATCAGAGTTCAGCAGAAACCCTCTTGCACTTATCGCCCGTCCAGGCCATGTAATCTGTATCGTTTGGTTCTGAATGGTCCAGCTGTGTCCGCAATACTTGGCTATCTTCTGCAATGCGTTCTTTGCCTTTCCGGTATAGCTGAAGCCGTTTGGCATCTTCTTAAATGACAAATCGCCGGCAAATGTGATGGGAAGCCCCATCTTGCTTGCGATTTTCTTATAGACATCTTTGCAATTTACAGAACCATTTATTGAGATGCTGATTGTGGTATCCCTTAACTCCACTCTGCCATCCATCACCTCAATCTCCGTCATCCGGTCTGCGTTCTCCGGAGTTGTGATTACCGATGTGACATTGCCGACAAGAATGAGGGCGTTGTTGTTTCCATATCCTGCCTTCAGTTCGACTATGCAGTCCTTACCGTCTAGTATCTTCAAATTTTCATCGGACAAATTCCACACCTGGACCTTCGCTGTATTGGGGCTTTCCACATCACACTTCTCAACACTGAACGAAACGTGCAGCGTGGTCTCTGTCGCATTATGGATATTCCCTATCATAAAGCCTTTCGACTTCATCTTTCCGCACTTCATGGTGTACGTTCTCATAAAATTCTCATTCGCCATATCATTCCTCCAATTCTACATTTGGAATGTAGACAAACTCTGCCGTCTGATTGTTGAACGCCTGCCTCCCAACTGTATCAGTATCCGAAAGGCATCCGAAGATGCCATCCGGAATATCTGAGTAGGTGTAATAGTGCATGATCGGGAAGTTCGGAACAATCCTTGTCATTGCGACAATAGGTTCTTCCTCTGCCGTATACAGTCCAAAACTCCAGTAATCATACTTCTCGTTGTATGTGAAGCGGAGCAGATACTCCACACCATCAATCGACAGCGTTGACATACTATCATTCATGTCCGGCACTTTGATGTAAAGCAAATTCTCCACCTCCTATATCAATCCGAGTCCGCTGGCTGCACCATAGAGGATAGACTGCCCTTTCTTTGCACCGGAACTTCCAGAGCTTCCGGAACTTCCGCTGCCTTTGCTGCTTGACGAACCGCCTCCGCCGCCGGAACCTCCGTTTCCGGAGCCGGTACTGGATTTGCTTGACGATGTTGATGTCGAAGCGGTTCCGGCATTGGCTTTTGTCTCTCCACTTTTCAGTACATAAGACGGTATCTTGACCGTCTTCCTTTTGGTTATCCGAACCTTCTGTGCAGATATGGATACCTCCCTTGCATACCCGATGTCATGCGACTTCTTAATGCTGATGCTGGTAATTCCCATATCCTTGTAGATAGCTTCGGTAGTTACAATCTTTGCAAGCTGCTTTTTGAGCCATTTCTGCTCCAGCAGATCGCATATCTTATTTACCCGGTCGGTAGAACTTCCATGCCGGTACAGCCATGTAACCGGCGTATTGCTGATATACAGAGTCATCTGTACGCTGATCGGTTCCAGGATAATCGTATCTGACACTGGAAATCCTTTTTCAACCGGATATGTCGGGATTGTGGCAGACAGGTTTTTCGTCTCGTCAATCAGAGCATCGAACTCAATGCCCCATATACTCACTGGTTTTAACTTCTTTCTCGCCATGTCTGCCTACCCCCTTGAATACGCCAATGCCCTAGCCATCTGAGTTGTCGCATCGGTTGCCGACTTCTTCATGGTCCTGGACACTGCTTTCTGTGCATCCGCTGATCCGCCGCTGTATGTGTTATCAATATTCACATTCTGCGTGACGTTGGATGTCTTATTGTTTACAGTGCTTGTTGTTGCAGTTGCAGGCTGTGCTACCGCCGCCTGCGTTAATGTTGCTATTCCGCTTGCCAGCCCCTTCACTTTATCCAGGACTGTATTTTCGTTGTTGGAGATGCCTTCTGCGAGACCGCTCATAAAGTCCGGCATCCACGACTCATAATCTGTCAATGGTCCTTCGTCCGGAACGGAGAAATGCAGGAATGACCTTATCTTATCTCCGATGCCTTTTACCGCATCAACAATTCCTTGTACTCCAGACATGATACCGTCCTTCAGTCCGCCTATGAAATCCTTGCCCCACTGTATCGCTTGCCCTGGCAGACCTTTGATGAAGTCTATGGCAGCATTGAAGCCGTTGACTATGGCATCCTTAATACTGGTGACTGTGGTGATGATGCCGTTCAGTATATTGGAAAACGTGCTGCTTACGAAATTGGCTATACTGCTGAAAATGTTGCTGAAAAAATTGTATATCGCCTGCAATACAGAAACCACCGTATTGTATGCGGTGTTGATTGCGTTCGATATTGTACTGGTAATGGTATTCCATACTCCGGTCACAAACGACACAATTCCATTCCATATTCCCTGGAAGAAACTGCTGATTGCTCCCCATATAGCTTCCCATATCGCCTTAATCGCTCCGAGCGCCATCTCGAACAGCATTTTTATGGTATCCCATACTGCGGTAATGAAATTCACAATGACATCCCATATACCAACGAACACCTGCTTGATAGCTTCCCAGGCTCCTTGCCAATCGCCAGTGAATACCGATGATATGAAATTCGCCACTCCTTTGATGATTTCCAGGAAGCCGTTCAGAATACCGCCCAGGCTATCCCATAACACTTTGAACCAGGACAAAATTCTTTCGCCCCAGTTGTTCCAAAATGTCTGTATCCAGCCGAATACGGTTTCTATCACTGTGGCAATGGCATTAAAAACAGCACTTCCGACTTCATACAGTGCATCCCATATAGCCGACAGTGCATCCAAAATTGCTCCCCATACTTCGAGCAGCTTATCTTTCGTGCTGGTCGTGGAACCGTCAATGCTGTCCTCCGTATCTCCGAACAGCGTAGATGCCAGTTGGGAGATGAAGGTCCACACTCCTTTGAGGAACGTCTTGATTATTCCCCATGCTCTTTCAAAATTCTGCCGGATGCTCTCACCATGCCGCTCAAAAAATCCTTTGATGGCATCCACCCACATTAGGGCTGCCTGCTTGATGAAATCCCATACGCCGAGCAGAAATTCTTTAACTTTGTTCCAGGCATTGACAATCATCTGCCGGGCATCTTCTGCACTGATGCCGGCTTTCTCAAAAAGAGTTCCGATAACCGAGTCATTCCCCATCATAAAATTGATGAAGTCCTCAATTATCAGTGCTAGGATCACCACAACGGCAATGATTGCCAGTATCTTCAGATTTGCAAGGCTGAATACCTTCGCCAGCTTGCTGACTATTCCAGCCAATCCTCCGACCGCCTTTATCATGCTCACAATCTTTGCAACGCTCATTACGGCTATGAAGGCGCCGGCAGCTATTGCGGCTATCTTCAGTACATTCTCCAAACCGCCGAGCTTATCCACAATGCCCTTCGCAACATCAATGCCCTTTGATATTCCCCTGGATAGTGTCTGGCTCATTCTGTCTATCGCCGGCTGCAATCGTTTGACAAGGGCATGGAACCTCTCGAAAGAACGTGTGAGAAATCCGGTTTCCCCGGTCATTTCTTGTATGGCTGCGGTTGCCTTCTGCACCAGGCCGTTTAATATCTTCAGCACCTGCACTGCCGGTTTGAGGAACGCACTTCCGGCGGCGGCTTTAAGGTCCGTAACCGACTGCTTCAAGTTTCCTAACTGGTTCGTCCATGTGTCGGACTCCCTTGCAGCCTGCCCTAAAGCGCCGGATGCCTTATTCGCTTCCTCTACCATCGACAGCAAAGTGAACTGTTTCTCTGCCTCAGACAAGTCTTTGAACGACTTGCCGTACAATTCGTTTGCGGCAGCGTTTCGTGTTGTCTCCGTTGCTGACAGACCAAGAGCTGCGTCCTGCTCGAAGTTTCCTTTCAAGAAGGACCGCATTGACTCCGTTACATCTTCGATGGACCGGTCGTAAAACGCCGCCGAGTCTGTTACGGCTTTCATTGCTCTGTCAGCAATTTCAAGAGACTGGGCTTGATCCAGTCCGGTTGTCTTAGAGAAGGCGGCTATCTGTGTGAAGCTGCCCTTCATCCGGTTTACTGCAACACCGGTTTCGTCCGCTATTGCATCTAGCTTGCTTGCGGCATCGGTTTCCATTTCACCGAATACCTGCGTAAACTGAGACTTCAAAGCCTCTGCTTCTGCGGCAGTTTCTGCCAATTCACTGAGACCAGCGATGGAAAAGCCAATTCCGATAACACCGAGTAACTTTGTGGCGAGATTTTTGATGCCTTTGATGCTGTTTTCCGCCTGCTTCTCGCTGTTTCTATCAACCTCGAACCCAAATGCCACCGCTATGTCTCGTATCGTCAAACTTTAAGTCCTCCTTTCCAGTTCGTCAGCTCTCCCCTTTTCTACATCCAGTTCCATTTCATACAAGGCATATAGCTTCAATGCTTCATCCAGGGTATACACCTCCTGGAGTTCATACATTGAAGCCATCCTTGCTTTAATCAGAATGTAGCAGCGGAGTTCCAACTCGCTAAATTGTGAGTAGTCGAACTTGCCGTATTTTACAAGACTGCTCTCGGCGTCTTGACCTCTGCCAACCCTGCCTTCCCAGATAGGGCGGCGAACTTCTTGAAAAAACCGTTGAAATTCAGCTTGATGACATGGAAGCATAAGACGAACATATCCTGCACATCACCGCAGAAAATCTCATTCGCCAAATCCTCATTCAGCCTTTCCCCTTCTGGTTCTCCGTCTTCATTGGTAAATTCAACTGTGATATGACCGCCGAGGAGCAATTTCTTCATCAGCTTCTCCAGCTTATCGCCGTCAATCGCTGTGCAGTTTGCCATTGCTTCAGCCGCCTTGCCTGCATCCACATCCATGAGGCTGCCGTCATTTACCAGGGGTGCAAGTACACCCAAAAGGGGAGCCAGCACTGAAGCTAACTCCCCGGTGAGGTTTGCAGCCTTAAATGCCGCAAACGGTGTGATGTAAAACTTATTTCCGCCAACCTTTTCCATTGTCGGCTCTACCTGTTTAAGTGCCATGTCTGTTTACCTCCTATTTGAACTGTCCTTTGTTTACTGCAATCTCCCACTCACGATCATTCTGAGTCTTGCCCCTCACGAACGAAGCAGGCTTCGTTACCCACGCCACTTCACCGGAAAACTTCTCTTTTCCGAGAATATCATTGATATTCACCGGGAACGTACCAGTACCATCCTTGCGGTCCTTATCGAACATCTTCTGCAAATACGCATTGGTTGCGGATGTCTGCTGGACTGACAGCTTCAAGGTGTAGATTTCGGCAGGATCAATGCTTCTTACGACTTCGCCGTCAGCACCTACCACATAGCTTGTGCCATCACTGGCAAAATCAATGGTAATCATGCTGTCTTCAGCGTACCCTACAACGATGTGTCTACCGAGAGAGCAGGTAACTTTCTTGGGATTGTACGTTTTCATCGCCATCTTCTATTTCCTCCTTCCTTAAAACGTGAGATTTCCATGAATTTCTACGATATGGATAGCTCCTGCAAGCCGGGCTGTGTATCTGCATCCGGTCAGCTTACGAGACTTTCTCTCCGCTTCCGTCAAATCAGATGCCAGCGGAACCGTTACGGTATAGCCAGGGATTTCATTGTCATCCGAGTCATACTCCGTAGGAGCGATGCCGCCAACTGTCTGCCCTTTGGAGAGAGTGGCTTCCATCTGCCCTTCAATCAGCCCGATGCCTCCATCAGTGAACGGAACCTTGCGATTGGTCTTCAATGCGTTGAACACATTGATCTGCATTTCTGCTTTGAGCCAATCTCTGAAGCGGATGACATCAATCCATTCTCCGGAGAGCATATTGCCACCGAAGGTGATATTGCTTCCGGCATACCTACGGAAAGAATTGATGCTGCTTTGCTCCAGCGACTTCTTTTCATCCGTACTGAGAGCAGACGGAACGATAGTTGCCAGCTCCTTCATGTTCCAGGTTTCCGTTCCGGGATCATACCCAAAGCATTTAGCCATCCATGCCAGGGCAGCATATTCATTCTCAATCGGCTGTTCGTCCGCATCATACCCGTCTGCTTTTCCGGAAAACAATCCGAAGCTACGGTAGAACGAAAAATTCTTTACCGGGCATTTGGTGATGTCGCTATACTCAAAGCCAAAAATCTTCTCATTTGCCTCCGTCCACGAAATCGCTCCCTGGATGTCTGCATCATCACCAAACTCTGTGATGTGGATGCCATAGAATGAAACCTCACCTTTAGCTCTCGCAAGCGTATTCTTGATGTCCTCATAGGTTACGGTTTCAGCACCTTCTGCGGAAGTCTCCTTGCGGATGCAGATATAAATACTGCTCGGTGCCGGGTTCTGAGAAAAAGCAACGGTAGCTGCAACGTATGCCGCATCCTCCGTTGTAAATCCATAGTCCAGCAATTCATCCGCCTGGGATATTGCAGTGGTCTTGCTCATGGTCTTTTCGCCGGAAGCCTCCGGACCTTTTACCACCAGCAGGATACTGTCAAATGTGGCATCGTTGGATGCCGGATTGGAAATCTCGATATTGCATTTCACAATATCGTCCAATGGGTTATTATTCATCGTCATATCCTCCTTCTGTGATTTCTACTTCTTCGATGGTTTCAGTCTCCGCTTCCGCCATCTCCTTCGTGCCGCCTCCGCTGCTGTTCGGCACAAGCGGCATACCTCCCATTCCATAAGGACCGTCTGCTTCCTGGACGAATGAGACTGTAAACTCTGCCATCGCCCGGTAGCGGTACTTACTGTCATTCTGCAAATTCGTCAAATCCCTCACCGGAGGCATGAGCATTATGTCCATGCCGTATCCGGCTATGATGTCAACGATTTCTTCCGAGTCCAGATAATTTGCGAACTCAGACAAATCAGATACGGCTGTGTTGGCGTAATTTCCAGTAACGCCTTCTCCAACTGTTATGGGCTGACCTTTGGTAAATAGGTTGACCTCCCAGGTTGTTTTCGACTGGTAAACTCTCCTGCCTTCTCCATCACCCACCGGGAATGAGGTTCTTCCTACACCTCCGCATTTAAGGGCGATGTACGGTAATGGCGGTTTCGTGTTAATCTGTTCGGACCATATCACCGTTGCTCCTTTGAAGAACGAGTCTGTCAATTCATAGAGTCTATCCTTAACTTCCGCCAGGTTCATTTTCCGTTCCCCCACTTTCCTCGGCATCATTGAGAGGCTCCTGGTCCAGACATTCAATGAATGTAGCTGTGTAATGCCGCAGCGGAGTGTTCTCGCTGAGTCTGCATGACTTACACTCAAACCACTTATTCTGAAACCATAACCTGTCCGCCTTTTGCTGCTTTGCTTCGCTTTCCACAAATATCTCGCTGTCGCAGAATACTTTCAGCTTCTGCACCGACTTAGAGCCGTCCGGTGTGGTGATAACTACGTCCTCCAACGTCTGTACGTCCATAGGGAGCGTTAAATCTTCATAAGGTATAGAAGAATACCCCTTCACAAAAACCGGCTCAGAATAACGCCGTAGCGTGTGCGGTCTTTTCAAGAAATTCATCAGTCCCCACTTCCTTTCTTCTGAATGACATAGTTGACCGACTGCCGCATCCTGCCGCTGTCAATCAATGGTTTGCTACTGCCTTTCTGCCGTATAGTGGACTCAGCGTTTGGAGCGAAGTCTCCATCGGTGATTTTTTCCTGGATCAAGTCCTTCTGAAAAATTCCTATCTCCTTCAGCACCTGTTCGGCAGATACGCCTCTGACTAAATCTTTCTTCTTCGATTGCAAGAAGGCGTTAATCTTGCTTTCGTTTTCATCTACACTTTTGCGGAGAAACGGACGAGAAGGCATCCG
>CAXHOW010000019.1:0-75384 GCA_964018205.1 uncultured Acetatifactor sp. | reverse complement strand
TGAGGATATTTTGTGGGCTAAAGTATTGATTTTTCAAGGTGCGGATCCCATTTTTGATGTGGGAAGTTTGAGTTATAAACATATAAGTTCAGAAAAACACAAAGCATACCCTGTACAATTCAATAGACGCTGCCAAGAAAATGTGTTAAGATTTTTACATATAGGAAATCATCATGTTGGGAGGACACCTATGGCAAGAATAGTTGGCATCGGACATCAGGATTTCGAGACAGTCATAGCAAAAGGCATTTTTTATATAGATAAAACCGCTTTTATAAAAGAATGGTGGGAAAATGAGGACAGTGTGACGCTGATTGCCCGGCCACGGCGCTTCGGCAAGACGCTGAACATGAGCATGGTGGAGAAGTTCTTCTCCATAGACTATGCTGGGAGAGAGGAACTGTTTGAAGGCCTTGCCATCTGGCAGGAGGAGGGTTACAGGCTTCTTCAGGGAACATACCCTGTCATCAGCCTTTCTTTTGCTAAAGTGAAAGCAGGCACGTTTCCCGATACCAGAAGACAGATCTGCCAGATAATCACTGAACTGTATAATAAGCACGATTTTTTACTGGAGAGCGATTGCCTGAATGAAAAAGAAAAGGATGATTTCCGCAAGATATCTGCAGATATGGAAAATTATCTGGCGGCAGGCTCCCTTAATGCCTTGTCGAATTATCTGTTGCGCTATTATGGCAAAAAGGTCATTATTCTGCTGGATGAGTACGACACGCCCATGCAGGAGGCCTATGTGCATGGCTGCTGGAATGAAATAGTGGAATTTATGCGCAATTTGTTCAATGCCACATTCAAGACGAATCCATACCTTGACCGGGCAATCATGACAGGTATTACGAGAGTTAGCAAAGAATCCATATTTTCAGACCTGAACAATCTGACCGTAGTGACATCTACATCTGAACAATATGTGGATAGTTTTGGTTTTACGGAAAAAGAAGTGTTTGCAGCATTGGCTGAATACGGGATGTCGGACAGGCAGGAAGAAGTGAAGAAGTGGTATGATGGCTTTACTTTTGGAAAAAAGAGGGATATTTATAATCCGTGGTCTATTTTAAATTATTTAAAGACAGGAAAATTAAGCACCTACTGGGCAAATACCAGCGCTAATAGCCTTGCAGGGAAGCTGATTCGAGAGGGCAGCCGACAGGTAAAGCAGGGCTTTGAAAGCCTGATGCAAGGTCAAAAGATCCGGATGGAGATAGACGAACAGATTGTATACAATCAGCTGAACTGGAAAAGGAATGCCATCTGGAGCCTTCTGCTGGCCAGTGGGTATCTGAAAGTGGAGGAGACAGAGTTTTTCGAGGAGACTGGGAGGTGTTACTATACTCTGGCATTGACGAACAAGGAAGTTCGCTTTATGTTTGAAAACATGGTACGGGACTGGTTTGCGGAGGACGACAGCAGTTATAACGATTTTATCAGGGCGCTGTTGCTGGATGATATAAAGGCGATGAATGTCTATATGAACAGGGTGGCTCTGCAGAGTTTCAGCTATTTCGATGCCGGGAGCAGGCCGTCCGGGGAGGAACCGGAACGTTTTTATCATGGGTTCGTGTTGGGGCTGATGGTGGAACTGGCGGATAGGTATGTGCTGACATCCAACCGGGAGAGCGGGTTCGGCAGGTATGATGTGATGCTGGAGCCCAGACAATATAAGGATGGGATCCTGATGGAGGATGCAATTATTATCGAATTCAAGGTGCAGGATTCGGATGAGAAGAACCTTGCAGATACTGTGACGGCTGCGCTGAAGCAGATTGACCGCATGCAATATGCAGCATCCCTAGAGGCAAAGGGGATTCCTGCGGAGAGAATCCGGAAGTACGGGTTTGCCTTCCGGGGGAAGGAAGTGCTAATAGGAGCCTGAGGAGAGCAGTTTCTGGACGAACTGATAGAGCGGGTGGAGGTGTATGCGAAGGACAGAGTTGAAATAAGGTGGAAAATCGTGCATCTGCACTGGGGACTGCAGCTGATCTTTGACGAGTCCCAGAAGGAAATAACGAGATCTGGATTGACGTGTATCCGCTGACAAGGTTCCTGGCGAAGCACACACAGGCGGCGCTGAAGGTGGAAGGGACGAAGGAGTGGAGGAGAACCACGAACATTGTGGACCCGGCGGTGAAATGAGAGGATTGACTATGAATAATTTCGATCTGTCCTCGTATGAGGATATCTATTCCGAGATAAAAGAAACGCTTCTGCAGTCACGAGATCATGTGCACACTGCGGTTAATTCTGCAATGGTATAGGCATATTGCTGCCGCATAAGCGGCTTGGTACAATCAGATTGATAAAACGAAATAGGCCGCAGTGCTTTGTTATTGAAAGGAGCTTCCTGTATAATTCAAATATAGGAAATTCCAGGAAGGGTGGTTGATAAAAAGATACCTCAGAGTAAAATAAGATTGCTGACTTTGCACGGTTAGTAAAAATCTTATTGAACAGAGAGGTATCCAAGATGAATTGTAACACACAAAACGCAAAAATTGCATCCATAACTGAAAAAACTTTAATCGTAGGGATCGATGTGGGAAGCGAGACCCATTATGCCAGGGCATTTGACTGGCGCAACTACGAGTACACAAAGAAACCGCTGGAATTCAGCAACACAGAAGCTGGCTTCCAGACACTCAAGGCATGGATGGAGGATATTGCAGAAAAGCATGGCAAGACCGCTGTGATCCCGGGCATGGAGCCGACGGGCCACTACTGGTTCGCCCTGGGGAAGTTCCTGCAGGACAACGGAATGAAGCCGGTGCATGTGAACCCCCATCATGTGAAGAAATCCAAAGAGCTGGATGACAACAATCCCAACAAGAATGACCGAAAGGATCCCAAGACGATCGCTGCGCTTGTCAACGAGGGGAGATTCACTTACCCTTACATGCCGGTCGGCATCTATGCAGAGATCAGGAGCTTATCGAACCTGCGCTTCCAGACACAGGAGGAGCTTACAAGGATCAAGAACCGCCTGGCGAGATGGTTCGCCATCTACTTTCCGGAGTACAAAGACGTTTACGGGGATCTTAAGGCGGTAAGCGGGAGGATGGTGCTGAAGGAGGCACCGCTGCCGGAAGACATCATAAGGCTGGGGGCGGAAGGCGTGAACCAGATCTGGAGGGACGCGAAGCTGAGGGGCGCCGGGATGAAGAGGGCAAAGACCCTGGTATCGGCTGCAGAGCACAGCGTCGGAAGTAAGGAAGCGCCGGAAGCGGCGCGGATGGAGCTTAAGAACCTGTTGGGCGACATGGATGTATATGCGTCAAGGATGGAGGGGCTGCTCCAGAGGATAGAGGAAAAGCTGGGGGAGGTTCCATATATAGACAACCTGCTGGCAATCAAGGGAATCGGGATGGCGACGGTCAGTGGCTTTATAGCAGAGGTGGGTGACATAGGACGTTTTGACAACCCCAAACAGCTGCAGAAACTGGCGGGGTATGCCATCGTGGCAAATGATTCGGGCAAGCATAACGGGGAAAGCCGCATCAGTTACCGTGGGCGGAAACGCCTGAGGTACGTGCTGTACGAGGCCGCTATATCATTGATTGGGAAGAATGAGGAGTTCCGGGAAATACATGAATACTACCAGACAAGGAAAGAGAACCCGCTGAAAAAGATGCAGTCGGTGGTGGCGGTAGCCTGCAAAGCGCTGAGGATATTTTATACGATTCTTACAAAAGGCGTGGAGTATGACCCAAAGAAACTGCTGGGAGACATCAGGAGGCCGCAGGTACAGGCGTCATAACAAACAGCAGGAACGAAAAACAGGCAATGCCCTGTCACGGTTGGACTGAGCCTCCGGCAAGGATGGCGGGAGCTGAATCCAGCCATGACAGGAAGGCTGGAAGGTATGGGACAGGCCGGGAAAACGTCCGCCGCAAGGTGCCGGCTTCGTCAGCATACCGATCAGGTCAGTAATACTTAAAACAAAGAATGAGCCAGTAGTCGGCAGGAATATTTTCCATAGGGCAGGACCCTGTAAAGGAGCTAAGCTGACACCCTGGTTATGGGCAGGCGGAACGAAGGAAGTTAGGACCCGCGAGACGGTGATCCTGGTAGACACGGGAGGTGCGCTGCCATAGAAGGAGGGGTATACACAAGGCCATGCAGAACGAAAAACCAAGACGTTCTGTTTCGTGTACCCTGCACCCTCTATTTTCGTACCAGATGCAGAGAAATGTCCATCTCCTTGGCTCATTCACCTGAGATATAAACTTTAAATTCCTTGATTTTTTAAGGAAAATCACTTGACATTATAGGGAGGCGATTGACATGAAAGCATATCAGAAGAATATGAGTCGTGATAAATCCGAAATGTATGAGGTGAATTCATGTTAACGGATAGAAGCTTGTGCTTCAGAAAGGACTTATATGTTAAAACTAAAATATTTATATGAAAACTATGACCTTGCAAAGTCTGCTTTGAAAAATTGGCAACACGAAACAGAAACGCTTGACGATTATCTGCAGCACTTCCGAATTTCATCAAATGCAATCTATCCCTTTTTATGGCAGGGAAATATGCAATTTCTGCGTTTGTCCCCCCTGTCCGAGAAAATGGAAAATAATCTGAAGGGCGAATTAGAATTTTTGTGTTATCTGAAAAATAGGAACTACCCTGCCGTTATTCCTATTGCATCCAATTCGGGTGAGCTTGTTGTCACGATTGACTCAATCTGGGGAAAATATTATGCAAGTGTTTTTAAGGGTGTTGACGGAAATTCTATCGAAGATACTGACTGCGATGACCATATTCTGTATGCGTATGGAAAGGCGCTGGGACAGCTTCATGTGTTATCTGCTGAATATTCCCCTAAAATCAAGAAATGGACATATTGCGATGTCCTGCTATGGACTGGCAAGGCATTGGAAGAATATCATGCGCCCGACAAAATGCTGGCTGAGTTAGAGGAGGTCCGCCAGACTCTGAACGGACTTCCTCAGACAAGTGATACATTTGGGTTGGTTCATTACGATTTCGAGCCGGATAATGTGTTTTGGGATGAAAACAAGCAATGCTGCACTGCAATTGATTTTGAAGATGGTATGTATCACTTCTTTCTGATTGATTTGGAGCAGGCTCTGGATGCGTTATTGGAAAACATCCCGGAAGGCAGAAAATCAATTGCAGAAACTATTTTCCTGCGAGGGTATCAAAGTGTGAAAACATTGGAGCCAGATTATGCCGAGAAGTTAAAACTGATGCGACGATTCTGCAATCTGTATTCTTATGCAAGACTGATTCGCTGCGTTGCCGAAGAATATCCAGACGAACCAGATTGGATGGGTGGGCTGAGAGAGAAACTGCATAGGAAAATTGTTCTTTTAGAAAATAGTGTGACGTAATGTAATAAGTCTATTTCTCGGAAGGGCAATAAAACGCTACAGCCTTCATCACAGCTTGGGATGAAGGCTGCAGCGTCTTTGTATAGTTTTGTCGCAGTTCGTTCGTCTTATTGTTTTATACGGTTTCGCTTAGAGTCATCCCTGCAGGTGCATCTTGTAAGGGTAAATACAAGGCAAGCAATCCTCGGCCAAAAGGAGAGTAAGTACATGAGCATTATTAAAGCACATGATATAACACTATATGGTGGAAATGATGAGTATAAAACTATATTGCGTCCTCTTTCTGATGAGCATCTGCCATATCTGTATAAGTGGAATTCCGATCCCGAGGTGTTATATTGGACAGAAGGAGAAGATGTTGAGAGCTATCCTCCTGAGGTAGTCCACCAGATTTACGGAGGAGTATCGCAAAATAGCCTCTGCTTTTTAGTTGAAGTAAACGGCGAGATCATAGGAGAATGCTGGCTGCAAAAAATGAATCTGCCCAATGTTAAAGAGATGTATGCCGATAGTACCGATGTAAGAAGAATTGATATGGTGATCGGTGAAAAAAACTATTGGGGAAAAGGGATCGGAACGCTTTTTGTTGGAATGCTGGTGAAATACGCCTTTGAATGCGAGCATATAGATGTCTTGCATTGTTTTTGCGAAGATTACAATGTTCGATCAAGGCGTGTCTGGGAAAAGAATGGGTTTACACTTATTTTGACGGAAGAAATTTCTCAGCCGCATAAGGGTAAGCTGCAATATCATTGGAAGCTGACAAAAGACGAGTATAACAAACACCAAAGCGAAATATCCTGAGTTCGCATTTGGATAGGGAAGGACAGACGTATGCGGCATTGGTGGATTGTTATCAGAGACAGGGAAACAGGTCTCTTTATCTGGCTTCTGGCCGACGCAAGGTGGCGGGCCTGGCCAAAGATGAAATGGAATGGCCCTGTCATCGGAAGAAATAGAGAAGGGAGGGCAAATGTACCCGACAATCGATAATTTGTATGCGCTCTCAGCTCTGTTTCGCATGCCTGTTGACGATATGCTCGTCGGAAATAGGTCGGGTTTTCTGTCCGTTCTGAATGAGCGGTTTTATGCCCGAATGTCTGTGTACTATAAGGCAGCCCGGAAGTGCATTCAGTGAAAAATTAAAGCACAACTTAAATGATAAATTGTTTCAATGCCCTTATAATTATCGTAATACGGATGATGTTTCGAACAGCGGTATTGGCCATGGATTACCGGATTATAAAGGAAGCCCGGAGGCTGGAGACATATGAGAGGCAGTGGGCAGAACTGAGATAGCGAGGGCAGTGTACAGGGAAAGCGCGACAATAGAGGGCCACAAAGCATGGCATATTGAAATATGCAGAATTGTTTGGAATGAAACAGCAGCTTTATAGATAATTTCAGAACAGTGAGAGGTAAGCGAAATGGAAAAGAGAAAATTGGCATCAGTGCAGTATGTGCACCACATTACCCCGATTGAGAGGCGGATAGGATAGAGTGCGTCCATGTGCTGGGATGGCGGTGCGTGGCAAATAAAGGACAGTTTCGGGTAGGGGACAGCTGTGTTTATATGGAAGTGGACTCCTTTCTGCCGGTATGTGACAAGTCTGAACTCTTAAGGAGCAGCAGCTACAAAAACAGCGAGCTTTTGGGGGAAGGGTTCCGGCTGAAGACACAAAACTTCCGCGGACAGATATTTCAGGGGCTGGTGCAGCTACTGTCCATTTTACCGCAAGGCGATTATCAGCTGGGCGATGACGTGACAGGACTTCTGGGAATCAGGAAGTGGGAAGTAGAAGAGCGCGTGACCAGCAACGGGACTGTGATGAGGGATTTTCCCGATAGCATCCCGAAAACGGATGAGCTGAGGGTGCAGTCCTATCCTGAGCTGATGGAAGAATTCCGGCGGGTGCCGGCATATTATACTGCACACCGGTTAAATTTGCAGCGCAACCCGACTGCAGACCGCCAGCCAAGTACTTTCCCGGAGGCACCACTGTAAATTCTGGCGGTCTGCAGTATACATCAGCACAAAGATGGACGGAACCAGTGTCACGATGTATTGGAGAGACGGACATTTTGGTGTCTGCGGCAGAAATTATGAATATGCAGATAACGACAAGTGCGTGATGTGGAAATATGCCCATGAACATGATATCCCGGAGCGAGCGGCGGAATGCAATCTGCAGGATGTGGCGATTCAGGGAGAATTCTGCGGAGCCGGAATCAAGAAAAACAGGCTGAAGCTGACTAAACCGGAATGGTATGTATTTACGGTAATCGATCTGACGATCCATCGGAGGTATCCGCTTCATAAGATGCGGGAACTTTGCGAAAAATTGAATCTGAAGATGGTTCCGGTTGAGGAAGAAGGAGAGGCATTTGCATATGACAGCGTGGAAGCGCTGCTGGAAAGAGCAAAAGGGAAGTATCCTTCCGGCATGAACAAGGAAGGAATCGCCATCCGGCCGGTGAATCCGGTGTACTCCGAAACAATTGGCGGCCCGCTCTCGATGAAGGTGTTGAATAATGACTATCTGTTGAAGGAATAGGTTATAAAGTAAATGGACGGAAAGTACATATCGTATATTAAACGCTTGGAGAGAGGCCAGGCAACGGGCTTCTCTATTAAAGTATGACAGATGTATCGGATAGTCGCCAGAAAGAGCAAAGGAAAACGGAAAATTATATTGAAAGGAAATTTGGAGATTGACACAGGAACACAATTATAGTAAGATGACTGTGATGGAAGTACCCATCAAAGTACGAGGAGAATTGAAATGAATTATTATCTGACGGATCAGCTTACAAGAAAACTGAGCTCTGTACAATCCAATCCGATGAAACATTGTGCAGAGTATGGCGTATAGAAAACGCATTTGGATTTCATCGGAAAATGAAGCAGTAAAGATACTGGATTCCAGTATGGTTATTGCTTATTTTCCGTGGGCAGATTGAGCGTATGAAAGGCTATGGACAATGTTTTGTCTGTAGCCTTTTGTCATAGGGAGTTGGAAACCATAGAGGCAGAAGGCGGTACATGGACGTGTACAGGCGCTTTCTGCCTCTTTGTGTATACAGCAGTATATTTATGCTTACGGAAGTATATTTAGGAATTGCCGGAAAATAACTGATACAGCTTGTTCTGGAAAAGCCGAAAATACAACAAAAGCTGTCAGGAACTCGTATCAGTTATTTATAGACAATTCCTTACGGAAAAGAAAGGAACGTGATTCACATGGGTTTACTGGAAATTGAAGGCCTGACGCATTCTTTTGGGGAAAATACGCTTTATAAGAATGCGGACTTATCATTGAATAAAGGGGAGCACATCGGAATTGTGGGGCAAAATGGAACCGGAAAAAGCACATTGATCAAAATTTGTACAGAACAGATGATGCCGGATGCGGGCCGTGTTGTCTGGCAGCCCAAGGTATCTGTCGGATACCTGGATCAGTATGCTGAGATCGAAAAGGGTATGACAATGGAGTCTTTTTTGAAATCAGCATTTTCAAGGCTATATCAGCTTGAAAAAGAGATGGCAATGGCTTATGAAAAAGCAGCCGCAGGACATTTGGAGTATCTGGATCTGGCAGCGAAGCATCAGGAGCAGCTGGAAATCCATGATTTCTATTCGGTTGACACACAGATTGACCAGGTGGCCAGTGGTCTGGGCCTGACGGCAATAGGGCTGGACAGGCCGATTGATAAAATGAGCGGCGGCCAAAGGGCGAAGGTGATACTGGCAAAATTGCTTCTGGAGAAACCGGATGTGCTTTTGTTGGATGAACCAACCAATTTTCTGGATAAAGAGCATATTGCATGGCTTGCTGATTACTTGTCGGGTCTGGACAATGCTTTTATGGTAGTGTCACATGATTACGCTTTTCTGGAGAAAATCGCAAATCGGATTTGTGACATTGACAATGACACAATCACAAAGTACCATGGGACGTATTCCGAATTTTTGAGAAAGAAAACCCTTCTGAGGGAAGATTATGTGCGCCAGTATTCGGCGCAGCAGAAGGAGATAAAAAAGACAGAAGAATTTATCCGCAGAAATATCGCCGGAAGGAAATCCAAAATGGCCAGAGGGCGCCGGAAGCAGCTTGAACGAATGGAGAAAATGGAAGCATTGGATCAAAAGGAGATAAGGCCATATTTCCATTTTCCGAAGATGCCGATCGCAAACACAGAACAGCTTTTCGTCAAGGATTTATCGGCAGGTTATTATTATCCGGTTTTGTCCGGAGTTGATTTTTCTGTAAAGGGAGGACAGAAAGTGGTGATTACAGGGTTCAACGGGGTTGGAAAATCCACTTTATTGAAAACGCTGACAGGACAGATTCCGCCCATACATGGGCGTTACCAGTTTTCAGATCAGGCCACAGTAGGCTATTTTGAGCAGGATTTGATCTGGGAAGATACCACAAGGACGCCGATGCAGATCGTCTCTGACAGCCAACCCGGCATGGTGCTGAAGGATGTCCGCAGATCCCTTGCCCGGTGCGGCATTTCAAGCAAACATGCCATGCAGCCTGTGGGCACGTTGAGCGGCGGCGAGCAGGCCAAAGTAAAGATGTGCCTGCTGACACTGAGGCCGTGCAATTTTCTGATATTGGACGAGCCCACGAACCATTTGGATATGCAGGCAAAAGATGCGCTGAAAGCTGCATTGATGGAATTTTCTGGTACAGTGATTCTTGTTTCACATGAGGAGGCATTCTATAGGGAATGGGCGCAGCGGGTAATCAATTTAGAAAAACAAGGCTGACAACGATAGGTGCGTAGTGGTGTTGGAAAGGACAAAGGCGGAACTGGCGCCCCGGCGGTAAAGGTGGAGGGGACGAAGGCGCAAGTTAGGACGAACAGAATTGTGGATCCGGCGGTGGGGGAGTATGAGATGGGACATATTGATGAAGTGGGGACGCCGACAAAAGAGAATCTTAAGATAGAATTTGATAAACAAATTCTTGACTTTGACGTAACGTAAAGCGATATATTATGTATAAAGATGTACCGGTCGCATGTGAAAGCATCTTAAGTAAATCAACATTTCAAAGGAGAATCAACATTTCAAAGGAGAATCAATATGAAAAACCAACTTGCTATCCACCCATTCCCCTATGATGCGGAATCCGACGGATTCATCGCAGCTTTATCGAGTGCGGTATGCGCTGCAAAAAAGTACACCGATGATACCCCCTGCTGGTGTACGCCAAGAGACTGCTACTGCCAAAAATGCGGCGGCTGTACCGGACAATCGCTTGGCAAGACACAGTTAAGCGTCTATCATTGCCTGATTACTGCGTCAGGACTGGCGTTTGGCTTTGATTACCCTGAAGACGACAGCGTTGATGCGCATACAATCCCCAATACCCCGATTGGCTGGCGCTGGGACGATGTTTTTTTGGCGGACATCATGGATTTTGCGGGACTTTCGTTTATTCGCTGCAAAAACAAAACGGTTGCGGAGATCCGCAGGATCGTAAAAGATTCGATTGATGCGGGATACCCTGCTATGGCGGCAAATTACAGTGTCTATCCGAATGAAATGGCATGGGTCTCATGCTGGAAGATCGTAAGCGGCTACACTGACGACGGGATCACTGTGATGAATTACGGCGGCGAAATGAGCGATGAGACTAACGGCGTGTATGAGGACATCATCGTTATCACCGGCGAAGTTAATCGCACAAATGCGGCTTGCAGGCAGGCTTATTTTGACGTGCTCAAGCGGATACACGCTGTGCTGAGCGATCCCTCGCATTTTCGGTTGGAGAATGAAATTATGTCTGATCTGTCAAATGTTACGCCCGAAAACGCCGCAATGCTGTCATACAAGCTTATGGGAATCAACAGCGTTCCGATCGAAGCGAGGTGGCACGCAGCAGAAGCCTTTACGTCAAAGGACAATCTTTTGTATTCGCTTGTTACTTCGGCATCGGCGGATTCGGTGGAGGCAAATGGGCTGAAGGCTGCGGCTGAAAAATTGTCAGCTCTGTTTTCTAAGCGCTACTCTGCAGAGGGAAACAACGAAACTCATGGGATCGGCTGGAAAATCTGGGCTTGCCTGAATGTTGGACCGCAGACCGGATACCTTCCCACGGAGGAGTCATTCAAGCTGATTCAGCAGCCTGATGTGCAGAGCGAGATGAAACGGTTGTTCAAAATTGTATTTGATAACGACCGTGCGGTTGCTGATGGAATCATGGAGATTTTGAACGCAAGACCCAATTAATGTGTTACTATTTAGCTATGAAAGCCGCAAATATTTGTTTTCCGGAATATTTGCGGCTCCTGTACAATGAACAAAGGCCTTTCATTTTATGGCGATTTCCCGCCGGATTTTGGTTTTTTTATACCTGAAAGCATTCGTTGGCGTTGACTGACGCAAGTGGTACATTGTTTATAGGAAGGAGAGGCTCATTTGAGTTTAGTTAAAATAACCGATCTCGGTACTCAGCTTGGACTATCATCAAGGACATTGCGTTATTACACGAGGAGGCCGGACTTATCACAAGCATTCGTCAGCAGTTTGAAAAATACCGCTATTATGATGAGCATACTGTACAGCGGCTGCGGCAGATCATGATACTTCGCAAAATGGATATACCGATCAAAGACATTGTGCGGATTTACGACAGCAGTGAAATGCTGGACATCACACAGGTATTTGTGGACAAGCTTAGTGAAATCGACCGCAAGGTCACGGCGCTGTCTGAACTCAAACGCATTATTAACGACTTTTTGAATAAAATGATCGAAAAAGGCATCAGGCATATCTCTGCTCTGCCTCTTTTGTACGAGGAAATGTTCAAGCAGATCACCGTGCGGGAAAGCATCGGTATGGAACAGCTTTCCGAGATATCGGAAAATCTTGTACGTCCTCTTGATGTTTCAATTGCAAAGCTGCCGAGAATGCGTGTATTGTCATCATACCTGAAGGCTGATCCGCAAAACTCGGATCCCGATGCTTTTTTGCGTTATATTCAGATGAACGGCATAAGAACGGATGATGGCAGAAGTTTTGAGTATTGGGAAAACGAACATGATGTGATGATCTCAAAAATTGCTTGACAGCGGTGAAGCCGAGTATACCGGCTGGATCTCCACGCGAACGCTTAACACAAATGTATCTGTAAAGCTGCCGTTCAGGGTGGATATAGACTTCTGCGTACCGATGAATGACGAGAGGTTCTGCTACGGGGACAGCGAAGGCAGCATTATTTTTTATCACGGTTCCAACAGCTATGACAGTGGCGTGAATCTCGAAATTATGGATTTCGGCATCAATATGAATAACAGCTCAAGCTGTCGGGAAGAAGCGCTCAGCTTTCATCAGCCCATCTTTCATGACCTTTATCATTTTCCAGGGAGGGGTCGAATCAAGCCGAACGAATATAATCATGTCACATAGATCGTCGGACAAAAATCAGGATTTCACAGCTTGCGTATTCTCAGACAAATAAAAGAAAGAACGGAGAGCTTACCGTAAATACAAAGCGAAGCAATAACCTGATTCCCATTATTCACCGTCTTATCACGGAAGAGTACGGTGAAACCTACCAGTTCAACGGAAGCGCCGCATATGTAATGGAATGTCTGGGAGAAAAGGAGTTTGACTATCTGTTTTTTGCCGGACTTACTGGAGATGTGTTTGCTCAGCATTACAGGCAGCCCTTTGCCGGCGATGGCGTAAATGCATATTATCAGGTCAACGGCGATGGCAGGTTTTTTGAGGGAATTTTTGAAAAGTGCGGTTATTCAGCTGCATATGTTTTCAGCCGAGACCTTCAAAAAAATAAAGATTTGTATCTGAAAAAGCTTGTTGCCTATATTGACAAAGGCATTCCCGTTATATCCACGGGATATTCGGATCAGCCGTGCGGTGTGTTTGTGGGTTACGAGGAATACGGAAAAACGCTGATATACATTTCGGGAAATAACAGCGAGCCTCAGCGCATTTCGCATGATAAAGCGATGGGATGCGGCACCGATAAAAGCGGCTGGATATTTTTGGGTGATAAAAAGGAAGAAAAGAAAATCGCGGAAATTTACCGTGATGCAATTTATGCGCTGCCGGAACTTCTGACAACTGACAACGATAAATATTGCTTTGGCGGGGCGGCTTTCTGCAAGTGGGCAGATGACGTCGAAAACGGATATTTTGAGCAAATAAAGCCCGAGGAATTTGAGGCGCGGTCAATGTATGTCAATTTTGTTTTTGCGCTTGCTGCAAACGGGAGCTGCTGCCCTGATTTTTTACAGCGCATAAATGAGTTAAATCCGGACATTACATATCTTGACGATATTATTCTCCTATATAAATGCACCGCTGACATTTGGCACAACGATGGTGGGAATGATCTCGAAGCTCTCGGAGGCGGCTTCAACGTAACCCTTGAAGCGCTGCAAAAGCCTGAGAGACGGGAAAAAATAGCCGCAAGAATTCGTGAATGCGGGGATATTGTCGACGAGGTTGTAAAGATACTGAATGGAATAAAGTAAGCTGAAAGCATGCTCAGGCGGCGGTGAAGGCGGAGGGGACGAAGGAGTGGGTGCGGATTTCCTTAAAACAAAAAGCCCCCAGCAGGATGGCTGAACGGCAAAAAGAATCTATGGAAAAGTGTCTGTAAAGTTTGACAATAGTGATTTTGAGTTGTACAATGAATTTGCTGTGAAGGTTATAGGCTTTCATTTGTAGTGGTGTATTGGGATATAGGAATGTTTGGCATAAATATATAGATTGCAATAAAAGGAAAGAGGACATTTTTGAGTATAAGAGTAGATGTCAGAAAATTTGCGAAAATAGAGAAGGCTTCCGTAAGGACAGGTGATTTCTCGCTGTTTGTAGGTGATAATAACAGCGGAAAAACTTTGGTGATGGAACTCATGTATGGAATTATAAGCGTAATATCCGATTGGAGCGTGGAAATCGGCTGTGCCAAAATCACAGAAATGGAGGATATAACCTATATCCGGTTTTCCGGCGAGTGGTTTGCTGAAATAGAAGGCAGAGTTAACAGCTATCTGAGAGACAACAAAAGGAGCTTTCTTTTGGAATGCTTTTCCATAGAAATTCCCGTTGAGGAAATAGCGATACATTTTGAGACCGCAGAGGAAGTATTTTATGTTGGTACAATTGCAGAAACGGCATATCTGGAGAAGGAGTATGCCGATGGCGGCAGGATAAATGTTGCAAGCAATGTGGCGGGGACAGTGGACGAGATGAAATTGCAGCTTGCCAAATACGCTCTGTTGGATATGCTGGGATTGCCCATGGGAAAAAGGCAGTTGTTCCTCCCGGCGGCCCGGGCTGGTTTGCAAATGCTCTATAGAAGTTTTTTCGCAAATATGCAGGGTAAGGCAGGAATGGCTCTGCCGATTTATGATTATTTGAGATTTCTGCAGACCTATTCGCCCAGAACGCACTTTTGCGAAAATGAGGAGGATTTGATAGATTTTGTGGACAGAGAGTTGTTGGGCGGTAAGATTGAATATCGGAACGATGTGTTTATGTATCGGGAAGGCAATTGCAGTATTCCTCTGAATATGGCTTCATCGATGATTCATGAATTATCACCTTTCAGCAGTGTGCTGAAATCGGAAGGCTGCTATGGATGTTTGTATTATGATGAGGTCGAAAACAGCATACATCCTATTAAACAAGGAAGCATTGCAAAGGCTCTGGTGAGATTTTGCAATCTTGGCAACAAGATTTTTGTTTCGACTCATAGTGATACTTTGGCAGGAAGAATCAATAATCTGATATTGGTGTCGAGAATGAAGGACATAATCCGTAAAAACGACATACTTGAAAAGCTGAATTGGAATGTGCAGGATTTGCTTCAGCCGGAAAAGACAGTAAATATATATGAATTCAAAAGAAATGAAAATGGCAGCGTGGTTATCGAAGAATTGGATTTTTTTGATTATCCAAGAGTAGGTTATGACTTTGGGAGATTCAACGAAAATATCGATATACTGTACGATGAATCAAGCTGTATCATGGGATAGTCAGATGAATGCACAGAGGCTGAAAAAGGGAATGGATTATAGCAAGACGATAATGTATTGGTTTGACTACTCCAGGGATATTATTGTGGAAGAAGAACAACAAACCAGCAATACTTTGGACAAGGCTATTCTGCATTATGCGGTAAGAGACGGGGACAAGGCTTACTTCAGCAAGGAATATGTACCCGTTGGAATACCGAAAGCAGAGACAAAAAAGCCGGACATCACCGCTATTTTGGAAAGCAGCGCCGAAAGAAAAGTAAAATGGTATATTTATGATTTGAAGGACACGGTTATGCAGGGGAAAACGGCGATGAAGCTATGCAATCAGTGGCATAGTGGGATAGAGCATATTGAAGGGCGGTATTTAAACGGTTTGGACGGATATAGCATAGAAAGCTCATTGGGAGTAATTTATAGGTATTTGAGCAAGGAAATGCTTCAAAAAGAGAAGGATTCCTATGTGGAAAAAATCAATCAGCTATATAGGGATAGCTTGCTTACAGCCAGAAAGAGCAGGACGAAACTGAACGAATATAGGCAGAAGGTTAAGGCCATTCAATTTATTTTGGATGGGATTTTCATTGATGACGAGGTATCAGGCAATAGGGTGTCCTATGACATCCATTATATATGTATGAACACAGCTGATAAAATTACATATACAGCTGAAATGGATATAAAATTTTGACAGACAGCGGGGAGGGGATGCTGTGTTTGAAAATCCGATATTGAAAGCATGGCTTAATGAGTATAGCGAAGAAAATGAGCTGGAGGGCAATAGCGTCCTCGATAATGAGAGAAGGTATATTGACTATATCTATTTTTCACAAATTCAGCCGGATAGGTTGGATAGGGATTTTGACCTGCTGAATCAAATATGTGACGAGGTGCCTGAAAGGATGGGGCTGATTGGCATCGCTATAACCATGAATGGGCAGCTGCTTTCTACAAGGACGGATATCGATGATATCCTGCAGAAGGATGGCCAGGGTAGGTTTGAGGTATATATTTTAGCCTATAAGGAGAAAATTTCTGCTGATGAGCTGATAAGGGAGGTTTATCAAAAAAAACAAGCTGCATATAATTATTCGGAGATAATAGATTATTTTCAGACACAGAAAATTGTTGCCAGATGGGAGGGGCTTCCCCGCATAAATATCATTTATGTGGCGGAGGGAAAAGCAGAGGCTCAAAGCATAAAAAGCAAGGAGTATATTGTCAGTATTCAGCAGATTGGTGAAGATAAGCTATATGCAATTGCCCAGGCTAACAGAAAGGGGTATCAGGCAGCTCTTGAGTATGAGGATTCTATTGAATTTGGAAAATTAGAGGATGCGGGGCAGGTGTATGTGGTGCTTTGCAAGGCGGACAGTCTGGTCAGGATCATAACAAACGATGATGGATTGATCCGGGCGAACATATTTGACGATAATGTCAGGGATTATCAGGGAGATACGGATGTAAATCAGGAGATGGAAGAGACTTTGACGACCAATCCTATCAATTTTGTCCTGTTTAACAACGGGATTACGATCGTATGTGATAGGCTTGAGTCAAAGCATAGGGAGCTGATCATAAAAAATCCCCAAATTGTAAATGGCTGTCAGACGTGCAATTCGCTCTACAAGATTATGAGGAAGGGAAATGACTTGTCTCAGGTTCAGGTGATCGTGAAGGTTATTGAAGCCACCAAACCGGAAGTGACTCAGGGAATTGTCAAGGGCACGAATAGGCAGAATATCGTTTATGAGGAGGCTTTTGAAACCATTCGGCGGTATCATAAGGAGCTGGAGGATTTTTTTAAGATTATGCAGCCGGAGGGCTTTAACAAGGTATATTATGAGAGGCGTTCCAAACAGTATGCAAGAGATAATGCAGTAAAGCCGTATCAGAAAATCAGCTTCAGAGTGCTGATCCAAAGTATGGTGGCTATGTACATGAACCATGTTGAGACCTCGCATCGGCATGAATCGAAACTCATCAGTGATTATAGGGATAAGCTTTTTGTGGAGGGGCAGTCCTATTTTCCATATTATGTGGCGGCGCTTTTGGCATCAAACCTGGAGTGCGTTATGAAGAAGGATTATGGTCTTAATGATATGAGGCCATACAAGATGCATCTTCTGTTCCTGATTCAGGAATTGAGCATGGGGCCGGCGCCGGATATTGATGATAAGGAAAAGATAGAAGAGTATTGCAACAAGCTGCTGAAGCTGTTGGGCGGGGGAGAATATAAGCAGGCAGTTTTGCGAGCGGCTGACAGATTTCGGCAAATCATGAGTCAATGGATTGCTGCAAAGGGCTCCGCTTACAGATATGCAATAAAGGACAATCCGGAATTTAAGGATTTCATGTTAAAGAAGCTGCGGGGGAACGTTGTTTCGGAAGTGAATTCCAATGTATATACTGGGAGGGTCATGACCGTTACCACGGACAAGCACGGCAATTTGTTTGGGTTTATTGCACACAAGCCGGAAAATGTATATTTCAACGAACTGGATAATCCAGATATGAATATTTCTTATGAAGGAAAAAGGGTATCGTTCCGGCTGACAGGACAAGCCGGAAAAATCAGGGGGATTAACGTCAGGATTTTATGACCAACGAAAACCAAGATCCGTTGGTTTGATGCTGCTTTGCCTAAGGATATTATTTGTGCGGCTTCTCGGTAAAGAGAGGCCGTTTTTGCGAAGCGGGCAAACAAGATCACATAGGTTATTGCATTGTTGAAAGAGCGGGAAAGAACAAGGGCGGAAAAAAACAAGAGCAGGAAAGAATAGGGAGGAAGGCAGATGGATCAGGAAAAGCAAGACAAGACACTACATATTACGGCATGGAGAACATATGGACAGAAGATTTTTGCCACGCCTGCCCGCAGGAAGGTAGGATACGGACTGACCGGCATCATGTGCTTGCTGGGAATCCAATGCCTGTTTTTTGTGGACTTCCTATATGAGCTGCTTCCCTATCTGATGGGAGGCCTCATGGCAGGAGCCGGTGTGCTGGCTGTGATAGATTCGGTTCTGGCGGGAGAGTATCGGAGGCTTGACACAAAGCTTTCTTCAAGCGGTATCCTTATGCTTGTGGTGGGGCTGGCTATTCTTGTGCGGGGCAATGCGGCAGACGGCCTGCTTGGGGTCGCATGGGGAATCTTTGGCTTGATTCAGGGTTCTGAGAGCTTGAATGTGGCCATCTATAACCTGACAGGCGGGAAGAAATGGGGGATGGATATGCTGCAGGCAGCCGTACAGATTGCGCTGGCGCTTCTGCTTCTGGTTGACCCGGCAACGAAGCTGTACCCGCATATGCGGATACTGGGGCTGGAGCTGTTGGCCATGGGATTCCATATCTTCCGGGAAATCAGGGCGGCGTCCTGACACAGACGGGACAGTTGGCCTGCCCTGGCCGTGCTGAAGGCAGAGACCTTGTTCGTGCCGAATAGGTTGATGATTTTTGCGCTGCATATGCTGGATGCAATTGCTCCGCAGGAAACAATGACAGTGACAAGGTTTGCAAAGGAAATGGGAAGATGGAATTCGGCATAGATTGCCGGCCATGCCGTCCCGAAAAGGGAATCATCATAATAAATAGTACGAATGGTTCCCATGCTCCCGGATTAGTGGTATAATGGAAGCTGCGGGGAAATGCTCGGACAGACAGCGGCGGAGGCTCTGCCTGTCCGGGAAGAGAGTACGATTTGCGCAAGAGGGATCTTATGAACCATACATATCAGCCGTCGGGTAAAATTTCACTTTTGTTTTGGCCTGCCGCCGCAGCGATGCTGACGGTCACGGCTGTCGCAGCGTTGTTGTGCATATTCGGCATTCAGGCGTCCCGGGCCACTCTGCTGGATATGATGATTTATTCTGCGGCAACAAAATGCATTGCGCACCTTGGCGCCTTCCTTTGCGTCAGGGGCGGCAAGGTGCGCAAACCGGCTTTTGCCAGGGCGGCGGGCATTGCTCTGGCCCTATGGTACTGGCTGCTGCTGATTGCCTTTTATCCGCCGGTAAAGGCGGTTCTGGAAGGGGAGAAGCTGGTCTGGGACCGGGAGTGGGATCAGGTATGGAAGGAAGCCCTGACGCAGTATGCGCGCATTTTTTTCGGCAATGGGGGAGTGGCCATAACCGGTAAAAGCGGAAATGTGTTGTTTACCATGCCGGGAATTGCGTGCATCGTGCTGCTGGCAATTCTGCTCCTCGCCGCCGCAGGGCAGTTTGGCTTTGGGTTCTGGAAACAAGCCAGGGCTCCTTTTTGCGAGGCCTCCGGGAAATGGGCCAGGGAAACGGTAGTCAACCTGAGATGTCCGGAGGAGGATTCCTTTCTCTCTCGTCTTCTGTTAGGAGATACGGCGGCGCTGGCGGAGCTGGAGCCCCTTGGCGGTCGGGATCCGGATTGTTATTTTATGGTGTCTGTGTTTGCGGCAGATTGGGACTCCCCTATTTATGTATCTGTCGTCAAAAAGACAAAGGTCAAAAAAGAACAAAGCCCCCGTGCTCCGGATCGTGCCGATGCGAAGCCGAAAAGACGGAAAAGACCCGTCTATGAGGAAGAGCAAGTGGCGGAATATCTTGCGGCAGACAGGGGAACGGGGTTTGCGCTGCTGTCGCGCAGTAAAACGGAAACAATGAAAAAGAGTATGCGCTGAGGCGCAGAGATAGGAGCAGACATGACAGATTATTCACAGTTTGAAGCGAGTACAAAATCCGGGATTCATGCGGATCCGGCGCGGATCCGGAAGCAGGATGAGCTGATCAGAAAGGTACTGAAGCAGCGGGGCAGTTCGATTCTGCTGTTTGTCGTCAGCCTTGTGCTGGCAGCAGGGGTCAGCATCGTTCTGAAAAGTTTCATTCCGGCCATCGTATTTGGGCTTGCGGCGTTGTTTTTCCTATGGCGGTTCTGGGGAACCGGTATATCGGACGACTATATGAGGGAGGTTTATGAAGAAGGGCTGCTGGTACCGGGGATGATAGTAAGTACCCAGCCGCTTACCGTACTGGCGATCGCAAATCTGGTTGCGCATGACGGAGTGCCGGTGATAAACGCCTGCTACAGTCTGGCTGTAAAGGAGCTGGACGGAGCGAAAAAGGAGCTGTACGAAAAGATTCCATGCGCATGCTTTTTCTGCTATGAGGACGGCTCCTATCACTTGAACTTTGCCCCGCATCCGCTTTACTGGGGCACGGACAGCCCGCAGGAAATCGAGGCGGCTTTACGGCAGGCGGAGGAGGACAATAAGCAGAATACGCAGGATGAATGGGAAGTGCTGAAGCGGATCGCAAAGGAGTTTCCGGCACTTGCCAGCGGGGAGATGATCCTGCTGGATGAGAATTACGCTCCCTTTGGCAGGAAGAAGTATTATGAGAGCAGGTATAAGCCTCTGAACCTTGATACGGCGCAGGAGGAATACCGTAATATATTGCAGGGGAAGCCGGAGGAAGCATTGGAAGCAGAGGAAAGAAATGAGGAGGACGGCGCAGGATATGAAGGGGAAATTCCGTTTCTGACCCAGAAGATTCCCGGAAAAGACGCATATAACAAGATGATTGCGCTGGCATGCCGCTTTCATGTGTACAAATACATCAGCGGCCACTGCGAGCTGGGGCATTTTGTGAACAGCGAGCATCCGGGGCTGTTTACCTATATCGGGGATTCGGAGAATTTTCTGAAGGAATTCCACGACAGCGGCATTACGCTGTCTGAGGGAGAGTATCCTTTGATTTATGAAAAGTGCCTTATTACCACAAATGGATGCTACGATGGGGACAAGAAATTCCTGCCATGGGAAAAGGTGAACTTCACCATTGGGCTTACGATCCTGAACGGGATGGAGCTTTTTATGAACGGAGCCAAAATCGCAGAATTTAAAGGGCAGTTTGACGATGCTGCCTATGTGGAAACGCTGCCGGGCCAGGAGCAGGAGATGGAGCTTCATAAGGAGGCGGTTCGGGTGATTGAGTTTCTGAGGGCGCTGAAAAATATGTAATAGAGCTGCTGAGGCGGTTCTGGTTCATTGATCAATGTTTAATCATCTTGAGAAGGATCCAGCAAATCACCTATACAATAACGGAAAAACTTATGAAAATTTATAGTTGCATACAACTAACTCTTGTGCTATAATATCATCGAAACGCGCAGTGGGATGAACACGTAAGGCCAGTATTCAATCTCACTGCGTGTTATTTTTTACGCGGTTAGTTTTTTCTAACCAAAAAAGAGAGGAGGCAACCATTATCAAAAAGTATGGTTTCACCATTATCCTTGCAGTGGTACTGGTTATTTTGTCTGCGTGGTCGCTTTTTATAGGCGTTCTGGATGTCAATCTGTCCGGCTTGTCGGGCGGCGAGACAGAGCAGCTTGAAATCTTTCTGATTTCCAGACTGCCCCGGCTGTTGGCCATCCTATGCACCGGAGTGGGCATGAGCGTGGCCGGTCTGATCATGCAGCAGCTGTGCATGAACAAGTTTGTCTCGCCCACTACGGGAGCCACCATTTCCTCGGCGCAGTTCGGTATCCTGCTGGCGCTGCTGTTCATGCCGAAATCTACCCTGTGGGGAAGAGCGTTTTTCGCCTTTGTCTTTGCGATAGCCGGGACATGGGTCTTCGTCTGGTTCATCCAGCGCATCCAGTTCAAGGATGTGGTCATGGTGCCGCTGGTGGGCATCATGTTCGGCAATGTCATTACCGGTATCACCAATTATTTTGCCTACAAGTACGAGATGAGTCAGGCGCTGTCCACCTGGCTGGTGGGACATTTCTCCATGGTGCTGCGGGGCAGGTATGAACTGGTCTATCTGGTGGTTCCGCTGGTCATTCTGGCGTTCGTGTTCGCCAACCATTTTAACATTGTGGGCATGGGCAGGGATTTCTCCAAGAATCTGGGTGTCCATTATAATTTTGTGCTGTTCATGGGGCTGAGTATCGCAGCTATGATTACCGCTTCTGTGGTAGTGGTGGTGGGCTCTATCTCCTACATCGGGCTGATTGTCCCCAATCTGGTGGCCATGTTCAAGGGGGATAAGATCCGCGGCACTCTGGTGGATACGGCGCTCTTCGGATCGATTTTCGTGCTGGCCTGCGACATGATCGGCAGGAGCATCATCGCTCCCTATGAACTCCCTATTGAACTGATCATCGGTATCGTAGGCAGCATCGTCTTTATCGCCATGCTGCTTTACCGGCTGAACCATGGAAGGAAAGCGATCCGGCTGGGAGGGAAAGCCGAAGGCGCTTGTCCTGCCCCGGCTTCGGCCATGAGAGGAGGAAATGAGAAATGAATCAAGCTGCAGTCCGCGCAAATCAGCGTAAACTGATCATTCTGGCCGTCGTGGTGCTGCTGTGTGCCGCAGGCTATATGTTTTATGCGGTCAATTTCGGCAACGCAAAGCTGTTCCGCTACTCCATGAAGCTTCGCTCTCCCAAGCTTATTGTCATGCTGATCACGGCGTTTGCCATTGCCGGAGCATCTCTGGTGTTCCAGACTATCATCAATAATATCATTGTTACCCCTTGCCTTTTAGGGATGAACGCCTTGTATTCCCTGATTCATACGGCGGTGGTGTTCGTGGCCGGATCTGCCAGCCTTCTGGCTACCAACAGCAATCTGGCCTTTGTGGTGGATCTGGTGCTGATGGCAGTCGTCGCCACGGTGGTCTACGGGTATCTGTTTGAAAAAGCCAGACACAATGTTCTGTACATCCTGCTGATCGGCACGGTGCTGACTTCGTTCTTTTCCAGCATACAGACCACCATGACCCGGATCATGGATCCGAATGAATATGACAGTCTGCTGGAGACTCTGGTAGCCAGCTTTGAGAACGTCAATGCGGAAGTCATCGTGGCATCTCTGATCGTTCTGGCTGCCGTTATTTTCGTTCTGCGCAGGGACATTGCCTTGCTGGACGTGATTGCGCTGGGCAAGGAACAGGCCATCAATCTGGGCGTGGACTATGATAGATGCGTCCGCAGGCTGCTGCTGGGCGTGACGCTGTGCATAGCTGTGGCTACGGCCATGGTAGGGCCTATTTCCTTCATAGGGTTGATCATGGCGAATCTTGCCAGACAGTTTTTGAAGACATTTCGGCATAGGCATCTTATTCTGGCCTCCACGCTGTTCGGCATGGCTATCATGATCGGCGGTGAACTGATCGTAGAGCGGATCTATCACTATACAGTCCCTATCAGTGTGTTCATTGGTGTATTCGGGGGCATCTATTTTCTTTACCTGCTTCTGGCCAATAAGAAGATGTAAGCATGAGAAGAATTACTAAGCGGCCAAAGTACGCAGCCTTCCGGCAAATGTTGTGGCAGGAAAAGCGGGGATTTTCCGGGAGCCTTGTAAAAAGCGGCTGAGACATTCCGAGAGACTAATTGTAATATGCAGGAGGTATCGATTTGAAAATAAAAGATCTGGTCAAAAAGTATGACGGGAAGACAGTGGTGGATTCTGTCAGCTTCGAGATTCCCAAGGGCAAGGTGATTTCGCTCATCGGTCCCAACGGTGCCGGGAAATCCACGGTCATGGGCATCATCTCCCGGCTGATAGCCCGGGACAGCGGCATGGTGTCGTTCGAAGGCCGGGACATCTCCGGCTGGAAAAGCAGGGAGCTGGCCAAACGTCTGGCGATCCTGACCCAGACCAACAACATCCAGATGAAGCTGACCGTTCGGGAGCTGGTGACCTTTGGCCGATTTCCCTATTCCGCCGGCCATAACACGGCAGAGGACGAGAAAATCATTGACAAGGCTCTGGATTACATGGAGCTTGGGCCGATCCAGAACCAGTTCATTGATGAACTGTCAGGCGGCCAGCGCCAACGGGCTTATATTGCCATGGTCATCGCACAGGACACGGAATATGTCCTTCTGGATGAGCCCACGAATAATCTGGATATCTATCATGCCAGCAATATGATGAAAATCGTCCGCAGGCTTTGCGACGAGCTTGGGAAGACGGTGATCCTGGTCTTGCATGAAATCAACTATGCGGCTTTCTATTCTGATTATATCTGCGCATTTGCGGGCGGGAAAATCGTGAAAATGGGAACGGTGGAGGAGGTGATGACAAAGGAGAATCTGGCTGAAATCTACAATGTGGATTTTGAAATCATGGAAATCGAAGGGAAACCGCTGTCTATTTATTATTAAAATGCAATAAAATTTAGCAAAAATCTGTAGAAAATATCATATAAAAGGAGACGAATCATATCATGAAAAAATTAATTTCTTTTATTCTTGCTTTTGCCATGGTTCTGGGCATGGCTGCCTGCAGTAACAACAAGGATACCGTGGGAGGCGGTCAGGAGACAGACAATGACAGTACTGCAGTAACATCATCTGATTCTGAAAATGAGGCTGATGCAGATGGCGCAGAAGCTTCTGGCCAGACCGGGGCATCGGAGGGCTCCGGAACAATTGTCGTCACTGGCATGGATTCCGCAGGCGAACCGATTGAAGTCACAGTTCCCTATAAGCCTGCGCGTGTCGTTGTTCTGGATCTGGCCAATCTGGATATTCTGGACAATCTGGGGCTGGGCGGCTGCATTGTGGGCGTCCCCACCATCACCCTGCCTTACCTTCAGTCCTACAATGACGAACTGCCCATTGTGGGCTCTGTCAAGACGCCGGATCTGGAAGCCGTTATGGCTTGTGAGCCGGATCTGATTCTGATGGGCGGCCGTATGGCTGAGTATATGGATTCCCTGAGGGAGATTGCCCCGGTGCTGCGCCTGACTACCGTGTCAGATGAGGGCCTGGTGGAGGCGATCCGCGCTAACGCCAAAACGGTTGGTGCCATCTTCGGGGAGACAGAGCAGGTAGATGAACTGCTGGCGCAGTATGACGCCCGAATCGCAGCTTTGGCTGAGTTCGCTCAGGGGAAGACTTGTGTATTGGGCATGAGCACCAGCGGCAGCTTTAACTTGTTGGGCAATGACGGCCGCTGCTCTTTGATCGTCAACGAGATTGGATTTGATAACATCGGTGTGGACGCGGCGGCGACGGGAAGCAACAATGGCAGCGGGCGAAGCGGCGGACATGGAAGCAGGGATGAGGGCAGCGAAGGAGAGGGCAGCGGCCGAAGCAGGGATGAGGGCAGCGACGAGGAAAGCAGCGGGCGAAGCGGCGGACATGGGAACAGCAGCGAAAGCAGTGATGACGAATCTGGGAGCACTGGTACTACGCCCACCCACGGTAATGAGGTTTCGTTTGAGGCCATCGTGGCGCTGAATCCCGAGTATATCTTTGTCATGGACCGTGATTCTGCCATCAGCGCCACCGGTGCTCAGCTGGCTCAGGAGATCATGGAGAATGAGCTGGTCATGAAGACAGATGCGTATCAGAATGGCAATCTGGTCATTCTGGAGAATCCCGGCATCTGGTATCTTGCGGAGGGCGGTATCACATCTTTGGGCATTATGCTCAGCGATCTGGAAAATGCGCTTCTTGACTAAAGAGACAGTATAAACCGTCCTACGACAATACTGTCAAAAAATCAATATAGAAGAAAACGTAAAAGGAAGGGAATCATATGGCATTGCTTGTGGTAAAGACTAAATATGGCATCGTAAAAGGTATCCCCTCTGAGAAGAATGCCGAACACAGTATTTTCAGGAAAGTTCCTTATGCGAAGCCTCCGGTGGGCGAATTGCGTTTCGCTGCGCCGCAGGAACCTGACTGCTGGGAGGGAGAGCTTGTCTGTGATCGTTTTCCGGCGGCGTGCATCCAGCACCGCCATCCCGGTCAGAGTCTGGAAATCTCGGAGGACAGCCTGTACCTGAACATATACACTCCTGCCGAGAGCGCAAAAGAGAAGCTTCCGGTATTGTTCTGGATCTACGGAGGCGGCTTTACCGGCGGCTACAGCGGAGAGGCTTTGTTTGACGGCGAGGCGATCAATCGGCGGGGAGCGATTCTGGTGACGGTAAACTACCGTCTGGGAGCCATGGGATTTTTCAGCATCCCGCAGCTGCGCCAGAAGAATGGATTCGCCGGGAATGCGGGGCTTCTGGATCAGATTGCCGCGCTGCGTTGGGTGCATGAGAACATCGAGGGCTTCGGCGGCGATCCGGAGAGGGTGATGATCTTCGGCCAGTCTGCTGGCGGTATGTCAGTGAGGATGCTGCTGACTTCGCCGCTGACAGAAGGCTTGTTTTCCCGGGCGGTTCCGGAATCAGGCGGAGGCCTGAACGAGGGGGATCTGGTGCGTACCAGAGAGGATTTTGAGGATATGTGCCTGAAGTCCATGGAACATCTGGGGTGGGACTTTGAGGACATCATGGTTCGGGACGCCATGGAGGTGAACGATGCGCTGCTTCGCGCGGTGCGTGAGATTGCGCCTACCCATGAGGTCGGATATTTCCAGCCTTTTGTGGATGGCTATACGCTGACGGACGTGCCGGGGGTCAAGATCGCAAAGGGGGATTTCCGGGATATGCCGATCATTGTGGCCACGGTGGCAGGGGATTCCTGGATGTTCTCCCGGAAGGTGCGCCCTCTGCTGGAGGAGAACACGCGCTATTTCAGAGCATTCTCCTATTCGCCCAGTCAGGCATGGGCACAGTGCCAGCTGGAAAACGGCCGCAGGCCGCTCTACACTTTTTGGCTGGACAGGAGGCAGCCTGAGAGGGACAACGGCTACAGCCATGCCCAGCCGCCCTATGGTGCCTGGGCACCCCACGGCTCCGAAATTGCCTATGTGTTCGGGACGCTGGAACAGCGTGGGCTGCCCTTCGATGAGAAAGACGCGGAGCTGTCGGATATCATGACGCAGTACTGGGTGAATTTTGCGGCCACGGGAGACCCCAACGGGGAAGGGCTTCCGGAATGGCGCAGATACACAAAGGAAGAGCCCCTGACCATGCATATGGGGGATGAGGGCTGCAGGCTGGAACAGATTGTGCTGACAAAGGAAGAACAGCGGGTGCTTGATTATACGAAACGCCATCCCGGCATGCTCTGTTCGCTGGACGGCTTTTAACTATATTTCTGGATAAATGCCCCCATTTCGTCAATGACATCCTCAGCCTGAGGAAAAACTCCCATGGCATTCAGATAACCGTGTCCCATTCCGTTGTAGACGACCACTTTCATAGGGACCCCGGCATCCTGCAGCTTATGCGCCTATGCGATATTATCGCTTTTCAGGAAATCGAGTGCGCCTACCGAAATAAAGGTAGGCGGATTTCCTGCGGCTTCACCGATGTGTCACAAGCCAGCTGAAAATAATGGTGGACACCTTCTATAGCATACAGAAGGTCGTAGGCATTACAGAGCCCGATCCTTACCGCAATCCATATACTTTTGTCATCCATTTTCATCTTCATCTTATTTACCATAAAAGCAGGCAGAAGCATCATCATTTTGGCATTTCGTCCCAAAGGGCCCCCGAGCAGACGGGGATCGACTGCAATGCCGGATTTTGCATCGGGAGAATACTTTTCGATGATCTTCAGATCACCGTCTGTCACTGCCTTTTCCGTAGCTTTCAGCTCCTGCAAAAATTCATCCGTATACCATTTTTATCCAAGCTCTTTTTCATGATTCAATCCTCTTCATTGCCCCAAATATAAAGAGTATCCTCCCGCCATTAGTGTAATCTATTTTTTCAGAGCTTGCAAGAATAAGATGATTATGCCGGGAAAGCCGCTGCGAAATGGTCAGTTTTATGGTAAAGTAATAAAAGAAAAGTATGTCTGGCATACGGCAGAGACAGTAAGGAGAGGTAAGCGGCATGGAGGTAAGCAGTATGGTGTCATTATTGACATGCTCTGTGAAATGACTGAAACGGCAAGACAAGAAGGCTATTCTGTGCTTCATGAGAAATACCGTGACAGAATGGATGATGAATTCTTTCAATGCGCAGTAGTTTTGGTGGCTGACATGAGCGTCCCTAAGATTTCTTCACAAGTATGGCTGTCTCCCAGCTTTTTTCCAGGATGCGGTAGACGAGGAGCGTGAGGAAGTATGTCAGGAAATGAGCCCTGAGCCTGGCTTCAAGCCACGCAAATGCAGGCCTGGCTTCGAAATCCGTCTTCATTCAAGGTGCGTATCCCATTTTTGATGTGGGAAGTTTGAGTTCATTATTATAAGAGCGGAACGGGATCCGGCGGCATGGTGAACACCGGCTATGTGACTTTCGGGTTCGGCCTTTCCTACAGCAGCTTTTCGGTGGAGGCTGGAACGGAAGGGAAGGATGTGGCGGAAGGTCTTACGATCTGTGCAAAAGTGACCGACAAGGGAGCATATAAGGGGAAAGAGGTGGTTCAGGTCTACTGTCAGGCGCCTCAGGGAGCGCTGGGGAAGCCTGCCCGCAGTCTGTGCGGCTTTGCCAAGACAAAGGAGCTTGCGCCCGGAGAGGCCCAGATGCTGCGGATCCCGGTTTCCCCGTATACCATCGCGTCATATGATGACAGTAGAGCTTTAAATCCTGCTGGGTGCTGGAGGCAGGAGAGTATGTTTTTTATGTAGGAACCGATGTGAGAAGCGCAGTACCCGGGGCCGCCCTGACGCTGCAGGAGACAGTGGCAGTGAAGGAGCTGGAGGAGGCCTGCGGGCCGGTGACTGCTTTTGAAAGGATGAAGCCTCAGTGGGACGGAGAGGGAGGCTTCAGGGTGAGCTGGGAATCCGTTCCCTTAAGGACGGTGGATCCCGGGAAAAGGCGCAGGGAGAGACTGCCGGAAAGCCATTCCTGCACCGGGGACAGAGGCTATAAGCTTTCCCATGTGGAGGAGGGCAGCGTAAGCATGGAGGAGTTTCTGGGGCAGCCGCCGCAGTAGTGCAGACGGTTTTGCCGTTAAAATGAAGCTGACGAAAGCGGGGGGCAGGGTTGTCAAATGCTGTTCCCCGTTTTCGGCGGCGACGGCAAAAATCCAGACGGTCAAGGGGTTAAGAGTGGAGATTTTTTGCGCCCTGTGCGAAAAATACTGCTCGTCCCTTGACGGTCTGGATAGTCGGAACGGACGCAGAATAGGGATTGCTTTTCGTGATTGGGTATGGTATAATTTCCTCCAGTACAAACCAAAAAATCGGAATTTTGTGGGTGAGTTAATTGGAGAATTGTGTTTGGTGCAATCTGTCTGAAGAAGATAAACAGTATCAGGTATACGAGACTGCATTCTGGTTTGTTTTCCTTTCAGATGAGCAGGATTATATCGGACGATGTATATTGGTTTTGAAACGTCACTGCGGTTCAATGTCAGAGCTAACAGATGATGAATGGGAAGAGCTTCGCAAGCTGATTTGTAAAGTAGAGACCTGCTTAAAGACAGTTTTAGGAGCAACTCTGTGTAATTGGAGTTGTTTGATGAATAGCTTTTATAAACAATCAGAACCTAATCCTCATATTCATATTCATGTTAGGCCAAGATATGATGAACCAGTGATGGTTAATGGACGCACTTATATTGATAGCGAGTTTGGCCATCATTATGCAGTAAAAAAAGGCGGAGAAATATCTGACAAAGATAGAGAAGAAGTGTTCACTCGGCTAAAGAAATGGCTGAATTGCTAAATCCCGGTTTATCGGTCTAATAAAAGTCCAAAACAGGGCGGCGGGGCAGGTATTGACTATCCTCGCCGCCTTGCCTGTTATCGCTCCATATCCTGCTTTCTGTGGGGCTGTTGTTCCCGCTGTTCCTGCCGCAAGATACTGTAAACGCTCTTTCTGGTTTTCTCCGCTTTTTTCACTTCCTCTTTCAATGCAAGATACCGCTGATTGAGTTTTTCCTCTCGGCGGTCAGCCGCGCTCGATATCCATTATCTGCAAAAATCCGGGCTTGTCCCAGCGTGTGCCGCTCCAGCCGTCATCCGTCCAATGGACAAAGTTAGTGAAGCCGTTCCGGGTCGCGTATTCCTCCAGATACTCTTTCTGAGATGTACTATGTAAAGGGTGGTTTCTGCCACCAAATACATATGACTGCGGCTCATTTGTGGTGAATAGGACTTGCGGTTATAGGAAAGGAGATAACAATCCGTATCGCATTATCGGTAGCCGCTACCGAAAACATCTGAAATGACGGAGGGAAACGCTATGGACGAATTAAAACCAAGTATCCATGACGAGGCGAATGGCTTTGTTTATGTCCTTGTCGGGGACTACTACATCCCGGCTATCGAACTGTCAGAGGATGATGACCGCCCTGCCGGAAAGTGAGGGCGGATGCGCCGGGCATATCTGGAAGAAACAAATCCGCTTCTGCTCAACCACCTGATTTTGACGGGCAGACTGCACACCTATTTAGCCGACCTCAACGAACATACGCAAGATCGCTGTCGGTTCATCGTCAAGCAGATGGCCGCCGCCGAGGGCGTGACCGAAGAATTGAAGCGCCGGTCACAGTGGGAATGGGTCAGAGCCATGAACAGCATTGTGAACCGCACAGAGGAAAGAGTCAAATGTGAACTGATTTATACATGACCGGCGTCTTTCCCCGGACAGGCCTACCTCATCCAGCAATTCGTTGGAAACTTTCTAGAGGATAGGGCAGGAGACACGATCCCGGACCATCTCACAGACCTCCAAGCCGTCCATATCCGGCATATTGATGTCCAGCAGGATGATGTCCGGGGTCTGTCCGATTTTCCTGAGTGCTTCCGCTCCGCTGTGGGCTGTCAGGGTCTGATAGCCTTTTCCTGTAAAAAAGCTGGCAAGCATGGAGACAATATCGGGTTCATCGTCCACAATCAATATTTTATAGTCCATAGCGGCACCTCCCTTAAAGCATCTACCCCATATACTCGTCTATGTAGTCGGCTACATCGGACCATTCCTTGATAGAGGTATCTGGGTCGTCACCCTCGTCAGTATCTGCCTCGCCATCATACTGCGTGTAGGCCCGGAGGCAGACGCCGTTCTTGACATGGACAAACTCCGCATTCATATCCTCATCGTAATAGGCGTAGATCAGCTCATCCTGGCCGGCCAGCTCAACCCAACTGGAGACCTTCCAGCCAAAGAGCTGGGTTCCGGAGTAATCCTCTATCAGCGTCCAATCCTCCCGCTTCTCAAACTCCATGTCCTCATAGTCCGAGAACCGGGCCTTAACCTCTTTCATGGGCGCTTTGATCATCACTTTGCAGTCTGACATAATATCTGTCCCTTCCGATTTGTCATCCCTGGAAATCATCCGTTATGACAAAAGACTTAAATTTGTAACCCTCTATAGGAGCTGTCATTTTCTGGAACAAGCCCATCGCCCTTTCGCAGTCGTCCTTACTCATAATCGTAAAATGATAATCTTCACTGGCCCCGTCAAAATTGACAATATATAAGTTCTCCAGTTGTGCGGCAAGCTCCGCCAGCCATTCCACGATACAGTCATCGTCTGAAAATTTTTCTTCATCAAGGGCAAAATCAAGCCCCCGCGATGTCTTGAGGTTCTCAACGAACCAAAAAAAGTCCTCCAGATCCGGTGCGCCGGCATCAGAAGAGATCAGATAGGACTGCAGTTTTACAGTTTGCTTGTCCTCACTGGCCATATTGCCAAACGGATCATCTGGATCGACATCGTTCCCAGAGAGAACATATAACATATTCGGAATGCCGCCGTATTCATCGGCTGCGTTTTCCAGACACTCTTTACAGCGGCAAAACGCTTTTTCTTGGTGCCCGCAAAGGATCAGGGCACAAAAATCTTTCAACGCATCAGTTTGGCTCAAATTAAGTACCATTTTGTATTCTCCTTTGTATATTCTTCAAATAAGATTTCACCTTTTGAAATCTCTGAATTTCTTACTGTTCAGCGCATTTTCGGCGGCACGGTTTCCGTGCCTTGCCGCTTTTGTGAAGTAGTCAAAGGCTTTCTGTAAATCGATCTCTACTCCCAGTCCCTTTAAGTACATATCTCCCAATTCATATAGGGCATCATCATTTCGGTGCTCCGCCAACTGGAGATACAACGTCATTGCCGCTGGATAGTCTTTTTCTCCGCCGGTTCCCCTCTTGATGCAGTTTGCCAATTGAAGTATAGCTAAAGGATTCCCCATAGATGCGCCTGTCTGGTACATTTCTCTGGCTTTTACCCAGTCCTTCTCCACACCTTTGCCGCGAAAATATGCCGAGCCCAAACACACATACGCCTGTGCATATCCCATCTGAGCGGCTTTCATAAAATAGGCAAAAGACTTTTTCAGATCCTCTTCCGGCGCTTCAAAATAGTCGTAAGCGCACCCAAGGGAGAAATATGCCTCCGCGTCACCCTGGGCGGCCAGCTGTTCGTACAGTTCCACAGACTGTTCCAAGCTGCGGTCATCCTCCTCGTCGGAAAATTCCGACAGCAGTTCCTCCGGAACACCATCAGCTGCCGGGGCCTTTGGATGCGCTGAAGAAGCCGCTGCTCCATGTGATAAAGGGGACGGTGATCGAGAAGGTGCTGCGGGATCATGACGTGCTGAAGGATGGAATGATGTAATAATAAAAGAAGAGCTGATGCTCCATTGTCCGCCGAGGGGCATCAGCTGTATTCCGTTCCTTCCGGGAGAGGCTCCCACTCATTTAATCCGAGGCTTTGCCTGCGCTTTGCCTGAGCGAATGTCAGGCGGGGCAGATCCTCCGCCAGATATTCCATGAGCTCGTCGATCCCCTCTCTGGTCACGTTGTTTATCATAAAAATGCGCTCACAGCCCGCATTGATCAGCCATTGCCTGACCATGGGAATGTTGGCGTAGGGGGAATCGATCTTTGTGATAATGCCGATGAGGGGGCGGAGGATAAAGGAGCGGAGGCTGGCGCTGAAAAGGTTGTAGGGTTCGTCTGCCGCCTGAACCACAGCCACCACATCCGCCTCGAAGGAAAAGCAGGCGAGTCCCACGCTGAAGCATTTGGATTCCGCATACTCTCCCGGAGAGTCGATGGTGTCGCTGTCGGAGCTGGTATACTGTGTTTTTACATAATGGAGCTCTTCGCCCCTAAGGGCCTGCGTCAGAGATGTTTTTCCGGCTTCGCTCCTGCCCATCAGAAATAATTTGTTCATGATCCGCCCTATCTTGTTTCTTTAATTCCTGTGAATGGCACAGGTCTGAAAGCCCAGTACCTCTTTAAAAAATCTGACAACCTCTTCCACTGCGGTCTGCACCTCGGACAGTCCGCCGGTGATGATCAGGGAACCGCAGAAACGATCCATGAAGCCGATCTGCACATCCGCGCTTTTCATTGCCACATCCGCAGCCACCACCACGGCCTCCCATGGAGTGAAACGGATCAGGCCGATAGATTCTCCGGTGTGGTCTTCGCCCTCATGGACGCCGATGTGCAGCCCCAGATTCTGGTACACGCAAGGCTGTGAGGAGCTTATGACATGAGCCAGACAGACCTCTTTTCCGGGAATCCGCAGGCGTGTTATGCGCAGCCTTTTGTCCTTCAGCCGTTCGTAATCATCATGAAACAGCTTTTCCAGCAGTTCTTCCTTTGTTATTCGGGCCATGGCCGCACTTCCTATCTCTTTGTGATTTTGCAGACTACATATTCCAGCGTGTCCCGGAAATAATTCACGATTTCAGTCATGGCCGACATGACATCCGAGATTTCTCCCGTAATGATCAGGGTTCCCGTAAACCGGTCGGCGAAGCCCAGATAGACGTTTCCGCTCTTGACTGCGATATCGGATGCGATGACAGCCGATTCCGGCGGCGTCATATTCATGATCCCGATGGCGGATGACTGATAATCCACCTGCGGGTTCAGGCCCAGCTTCTGGTATATGATCGGTGCCGGGCCGCCCATCACATGCGCGAATGTGATTTCCTTGCCGGCTACGGTTTCCTGTACGATCCTGATCTGTTCCTCTTGTCCGTTTGCCATCTGCCAATTCCATTCCTTCCGTATTTTCTGCCGTATCTATGAAAAACCTGCTCTCTATCAATCATACTATCAGGCTGATTTTCTGTCAAGCCGGAAACTGGATGTTCCGGGCGGTCACTGCCGCCGTTATGGGGCTGCCGGGGCCGGAGCGTCAGATTCCGCTGAACGACAAAAGAAACTCCTTGTGGTATCTGCGGTTTTCTGCTACACTAAAAGAACGCAAAAGACGGCGCTTTCCAAAAAGGAAAGAGGAATCGGAACCGAAAATGTATAGGCGGAGGTCACGGCATGAAACGATGGAACAGGAGACAGAGGAATATCATATTTGTGCTGGCTGTGCTTCTGGCATTTCTGGCAATGCCTTTGTATATGGACTATCTGCCTGCGGCGGAGCGGCTGGGCATATATTTTCTGGAGAAGGAAGGTATCAGGGGTCCCTTCCTATGGTTCCCTTTGCTGCTGCACCGCTGGGGGCTGGGGATACAGACATGCTGTAAGGCGTATATTTTTCTGGTGAATCTGGCAGGGCTGCTGGCCTCCTTTTACTGCTTCGCGCAGGTGGCTGAAAACTGCTATGCAGGGCTGGCGGGAAGCTTCTGCTACTGTTTTTCCGTGTATTATGTCTATATTTATATGGTGCGAGGATCCCTTGGGGAGATGACGGCATCTGTCTTTCTGCCGATATATGGCCTGGGTCTCTGGCGGCTGTATACATGGGAGCAGGAGAGAAAGGGGTATTGGAAAAGCGGCATCCTGCTTGCGGCGGGGCTTACGGGAATCTGGCTTTCCTGCGTGCCGGTGGCATTTGTCTTCAGCGGGTTCACGGTATTGATCGGGCTTGTTCTGGCACCGAGGACATTCCGCAGAAAAACGTTTGCCGTTCTGGCCGCGGCATGTGCAGTGACGGCAGCGGTGACGGTGGGGATTACCGTGCCTTATGCAAAAAAGGTACTGTCCGGGGGGCTGTATGCGGACGGGGCGGCGGGGAGCAGCTTTGCGGCGAGAGCGCTGCTGCCGTCGCGGCTGCTTCTGCCCTTTCAGGGAAGCGCCGTCTATGACGCGGAGGTATTTCAGGATCATGCCGGATACGTGGGGCTGGGGCTTCCGTTTCTTGTCCTGATCATAGTATGGGCGGCGGACGGGTTCCTGAGGGAGAGGAAGCGGGGCGACAGTCTTTGGAGAAGGATATGCTTTATGGCGGGTCTGTGCGGGTTTTCGGCCTTGCTGTGCACCGCTGCTTTCCCATGGGAATGGTTTGCGGGGCTTCACTGGAGCATAAGGGCGCTGCTGGAGCATATAGGCTATCCGTGGAGGTTCCTTGCGCCTGCGGTTCTTTCCGGCAGTATGGCGGTGGGGCTGTATGGCAGCAGGATATGGAGCAGGGGGGAAAAAGCCATGGGGGTGTTTCTGGCAGGAGTGACGGTCTGCAATGTGCTGTCAGGGATCTACCTGATGGATTCCTTGCTGTATACGACGGTGCCGAATCGTTCCTATGAGGTGCAGGAGCGCTATCAGGACGCGGAATATGTGTTCTACATCAGCGAGTGATGCAGGCATGGGGAGCGAAAGCATGATTCGGCCGGATACCGTCAGGACGGACAATGGGCATGAGCGGAGGAAAAAGAGACGGCATGGCTAAAGCGATGAGGAAAGAGATCCTAAGGAATAAAAAAATCTGTGTGCTGCTGGCGATAGAGGGGCTGTGCCTTCTGGCAGTGCTTCTGTCCTTTTTCAGGCCGCTGCCTGCATATTCGCCTGAGCTGGGGCAGAGCTTCCATCTGGACGCAGGGACTTATACAGTGAGGATATCCTATACCGCTTCGCAGGAGGGAAACGGCTTTTCGCTGGAAGATCCCCGGTTTGGTACACAGACGGTTCTTTTTGGGACGACGGTGCTCAGCTCGGGGGATAATACGGAAGACTGCGAGCTCTGGGTGCTTAAGGGCACCGACAGCGCAGTGGCGAACCTGATTAGCAGCGGCGACGAGGGCCTTGAGCTTCAGGAATTTTCTATCAAGGGAAATCATGCCGACAGCCGTATGCTTCTGTTCTTGCTGGTGTTTACGGCAGGGGCTGTGGATTTACTGGTCTTTATGAGAATATATGATTTAAAATATAGGATCGGAACCGCAAAGAAGCTTGTCTGGGCGGGACTGTTCGTGACATGGCTGTTTTCCTGCCTTCCTTGTTTTGTGGACTATAATCTGTGGGGGGACGACTGGGGCTTCCATCTGCTGAGGGTGGAAGGGCTGATCAGCGGTCTGCAGGACGGACAGTTTCCGGTACGGATCCAGGGGAACTGGCTGCGGGGGTACGGTTATGCGGTATCCATATTTTACAGCGACTTATTTCTGGTGGTTCCCATGCTTTTCCGTCTGGCGGGATTCCCGGTGGCAGTGTCATGGAATATGTTTCTGGCGGTGATCAATGGGGCTACCCTGCTGATCGCCTACCAGTGTTTTAAGCGGTGCTTTCGCAATGAGGCTGCAGGCGGGACGGCGGCGATACTTTATACAATGAGCGCCTACCGCTTATACAATCTTTATTCAAGGGCAGCCATGGGGGAAGTGATGGCCATGGCTTTCCTGCCAATGGTCTTTTACGGCTTTTACCGCATTTTCACGGAGGATCCGGATAGCCCGGGGTATAAGGGGAGCTGGCAGATCACCGCATTGGGGCTGACGGGCGTGATCCAGTCCCATGTGATCACCTGCGAGATGCTGGCTGTCTGCATCGCCATATTGTGCGTGGTGCTGATCAGGAAGGTGCTGCGCGGGAAAGTGTTTCTGGAGCTTAGCAGGGCAGCGGCCATGACCCTGCTGCTGAATCTGTGGTATCTGCTGCCCTTTGTGGATTATTTCGTCACGGGAAAGTTCAATGTGGGTCATGCGGAGACGATGGTGATCAAGTCGGTGCACGACTGGGCGATCTGGCCCACCCATGCGCTGTTTCTGTTCTACGGCGGGGGAACCCGGGGCAATGTCAGCGTGGGGATGAACTGGACGGGGACTTATTCCATAGGGGCTGCGCTGCTTGCGGGGTGTCTGATCTGGCTGTACCTGGAATTTGTGGGGGATATGCGCAGGAGCCGTTTTGCGGGAAAGAATCTGGGAAGGCTGATGCTGGGATTTACGGTTTTCTTTCTGGTGATAGCAGTCCACCAGATTCCTTGGGACCGGCTGCAGGATATGGGCGGGATCATACAGACGCTGGTGCTGAGCCTGCAGTTCCCGTACCGGTTTCTGGCGCTGGCATGTCTGACGGCCAGTGTGCTGGCGGGGCTTGTGACGGTTTACGGGAAGGAGAGGAACGCTGTACTGTATAAGGGGCTGGGGGTGCTGTTTCTGGGGACTGCACTGTTTTTCGGCATATACCAGCTGAATAACCTGATGGTTACCCATGGCATGGCGCGGGTGTACAACAAACAGTCCATGGGGAGCACTTATGTGAGCAACGGGGAATATCTGCCATATAAGGCGGATGTGGGCCTGATGCAGCCGGACGTGGTGGCAGCGGATGAAAATACCCATGTGGAGTTTTATGAAAAGGGGCAGTACACGCTGCGGACAGAGGTTCATGTGACGAACTCCGGGGAGGAGGGATATGTGGAGCTGCCGATCTTGTATTATAGGGATTATGATGCGGAGGTCGTGGAGACAGGGCAGCATCTGGCCGTGACGGAGGGGAACAACAGCGTGGTGCGCGTGGCGGTACCAGGAGGACTGTCGGGAACCATAAGGGTATGGTTCCATGAGCCGTGGTATTGGCGGGCGGCGGAATTTGTGAGTGTGCTGGCGGCGCTGTATATGATCCTGAGGAGGCTATGGGGCGGAAGGGCGCGGCTGAAATATTCAGCCCCGGCATTGAAGCAAGGAGGTTTCTTATGAAATGTCCGGAACCTTTGGGGAACGACAAAGGCTGTTCAACTAAATCAATATACGGAAAGCATAGGATATTTTTTGCCTGCATTCTGGCGGAAGTGCTGATACTGCTGGTATGCGCAGGGATCGCTCTTTTTCGGGACAATCAGGTGTATACCTGCGAGGCGGAGGATTTTGTGCAGCAGGGCGGGTATCTGGACAGTGTGCCCATTGCGCTGCCCAGAGGGGTCTACCGGGTGTCCCTGCAGTATTCCTGCGAGGGAACCATGCGGCATTTCTGCAGTGTGGAGAGCATAGGCGGAACGGGGAGACTGGTATGCAGCGGGGAGCATCTGAGCGAAGGGCTGGGATATACGGATTTTGATCTATGGGTAAAGGAAAGCGGTACGGAGGCCGTGGTACGCATCCAGTGCGGAGAGGGAAATCTCTATATCCATAGGCTTGACATTTGTCAGACGAGTCAGGATATGACAAGGGCGATCTGTCAGCTGTTTTTGGTGTTTCTGCTGGCGGACGGTCTGTATGTGCTGAGGCTGCGGGAGAGAAAGGCCGGAGTGCCCAGAGAGAAAAAGCAGGTTTTTGCAGGGCTGTGCGTCATTATTCTCTGCAGCAGCATGCCGCTGCTGGTGGATTATATTTATCCGGGTTCCGATATCACATACCATCTGATGCGGATCGGCAATCTCAAGGACGGGCTTCTGGAGGGACAGTTCCCGGTACGGATCGATCCTTCGTGGCTGTACGGACACGGTTATGCATCATCTGTGTGCTACGGGGATATCTTTCTTTATATTCCCGCCGTTCTGCGGATACTTGGGTTCACCCTGCAGGAAAGCTATATATGCTTTCTTTTTCTGCTCAATGTGGCTACCTGCCTGATCTCTTATTTTGGATTCAAGAGCGTGTTTCGGGACTGGAGGACAGGGCTGCTTGGCAGTGCGGTCTACAGCCTTTCCATTTACAGATTGTTCAAAATGTATAGCTGGGGCGCGCTCGGAGAGGCGCAGAGCATGGTGTTCCTGCCCCTGATCTTCTGTGCGGTATATCATATATTTACAGATGATGTGGAGGATAGGGCCTATGGCCGCCTATGGATTCCGCTGGGAACGGGATTTGCAGGCATTATCCTGTGCCATATACTGACGGTAGAGATCAGCGTCTTTTTTCTGGCGGCAGTATGCCTGATCTTATGGAAGCGTATGTTCCGCAGGAAAACGCTTCTGGTGTTCGTAAAAGGAGTGCTGTGGGCGTCTGCGCTCAGCGCATGGTTTGTGATCCCGTTTCTGGACTATTATTTCAATGTAGATATGGTGATTCATCATGTCTCTGCCCGGACGATTCAGGAGGCGGGGCTGTATCCTGCGAATCTTCTGTTCGGTTTTTTCCTGAGAGGCTCTTCAAGGGATTTTGTGGCAAACGGTATGCGGGACATGGAAGCGCTGGGGATCGGGATCACACTGACCGGGGCGGCGCTGTGTGTTCTGTTCTTATGGCTCTTTGGCTATATGAAGGAAAATTCGGGGCTGCTTCTTGGCGGAAAGCTGACGGTGGTTCTGGGAGGCTGCGCGATGCTCATGAGCCTGTCATGTTTTCCGTGGACCAGGATACAGTTCCTGAACGGCGTAACGGAAAAGCTGGTATCCAGCATTCAGTATCCCAACCGTTTCCTGATGATCGCTACGCTGCTGCTGTCTTTTGCGGCGGGAGTCTGTGTCGTGGTATTCAGGGGCAGCTTCGGGAGGAAAGCAGGGATCGGTGCTATGGCCGTGTTCGGGGCACTGGCACTGGTGACGGCTTGTTTTTACCAGAGCAGTATTGTCAGGGACGGCGGTGTCCTGCGTCTATATGACGAGAAGGGCATGGGTACGGGGTATCTGTCAGGTGCGGAGTATCTGCGTTATGGAATAGATCAGGCGGAACTGTCCTTCCACGGACCCTTATGCGGAGAGGGTACAGAGGTGCTGCGCTATGAGAAAGAGGGGCTGGAGGTGAAGCTGGATATTATAAACAGCGGTAAAGAAAGTTATGTGGAGGTGCCTCTCCAGCATTACAAGGGTTATACGGCGGTATCTGCCGCGGGAGAAAGGCTGGAGCTGGAGGACGGTTCCCATTTTGACATAAGGATCAGGGTGCCGGAGGGCTTTGGAGGAGAGGTGACGGTCCGGTTTGACGTCCCTTGGTATTGGCGGGCAGGCGGTATGGTGACGCTGCTGGCATTGGCAGGGGTGCTGATTCGGGGAACGGCCGGATATTTTAGGAGAAGGCGTATGCAGCCGGCCGAGAGCATATAGGTTCGGCTGCCGTGAAGGACACGCCGTTCAGGGGATGCTTTTTGGCATGGAAATCTTCATATGGGCAGTCATGGAGTCGAAATCCAGAGTGGGCGGATTCGCTAGGATTTCTTACGGAATCGGTTTCTGGATTTATGTGGCAGGGATAGTTGTCTGCCTGATAGGGGCTTTTTTGAAAAAGAACAGAGCGTAGATGATTATTTTTTTCGGCAAAAGACATTGCAAATAAATTGGGTCTATGTTAGACTAGAAATGGTGGACATGACAAAAAAATAACAATCAAACTATAATATCCTTGGAGGTAGGACAAATGGCAAAGAAAGTAGTATTAGCCGGCGCATGCCGTACCGCGATCGGTACCATGGGCGGCACACTGAGCACCACTCCCGCGGCAGAACTGGGAGCAATCGTGATCAAGGAGGCTCTGAACAGGGCGGGCGTGAAGCCTGAGGATGTGGATCAGGTCTACATGGGCTGTGTTATTCAGGCAGGTCAGGGACAGAACGTTGCCCGTCAGGCATCCATCAAGGCCGGCCTTCCCATCGAGGTGCCTGCGGTGACCATGAACGTGGTATGCGGCTCCGGTCTGAACTGTGTCAATCAGGCGGCACAGATGATCATGGCAGGGGATGCGGACATCGTGGTTGCAGGCGGCATGGAGAATATGTCCATGGCTCCTTATGCGATCCCTCAGGCGCGTTACGGCTACAGGATGAACAACGGTACTCTGGTGGATACCATGATCAAGGATGCGCTGTGGGATGCATTCAATGATTATCATATGATCATGACAGCGGACAATATCTGCCGTGAGTGGGGACTGACCCGTGAGGAGCTGGATCAGTTCGCTCTCAAGAGCCAGCAGAAGGCTGAGGCTGCACAGAAATCCGGCGCCTTCGACGCAGAGATCGTGCCCGTTACGGTCAAGAAAAAGAAAGAGACCATCGAGTTCAAGGTGGATGAAGGCCCCAGGGCAGGCTCTACCATCGAGGGCCTTGCAAAGCTCCGTCCCATCAATCCCGACGGCTTCGTGACCGCAGGAAACGCTTCCGGCATCAATGACGGCGCGGCTGCTATCGTGGTTATGAGCGAGGAGAAGGCAAAGGAGCTGGGTGTGAAGCCTATGGCTACCTTTGTGGCCGGCGCTCTGGCAGGTGTCCGTCCCGAGGTCATGGGCATCGGACCGGTGGCTTCCACCAAAAAAGTGCTTGCTAAGACCGGCATGAAGATCGAAGATTTCGATATCATCGAGGCAAACGAGGCATTTGCTGCACAGTCCGTTGCTGTGGGCAAGGAGCTGGGAATCGATGTGGATAAGCAGCTGAACCCCAACGGCGGCGCTATTGCTCTGGGACATCCCGTAGGAGCTTCCGGATGCCGTATCCTTGTGACTCTGCTCCACGAGATGCAGGCGAAGGGCGCCAAGACCGGTCTCGCCACACTGTGCATCGGCGGCGGTATGGGCTGCTCCACCATCGTAAAGATCGAGGACTGATACAGCATATTGTTCATGCAGGCGGCCGGAGGACGCGGGAAGTCGGCCGCAGATATGTAGAATGCGGAACCGAAAGAAAACCTCGGGAAGGGGTGTCCGAAGGCAGCCTGCGGAATCAGGATAAGGAGAGAAACAATGGAATTTATAGTATATGAGCAGAAGGGCGCATATGCCATCATCACGATCAGCCGTGAGAAGGCTCTGAACGCCCTGAACTCTGTCGTGCTGGAGGAGCTGGACAAGACAATCGACGGGGTGGACCTGGAGACTGTACGCTGCCTGATCATCACCGGCGCAGGACAGAAATCTTTTGTGGCAGGGGCGGATATCGGAGAGATGAGCACCCTTACCAAGGCAGAGGGAGAAGCCTTCGGCAAGAAGGGAAACGATGTGTTCCGCAAGCTGGAGACCCTGCCTGTCCCCGTGATCGCCGCTGTGAACGGCTTTGCTCTGGGAGGAGGCTGCGAGCTTTCCATGAGCTGTGACATCAGGATCTGTTCCGACAATGCCGTATTCGGCCAGCCCGAGGTGGGACTGGGGATTACCCCCGGTTTCGGCGGCACCCAGAGGCTTGCCCGTCTGGTGAGTCCCGGCATGGCCAAGCAGATGATCTATACCGCCCGCAATATCAAGGCTGACGAGGCATATAGGATCGGTCTGGTAAATGCGGTTTATCCTCAGGAGGAGCTGCTTCCCGCCGCGGAGAAGATGGCTGCCGGAATCGCAAAGAATGCGCCTATCGCAGTCCGCAACTGCAAGAAGGCCATCAATACGGGCCTTGATGTGGATATGGACGAAGCCCTTATCATCGAGGAGAAGCTTTTCGGCAACTGCTTCGAGACGGAGGATCAGAGATACGGCATGGCATTCTTCCTTGACAAGAACAAGGAGAAGGTGAAGGAGCCGTTCCAGAATAAGTGATCAATAATGAAATTTACATAGAACAAGGAGGAGCTTTCAATGAAAGTAGGAATTATCGGCGCAGGCACCATGGGAGCCGGGATAGCGCAGGCGTTCGCCATGACGGAGGGCTACGAGGTATGCTTGTGTGATATCAAGCAGGAGTTCGCTGACGGCGGCAAGGCAAGGATTCTGAAGAATCTGAATTTTCTGGTAGGCAAGGAGAAGATCACACAGGAGCAGGCTGACGGCATCGCTGCAAAGATCGTCACCGGTCTTAAGGATATCTGCACGGACTGTGATCTGGTGATCGAGGTTGCGCCTGAGAATATGCAGATCAAGAAGACCACCTTCAAAGAGCTTCAGGAGATCGTGAAGCCTGAGTGCATCTTTGCAACCAATACCTCTTCCCTTTCCATCACGGAGATCGGAGCAGGTCTTGACAGACCTATGATCGGTATGCACTTCTTCAATCCTGCGGACAGGATGAAGCTGGTGGAGGTGATCGCAGGAGCAAACACCCCTGACGAGCTGGTGGAGAAGATCAAGGGCATCGCAGCAGAGATCGGTAAGACGCCCGTAGAGGTGAAGGAGGCTCCCGGATTCGTGGTGAACAGGATTCTGATTCCCATGATCAACGAGGCTATCGGCATCTATGCGGAAGGTATCGCCAGCGTGGAGGATATCGACACTGCCATGAAGCTGGGTGCATCTCATCCCATGGGGCCTCTGGCTCTGGGCGATCTGGTAGGTCTGGACATCGTGCTTGCCATCATGGAGGTGCTCCAGAACGAGACGGGAGATTCCAAGTACCGTCCTCATCCCCTTCTGCGCAAGATGGTGCGTGCAGGCAAGCTGGGCAAGAAGACGGGCATCGGCTTCTACGACTATAGCAAGAAATAAGATAAGAGTCAGGCGGAATTGCCGCACCGGATCCGGAGCGGCGATTTCGCCCGTTGTGCGAATCGGAAGCATTGATTCCCGCAAGCAATGAGCCAAGTGCCGTGCTTGCAGCGGGGCTGTTGACTGGCAGGCTGTCTGCAGTCTGCCGAAATTCAAGATAAATAGATGGAGGAATGTAAATCATGGATTTTACGTTGCGCAAGGAACATGAAATGGCGCGTGCTCTTTTCAAGGAGTTTGCCGAAAAAGAAGTAAAGCCTCTGGCTCAGGAGGTGGATGAGACGGAAGAGTTCCCCAGAGGAACCGTTGAAAAGATGGCGAAGAACGGTTTTCTGGGCATTCCCGTTCCCAAGGAGTACGGCGGACAGGGCTGTGATCCCCTGACCTACGTTATGTGCGTGGAGGAGCTTTCCAAGGTCTGCGGAACCACAGGCGTTATTGTTTCCGCACATACATCCCTTTGCTGTGATCCTATCATGACCTTCGGTACGGAAGAGCAGAAGCAGAAGTTTCTGGTTCCCCTTGCAAAGGGCGAGAAGCTGGGCGCATTCGGCCTGACCGAGCCCGGTGCAGGTACAGACGCTCAGGGCCAGCAGACCAAGGCTGTTCTGGACGGAGATGACTATATTGTAAACGGTTCCAAGATCTTCATCACCAACGGCAAGGAGGCAGACATCTATGTGATTTTTGCCGTGACAGGCACCATCGAGAAGAAGGGCAGGAAGATCAAGGAGATCTCTTCCTTTATCGTGGAGAAGGGTACCCCGGGCTTCAGCTTCGGTACCAAGGAGAAGAAGATGGGTATCAGGGGATCATCTACCTATGAGCTGATCTTCACGGACTGCCGCATTCCTAAGGAAAACCTTCTGGGCAAGGTGGGGCAGGGCTTCAAGATCGCAATGCATACCCTTGACGGCGGCCGTATCGGTATCGCTGCGCAGGCTCTGGGCATCGCAGAGGGCGCTCTGGACAGAACCATCGCGTACACCAAGGAGAGGAAGCAGTTCGGCAAGTCCATCGCCGCTCAGCAGAATACCCAGTTCCAGCTGGCAGACATGGCTACCAAGGTGCAGGCTGCGCAGCTTCTGGTATACAAGGCTGCAATGGCGAAGGCTACCCAGAAGGAGTACGGCTTTGAGGCCGCTCAGGCAAAGCTGTATGCGGCAGAGGTGGCTATGGAGGTCACCACAAAGGCTGTTCAGCTTCACGGCGGTTACGGTTATACCAGAGAGTATGATGTGGAGCGCATGATGCGTGACGCCAAGATCACGGAGATCTACGAGGGAACCAGCGAGGTTCAGCGCATGGTTATCAGTGCGGCATTGCTGAAGTAATTCCGCTGCCGTAAGGCAAGACTGCCTGCGGCGATGCTTCGCAGTGCGGGACAGTGAATCGTAACAAGCAATCAATCCACATGAAAATAGAAAATAAGGAGTGAAAATACAATGAAAGTTGTTGTTTGTATTAAGCAGGTTCCTGATACCAAGGGCGGCGTCAAGTTCAATCCCGACGGCACATTGGACAGGGCTGCCATGATGACCATTATGAACCCCGACGACAAGGCAGGTCTGGAAGCGGCGCTGAGACTGAAGGATCAGTACGGCGCAGAGGTCACCGTTCTGACCATGGGTCTTCCCAAGGCTGAGGATGTGCTGCGTGAGGCCATTGCCATGGGCGCAGACAAGGGCGTGCTGGTGACCGACAGAGTGCTGGGCGGCGCAGATACATGGGCAACCTCCCAGACATTGGCAGGCGCACTGCGGAATATGGAGTATGACCTGATCATTACCGGCCGTCAGGCTATCGACGGTGACACCGCGCAGGTCGGCCCCCAGATTTCCGAGCATCTGAATATTCCCGTTATCTCCTATGCGCAGAATCTGAAGATCGATGGCGACAGCGTTATCGTTGAGCGTCAGTACGATGACAGATATCATGTACTGAAGGCCAAGATGCCCTGCCTGATCACTGCGCTGGCAGAGCTGAACGAGCCCAGATACATGACTCCCGGCGGCATCTTTGATGCCTGCAAGGCAGAGATCACCGTCTGGGGAAGAGCAGACCTGAAGGATGTGGAGGATTCCAACTTAGGCCTGAAGGGTTCACCCACCCAGATCGCAAAGGCTTCCGACAAGGTAAGGAAGGGCGCCGGCGAGAAGGTTGCTCTTGATCCTGCAGAGGCTGTGGATTATATTGTCGACAAGCTGAAGGTAAAGCATGTGATATAACCTGATTCCATGTGTGCCGGAACGCATGGAAGCGTATCAGATATAATCTGGCTTTCGTGTGCGCTGGGGCGCGGCGTATAATGATGTATCAGAGTACAAAAAGCATCTCATGTATTCTTTGGCAGGAGAGTCTGCTGGGAGATGCGGCACAGGGAAGGGCTCTGTATTTTTAGACACATGACCTTAAGAGGGCTTCAGGCGGCATTTTTGCACAGGATTGTTGACAGTAACGGGTGTCAGCGGCAGGAAGGCCCCATATGGAGCGGCAAGAGAAGAACTAAGTATAATATGGAGGAAGAACAATGAATTTAGAGGAATATAAGGGTGTATTTGTCTTTGCCCAGCAGGTGGACAATACCGTCAACAGCATTGCTTTTGAACTGATCGGCAAGGGCAAGGATCTGGCTGACGACCTTGGCACGGAGGTTACTGCCGTGCTGGTGGGAAGCGATATAAAGAATCTGGCAGACGAGCTGGCCGAATACGGCGCTGACAGGGTTATCGTTGTGGACGATCCTGAGCTGAAGGAATATAGGACGGAGCCCTATGCGCATGCGCTGGCTTCCGTTATCAAGGAGTTCAAGCCGGAGATTTTCCTGGTAGGCGCTACTGCCATCGGCCGTGACCTTGGCCCCAGAGTATCCGCAAGGATCCACACCGGTCTGACCGCAGACTGCACCCAGCTTGATATCGGGGATTTCCCTTTGAACCCCGTGCCCGGCAGGGAGCAGAAGCATAACCAGCTGCTGATGACCCGTCCTGCATTCGGCGGAAACACCATTGCTACCATTGCTTGTCCTGATTTCCGTCCCCAGATGGCAACTGTCCGTCCGGGCGTTATGCAGAAGAGGGAGAAAAAGGCCGGCGTAAAGGCAAATGTGGTGGAGTTCAACCCCGGATTTACCCCTAACAATAATTATGTGGAGATCATGGATATCGTAAAGGCGGTATCTGACACTGTAGATATCATGGATGCAAAGATTCTCGTATCTGGCGGCCGCGGCATGGGCAGCTCTGAGAACTTCAAGATGCTGGATGAGCTGGCAGAGGTTCTGGGCGGCACCGTGAGCTGCTCCCGCGCAGTGGTGGACGCAGGCTGGAAGCCCAAGGATCTGCAGGTGGGACAGACCGGCAAGACCGTCCGTCCCAATGTCTACTTTGCAATCGGTATCTCCGGAGCCATCCAGCATCTGGCCGGCATGGAGGAGTCCGACATCATCGTTGCCATCAACAAGGATGATACGGCACCGATCTTTGATGTTGCTGACTATGGAGTAGTAGGAGACCTGAACAAGATCGTTCCTGCGCTGACAGAGAAGCTCCGCACAGAGCTGGCAGGAAAGAACTGATAGGGGCAGCATAGCCCGAAGCACTTTGTTTATTACAGCAGTACGGATATTATCCCCGCAGGTCCGGCAGGTACGTTGTCGGATTTGCGGGGATTTTATGTTTGCATTGAGTTTGACGGCAGATTATGATATAATCTTTTCATATTATGGACAATAGAGAAATGTGATCTGACAAAGAGAGGAGTTGGATAAGATGCCGTACCCTTTTGAGAATAGGAGAATGAATGCCAATGTGGTGATAGGCAATTTGTTTAGGCTTCATGGTATGGAAGATTACTATTTGAGTGTTGTGTTCAGATATACTGCAAGGACATGGAATGGGTGCATACCGATTAAGGCAAAGTATCAGGGGGTGAACGTCCCTTTGACAGATGATGATGTCAAGTACTGGGTATTAAAGTGCTATAATGAGCTTGACCCCGGAAAAAATGTGGTCTGGCAGGATGCACAACGTAGATACTGGGAAGGTAGGCAGGCATTCGACACACAAGCAGTTTTTGACGCAATAAACGGCACGGACTCATTGACAAAGTGGCAGTGCAGGAAATGTGGTCCAGTGCCACAGGCAAATCCGCAGGCAGGCGCAAGGATAAAAAGATTGCGGCAGGTAGGATATTATATTGCAACAATTAAGAGGGACTGCCCTACTTGTGGAAAGAAAACATTTTTTGATCTGCTTGTCAGATTGCCGCGCCATGCGGCAGATAATGAAAAAAGATATTCGATATCCATAAGTCTGCAGAATAAAATAAAAAAGATTCTGCCATTGAAGGATGTATGTTTTGATTCTCCTCAGATGGCAGGGGAGTTGATTGTAGATCATAAATTTCCGTCTTCCCGGTGGATAAAGGGTGAAACAATAAATGAAGTAACAATGTCTGAGGATGATATCCGGCAGAAGTTTCAATTATTGACAAATCAGACCAACTTACAAAAAGAAAGATACTGCAGAAGATGTGTTCTGACAGGGAAGAGAGGAGATTTTTTCGGAATCAAATGGTTTTATGCTGGTTCCGAAGATTGGCAAGGGAGTTCAAAAGCAGATGAATCTGGTTGTATCGGATGTCCTTGGTATGATCTTGCGGTTTGGAAAGAGAAATTCAATGAATACATAGCTGAAAAGAAGTAATTTCTAAGGTGTTGACAAAAGAACATATGTTTGCTATAATGTGATATAAATTATAAGCGAGGAGGGGTACATGGATGATAAAAACAGTCGGCAGTATTTGCTCAGGTATAGAAGCAGCATCGACAGCATGGAACTCTTTAGGACTGTCTTTTCAGTGGTTTTCCGAAATCGCACCTTTTCCGTCAAGAATATTAAGAGAGAAATTTCCTTCGATTGTCAATTTAGGAGATATGAATGTTATTACAGATATGCTCAAAAGCGGTGAGATATATGCGCCTGACTTAATCTGTGGAGGAACACCTTGTCAGGCTTTTTCTTTGGCAGGTTTTCAGCATGGTCTGAATGATGAACGTGGAAATTTGACGCTGAAATTTGTGGAGATTATAGAGGCAAATGACAATGTCCGTATGGAACAAGGATTAACGCGCTCAGTTGTATTTTGGGAAAATGTAGAGGGGGTATTAAAGGACAAAACAAATGCATTCGGTTATCTTATTTCTTCGCTTGCTGGTTTAAGGGAGGTCTTGACAGTAAAAAATTGGCCTAATGCCGGAGTCGTGAGAGGACAAGTAAGAAATGTGGCATGGCGTGTGCTTGATGCAAAGTTTTTCGGACTGCCGCAGCAGCGCAGGCGACTTTATGTGGTAGCAGGTGGTAAGGACTTTAGCCCGGAAAAGGTGCTTTTTGAATTGCATGAGAAAGAATTTCCTTCCTATCCATCTATAGCGTTAAAATTTCGAAAAGAAGGACACGACTTCGAAATTTTTAGAGAATATTCGGATTGTCTATATTCTGCTTACGGTACAAAATGGAATGGAAATGCTGCTGCATATAACGGTTCTCTGTTTGTGGTTCAGGATGGTCGTATCAGAAGACTCTCTCCGTTAGAGTGCGAGCGACTTATGGGATTTCCTGACGGTTATACGGATTTGAAAGGAGCTTCTCGTACCAATCGATATCAGGCAATCGGAAATTCATGGGCGGTGCCTGTTGTAAGATGGATAGGAAAGAGAATCATGGAAGAGAAAGGTGAAGAAATTGACATAACAGCGTATGGAGGGCTTTTGGGTGAACATAGGAAGGTACTTTCGGAGGACGAGGTCTTTTTCGATTTAGGGGAAGGGATACTGTATTCTCCAGAAGGAATTGGGCTGAATTGCACAGAGATTCCGGAGGACTGTGAATTCAAAACATTGCCAGAAATAGTAACGTCAGATGTGCCGGAGGAAATTTTTATTTCTCCTGTAGGCTGTCATGGAATTATTCGCCGTAGAAAGGAAAGAAATATGCCTATTAATCAGAGGCTGGAAGAGATCTTGGTGAACGCTTCGCGGCGGATGCCTATGGAGGAAATTGAGAGACGTTCCCGAGTGCAGCCTCGCGGCAAGTTCAGCGAAGAAAGGGTAGCGGCAGCAAGTGTATGATTAAATTGTTTCATTTATATTAGTATTGCGATTGAAGATTTATAGATTTACATAAATTATAGAGTGTACAAGAAGGGAAAATATATGACATATACAGGATATTTATTCGTACATTTCATCGGTGAGAAAAAGGATGGGGAGCAGGTGTATTTTTCCATAAGCCGTGACGGGCTCCACTGGAAGGAGCTGAACGGCGGCGGGCCGGTGCTTCGCAGCACCGTGGGGGAGCTGGGAGCGAGAGATCCTTTCATCATCCGCTCTCCATGGGAGGGGAAGGATGGCAACGCGAAGTTTTATCTGATCGCCACCGACCTGCGTATCGAGGCAGGAAAGGGATGGAATGTAGCACAGTATTCAGGCAGCCGGGATATACTGGTGTGGGAATCGGAGGACCTGATCACATGGAGAGGGCCCGTTGCCCATACGCTGGGTATTTCCGGCGCAGGCTGCGTCTGGGCCCCAGAGGCAATCTATGATGAAGAGAAGGATGCGATCCTGATATTCTGGGCTTCCATGGTGGAGCAAAAGCAGAGGATATATGCTGCTTACACGAAGGATTTCAAGGATTTCTCCCAGCCTTTTCTTTTCCTTGAGAAGGACAACCATGTGATAGACACTACCATCATCCGCACGGAAGAAGGGTATTACCGTTATACGAAGGATGAGACAGTGAAGACAATCTGTGTGGATTTCGGGCGGACGCTGAAGCCGGAGGATTTTCATGAGGTAAGATCCGAGGTTTTAAGCAATCTCTACGGAGTAGAGGGCCCGGAGATATTCCGGTTCAACCAAGGGGACGGATGGTGCCTGATCGTGGATAGGTTTGCCGCAGGGAAGGGATACCTGCCTCTTGTGGCGGACAGACTGGATACGGGGGAATTCCGGATACTGGATGACAGTGAATTTGATATGGGGGTCACGATAAAAAGACATGGGGGGATCATCCCTATAACAGAGGAAGAATATGTCAGGCTGAGCTCCGATAAGAATCATAAGGAGCAGAAGATATGAAGCGTAATGTCAGCCTTGCAGAAATTTCCGACGGGCGTCTGTATCATGAGAACGATATGGTGAAAGCGGACTGCCATGGCTGCAAGGGGTGCTTTGGCTGCTGTACCGGCATGGGCACGTCCGTGATTCTGGATCCTTATGATGTATACAGACTGCAGGCGGGTATCGGAAAGGGGCTGCCACGTCTTCTGGAAGAGGGAGCCGTGGAGCTGAACGTGGTGGACGGCATCATTCTTCCCAATCTGAGTATGGCAGGTCAGGAGGAGCGGTGTGCCTTTCTGGATGGGGAGGGCAGGTGCAGCATACACAGAAGCCGTCCCGGGGTCTGCCGTCTGTTTCCCTTGGGCCGTTTCTACGAGAACGGGGATTTCAAGTATTTCCTCCAAACTGGAGAATGCCGTGAATCCAGCCGTTCCAAGGTGAAGGTGGCAAAGTGGATCGATACGCCGGAGCATGGGAGATACCATGGATTTATCTGTGACTGGCATTATTTTCTGAACCGTCAGGAGGAAAAAGTGGCGGGTGCGGAGGACAGCGAAGAGGCCAAGAAGCTGAATCTGGCGCTGCTGCAGATATTTTTTATGGAGCCCTATGATACAGACGAGGATTTTTATGGGCAGTTTGAGGAACGGATGGGGGTGGCCCGGAATTTATAGAAGTACAGACAGGCGGGAGAGTAAGAGCAGATAGGAAAGCAGAAACAGACAAGCAGGAAAGCAAGAGCGGACAGGCAGAAGAGCAAGAGCGGATAGGCAGAAGAGCAAGAGCGGACAGGCAGAAGAGCAAGAACGGACAGGCAGGAAAAAGAGAAAGATAGAAAGAGAGAAAGCGGGTGCGGAGGGGCTTTTGAGAAGCTTCCACCAGTGCCTCTGCAGGTTTTGGGATGGTACAGAAGGAGAAATTGTCACAGTTTTATTTTGCCCAGTACAAGGAATGTGCACGAAGGACAAAAAAGAAGAGCGGCAGCGGAAAGAGAGTCTACAGTGAGAAGATAGACCGTCTGCTGACAGAGCTGAAACGGTCAAAGACAGGCAGGGTCAGTCAGGCCCATCTGGAGGAATATCACAGACAGATCAGGAATCTGGCCTACTATGCCTTCAAGGAGAACAATCAGGTGGCTGTCATGAAGATCAGGGATATTCTGATGGACGAATTGGTACGTCTGGATGTAGGCAGCCTGAAGACAGACGAGCAGGAGCTGGTCACAGCAAAATTTCTCGGGTTCCTCCGGGAGGAGGACACTTTTGACATCTGTCAGAAGAGCCTGCACAACATACTGAAGCGTTACATGGATGTGGAGCTGAGGGGCCAGATCATCGATATGGTTCCCACCAGACCGGAGACGGAATTTCCTCAGGCATTGGAGATGAAACGGAGCTTTATCCTTCATGTAGGCCCTACAAACTGCGGAAAAACTTATCAGGCGCTGGAGAGGCTGAGGCAGGCGGAAAACGGTGTCTATCTAGGCCCTTTAAGACTGCTGGCACTGGAGGTCTATGAGAAGATGAGGGATGCCGGGGTTCCTTGTACCATGCTGACCGGGGAAGAGTGCATTTATGAGGAGGGCAGCAGGATCGTTTCGTCCACTGTGGAAATGCTGGATCTGGATCAGGAGTACGATGTGGCTGTGATTGACGAGGCCCAGATGATTGCGGATTCTGACAGAGGGCATTCATGGACAAGGGCCATTCTGGGAGTACGGGCCAAAGAGATTCATGTCTGCATGAGTCCGGCGGCGGAGGAGGTTATCTGCCATCTGATTTCTTTGTGCGGGGATACGGCGGAAATACATAGATACGAGAGGATGACTAAGCTAATCTGTGAGGATGAGCCTTTTTCCTTCCCGGAGGATGTACGGGAGGGAGATGCGCTGATCGTGTTCACCAAAAGGATGGTGCTGGATATCGCAGGCCGTCTGGAACGGAGCGGTAAAAAGGTCAGCGTGATCTACGGAAGCCTTCCGCCGGAGATCCGCCGCAGGCAGATGCGAATCTTTGCGGAGGGGGAGACCCGGATCGTAGTGTCAACGGATGCAATCGGCATGGGCCTTAATCTCCCTGTGCGCAGGATCGTGTTCATACAGACGGAGAAATTTGACGGCAAAGCAACCCGTCCCCTGAAGACTGCGGAAATCCTGCAGATTGCCGGGCGGGCAGGGCGCTATGGCCTTTATGATACCGGGTATGTGAATGCCGTGGGACGGGAAGGGCTGAGCTATATCAGGGAGCGTTTCCGTGAGGCCGAGCCGAAGGTGGAGCATGTGAGTCTTGGTTTCCCGCAGGTGCTTCTGGATATGGACGATCCGCTGGATGCGGTAATGACGATCTGGAAATCCGTGGAGATCGAGCCTCCCTTTGAAAAGATCAGCATTGAGGAGGTTCTGTTTCTGTATGAGAGGGCCTACCGTGACAGAAAGGAGATTGACGGCTTCGAGGATAAGCATATGCTGTACCGTATGCTGACATGCTCCATCGATACCAGAAACAGGGACGTGGTGGCACTGTGGCTGTATTACTGCAAGACCTATTCGGCGGATGTATGTCTGCATTTTCCTGCGCTGATAATGTGTTCGGACGCAGGGCTGCTGCGGTACGAAACCTTTTATAAGCTTCTGGATCTGTACTATCAGTTTTCGGTGCGGATGGGAAAGGAAATCGATACCAAGAGGCTGGAGAGGGAGCGGGAAAGGACGGAAGATACCATTATGCGGTATCTGATGAAGGATAAGAAGAATTATATCCGAAAATGTCAGTATTGCGGCAAGCCTCTGCCCTTCGACACGGCGTTCGGAGTCTGTGAAAGCTGTTATGCGGCACGACGACAAGGAAAGCTCGGGGCCGGAGGCACTAGGGCTGGAGGCTCTGGGGCCACAGGAGGCTCCAGAGGGGAAGGCGGTAAGGCTGGAGGAACCGGAACCGAAAGTTCTGGAACCGGCTCCCGTCGGCGGAGGAGCCGCAGGCGCAGGCAGCCGCATATGCGCTAAGGCCGTCCGGCTTATGCGGCGCTGCCGTGTATATGCACCGAAGGCCGTCCAGCTCATGTGGCGTTTCTGCTTTATGCGCGCGGGAGTTCGTCTGATATGTGCAGGTGTGATGTCATGTATGCGCACTAAGACCCTCTGGCTCTGCAGTCCTGCCGAGGAAGGGGTTCTGGAACCCCTTCCTCAGAAGCCTCGTATGCTTTCTTTGAATGCAAGACCAGTGGGGGTGGCCGCAAGGCCGCCCTTGCCGGTTTCTTTCAGTTCCTCCGGCAGAGCCTTTCCGATGCTTCTCATGGCATCGAACACTTCGTCGGGGGGAATCCTGCTGCGGATCCCTGCGTTGGCCAGATCCGCAGAGGTAAGAGCGTTGACGGCACCCATGACATTTCTTTTTACGCAGGGAACCTCCACCAGACCCGCTACCGGATCGCAGGCCAGCCCCAGCAGATTTTTCATGGCCAGAGCCGCTGCATGGGCAATGGTTTCGCCGTCGCAGCCCAGCAGAAAGGCCACGCCCCCGGCCGCCATGGCGGAGGCGGCGCCGATCTCCGCCTGACACCCTCCGGCGGCGCCGGATATGGACGCCCTCTGGGCTATGATTCCACCGATGCCCGCACTGACATAGAGCGCTTTCACCATCTGATCCACTGGATAGCCCTTTTCTTCCTCCAATGCCAGAAAGACTGCGGGAACCACGCCGCAGGAACCGGCGGTAGGCGCTGCTACGATGCGCTTCATGCAGGCGTTGGACTCTCCCATCTTTACGGCTTTTTCCATGATCAGGCCCAGAAAGGAGCCACAGAGCAGGCTTCCGTTCCTGCGGGCCGCAGAGATTTTTTCGCCGTCGCCTCCTACCAGACCGCTGGCGGAGGAAAGGGAGGCATCATAGGAGGCATCTGCGTTTCTCATGGCTTCATACATTGTCTGCATACGCTGGAAAGCCTCTTCCTTTGTCAGATCCATTTCCGTGCAGTCATTGTCGCGCACGATTTCCCAGAAGCTGCTGCCGGTGCTTTTTTCTATATTGATGATTTCCTGAAAGGACTGGTACATAATGGATTCCTCCGTATTCTACAGACTGTGATTTTAAGTGGTACTGGAAAGGACTGCCTATATTTAAGGCTGTATGCTGTCAGCCAGTCCCAGATAGGTCACCTTCAGGATGCCCTCCAGACGGGACAGCCAGCGCACGGCATCCGCAGGCACCTCCTGATCACATTCCAGCACGATGACAGCCTTTCCACCCTTGGAGGAGCGGTATAGCTGCATAGTAGCGATATTGATGGATTTGTGGCCCAGCATGGAGGTGATCTCCGTGATATGTCCTGGCTGATCCAGATTGTTCACCACAAGGGTGGGATAATCGCCGGAAAAATTGGCGGTCAGGCCGTCCAGCTCCGTGACGCGGATGGAGCCGCCTCCTACGGAAGCTGCCACGATTTCAATGTGCTTATCCTCGTCTCCGGTCAGGAGGAGCTTTACGGAGTTGGGATGGACATCCCCCAGATCGATGCCGGAGAGATGATATTCCATTCCGGCCTCCTCCGCATAGCGGAAGCTGTCCGGGATCCTGGGGTCATCCACGGGGAAACCGAGCAGTCCCGCGATCAGTGCCTTGTCGGTTCCGTGACCCTTGCCGGTGGCAAGGAAGGAGCCGTGGAAAAAGATGTCTGCTTTCCGCACGGGCGTTCCCAGCAGCTTTCTGGAGATAATTCCGATCTTCACGGCTCCTGCGGTATGGGAGCTGGAGGGTCCCACCATGACGGGACCTATAATGTCGAATGAGTTCATGGTCTTTGCCCTTTCTTTTTGCCTTGAGAAAGTCCGTCCCCGGACGGACTTGGAATCGGAATATGCTAAGAGCCTGCAAATCCTTATAAGAAAAGATTACAATAAATTGCGGAAGAATACAATATATTTTCGAGTCGGATTGCAATTCTGCCAGACCTATGTTAAGATTTGCTCAGAAAGCATTATCCTTGCGCAGGCTGCTGTCGGGATGATGCAGGCTGCAGCCAATGTACCGGGCCGTATGTTTGGAATGGGCTTTATGGGAGTGATGGCAGGGACAGCATGGCAGAGAAGGGATAAGCTTTCTGATGACAACATAGGAAAAGGGACTGTGTGGAGAAAAAGAGAAGTTCCGGCAGTTTCCGGGCACAGAGAGAAGCGCGGACCTGCAGGCCGGAGGAGACCGGAGAGGATGCAGGACATGGATTCTGGAAGGGAGCAGAAGATGAGCGGGACGGAATTAGCAGTCAGCACGGAGTTTGCTGGCGTGCATATGGAGCTGGAGAGGACGGAGGAGCTGTTTTGCCGGATTGCAAGGGCAGGCTTCACCCATGTCCACTGGTGCCATGAGTGGGACGGGGATTATACGTACTCAGTCTATGAGATGCAGCAGGCGAGAGAGTGGATGGAGAAATACGGACTGAAGGCGAAGGCTCTTCATGCAACAAGAGGTTCTTCCAAGGATATTCGCTTATATAGGGAGCATTACAGAAAGGACTATACGTCCGACTGGGAGTATAATCGCAAAGCGGGTGTGGAGCTGATTCAGAACCGTGTGGATTTTGCGCATATTCTGGGTGCCGCCGAGATCGTGCTCCATCTGTATGTACCCCATCTAACCCTACGGGAGGAGCCGGAAAAGAAGGAAATATTTTATGCCAATGTATATAAGTCCTTTGACGAACTGATGCCTTACTGTCTGGAAAAGGGAGTAAGGATCTGTGTGGAGGATCTGTACGATATCACGGCGGATTTCATGCTGGAGGCATGGGACAGGCTGCTGGAGAAATACCCTCCGGAGTTTATGGGGATATGCTATGACACCGGACATGCCAATATGCTCTGGAGGGAGAAAGCGCCGGATGTAGTCAGCAGATATAAGGATCGTATCTATGCGGTACATCTGCATGACAATTTCGGGGCCACGGACGGCCATCTCATTCCATGGGAAGCGGAGGTGGACTGGGAGCGGGTGATGAAGGTCATCGGCGAATCTGCCTATGAAGGGCCGCTTATACTGGAGGTGGGCTGCCATGATACGGATATGGACGTATTTCTGAAGAAGGCCTATGAGGCAGGATGCCGTCTGGATGAAATGATGCGGAATATAAGGAAATGAACCTATAAATGCCGATGGAATGTCCATTGAGGCAGATGGGGCGTGAGCCTGAAGGAAAAGCGCCTGCAAATGTTAAAGGAATGTCCGTCAGGGCGGACGAGAGGTAGGAAATGACGATTTTAAACAATATGCTCTTTTGGATCTGTGTTATCCTCTGTGTAATAAGTGTATACAAGATGTATCTGTCAGGAAGGATGGAGGGATTCCGGGCCAGGGAGCTGACCATTTCGCCGAAGGCCTATGGGATTCTGCTGGCCGTGGGGGTTTTTGCGGCAGTCTTTGTCAGGATCTATCAGTTCGGCCTGATCCCCGGAGGCTTTAATGTGGATGGAGCCATGGGAGCTGTGGATGCGAAGGCGCTGGCGGATTATGGCACGGACCGCTTCGGAATGCGCCTTCCCGTACACTTTACCGCATGGGGATATTCCCAGATGAGCACCCTTCTTTCCTATCTGATGGTGCCGTTCATAAAGCTGTTCGGATTTTCACCTGTTACGGTCCGCCTGCCGCAGCTGCTGGTCAGCATGGCAGGCATATGGTGTCTGTACCTCTTTGTCCGTGACGTATTCGGCAAAAATGTGGCATTGATCGTGTTCTGGTTCGCCGCCATCAATCCATGGCATATCCTGCAGAGCCGCTGGGCGATAGACTGCAATCTGTACCCGCACTTTTTCCTGATGGGCATATTTTTCCTGCACCGGGCGCTGGGAGGCAGGCGTAAAAAGCTGCATCTGGTCATTTCCATGGTGATGTTTGGGCTGTGTATGTACTGTTACGGCATCTCTGTCTATACCATGCCGGTATTCCTTCTGGCCGCCTGCATTTACCTGCTGGCCACAAGGAGGCTGAAAATCCTTGATGCCTTGTTGTCGCTGGCGGTATATCTGGCGGTTGCATGGCCTTTCTTTGCAGTCATGGCCATCAATTTCTTCCAGTGGGACACCGTGGAGACGCCGCTGTTTACCCTGCCTTATTTCCCTGACAGCATACGCTCTAATGATATATTGTTCTTTTCCCGGAATATCATCACGCAGCTGATCGAGAATTTCAAGTCTATGGTGAGGGTGACTGCTCTCCAGACAAAGGATCTGCCATGGAACGACGTGCAGAATTTCGGAACCATGTACCTCTTTTCCTTCCCGTTCGCGGCTGCTGGGCTCTGCGGGCTTTTTTACGAATTCCGCAAAAGGGCAGGCGCTCTGCTGGTTTTGTTTTTTCTGGGCACCGGCGTCTGGTGCGGGCTGGTGACCAACGGGGTGAATATCAACCGCCTGAATATCATCTATTATCCTATCATCATTTTGGCAGGAATCGGCATCTATGAAGTCATGCGCTGGATTGCCCTGCCCCATGTGGAATACGGGATAGTCGCTGTGTACGTTCTGGCCTTTGTGCTGTTCGTGCGGGTGTACTTTAACGATTATGCCCGTGAAATGGATGTGGTTTTCTTTAAGGATTACGGAGAAGCCGTGGCCTCCCTGAAGGACAGCGATGCGGAAAAACTCTATATCACGCAGGGCAACCGGCAGACCGTGGCGATCGCAGAAATTTACACCTTATTCTGGCAGGAGGTGGACGCGGAGTATTTTCAGGGCAAGACATCTGCGGGGCTGCTGCCTTACAGTGAGCGGTATACGTTCGGAAGGATGGAGGGGCTTACCATAGACCCAGAGGAGGATGCTGCCTATGTTGTGGGAGCAGAGGAGCTGGGATGCTTTGACAGTGAGCTGTTTGAATTTAAGCAGTTCGGAGCGTATTATACGGTGGTCAGGAAGAAAGGGCAGTGATTGGGGCTTCCCCCGTGTGTTGTCAGCCGTGGGGGAAGCTGATAGGTGACTGGCTGCAGGTCGGAAGGAATATAACTCCTCCTAAGGCTTAAATACTTTGAAGTATGCGGGACGATTTTCCCTTTCTTCCCATAGACATATAGGGTGTTGGTACTCATATCCAGACAAGTGTGGGCAAAAGTCTTCCGAAACCTCCAAAATAATGCCAAGGAGAAAGGACTGCATCGAATCGGCAAAAGGTGCAAAACTTAAACAAGTGCATGATATATGTTAAAATAATAGACAGATATGAAAGCGTGGGGATGCAGTATGGACATGGAGCGGATGAAAAAATACTTAGAAAAGCTATCCAGAAAGATTTTCTTCCTGCCGCCGGTTCTGACTTTCCTGATTTCGGCTCCGTCATATGGGCTTGTCATTTATGCGCTGGCCGGAGAGAACGTGAATCCGATCCTTGTTTATGCTTCCTATTTTCTGTCTGCCTATGCGTTAGTTATTACAGTGACAGGAATAATAAGAGCGGTGCATTTTGTCCGGCAGGATATAGGTAAGCACCCGTTTGTAAGGAAGATGCTGGGTGTCCCATTGGTCAGCAGGTATCTGAAGGAGGATATGTTCCGGGCAGAGACTGCCTTGTATCAGGGATTTTTTATCAATCTTCTGTATGCGGGCATAAAAATGTTTTCGGGGATTCTTTACAGATCCGTGTGGTTTATATCGCTGGCGTTCTATTATGTCCTGCTTGCTGCCATGCGGGCTTCCTTGCTTCATCATGTAAGGAAAACCGGAATGTGGTTAAATTCAGAAGATATGGAAGCCCTATTATGTCTGCGGCAAAGGTCATCAATCTGACGGCGGCGCTGGTGTCCATGCTTTCTCTGGAAAAAGCCATGCTGACACAGTTCGGGGCTGCGGAGGATCCCGTGTTCCGGCAGATCATGACCGCATCCACGGGGGCAGGCATCAGCATACTTGTGCTTGGAATGGCAGGCTTTATGATTGTGTATTCCACGAAGCAGCTAAAGGCTTTAAGGTCGTAAGACAGGGTGCGACGGGGCGAATATCCCGTTGCTTGCGGTGGTGTGGTTCATTTTGAAAGGGAGATATGAAGCATGATAAATGTCCTTGTTGTGGAAGATGACGCTAAGTTATACTGCAGACCGCCAGAATTTACAGTGGTGCCTCCGGGAAAGTACTTGGCTGGCGGTCTGCAGTCGGGTTGCACTGCAAATTTAACCGGTGTGCAGTATAAATCAGATTGTCTGTACTTATTTAAGTGACAGCGGATTTTAGGTGAAAGGATGTCTGAACGTAAGGGAAGCTTATGATGAGATGTACAATAATCTCTATGAGCTGATCATCTCCGACATCATGATGCCGGAGATTGACGGGTTCGAGTTTGCGCGGACAGTCCGGCAGGTGAATAGGACAATCCCTATCTTGTTTATGTCCGCAAAGGACGACCTGCCCTCGAAACAGAAAGGGTTCCAGCTCGGGATAGACGACTATATGGTGAAACCTATTGAGCTGGATGAGTGGCCGGGCTATCATAATACATCTTCATAAGCCTGTCGAAGATAGAAATACAGCGTCCTATATTAGCAAAATGGTCATTCATGCTGCAACGCTGCACAGCGTTTCTCTGTTTCCGGATCTTTCCGCGCCAGATCACCAGTCTTTTTGGAAGCGGGGATGAGGAAGCGGGTGAAGTGATAAACTAAAACTGGATGATTATAAAAAAGCAAATGCTGAGTTTGAAGGACTATTGCAGGCTTTGATGTTGGAGATCGGAAAGTTTAACAACAGCATTATACATAACAATCCGAAAGACCTTACATTCAAGGTAGAATATTATTTGATAGGTTCCATGGGGCGGTGTATCTTGTATTGATTCCTTCGGGTATCATGGTATGTATGATCGGGCTGCTTGCCGCAGGCTTTTTCAGAAAATTGGATGGAAAATAGGGTGGCGCAATAGACTGATAAAAGGTATAATGGGATTATATTAATAACACAGCCGGATCGGGGCATCGTGGTTTGGGCTGAATGCGGACCGGATCAGAGATAGTGCGTAAAAATATGCCGGGATGGAGGGGGAGAGGTTGGTAGATTTGCAGGTATGTGCGGAGGTCTGATTGTATTTGTGATGGAACGGAGGTATGGGCGCAGGCAGTGGACAGAAAAGTGTATGAATATGAATCCCTGATTTATGAAGCCGGAGAGTCGGGCGGTTCTTATGTCATTTTCCCTTACGATATCAGGGAAGAGTTTGGACGGGGACGGGTGAAGGTTCACGCCACGTTTGACGGGGAGCCGTATGATGGCAGCATTGTGAATATGGGAGTGAGGGACGCTGACGGGAACATATGTTATGTCATAGGCGTTCGTAAAGATATCCGTTCCCGGATAGGGAAACAGCCGGGGGACAGGGTTCTGGTGACGGTCAGGGAACGGGAATGAGGCAGGAGGAAGGGAAGATGTGGATATGTCCGAAGTGCGGGCGCGCTTTTAAGAAGCGGGAACAGAGCCATTACTGCGGGAAAGCACCGGAAACAATCGAGGAATACATTGCAGCACAGCCGGAGGGGATACGGCAGTACCTGAGGGTGTCTTATGGGAAATGAAAAAATATATCAGATGGATTTTTTTAAAGTGTACCGCCTCCTTGTTACTAAGGCAGAGAAAAAAGGCCGGACAAGGGAAGAAGTGGATGAGATCATCCGGTGGCTTACCGGATACAGCCAATTGGAATTGGAAGGGATGCTGGAGAGGCCAGTGCCTTATGGGGATTTCTTCCGGAATGCCCCGGAATTGAATGAAAACAGGAGGCTGATTAAGGGCGTGGTCTGCGGTGTCAGGGTGGAAGATATTGAAGAGTCTCTGATGCGGGAGATACGTTATCTGGACAAACTGATTGACGAGCTAGCCAGAGGGAAGGCAATGGATAAAATACTGCGTAAACAATAGAATCCATACTTTACTATTCTGTTAATGAACAAAAAGCAGCACATGGGGCTGCTATGATGGGTAGTGGGAAAAGGCTGTCTGGAGGCAGATCCGAATTTGATGAGGTAATCACGAATGGACAGGAAGATTGTTCTACTGCCCTTCCGGACGTACAATCCATCTTCATACGCATATAACGATCCACATTCTATAGCTCTTTACGGAGCCAGTGACAATCGTAATTATCCTCATAAGTCAATGAGTGTTTAATGAAGTAAACCCATTATTTTATAGAGATTCCACCCTCATTCTACTTATAAGGGATTTTAAGGCGACCCAAAAAGATCGCCTAATACATACATTTTCGCATAATTTGAGAATGCATTAGGCGGAAATTGGACAAAATATTGATTTCGCCTAAAGAAGTGGTAAGATTAGGCGAAAAGAGAGGAGTTAGGTGAATGCCGGTTTTTATCAATGATTTTCTGTGCATCCCCCCATTTAATGACGGAAATGGCCGGATGTCGCACCTGTTCACTACGCTCCTTCTATATCGGTGCGGGTATGTTGTGGTGAGGTATATCAGCTTGGAGAGCAAAATAGAAAAGACCAAAGAAAATTACTACGATGTATTGGAACAGTGCGGAATTGGCTGGCACCAAAGGGGCTGTCGGAATGACATACCCCTTTGGTCATGAATGTGCTTCTAACCATTTTGCTACTCCGTCAGCATTATTGCTTTCAATGATTCCCGTAGCAATTTCCTTTAATTCGTCAATTGCGTTTTTGGTTGCATATGCTTCATCTGCCATTTGAAACATGGAAATATCATTTGCCGAATCGCCAAATACAATTACCCTCTGGCAGCCGCATAATTGCTTTACTCTTTGAATTGCTGATGCCTTTGTTGCGTTCCCCGGACATAGTTCTAACCAATATTCCGTCCTGTATTTGTCTTGTTGAAAAACACAATTAATTCCCTCTATATGTTTTACACGTTCATAAAGGGGCTGTAATTCATTTTTGGGGGCAATAAATGTAAAGTAGCAAGTTTCCCCTTCATACAATTTATCTTCTGTATCAACCATATGAATACGCTTGTCCGCAGAATGGTTTTGCAAATAATCTTGAAAACCTTTATTCGTTCTTCCTGTCAGGCATAATTTTACTTCATCAGACCCAAAATAAGCGGTTGCGAATCCAGGGATGGCGGTGTCAGCTAAAGCCCGCCTTATGTGCTGCAATTCTTTTCCAAACATTGAAATCTCGATTTCTCTCTTGGACTGAGGATCGGCAAGAATGGTTCCGTTGCGGATAATGACGGGCAGGTTAAAGGAAATATTTCTTGTGATTTCAGAAGCGGAGCTAAACGATCTTGCGGTCGCATATGTAAGAAATATACCTTGGGAAAGCAGACGGTTCAATATGGCAACACTTTCATTTGAAATTATTTTATCATCCCGCATTAAAGTTCCATCTAAATCAGTGACATACAATGTTTTTATCATAGAATTATTTTACCCTTTCCGCAATCATAATATCCATACAATGCTGATGTGGGATTCCGCCGCTATTGCAGTTAAAAATGATTTCTTCTGTCTTATGCAGTTTCCAATCATGATAGAGCATAAAAAGCTCTCCGGATTTCCAGCGAAACCGATTAGCATCTTTATCCGGCGGAACTTCCACAAACGGTTTGTCTACAAATACATTGATTACGTGTATGCCGCTTTTGTTTGTGTATTCTTTCAGGTTTGCTGCAATTTCTTTCCGAATTTCCGGCTTAATAAAGTGATATACGCCACTGCTGAAAATAATGTCATAGTATTCGCTTGCACGAAAATCAGTTATGTCAGCTTTAAAAAAATCTACATAAGTATTACATTTTTCTGCAAGCTTTTTCCCCTTTTCTATTCCAGCCTCAGACAAATCAAAAGCTGTTACAATATAACCGTTTCTGGCAAGAAAAACAGCATCTTTCCCTTCTCCGCAGCCAATATCCAACACTTTTAACGGCTTAACTGGCGGTCGCAATTTCATTATTTCATAGCATAAATTGTTAGGGGTTATTCCCCAATAATAATCCGCCATGTCATACCGTTTGTCATAATCGGAAAACGCAAAAGACTTATATCCCAAAAGGGAATCAATACTTGTATCCAATACACTTGCAATCATAGGAAGCATTTCCATTTCAGGATAATTCGTTCCATTCTCCCATTTTGACACTGCCTGAAAAGAAACACTCAATTTATCTGCCAAAGCTTGCTGAGTATAGCCTAAAGCCTTTCTTTTACTCATAATTACTAATCCAATATTCATATAAACATCTCCTTGTTTTATAATGATATAGCTGCATAGGTTACATAGTTATAAATTACAAAGCCGTTCCCAGCAAAAAGAATCCATTAGATTTATGCCCATTCATGGTGGTAAAAGTAATCTGTTCCATGATTTTAATGTCAAATGGCATGAACAGTCTCCTGATCCATTTTACATCGTGGTGCCTGCAGACGGCTCCTTCCGGAAGTTCAAAGGCGCCATACACGCCATACTTCTCCGCATATGCTTTGTATCTGGTAACATTTCTTTCATCTTCGTTCAAAAGGAAATCGTTCACATATACGATGCCACCCGGTTTCAACACGCGCTTAAGCTCCTTGACCATGTATTCCTGAGCGTGGTTCCTGATAATACAGGTTAATACCGCAAACAAGATTACCGCATCCACGCTATGGTCCGGCATGTCAATGTCCGGGCTTTTCATTACTTTTAAGTCAAGAAAACCATTTTCATCCAATCCGCGTTCAATCATTTTTTCTTTCCAGCATACAAGGCAAACATATTTCAAATCTTGTTTCTATTGATTCCATTTTATTATAGATAATTGAAATAATCCATAACCGTGTCGGTTAGTTCATCTTATAAATTCAACCAATAGTAGAAGATAAAGTATATGAATAAAAGGTAATATTTACAAGGGTATATGCATTGACACAGATGGCTCTATAGGAATGTGTGCTGAAAGAATTGCTTTATCAACAATGCTTACATATGGCGAAAATGAGATTAAAAAAGTGATTTCAGTATATTAAAGATGGAAATATAATGCCGTCTTGCGGTATTTGCAGAGAATTTATGATGCATTTAGGCGGAGATGTGGAAAAAACTAATTAATCATCCGCAAGCTGAATCAGGTATTGCCATCCGAGCAGTAACGACAGACCGCCGATTCAGGAAAGAAGCCGTCTGTATAGGAAAGCCTGAAAGGGCGGCAGGAACGCATCTGGCAGGAGCAGTCAGGGAAAAGCCAAGTCTATTCCCTGACTGACCGCAGGAGAGCATCGCTGAGGGATCGTTGCTCTCGTCCGCATTCTCTGCCCTGGCGATCTGGCCCACGCTCCGCCCCAGAATGAAGCGGGGGCATAGATGCACCGGGCCTGGACGGGCGGGAGGCGGTCAATGGCGGCATAGAGGGCAGCGTGGTCCTCGGCCAGCTCCATGATCTCCTCCAGGGTCAGCGGGGGCCGGGTCACGTCGGCCTCAAAGCCGGGGGTGCCGTTCCCTGCCTCTGGATATCGTGTCCAGAAGTACCGCCGGGATAGAAAAACACCCGCATAGCGCAAGGCTGCTTGTATTTTGGGTTGATACCAGCCGCCAAAACAGCGGTTTTTTTATTATGCCGTTGTTCTGGCTGAAGTGTTGAATATTATCAGGATGCGTCTGCTGACACAATCGAAACGCTGCCCCTTACATTTCCCAAAGCGCCGTCCGGGGCCTGAAGGTACAGCTTATAGGTTCCGGACTTTGTTGCCGGAGGCCCGACGATAAAATCTGCAATACATTCCAGCGATTCGTCCGGCTGACGCAGGTTATCCACAGACCAATAGGCCACATCTTTCTGCCCATCCTTAGCGAAAAACACCTTTATTCTGTTTCCCGTTTTCACTGAAATGTCGTACAAGATTTCGTTCCCCTCGCACAATGTATATTCCCCCAGAAAGATCGTTTCTCCTGCCGCTACGGTCTTGAAATCAACGGGAATCAGTTCCGCATCAGCTGTATCATCCGGTTCATCCATATCCCCAAACAGTTCAGCCGCTTCCGCCTCGGTCATATAAGTAGCGCCTGTGATATTGTTGTCCGCGTCGCGGGTGATTTTGATATTGACTGTTCCAGCTGGGTTCATGTTCAGCGTATAGAAGGAGCCCTCCTTCCGGATGTCCAGAAAGATATTGACCAACTGTCCTTGATAATAATAGGTCTTTTCATCGACCATCGTGACGCCTGCCGCCTCATATTCCGCCATCTGCGCCTCGGCCCATTCCTTTTCCCGTTTCGCTTTCAGCTCGTCAAATTCATCATCCAAATCCAGCCTGTTGAGCAGCATGGATTGGAATGCCCAGTTCCCGTCGTCTAACGCCCTGTCCAGCCAGAGTTGCAGTTCCGCTTCATCCATCCAGTTCATCAGGGTGGAGAAAAACACGATGTCGGCGTTCTCGTACACCTTTTCAGCGAAGCTGGCAAGCACAGAAGAATTTGCATCAAGACTGCGTACCGCGACAGAGAAGAACATGATATCCCCATCGGCGTAAATTTTTTCCAGCCATGCGAGCTGTGCCTCCTCCTCCAGCCGGGGGAACGCAATTTGAAACAGTGGAAGGCTGCTGGCGTTATAATAGCGCTCTATCTGCGAAAAGTCGCTTTCACGATTTGTACTCGTCTCTTTCGGATAAACAAAATTATCGTAGGAGCGGCTTCCCTGCCCAATTGCGAGAACTGCTCCAACCGATTTCCCCGATACATTTTTGCCCGCACTCGCAATATCACAATCACGCAAAGTGACATTATAAATGTGAGCGTTTTTGGCAACACCGAAAAGTCCAATAATCGTTGCGTTTGGATCCGTCATAGTAAGTCCTTTAATTTCAAAGCCGTTACCTATAAAGGTGCCGGTAAATGGGTTCTCCCACGTTCCAATAGGCGTCCATTCATCCGAGGATAGTTGAATATCAGCTTGCTGCATATAATTTTGATCCATACCATATTCTCCCGTGCCAATTGCTCTGAGCTGAGCCTCGTTTTGGACGAAATAATATGTAGTTCCCTTGATGTTCAAGGTTTCCATTTCTGTCAGTTGACCGGTCTGCGACGGCGTTAATTTTTCTGCAGTCACTGAGTTCGGCGACTTTGCGGCGGCTGTGGGATAAACGCCAACGAAAGCCGCCCCGAACATCACACACAGCGTCAGTGCACCCGTCAAAAACCGAATTGCCGTTGACTTCTTCTTGAAATTCATAATTGCACCCAACCTTTCTTTCAATAGCTGTTTATTTTCGCTCAACGTGACCGACCCAAGGTTTTCCTTGTATTTTCCTACGGCCGCCATCGCATCAAGCAGGGTTTTCCCGTAATCCTCAGCGTTCTCGCCGCCCATTTTTGCGAGGACAGCTTCATCACAGGAAAATTCACAAGCCTTGGTAATTTCCCGGCTCATAAGATGAACCAGAGGATTAAACCAATGCAGGCAAACTGTAATCTGTACTAGCCATTTGTAGAATATATCCCGCCGCGTGTAATGGGTCAGTTCATGCAGGACGATATACTGAAAATCCTTTTCGGCAATATCGGAGCTTGGCAGCACAATACACGGATGGAAAAAGCCCATCAGCAGCGGGGAAGAAACCAATGGATTGACACATAACTCTACCGGCTTTTGAATGCCTGCCCGTTCTGCGGCGATGGAGAGCCGGTCTAAAGCTGAAAGGTCAGAAACTGGGGTCAAGCCAGCCTTAATATACCGCATAAAGCCCTGATAGATTGTCATTTTTCGTATCAGTAAGCCCAGCGCGGCCATCAGCCAAATCAGCCAAACATGGTTTGCCAGCAGCCCACCAATCTCTTGAAACGGGGGAGCGGTTGTTAAATCCTCTGCCGGAGGGCTTGCAGGCTCATGGTTTTGCTTCAGGCCGACAGCAGGCGCCAGAACATCTTCCGGAGTATTGACCGCAGATAGCTGCGGCGGCAAAGGAGCGGTCTGGGTGAGCGCCTGATCAACAGCCTGATAGGTTTTCCCCAGCAGGTTTACTTCCGGCCCGAAGGGGAGCAGCAGCCGCAAAACGACAATGAGCCAAATATAATACTGCCATTGTCGGCTGATTTTGTCTTTCAAAAATCGCTTTCCCAAAAGCAGAGCCAGGATCAGCAGCCCACCGGAAAAGGACATGGATAGGAAAATTTTCAAAACTGCGTTCATGGTGTTTCCTTCCCTTTCTCCAGCAGCCTTTTCAGTTCCTCGTATTCCTCGTCCGCCAGCAAATCACCCATAATCAGATTGGAAACCAGCCCTTTGGCGCTCCCTTCGTAGATTTTATCCAGGAAGTTTTTCGTCTGCGTCGTCTGGTACTCTGTCTCTGAAATGAGCGTGGTATATTCGTTGCGGCGTCCGATTTTCTTTGCACTCAAAAAGCCCTTGTTCATCAGCCGCGACAGAAGCACGATCAAGGTATTCTTCTGACACGGCTTGCCCCTTGCCGCCAATCCGTCCATGATATAGGGAAATAATGTCACCTCCTTCGGGTTCCCCCATACAATTTTCATGATTTCGAATTCGGCATCGGATAGTTGCTGTATCATGTGTTGTTCCTCCTTGAAGTATAACATTCTGTTGACATAAAGAATATAACACAGTGTCGTACTTATGTCAAGCCCTTATCTATCTGTAAATATGAAAAGTGCTGGGATTGTTGTACCCTGAGTAAAGAAATCAAGTACAGACGCAAGGTTAGAGGGAGCGCAAAAAGCGTCTCCTCCGTTTTTCGCGCAATTTCAATGTTCCAGTAATCCGAGAATTCCGCAAAGCCTTCGTATATCCATGGGCATATATTTGGCGGGCTCGGTATTCTGGCCGGGAGCTTCCGCAACTGGGCGTGCGTCCCCTTGAGCATCAGGCTCCATGACTGCCTGCAGGCTGCCAGCGGCTGGGATGGCACATCCATTTCCTGCGCCTCCCATGTGGTCCAGATGGTAGAGGATGTCTACAACGCTATAGGGAACTTAGGAAACGCCCTGCTCCAGCTGGACAAGTATTTCCTCACCGTGCCTGCACTGGAAAAGCTTGCAGCCCTTAACCATGAGGATGCCGTACACATGGAGATGATTACCAAAGCAAAGAAATCCGGCACCGCATTTTAAAGGTATAAAAGAACCTCAGCAGTAATGAGCTGAGGTCTTTTCTATGAAATCAATTAGTTCATTCTTTTTTATTCTGTAGCTGCCTGCGATAATGAATGCAGGCAGGTATCTGCTGGAAATCAGTTTAAGCATTGTATTCTTTCTGAACACACAGAAGATTCTGGGCTTGTTTATGCCGCGCGGGCAGCGGGATAATCAGTATGCATAGGAAATAGCCAATCACCCTCTACAGATTGCGACAGAGGGTTCTATGGTTTAATTGATATTATAAATGACCCTGCATTTTCTGAGCGTAATATAGAGTTTGAGAGTGACAGATAGGAACTTATTGTTTCCCTTGACCCTGATTTGTTCCGGCGTGCAATTCAAAATATTATCATTAACGCCCTGATACACAATCCGCCTGACGCAGAGATAAAAATATCTATTGGTAAAAGTGCAGCAAATGTTGTGTTCATTTCTCTTTGTGAACTTTCTGTTATCAAGAATAAAGATGATTTGGAGGATTCCTATGGAACTGCAATTACAACATTTATGCAGGCAGTATGGGGAGAAATGTGCTGTTAATGATGTGACCGCTACACTCTCTCCAGGGGTGTATGGCTTATTGGGGGCGAACGGGACAGGAAAGTCAACCTTAATGAGAATGATTTGCGGTGTTCTAAAACCGACTTCCGGCTATATCCGGCTGAATGGAAAAACGATAGAGGATTTGGGTGAACGCTATTACGCTCGGTTGGGTTATATGCCGCAGAACTTTGGTTTTTATCCTGACTTTACGGCAAGGGAGTTTATGCGGTACATGGCGGCGGTAAAAGGAATTGATAAAAGAAAAGTAAAATCCCGCACAGAGGAACTTCTGCACATGGTAAACCTGATATTGGTGTTTTATTATATAATGTAGAAGCAATTAAGTGGTTCTACATTGGGAGGGACACCAATGTATCAATGTCATTAAGTTAAGCAAGAGCTGTCATAGGACTTCTTCCATAAATCAGGTATGTATTGGGATGATATGGGGATTTTGCCAGCAATCGGGGGTTTTATGAGTAGATATTTAATATATTTAGGAAGTCTTGGGTATGGCAAACAGACAGATTGTGTATCTGCCTCAGAAAATGATATACTATTAGCGGCAGTTGCGCTTTACACGAAACGGTAGGCGAAACTGGCTGGTACTTGGAACCTCAGCTGACGGGAATAGGTTCTGTCTGGCCTGATCGGTAGTATATAGCGGCTGATCAGGTCATTTACATTGCCAGGCCCCATTTGGTCTGAGAGGAATGCAAAGCATATTTTTATCGCCATGGACAGGTTAACCTGATATTCCCATTTTTCTGTTTTCTTTTCTATGGGAACCTCCATGGTTATGATGGTACAAAAGTTATATAGGGTCATCCGGCAAAGAATCTCGAATTCTATGTACTGCGGAGACTTGGAATGAAAGTTTGCGGTTCCGATCGTATGCTTGAGGTCGCGGAAAGATGTTTCCTGGCCCCAGCGCAGATGGTAAATATGCTTGATCTGTTCCAATGAAAACTCATCCGAGGGGAGATTGGTGATGATGTTCTCATAAACCCCTTCCGCTATCTGGAAACGGACCACACGCAGCCGCATATGGTATTCAGGGCAGCTGTCCGTGATAAAGTCAAAGGGGACTTTTTTGCAAATAAAGCGGTAAAGAGATCCTGATTCGGGGTGCAGCCTTTTCTTTTTGGCATTTGAGCGGGTAAGGATAACGTCCGCCCACTGGTCCATCTGGCCAGGCAGGCTGTTAGCCGCAAGGAGGCGCTTTACGTTGATATCCTTGGCGCGGATGGCGAAGAAGCAGCCTTTCTCAAGCGCGTGGGCGAAGACATTATAGCTGGCGAATCCCCTGTCAGCCACGAAGATCGGGCAGCCGCCATAAGAATAGCGTTCTATCATCCGGCAGAGGGCGGCAAATTCGTTTTTGAGCCTGCCCGGCTGGATGACCACATCCAGATACCTTTTAGAAAGCAGGTCATACAGAGAGACCGTGTGAAGCGAATTAAAGCCCTTGTTTGACCTGCCGCTTGTGGGATGGAAGGTGGAAGGGTCCTGTGGGTTCCTGGCAATGTTAAATTCGCAGCCGTCCGCAGCAATGAGGGAATACCTGCCCATAAGGCCTTTTGGCGGGAAGCGGAGGTTGAACTGGCCGAGGATGTGCCTGAAAGTTTCCGGAAGGAGCTTGGAGCGCTGCTGGATGAAAGCGGAAGCAGTAGGGACTTCATCAGGCAGGAAATAAAAATATTTGAGCAGTTCATGGCTGATGCAGCCGCTTCCCATGGAGAGAAAGAAACGGATTAGCTGTACAAACCCCAGCTTCCGGTCCCGTGTAAAATCCTTTTCGGGGTTTTTAACAAACTGGGCAGTGTTACAGGCCATGGTATCCACGATAGCCCAGAGCGTGGATTTGACCTTTTGAGGGAATGACATATAAGGTACCTCCTTGAAATTGAAATGAAAGTGCTGTCTTCAATTTCAAGGGCCGCTCTCGCTACCTCTAAAAATACAATCAGTAGCGAGAGCGGCCGCACATTTTGGGCTATGTGTCAACCCCTTTTCTGAAATTTATTGGTAAATTTGAGTTAGACCATAAGATGAGATTTTTTCAATCGGCTTAACTTAATGACATTGCCAATGTATATTAACTATAAGCTTAAAGATGGCATTGAATACGCCGTGGTAGTAACTTCTGTTAGGAAAGGAGCCTCCGTAACGAAAGAGAAGCCTTTATATCTTGGGCGGGTAATAGACAAAGAGCATGGTATCTTTAAAAACCGGGAACGCGGCATATTTAAATATGACATAAAAACCAATACTTTCAGCAGCGTCCCTGCTGAGTACCAGGAACCGGCCATGAAACGGAAGACCAGGTACCCGGTACGGCCGACACTGGTTGTTTCCTTTGGCGATGTCTTCTTGCTTGATGAATTCCTGAAAAGCAGCGGGTTCATCAGGGCAGTCAATGCGGTCGGATACCGGAATGGGGATACCCTGAAGGCACTCCTGACCTATTACATCCTCAGCCCCCTTGCAAGCAGCCATGCCCAGGACTGGTGAGAACTGACCTATGCCAGGTACCTGTATCCAAAAGCCCAGATGGCATCGCAGCGGATCAGTGATGCTCTGGCTGACATTGGAAGCGAGGGTGCAAAGCGTGGCTTCTTCAGAGAGTATTACCGTTTCCTTGAGAGGACGGACAGCAAAAATGATGGCTCTGCGTGCGGCATCGGGGACGGCATCCTGATCGACAGTTCTGGGCTGCCCAATTCCACACGCTTCCCGCTCACGGCCGTCAACACCCATAACGGCGTTGTCAGCGAGGAGGTCCGGCTTATTTATGCCGTACAGCAGCGGACAGGTATGCCATTGTTCTTCCGGTATGTCCCAGGAAACGTCATTGATGTCAGCACTCTGACGCGTACGGTTGCCGAACTGAAAGCCAATGGCATAAACACAAAGTTCGCGATACTTGACGCAGGCTATTATACCGGGACAAATGCAGATGTCCTTCTTGATGCAGGGATTTCATTCATTACCAGAATGAAAAGCAATTTCAAGGTCTATAAGCAGATTCTCAGGGAACATCTGGGCAGCCTGGAGGCAAGGGAAAACCTGGTCCGTTATAACAGCCGTCTTGTGTATGTCAGGTGCGTGCCCTGCCTGGTCGGCGCAAAGGAAGACCGTCCCGCTTATGCGTACCTGTGCCGGGACCTGTCCATCAGGCATGAACTGGAAAAACATCTGGTGGAACGTGCGGAAGACCAGGATCTGTCAGGGGAGGAAATCTTCGACGCCATGCAGGGACAGGGGCTTTTTATACTGGTCTCATCCAGACGCATATCGAAGGAGAACCTGCTGCCGCTTTATTACACCAGGGACCGGATAGAAAAGATCTTCGAACTGTGCAAGCAGGATGGCAAGATCCTTCCCCTGAATGTGGAGACAGAAGCAACCTTCCGCGGACATCTGATGATGACGTTTATGGGTGCAGTCATACTGAAACTGATGTCAGACAGATTGAAAAAGACATCGCTGACAACAGCTTCCATGTTTATGAATCTCCATGAGCAGCACGCCATAATATATGACAATGAGTTCATCACAACAGAGCCGACCAAAAAGATGGACGAGGCTTATAAGGCTTTCAAGGTGCAGTGTCCTGCTGCTATCCCCCAAAAGGCGGAATAATGTAGAACCACAAATTTTCGGGAACTAAGGATAAATAGTACCTCCTGTTACACGAAAAGAATCGTTATCTCAACCGATGGTTTCCACTGAAATTTCACAAGACAACAGCCTCATATTTTCAGTTGATAAGCTATTTTCAAGTTCGGCGGCTTTATTCATAAGCATTGCTTTAATATCGCCTTGTTTAATTTCAGCTTCACTTAGACCATTCAAATAGTTTTGCATTTCTTCTTTGAATGTTAGCAGCATATTATCTCGCTCGGCTACCGTTATAAGTTCCGGAGAGCTAATGGAATAGTCAACGTATAAATCAGCAAAACAGTGAAATTCATACCATATTTCCCCCTCGTCGTCCAGCCATCCGCTTGGTCTACTCTGTTTTGATATGCTCGTAAAAAATGCAACTTGTTCTCCCATATGCTCGCAATATAATTCTTGGGACGAAAAACGGATTGTTGTGTCCAAAAAATCATAATTTTCATCATCGTGGGATATAGTGCCGCTCACATCAGCTACTGCGGCAAGAAACTCTGTCAATTCATCGGGCGTTGAAGCAAGCGTTCCGTTAAAATCGGCTATGCTCCGCTGTGGATAGTTTTTGGTTTTATATGCTACCAACTTCTCATATGAAGCAGAATGTTCCGAACTTTCCAAAACTCCTGCTGCGGTCTTTATTACCAATTCCTTTTCTTCCTGCTTAAGTGATTTCATAGATTCGCACTGTTTTGCAACATCTTCCATAAGTGTTTCCATATTGTCAAATGGTCCGATAGAAGTATAACTATCTTTTCGTACCAATATAAACATAATGCTTCCGTCAGAAACAGAAGAAATGGGTTTGTCATCTTCTCCTGCACCATCACAAAAGATGTAATATACTCCATCTTCTGTTAATACATTATTCAATATCTCGCTATCTTTCCATATCTTCTCATTGTCATCATTTACAGAAGGTGCGGCATATGCACCAGTTACAAAAAAACAGATGCAAACCGCAACAGAGAAGATAGTGGTGATAGCAACAACGATTTTAGATTTTTTCTTAAATTTCATAATAGCACCTAACCTTTCTTTTAATTGTTCTGCTCCCTCTGTCAAAGTCACGGAAGCTAAAGAATTTTTGTAGAGATTGTTTGATTTCAAGAAAGAAATCAGTGTATCTCCATACTCACGCCTTGCATTATCGTCAAGTACAGATATAACTTTTTCATCACATGACAATTCACAAGATTTATTCACTTCCTTTTCCAACAGATACACAAAAGGATTGAACCAATGGACGCACACAACAATCTGTATCAGCCATTTATAAAACATATCCCTCTGCTTATAGTGAATCAACTCATGCACAAAGATATAAGACAACTCATTATCTTCCAATTCATCAATAGGCAAAACAATTCTTGGTCGAAAGAAACCGATCAGCATAGGGGAAGCAATCAGAGAATTACGGGATAATTCAACCCTTGCTTTGATATTCAGTTTTTCTTCACAATCAGATAGCAGATTGAGGATTTTTATATCCGATACCTCTTTATTTCCCGCTTTAATGTATTGGATAAAGCCTTGATAACTCGTTATCTTGCGGACAAATAGAACCAGCGCCAATGCTGACCAGATAAAAAACAGGCAGACATCTATATTAAACGGCTCACGCATGGCAGCGGTAATTATTTCCCGGTTTGTCTGTATCGGCTCTGCTTTGTTGCTACCCGTACCAACAGAAACGGGTACATTGGGACTTGTAGGGATTTCACTTGTTATTGTTTTTGTATCGAACTTTTCAAACAGGCTTCCAACAACCGTAGTATTAAGCGTAAAGGGAAGCAGAAACCGCAACGCAACAACTATACAAATATAATACTGCCAACGCTTGCTGAATCTGTTTTTATACAGCGGCTTCAATCCAAAAATGAGAACCAATAACAGTGCGCCGGAAACAGACAGTGACAATAATATTTTTATAAACTCATTCATTTTCTTTTCTCCAAAATGTTTCAATCTCTTTCAATTCGTCTGCCGAAAGAATATCCTGCCGCAACAAGGTTGAAACTAAGTTTTTCACATTCCCGCCGTAGACTTTATCAAGAAAGCTGTGGGTCTGCATGGTCTGGTATTCTGCTTCTGTTACCGTAGCCACATACTCATTCTTCCTGCCGATTTTTTTGACTTTCAAGAACTTTTTTTCGCCCAGACGGGAAAGCAGAGTGAGTACGGTGTTGTTCTTCCATTCGTTTTTGTCTTTTTCCAATTCCTCCATGATGAGGGAGTATAAAGCTGCCCCTCCATTCTTCCAAATGATTTTCATTAGTACCAGTTCGGATTCAGAAAT
>CAXHOW010000018.1:49400-76553 GCA_964018205.1 uncultured Acetatifactor sp. | reverse complement strand
AAAAACATCAGTATTTATGCGGGTTCTCAACACTTTTATACTAGATTATGTGTATAATTTATCGGGAGTTTAGGATACAAGTTTTTGCTTAGCCTGATTCCGGTGGTTATTGTTGGTATCATGGCTCCCTTACGTTCCTATATTATGCAGCTTTTGATTAATTCTTCAAATTATAGGGAGTTGCTGGAAAAATGCCTTATCGCCGCTGTTTTATATTTCTGCCAATCAATTTGAAAAAAGGGGTTGGCATATTATCTTTCAAAGTTTACTACAGACATAAAAATCATATTAGATGACGGGGTCAACAATGTATATGGCATGATTATGCAGTTTGTCTTTATGGTTGTTGCTGTCATTTACTTGCTTTGTGCAGAACCGTTTATTTTGTTGATTGTAGCCGCAGTCAGTATTGTGCAATTTGGGGTTCCGAACATATTGAAAAAGAAAATCGGTTCTTCAAGAAAAGAGTATACAGAAGCCTTAGAAGTTTACCTGGACGGGGTAAAAAGCGATTTAGGCGGTCATAAGGTCATAAGAACCTTTGATGCCGTAGCGTTAGCTTCTTTTGTAAACAATGGAGCGTTCCTGATTGTTTTGGGGAGCTGTATGTTCTTTGCTGTGGCAGGCAGAATTACGGTCGGTGAAGTAGTAGCGATCACCAATATGATGAATTTCGTTTTAACACCATGTAAGACTATTGCCAGTGGAATGATTCAGCTAAAAGCAATGGAGAAGGTAAAAGCTGAATTGGAAGCTTTGTTGGAACAGGAAAGCGAAAACGATAATAAAGAAAATATTGAAGAAAATATACAAGAAATCTGTCTGGATAATGTCAATCAAAAAATCAGCGAAAGCTTTTCGTTGGATAATCTGACATTGACCTTTGAGAAAGGCAAGAAATATGCTGTTGTTGGTAAAAGCGGAAGCGGAAAATCAAGCATTATTAAATTACTTACAGAGTATGGAGCGGATTACACAGGTCGGATCCTGATCAATGGGCAGGAGCTGTTAGGACTTAACAAGGAAAGTATCATGCATATAAGTCCGGTTTGCTATCAACAGACCTACATATTTAACGACACGGTCTTCAATAATGTAGCCTTATATCAGAATTATTCAAAAGACGAGGTCATTGAAGCACTACGGAAGGCAGGCATCTATGATACTATTCAGAGGCTTCCAGACGGAGTAGATGAAAAAATTCAGGAGAGCGGAAAAAATTTTTCAGGCGGTGAATTGCAAAGAATTGCTTTGGCGAGGCTATTTTTAAGAAATAAAACAATGACTTTTCTTGATGAAATCACATCGGGACTTGACAATGCTACTGCTTATGAAATTGAAAAAAGACTGTTAGATGAAGATATGACTATTATAAATATCACACATAGATATAACAAAGCACTTATGCAAAAATACGGAGAAATTATTGTGATGGATGCCGGTAAAATAGTAGAAAGAGGAAAATTTGATGAATTAATGGAAAAAAAGGGAAATTTTTCAATTTATACAAAATCCTTAGTGAATGAGAAAAATATCCTATTATGGTTATTTGATTGTCTTTTCATAGTCTATGTACACGCTACAAGGGAGGCTAAGCGGCTGTCCGCATACGCCTCATCGGCAGCCGGAAACATTCATGGGAGTTATCCGAGGAAGACATCCGGCAGATATGGGCGGAGGTTGAAGCTGCCAGACATCAGCACAAAAGAGCACTTGCGCTTACATCTAGATTTAGTAGATTATAGTGGGCTAACAGACACAGAGGTGTAGTACCGCTCTGGTGTCCCAGATCCCGATATATGTTCAATGTATTTCAATAACTTTGTCAAGTAGACATACCCCTTGCGAGGTATGTCTATTTGACCCCTCAAATTTTTTGGGATGTAAATATATTTGAAAAGGATATTGCAATTATTCCCTATATGTGTTAGACTGCTTCTAAGCAAAGAATTCAAAATTCTATCAGGATTCTATATCATCAGGACAATCAAGTGATTTCGGACTTCTTGCTTAAAATTCACAGACAATTGATTATGGAATGGCGGCAGGAAGACGGAGGTTTTCTCCTGCCCGTTCGGAAGGGAGAAAAGATGGACAATAAGCTGAAGGCTTATTTCCCGATGATCCGGGAAAGGGCGGACATATTACTGGAGATAAAGGGCAGCCCCCGGCTGTCCCGGCAGTTCAGCGGATGGGATGCGGAGCGGCAGGAGGAGTTCCTGGACATCTGTACCGGTGTCAGGGGCGTGAAGATGCTCTATGACGCTTTTTTCAAGGAGGTCATGAACCCGGACGCGGCGCCGGAGCTGCTGGAGGAATTCCTGTCCCTGATCCTGAGGAAGCGTGTGAGCATCCTATATATGCTCCCCAACGAAGCGTCCCGGATCGCGGACGAGAGCCCTCTCCTGTACATGGACATCATCGTCCAGCTGGCAGACGGGAGCATCGCGAACGTGGAGGTGCAGAAGGTGGGGTACCTTTTCCCCGGGGAGCGGAGCGCGTGCTACTCTGCTGACCTGCTCATGCGGCAGTACAAGCGCGTGCGGGGCGGGAAGAGCAGGAAGGAGTTCCGCTACAAGGATATCAAAAGCGTCTACACGATCGTGCTGTTCGAGAAGAGCCCGAAGGAATTCAAGAGATTCCCGGATGTTTACAGGCATTTCTTCCAGCAGACATCTGACACCGGGCTTGAGCTGGAGCTGCTGCAGAAGTATGTCTTCGTCCCGCTTGACATTTTCCTGAGGAGCAGGAAGGATAGAGCTGTGGCGGACAAGCTGGACGCATGGCTGGTGTTCTTCGGCTCGGACGACCCGGGGGATATCGTGCGGCTGATAACCGCGTACCCCGAGTTCAAACCGTTATATGAAAAGGTATACGACATATGCCGGAATATGGAGAGGGTTATGGGAATATTTTCAGAAGAGCTGCGGATGCTGGACAGAAATACGGCTGAGTACATGATCGACGAGATGCAGAATGAGATCACCCAGCATAAGGAGATGCTGAAAAAGGTGAAGGATGAACTGGGTGAAAAGGCTAAGGAGCTTGAAGAGAAACTGGACGAACTGAGAGGGAAGGACAAAGAGCTCCAAGGGATGGGCAAAGAACTCAAGGAGAAGGACAAAGAGCTCCAAGGGATGGGCAAAGAACTCAAGGAGAAGGATAAAGAACTCGAAAAAAAGAATGACGAGATCAAAGAAAATAGGATTACTCTGATCACTCAGATCCGAAATCTTGCATCAGTAGGGTTCTCGGCCGAAAAGTGCGCTAATATGCTTGTCGCAGATATCGGTACGGTCAATAAAGCCTATGAAGCGATCAAGGAGTATCCAGAGAGCAGCGATGCCAGGATTCTGGAACTGCTAGAGCAATAATAAGGTGATGCGCCGGGAGCAGTCGCCTATCCTCTGGCCGAACAGGGTGTCTGCCGGCATGAGGGCAAAAGGCTGCCGTCTGTACGGATAATATCATGTTTTTTGGTCACGAGAAGCACCTGCTTCATGATGTGGCGATCCTGATAATGGCAAAGAGATGTTTTTGGGATTGATGCGGGACGGGGATGCCGGTTCCGTATAATCGACATCCCCATGATACCCGCTGAACTGTCTTGTATGGTGCTTGATATACTCTGATGGCAGAGGCTTGTTTCATCTGGGCAATATTGATGGGCTTTGATGCAGAGGCGAGCCGCATTGCATTCCAGAAGCCGGGATTTCAACATGATAGCCTTTCCCGCACCACCGTCCGCACCCGGTTCTGGATGATCTGGGCCGTATCCTGAACCGATTTCGTCCCGTCCATGAAGGCGCCGATCTCCTTCAGGATGATCTCCGTCACCGTGTCTCTGGTTCCTCCCCATGGCGTGAAGTCGGCGGCCTCAAGGACCTGTCTTGCCTTGTCCTCCTGCTCCTGCGTTATGTAATAGTAAGGGGTTTCGTTGCAAAGATATTCTGTCTTCGTGACTGGTTCACCCTTATACATTTTCACCTCCCCGTCCTCTGTCATGAAATATTCGGGTGTCATGGCCTCCTCGATTCTCCTTTCCAGAAAATCCTTCCGGCTGGTAAAATCGATATACTGATAGATGCTTTCCTGAGACAGCAGATACTCCACGAACGCCCATGCCCCATCCCGGTGTCTGGAATTGGCCAGAATGCCCAGCACCTGCTGGGGCTGTACCGAAAAAACAGCCGTCCCGTCCACTGTCGGATCCCCTATGAAGGTCGCATCCGCCCCGAAGAGGGTCTCTGTTTCGGCGCATCCGCCAAGCGAAGTCATGTACACTCTCGCAAGCAGCAGCCCTTTTATGTCCCAGTAGCCGTCCCACCGTAGGGAATAATCCGGCCGGACACAGTCCGCATTCTCCCACGCCCACTCCAGAAAGGTGCAGAAGTCGTCGCTCTCGAACCGGCATTCCCCCGTCTCCCCAGTGTCTTCACTAGAAAATGGGCGCTGGTGTCAAGGGCCAGTCTCTGTTCCAGGTACCGCTCTGTCAGCGCCATGACATCCTCCATGGTCCAGCCCATCCCGTTCCCCAGTCGGGCGGCGCTTCCCGCCACGGTCTGGATGCGGAAGGCACCGGGGATGCATACCAGCTTCCCGTCAACAGTGTACCCCTCCAGCAGGTTCTCGGGGAACATATCCTTGTCCAGAATGCCGCTCCTCTCCAGATAGGGCGCAAGATCCTCGAAGGCAGCCTTCTGGGCATAGTTCAGGATGTCCAGATTGGTCATCTCCAGCAGATCCGGCGGGTCGGAGGAAACCAGACGGGGGTTCAGCCCCGTGGCCACCGCTCTCTGCTCATAGACATCAACCCTTACCCGGTACCTATCGCTTGTCTGGTTGAAGCCAGCCACTGCCCGTAACAACAAAGCGTCACGGAATGTGGTGGCAAGCACCAGCTCCTCCTTCTCCGGCAGCTCCGAGACAGCCGTCCGTCTCAGGCAGCACAGGGCCTGTGTATCATAGTCCCCGTCAGGGGAGCCTGCCACGGCAAAGCTTTCCCCGTCTATCTGTGCCTGCTTGTAGAACCCGCTGTTTGGATGGAAGACATCGCTCTCCCCCCAGTCCAGCACCTTCCTCCACCCGTCCTCATTGTACTGGTAGAGGGCATCGTCCCCGTCGCAGAGCAGGCCGTACTCGGAGGAGAAGACTCCACGGCATCTATCCCCTTCGGGAGAGTCGCACTCCTTTTCCAGCCGGAACGGCTCTTCGCCCATGAGCTCATAGACGGCATAGCTGCCCCTCCCCATGTCGCCGACACAGTAATAGACCCTATCCTCCGCACCCTTCCGGAGCCGCTGGTCTATCCCTTTCTGGCAGTAGGCGCCCTGGCGATGCTGCCGCCCGGCTCCCCCTCCGGGCTCACCCACCAGATCGCGTCCTCCGACAGCAAGAAGACGCATCCGTCTCTGTCCACAGCCAGACGGAGGTCAAAGTTCAGGTCGCCGTACACCTCCGGCAGCTCCAGCCGGTAGGCTTCCCTGCCATTCTCACCATACTTCACAAGGGCGCAGCCCGACCTGCCCGATTTCCTCATGAGGCAGTAATGCTCCCCGTTCTCGGCTATCTCGTAATCTGTTATGTATTCATTCGCCCCGCTGCAGTCCAGAATGAACTCCCTGGCTCCCGCCATGTCTATCCCGTCTTCCAGAGGCATCTCATATAAAGTCACCCCTTCCCTTCTGACCTGCATATAATAAAGGGAATTCCCGAAGATCCTCATCGTGTGCACATTGCCGTCCCCGGAAAAGGAGATCCATTCCCCTCTGTACACATAGCCGTCGATTCCGAATTCCCTCCACGGCTCCTTCTCCCCGCAGGCTGTGCAGCATAAGAAGAGCAGTGCGGATATACATATCCATAGGCAGCGAAACTTTTTAGATTTCAAAATGTGTGCCCCCTTTCCTCGTCATTGAAAACAGGCTGTGGAAGGAATCCTCAAGGATATGATTCCCTCCGCAGCCTTGCAGAATGCCAGTTCTCTACTGTATTTTTACCACGGTGTAGTGTGATGTCCCGTTATAGGCCCATTCAAAAACCTGAAAATGATCTGCTGGGCAGGGCAGGATACAGCGCTCTATGAATTCCTTGGTGAAAGGACTGGCAAAAGGGTGTCTTCAGTTTCTCTCCTTCAGCCAGAGCCCCACCCGGTTCTCCAGATGGTCGATCAGCATATCCTCTGTGATAGTGCCGGAAAAATATGCCCCCAGCTCCTCGCGTATAAGACTCATCAGCTCCGCAGGGTAATATTCATTTACCTTTGCCGTGTCGATCATGTCCAGCAGCGTCCTCCTGTCCAGATCTACATTCAGGGCGCTGCCCAGCGTGAACTGGTCGAAGCCGTACACATAGGCTGTGGTGCGGCTGTCCATGGAAGCAATCTGTTCCTCCAGTACATCCCTGCGGACGCTTAACTCAAAATTCAGATCCTTCGCTGCCAGAGTCTGTCCCTCATAAGAGAGGAGCATACTGAGAAAGGCTCCTGCCACCGCCTTTTCCTCTCTTGTGGCTGTCCTGCGGACAGCCAGCGGAAAGGTCGCGCTTATGAAATGCGCGGCTCCGTCCTTTGTTGGATACCCGATATAGTTGGCGTCATCCCCATAGTAGCTGCGGTACAGGGCAAGCTGCTCCGGCTTACTGATATACACCTCGTTGCAGAGCACCTTCCCCTCCAGCAGGGAGCTGCCGGGCGGTACGTCCTCCCCGCCGAAGTACTTCTCTGCCAGCTTCAGGACACTGCGGAATCCGCGGCTGTCAAAATTCGTCGTCCCGGTTTCTGCGTCCAGAAGATAGGAATTATGAATTCCCCGATTGAGAAAGGCTGCGACAAAATTGGTCATATGGTCTCCCTCAACAGAGAAAAAGTCATAAATCCCCTCCAGCTCCGGCCTGCTCTCGACACACTGTAAAAATGTTTCATAATTCCAGTCCTTCAGCCCCGGATCCCCGGTGACCAGCGTCCGCAGGCAGAAGTCCTGTACGACTCCGTATAGGGTGCCGTTGATCCTTCCCAGCTCCAGAACGGAAGGCACCAGTTCCTCTGCGATGCCCATCTGCTCCATAAATGTATCCAGAGGCTCCCACAGCTTCTCATGCTCCTGGAACGGAATCGTATCCGTGAGGATCAGCACCGGGCCCTGGCCCGCAGTCAGCTGCGTCAGCAGCGCGGTATCATTATACTCAAAACCCTCCAGTACAATGCGGCAGCCCGGATACTTTTTATTGAACTTCGCTACCATAGATTCGTAATCAGACATATGATATGGAGCCACTGCCATTGTGATCTCGCAGATCTCCACCTCCCTTGTGGTTGGTTCCAGACACAGATAGTTATCATTTTCGGAGCTTTCGTAGATAATATAGATCCTTCCGTCCTTGCCCGTCTGTATGGCGGACGCCCCAAAGGTTATGATCCCGTGGTTGCGCCAGAGGTAAAGGGGCTCTGGGCTGTTCCCGGACAGGTCGCAGCGGTACACGCCTTCCTTGTCTGCGTACACCAGAGTATCCTCGTCAAGGAGCGTGAAACGGTAGATTCCGGTTTTCGGAGCGGCCAGCAGCGTGGGCTCCCCGGACGCCGCATCCATATACTGCAGGGATGCCTGAACGCTCCGGGCCTCATCGTTCAGCGTTTTCTGTGACAGAAAGGCGATGCGGCCGTCGCTCAGGGGAAGCAGCTCCCTGATATTGCCTTCCTCCGGAATGTATTCCGTCAGGATCTTCCCTTCCGGCGAGACGAGCATATACTGCCGTCCCTCCAGTGTCTGTCTTATCAGGTGAACCGTTCCGGAGCTGTCCATCGCAAAGCATGAGAGGCTGTTGACTACATCGGAAAGGCTGCGTCCTTTCAGGAAATCCAGAGGGACCTCTCTCACTGCCTCATGATTCTCATCTCTTTCCGTAAGAAAGTAGCTCTCTTCCTTATCCTCCGATGATCTGGAATCGAGGGCCACATAATGATCCGTGCCGGCTACCGGCCCTACGTTCCACAGCTGATGTTCAAAGTCAAAGCTTTCCAGTCCTGTCTCCCCCTCCGCGGTCACGAAGGAAATCTCGTCCCAGCTTTCATGATAGCTGGAAAAGAGGTGCTTTTTGAAATAATAGGCTCTGGTGGCGCCCAGAAAAATCCTTGATTCTCCTCCCGTCAGAGCGCCCGCCGGGGTTTCCGCCTGCAGAGGAGTATCGATGATGCGGGAGTAGGCATCCAGAGAATTGTCCAGTATGTCGAGATCCAAGACTGCCGAGGCGTCCAGTATGCTCTCCGGATCAGCAGATCCTTCCTGACCGTTCAATCCGCCGGAAGCTTGTGTCTGCTCCATATTCGCAGTATCTGCGGATTCTGTTTCGTCTGCGCCGCATCCGCTGAGCGGCAGAGCAAATATGGCTGCTATTAGAATATAGCTGATTATCTTTTTCATGGAATCCCCCCATTCTTTCATTTTATTCTGCGTTTCTTCTTTCACTGCATATTGAGTATAGCATACTGTCATAAAAAAGTGTTTTAAGAATTATTAACGACAGTTTAAGAAGGCTTTAAGACATAATGCTTCCATCCCTTAAAACAGCTCCGGATTCAGCTTTTTCAACAACTCTGTCACTTGACTCGTCTTGGCCCATATCTTACAATAAAGGCAGGTAAATAGGTACTTCAAGGAGGAGCTTGCTATGAGACGGACTGACAGAAAGAGGGATAAAATAAAGAAGAATAAAATAAGGAAGCAGCTCATGCCGGGGATTCTGCTGCTGACAAGACTCCTGCTGGCAGGCTGCGGGAAGGGGCAGGGGACAGAGAGCGGGAATCCCGGGGAGGAGACTTCGGCGCAGCAGGCCGGGACGGGGGATCAGGGAGGAGAACAGAAGACGCTCTACGCCAAGTACCGCAGCGTCTCTATGGACAATGTCGTCTTGCGGTGAATGACGGGGCTTCGGCCGGAACTTTCGGGCAGCTGATTAAAATGGAATGTCTGGCTGCCGGAGACGGTATTTATGTGACCGGGAGCAGGCTGAATCAGGGAGAGATGGAGACGGTGATCTATCGGATCGAGAAGGAGGGGGAGCCTTTTCTGGCGGCATCGTATCCCGGCGAGAGGATGGTGGCGTGGTGTGCCTCTGGGGAGAGAATCTCATTCCTTAGTACATATGCAGGCGGCGCTGAACGCTTATGAAAAGGATTGAGGCATCTATGCGCTCGGAAGCGGCTTTGTGCTGTCGGTACTGTTTATGGATAATGAAGCGGCGGACTCTCTGGAGGATTTCAGCCTGCAGAGCACATATCCCGAGCCATGGACGAGGCAGAGATTCCTGTGTTTTCGGCCGGTCGCGCAAAAGAGAATCTGCTGACCTACTGCCTCATAAATCTGAACGGAGATTTCAGTGAGAAGAACGTGCGAGAGTGTATCTTGTTAGCGGAGAAATACGGGGATGATTCCGGCTATGGTTCTGTACAGGAGCCTGACGGGGCGCTCTGCAGGGAAAACATAGGGCTGTGTACTGAAAAAAATACAAAAAAATTTCCAAAACAGGAAAAAATAAGTTGCAATCCTGAGAATTACCATGTATAATAGTCTCGCTGTGGCATGATAGCTGTGAAGCGCGAGGTTGCTGGCAGCCAGCAATGGCAGTCAGGTTTTCCGTGGAGCGAATGTCAAGTTAGAAAACTGACGACAAGTCACTGTACCGAAATTGAAGTGTGGGCCCTGATACGGGATTGTTGCGCAGGAGTTCAGGACACACACGGGAGAGTGTACAGTCACCGCTTGTCGTACTAAAATGAAAATCTACATTTTCATTTCACAGAGTGCGAAAAGGAGGCGACTTTTTTTATGGCAAGTCAAGTAATGAGGATTACACTGAAGGCGTATGAGCATCAGCTGGTGGACGCGTCCGCCAAAAAGATCATCGAGACTGTAAAGAAGACCGGATCCGAGGTGAGCGGCCCCGTGCCCCTTCCTACCAAGAAGGAGATCGTAACGATACTGCGGGCAGTGCACAAGTACAAGGATTCCAGAGAGCAGTTCGAGCAGAGGACCCACAAGAGGCTGATTGATATCATCGCTCCCACTCAGAAGACAGTGGACGCATTGCAGAGACTGGAGATGCCGGCAGGTGTGTACATCGACATCAAGATGAAGACAAAGTAATAAAAACAAAACCTCTACTTAGACGTAAGAACGCATCCTCCGACCCGAAGGAAGGGGGACGGGACGCTCCCGCAGGAGATGGCCCTGAGGCTGCGGCGCAACGGCAGCCCGGCGGTCCGCTATGTAGATGAAGCCCTTTGGGCAGAAAGAGAGGAAATATGAAGAAAGCAATTTTGGCAACGAAAGTCGGAATGACCCAGATTTTCGCTGAAGGCGGCGAGCTGATTCCCGTGACAGTCCTTCAGGCAGGCCCCTGCGTCGTGACTCAGGTCAAGACAGTGGAAAACGACGGTTACAAGGCGATTCAGGTAGGCTTTGTGGACAAGAAGGAGAGGATCATAAACAAGGATGCCAGCGGCGGCAGGGAAGTGATCCATATGCACGGCGCAAACAAGCCTGAGATGGGACATTTCAAGAAGGCCGGCGTAAGCCCCAAGAGGTATGTGAGAGAGTTCAGGTTCGAGAACTCTGAGGATTATACTCTGGGTGCTGAGATCAAGGCCGATATATTTGCGGAGGGTGACAAGATTGACGCTACCGCGATTTCAAAAGGTAAAGGATTCCAGGGTGCCATCAAGAGATTCGGACAGCACAGAGGACCCATGAAGCACGGTTCCAAGTTCCACCGTCATCAGGGCTCCAACGGTGCCTGCTCCTCCCCCAGCCGTGTGTTCAAGGGCAAGGGGATGCCCGGCCATATGGGCTGCGTAAAGAAGACCGTCCAGAATCTGGAGGTCGTGAGAGTAGACGCAGAGAAGAACCTGCTTCTGATAAAGGGCTCCGTGCCCGGTCCCAAGAAGGGATTAGTAACCATCAAAGAAACCGTAAAGGTAGAATGCTAGTATAGGGTGAAAGGAGGACCAATCGGATGTCAAGCGTATCTGTTTATAATATGGAAGGCAAGGAAGTCGGTACGATGGAGCTGAATGATGCCGTGTTCGGCGTGGAAGTGAACGAGCATCTGGTACACATGGCAGTGGTACAGCACCTTGCAAACATGCGTCAGGGAACCCAGAAGGCAAAGACCCGTTCTGAGGTGTCCGGCGGCGGAAGGAAGCCTTGGAAGCAGAAGGGAACCGGCCATGCAAGGCAGGGTTCGACCAGAGCTCCCCAGTGGAAGGGCGGCGGCATGGTGTTCGCACCCGTGCCCAGAGATTATTCCTTCAAGATCAACAAGAAGGAAAAGAGGGCTGCACTGAAGTCTGCGCTGACCAGCAAGGTCTTAAGCAACAGTGTGATCGTGCTGGATGAGCTGAAGCTGGATGCCATCAAGACCAAGAGTTTCGTGGCCGTGATGAACAACCTGAAGGTTGAGAAGGGACTGGTGGTCCTGGCCGACAGCAATGCCAATGTGGTGCTGTCCGCAAGGAACCTGCCGGACATTGACACCGCAAGGGCGGACATGATCAATGTCTATGATATCATGAAGGCAAAGACGCTGGTGCTGACCAAGGATGCTGTTACGAAAATCGAGGAGGTGTACGCATAATGGCTGATATTAAATACTATGACGTAATCCTCAAACCGGTCATCACCGAGCAGAGTATGGCTGGTATGGGCGACAAGAAATATACTTTCCTTGTTCATCCGGAGGCGAACAAGAGCCAGATCAAAGAGGCTGTCCAGAAGATGTTCGACGGAGTGAAGGTGAAGCGCGTCAACACCATGAATTACGACGGAAAGAAAAAGAGGCGCGGCATGACCGAGGGCCGCACGGCAAAGACCAAGAAGGCCATCGTCCAGCTGACCGAGGACAGCAAGGATATCGAGATTTTCTCAGGTCTGTGATATTGAAGGCGGACCGGCTCTTGAGCCGGCCCCAGTCTGGATTTAGGTATGCGGCAAAGATGCGTGCCGCGCAAAGAATCGTAGAAAAGGAGACAAAACAATGGGAATCAAGAAATATAATCCCTATACGCCTTCCAGAAGGCACATGACAGGTTCCGATTTTTCCGAGATCACGAAGAAAACCCCTGAAAAGAGTTTGTGCGTGACCCTGAAGAAGAATTCGGGACGCAACAACCAGGGCAAGATCACCGTTCGTCACCGCGGCGGCGGCGAGAGAAGAAAGTATAGGATCATCGATTTCAAGAGAAATAAGGACGGTATTCCCGCAACTGTAAAGGGAATCGAGTACGATCCCAACAGATCCGCAAACATTGCGCTGATCTGCTATGCAGACGGCCAGAAGGCTTATATTCTGGCTCCTCAGGGCCTGACCGACGGAATGAAGGTCATGAACGGTCCTCAGGCTGAGGTGAGAGTAGGCAACTGCCTTCCGCTGGCGGATATCCCGGTAGGTACTCAGGTGCACAATATCGAGCTGACCCCCGGCAAGGGCGGACAGCTGGCCCGTTCCGCAGGGAACAGCGCACAGCTGATGGCTAAGGAAGGCAAATACGCCACGCTGCGTCTTCCCTCCGGCGAGATGAGGATGGTGCTGCTCACATGCCGCGCTACAATCGGCGTTGTAGGAAACGGCGATCACAACCTTATCAATATCGGTAAGGCCGGCCGTAAGCGTCACATGGGCTTCCGTCCTACGGTGCGCGGTTCCGTCATGAACCCCAACGACCATCCTCATGGAGGCGGCGAGGGCAAGACCGGTATCGGACGTCCCGGTCCCAGCACCCCTTGGGGCAAGCCTGCTCTGGGTTATAAGACACGTAAGCCCAAGAAGGCTTCCAACAAGCTGATTGTAAGAAGACGTGACGGCAAGGCCATCAAATAAAAGTTTTTTTGTCAAAAACAGGAGGAAAGATAATGGCTAGATCACTTAAAAAAGGACCCTTCGCGGACGAGAGCCTGTTAAAGAAAATAGATGCTTTGAATGCTTCAGGACAGAAGCAGGTCATCAAGACATGGTCCCGTCGTTCTACAATTTTCCCTTCTTTCGTGGGACATACGATTGCAGTTCATGACGGCAGAAAGCATGTGCCGGTGTATGTCACCGAAGACATGGTTGGACACAAGCTTGGTGAGTTCGTCGCAACCAGAACCTTCCGCGGCCACGGTAAGGACGAGAAGAAATCCAAAGTCAGGTAAGCTGCCCGGAAGGACGTCTCGTGGACGCTGGTCACGGCAAGGACGAGAAGGGGTCCAAGGTCAGGTAATAGGATAAGGAGGATATAAATCTATGGCTAAGGGACATAGAAGTCAGATCAAGAGAGAGAGAAATGCCCAGAAGGACACCAGACCCTCAGCAAAGCTGTCTTATGCAAGAGTGTCCGTACAGAAGGCGTGCTTCGTGTTAGACGCTGTCAGGGGCAAGAATGTAGAGACGGCGCTTGCTATTTTGGATTATAATCCCAGATACGCTTCCAGCCTTATCAAGAAGCTGCTTGAGTCGGCTATCGCAAATGCTGAGAACAACAACGGTATGAACAGGGACAATCTCTATATCGCGGAATGCTATGCAAACAAGGGGCCTACCATGAAACGTATCCATCCCAGAGCCCGGGGCATGGCATATCGTATCGAGAAGAGAACCAGCCATATCACCATTGTGCTGGATGAGAAGCAGTAGGGAAAGGAGCGAACGAACAGATGGGACAGAAAGTTAATCCTCATGGCTTAAGAGTCGGAGTTATCAAAGGTTGGGATTCCAGATGGTATGCGGAGAACGACTTCGCAGACTATCTTGTGGAAGATTACAAGATCAGAAAATATCTGAAGAATAAGCTGAACAGTGCGGGTGTCTCAAAGATTGAGATCGAAAGGGCATCCGACAGGGTAAGGGTCATCATTCATACGGCAAAGCCCGGCGTCATCATCGGAAAGGGCGGCGCAGAGATCGAAGTTACAAAGAACGAGCTCTCCAAGCTGACCGACAAGAAGGTTCTGATCGACATCAAGGAGATCAAGAAGCCTGACAAGGATGCACAGCTGGTAGCGGAGAATATCGCACAGCAGCTGGAGAACCGTGTGTCCTTCCGCCGCGCCATGAAATCCTGCATGGGCAGGACCATGAAATCCGGCGCTCTGGGAATCAAGACCTGCTGCTCCGGCCGTCTGGGCGGCGCGGATATTGCGCGGGCAGAGTTCTACAGCGAGGGAACCATTCCCCTTCAGACCCTGAGAGCTGACATCGACTATGGTTTTGCAGAGGCTGACACCACCTACGGCAAGGTCGGAGTCAAGGTATGGATCTATAAAGGCGAGATACTTCCTACAAAAGGAAACCAGACGGAAGGGAGTGATAAATAATGTTAATGCCTAAGAGAGTAAAGCATCGTAAGCAGTTCCGCGGCAGCCTGAGAGGAAAGGCATCCAGAGGAAACACCATTACCTACGGTGAGTACGGTCTGGTGGCCATGGATCCCTGCTGGGTCAAGTCCAATCAGATAGAGGCGGCCCGTATCGCGCTTACCCGTTATACAAAGCGTAACGGTCAGGTGTGGATCAAGATATTCCCTGACAAGCCCGTTACCGCAAAGCCCGCTGAGACCCGTATGGGTTCCGGTAAAGGATCCGTGGAATACTGGGTAGCAGTTGTAAAGCCCGGCCGTGTGATGTTCGAGATTGCCGGCGTTCCTGAGGATCAGGCAAAAGAAGCGCTGCGTCTGGCAATGCATAAGCTTCCCTGCAAATGTAAAATCGTTTCTAAAGCAGATTTGGAAGGCGGTGTAGAATAATGAAATCTAGCAAATTTGTTGAAGAATTAAAGGGCAAGTCCGTAGAGGAGCTGAATCAGGAGCTTGTTTCGGCAAAGAAAGAACTTTTCAATTTGAGATTCCAGAACGCAACCAACCAGCTGGATAATACTGCAAGGATCAGAGAGGTCAGGAAGAATATCGCTCGTATCCAGACTGTTATTACCCAGAATTCAAGAGCGTAACTGCGTGCGGGGAAAGGAGATCAATCGTGGAAAGAAATTTGAGGAAAGTCCGTGTTGGCAAGGTTACCAGCAACAAGATGGACAAAACCATCGTGGTGGCTATCGAGGAGCATGTAAAGCATCCTTTGTATAAAAAGGTCGTGAAGAGTACCTATAAGCTGAAGGCCCATGATGAGAATAACGAGTGCAATATCGGTGATACCGTCAGGGTCATGGAGACCAGACCCTTGTCCAAGGATAAGAGATGGAGACTTGTTGAAATCGTAGAGAAGGCAAAATAATGTGAAGAAGATTTCTGAGCCATCATACTTTATGATGACCGATAAGGAGGAAAACCATGGTTCAGCAGGAAACAAGACTGAAGGTTGCCGATAACACCGGTGCAAAGGAATTGCTCTGCATCCGCGTTATGGGCGGCTCTACAAGAAGATATGCGCATGTTGGTGATGTGATCGTTGCTTCCGTCAAAGATGCAACACCAGGAGGCGTTGTTAAGAAGGGCGATGTGGTTAAGGCAGTGGTGGTCCGCACTGTGAAGGAGGTACGCCGCAAGGACGGCTCCTACATCAGGTTCGATGAGAATGCTGCCGTAATCATCAAGGAAGACAAAACTCCCAGAGGAACCCGTATTTTTGGACCGGTAGCAAGAGAGCTTCGTGACAAGCAGTTCATGAAGATCGTATCTCTGGCTCCGGAAGTATTATAAGGAGGTGCCGTATATCCATGATGAAGATTAAGAAAGGCGATACCGTGAAGGTAATTGCTGGCAAAGACTGCAACGCAGAGGGAAAGGTTATTTCCGTGGATGTCAAGAAGAGAAGGGTACTGGTGGAAGGCGTGAACATGGTCACGAAGCATGCGAAGCCCTCTCAGGCGAACCCCAACGGCGGCATCATCCGGAAGGAAGCCCCTATCGATATTTCAAACGTAATGCTTGTCTTTAAGGGAAAACCTACCAGAGTAGGCTTCAAGTTTGAAGGAGACAAGAAGGTTCGCTTCGCAAAGTCCACAGGCGAGGTAATTGACTGATCAGACTGTGTAATACACATAAACTGTGAAATACACAGTTTAGGAAGGAGAAACGAGAAGTGGCTAGATTAAAAGAGTTTTACTATGATACAGTAGTAGAAGCAATGACGAAAAAGTTCGGATATAAGAACAGTATGGAAGTTCCGAAGCTTGAGAAGATCGTTGTCAACATGGGTATCGGCGAGGCGAAGGAGAACGCAAAGGTTCTGGAGAACGCCGTTTCCGACATGGAGATCATCACCGGCCAGAAGGCCGTTCTCACCAAGGCTAAGAAGTCCGTGGCAAACTTCAAAATCCGTGAAGGCATGGCAATCGGCTGCAAGACTACTCTCAGAGGCGAGAAGATGTACGAGTTTCTTGACCGTCTGGTGAATCTGGCGCTGCCCCGTGTGCGTGACTTCAGAGGCATCAATCCCAATGCCTTCGATGGCAGAGGGAATTATGCTCTGGGCATCAAGGAGCAGTTCATTTTCCCTGAGATCGAGTATGACAAGATCGACAAGACAAGGGGCATGGACGTGATTTTCGTTACCACTGCCAAGACCGACGAAGAGGCTCGCGAACTGTTGACACTGTTCAACATGCCTTTTGCAAAACAATAAGGAGGTAAGTTCTAATGGCTAAGACATCACTGAAAATGAAACAGCAGCGTAAGCCCAAATTTTCTACGCAGGCATATTCCCGCTGCAGGATTTGCGGCCGCCCTCACGCTTACTTGAGGAAGTACGGCATCTGCAGAATTTGCTTCCGCGAGTTAGCCTATAAAGGCCAAATTCCCGGTGTCAAAAAGGCGAGCTGGTAAGAAGGAGGAAAATACAATGACAATGAGCGATCCTATTGCAGATATGCTTACAAGAATCCGCAATGCTAATATGGCCAAGCATGATACAGTGGATATTCCTATTTCCAAGATGAAGCTGTCTATCGCCCAGATTCTTCTTGAGGAGGGGTATATCAGCAAGTATGATATTATTGATGACGGCAATTTCAAGTCTATCCATGTCACGCTGAAGTATGGTCTGGATAAGAAGGAGAAGATCATCTCCGGCATCAAGAGGATCTCCAAGCCGGGCCTGCGCGTGTATGCAGGAAAGGATGAGCTGCCTAAGGTGCTGGGAGGCTTAGGTATAGCGATCATTTCCACGAATCAGGGTGTTATCACGGACAAGAAGGCCCGTGAGCTGCAGGTAGGCGGCGAAGTGCTGGCTTTTGTGTGGTAAGAAAAACAATCAAATCAGATCTGTTTAACAATATTAGGAGGTACGGGCATGTCACGTATAGGTAGAATGCCAATCGCGATTCCCGCAGGCGTAACTGTGGAGGTTGCAGAAAATAATAAGATTACGGTCAAGGGACCTAAAGGGACACTGGAAAGAGTGCTGCCCCATGAAATGACGATCAAGGTTGAGGGTGCGGAGGTGCTGGTAAGCAGGCCCAGTGACTTAAAGAAGATGAAATCTCTTCACGGCCTTACAAGGACGCTGATCCACAATATGGTGGTAGGTGTCACAGAGGGCTACCAGAAGAAGCTGGAGGTAAACGGCGTAGGCTACAGAGCTGCAAAGTCCGGCAAGAAGCTGACCCTCAATCTGGGCTACTCCCATCCCGTTGAGATGGAGGATCCGGAAGGCATCGAGACAGTGGTAGAGGGCCAGAACGTGATCATCGTCAAGGGCATCGACAAGGAAAAGGTAGGCCAGTTCGCCGCTGATATCAGAGACAAGAGGAGACCGGAGCCTTATAAGGGCAAGGGCATCAAGTATGCCGATGAAGTCATCAGACGTAAAGTTGGTAAGACCGGCAAGAAATAACGGATAAGGAGAGTATGAAGATGGTTAGCAAGAAATCAAGAAAAGAAGTTCGTGTCAAAAAGCACATGAGAATTCGTAACCGCTTCAGTGGTACTGCCGAGAGACCTCGTCTGGCGGTATTCAGAAGCAATAATCATATGTATGCTCAAATTATCGATGATACTGTTGGGAATACATTAGTATCCGCTTCCACTCTGGAGAAGGAGATCAAGGCAGAGCTCAAAAAGACCAACAACGTCGAAGCAGCGGCTTACCTTGGCACTGTTATCGGCAAGAGGGCTGTGGAGAAGGGCATCAGCCAGGTTGTCTTTGACAGGGGCGGCTTTATATATCACGGCAAGATTGCGGCGTTAGCTGATGCGGCCAGAGAAGCTGGCTTGGAATTCTAGGAAAGGAAGACGAATACACCATGAAAAACACAATCGTAGATGCAAGCCAGTTGGAGCTGACCGACAAGGTTGTAACCATCAAGCGTGTAGCCAAGACAGTCAAGGGCGGACGTAATATGCGTTTTACGGCTCTGGTAGTGGTCGGCGACGGCAATGGGCATGTGGGAGCAGGTCTGGGCAAGGCTGTAGAGATTCCCGAAGCTATCCGCAAGGGAAAGGAAGATGCCATGAAGCACATCGTCAAGATTGCTCTGGACGAGAACAATTCCATTACCCACGACTTTTTCGGCAAATATGGTTCTGCAAATGTTCTGCTCAAGAGGGCTCCGGAAGGTACCGGTATCATTGCAGGCGGTCCTGCCCGTGTGGTCTGTGAGCTGGCAGGCATCAAGAATATCCGTACGAAGTCTCTTGGCTCCAACAATAAGCAGAATGTTGTCCTTGCGACGATCACCGGCTTGAGCCAGCTCAAATCTCCCGAGGAAGTGGCGAGGAGCCGTGGCAAATCCGTAGAAGAAGTTTTGGCATAGGCTGAAAGCTTTTGGCTGGCAGCTTTGAAAGGAGAACAGTAATGGAAGATAAGAAGTTAAAAATCACTTTGGTCAGGTCCACCATCGGTGCCGTACCGAAGAACAAGGCGATCGTTGAATCTATGGGGCTTCGTAAGATAGGTAAGACCGTAATACTTCCTGACAATGATGCCACGAGAGGACAGATTCGCAAGGTGAGCCATTTGTTGAAGGTTGAAGAAGCATAATCAGATAAGGAGGTGTTAGAAATGGAATTATCCAATTTGAGGCCTGCAGAAGGTTCCAAGCATCATGATTTCAGGAGAGGCCGCGGCCATGCGTCAGGAAACGGCAAGACCGCAGGTAAGGGACATAAGGGACAGAAAGCCCGTTCCGGCGGCCCCAGGCTTGGCTTCGAGGGCGGCCAGATGCCTTTATACAGACGTATTCCTAAGAGAGGCTTTACCAATAGGAACAGCAAGGAGATCGTAGCCATCAATGTGAGCCAGCTTGAGCGTTTCGAGGATGGATCGACAGTGGATGTGGAAAAGCTTATTGAGTCTCGTGTCATCAAGAATCCCAGAGATGGGGTCAAGATACTTGGAAATGGGGAATTAACCAAAAAACTCAATGTGAAGGTGAATGCATACAGTGCATTAGCAAAGGAAAAAATTGAGGCGCTTGGTGGAACAGCAGAGGTGATTTAATGCTAACGACGCTTAAAAACGCTTTCAAAATTAAAGAGCTCAGGGATAAGATATTTTTTACTTTCATTATGCTGGTTGTGATCCGTATCGGGTCACAACTGCCCGCACCGGGCGTGAAGGGCGAGCTTTTCAGGAGCTGGTTCGAGGGGCAGGCAAACGGGGCCTTTAATTTCTTTGATGCGATTACGGGCGGTTCCTTTATCAATATGTCCATTCTTGCATTGAACATCAATCCGTATATCACATCATCCATCATCATGCAGCTGCTTACGATCGCAATACCCAAGCTGGAGGAAATGCAGCGTGACGGTGAGGACGGAAGGAAGAAGATCACGGCCATAACAAGATATGTGACCATTGCTCTGGCTCTGATCCAGTCGACGGCTATGGCGATAGGCTTCGGAAGATCACAATATCTGACGGACTTCAACGCATTGACTGTGATATCTGTGGTTGCGACGCTTACCGCAGGAAGCGCGTTCCTGATGTGGGTGGGTGAGAGGATCACGGAAAAGGGTATCGGAAACGGTATATCTATTGTTCTGGTAATCAACATCATCTCAAGGCTGCCGGAGGATCTCAATAATCTGTTCCAACAGTTTGTCTTCGGCAAGGCTCCTGCTACGGCGGTGCTGGCGGCTGCAGTCATCATCGCAATCATCGTAGGAATGGTGGTGCTGGTCATCATCCTGAACGATGGTGTGCGCCGCATACCTGTGCAGTATGCAAATAAGGTGCAGGGGAGAAAGATGGTGGGCGGACAGACCTCCAACATCCCTCTGAAGGTGAATACGGCAGGCGTCATTCCTGTAATCTTTGCCCAGTCCCTGATGCAGATGCCGATCATGATCTCTTCCTTCGCAGGATATTCGGGAACCGGCGTGTGGAGTGAAATATTGAGGTATCTGAATTCGGGAAACTGGTGCAATCCCAGCGAGCTGAAATACACCGTGGGTCTTCTGGTGTATGTTGTACTGATCATTTTCTTTGCGTATTTTTACACGTCAATCACATTTAATCCTTTGATGGTTGCAGACAATATGAAAAAGCAGGGCGGCTTCATACCGGGCATCAGGCCGGGAAAGCCTACCAGTGATTATCTGAACAAGGTATTGAATTATGTTGTCTTCATCGGCGCCGCAGGACTGACCATTGTTGCCGTTCTTCCGTATGTGTTCAACGGTATTTTCAAAGCCAGTGTCTCCTTCGGCGGAACGAGCCTTATCATTATCGTCAGTGTGGTGCTGGAGACTATGAAGCAGGTAGAGTCACAGATGCTGGTGCGTAACTATAAGGGATTCTTGGAGAAGTAGATTTGAAACAGATGACAGATCCTGATCAGGATTTCCGCCGGGGCGGAAAACGGAGATCGGGTAAAGAATCTGCGGAATGCAGCTGGCTGGCACACGGATGAGAGAAAAAAGTGTGTCAGCCATTTCATTTATTACTGTAATTTGCGTATTTTTCTTATTGCAAATTTTCTTGAAACTATGTACAATAGGAAAGGAGTCTGTGGCTGCGGGGCATCTATGGATTCTTTTGTGATTGCAGTGATAGCTGGTGCCCGCTTAGAGAGGGCAGGAGGGTATAAGGATGAAGATTGTCATGTTGGGCGCGCCTGGCGCCGGCAAGGGAACACAGGCAAAGATGATCGCGGAGGAATATGGGATCCCCCATATATCTACAGGGGACATTTTCCGCGCGAATGTAAAAAACGGCACGGAGCTGGGGTTAGAAGCAAAGAAATACATGGATCAGGGGCTGCTGGTTCCAGATGAGCTCACGGTAAAGATCTTGTTGGACCGCGTGGCCAAGGAGGACTGTGCGGGGGGCTATGTTCTGGACGGTTTCCCCAGGACCATTCCTCAGGCGGAGGTGCTGGACGGAGCATTGAGCAAGCTGGGTGAAGGAATAGACTATGCTATCGATGTGGATGTGCCGGATGAAAACATTGTAAAGAGGATGTCCGGGAGACGTGCATGCTTAAAGTGCGGCGCCACATATCATGTGGAGCATATTCCGCCTAAGAAGGAGGGTATCTGTGACGACTGCGGCAGCGAGCTGGTGCTGCGGGACGATGACAGAGCGGAGACAGTGTCCAATCGGCTGAAGATCTATCATGACCAGACCCAGCCGCTGATCGATTACTATACGCGCAAGGGCATTCTGAAGACCGTGGACGGAACTATGGATATGAAGGACGTCTTCGGGGCGATCAAGAATATACTTGCGGAAGCAGCACCGGAAGGAAATTGACTGGGTCATGGGAATAATAATAAAGACAGATAAGCAGATTGAGCTGATAAGAGAATCCTGCAGGCTGCTTGCCATTGTACATAAGGAGCTGGAGGAGTTTATACGTCCCGGCATATCCACCAAGGAGATTGATATCAAGGGAGACACCCTGATCCGCAAGCTGGGAGGGATACCCAATTTCCTCCACTATAACGGATACCCGGCCAGCATATGCGTGTCGGTGAATGACGAGGTGGTGCACGGGATACCCAGCAAGCACCGGATCCTGCAGGAGGGAGATATTGTCAGTCTGGACGCAGGGATGATCTATCAGGGGTATCATTCCGATCAGGCAAGGACCCATGGGGTAGGCCAGATCAGCCCGGAGGCAAGGAAGCTCATCGACGTGACGAGGGAGAGCTTTTTCGCAGGTATAAAGATGGCAAAACCCGGAAATCATCTTTTTGACATCTCCAATGCCATTGCGGCATATGTGAAGCCTTATGGGTACGGCATTGTGCGGGAGCTGGTAGGACATGGGGTGGGCACAAAGCTTCACGAGGATCCCCAGATTCCCAATTTTGCCCAGATGCGCCGGGGGCCGAAGCTCAGGCCGGGTATGACGCTGGCCGTGGAGCCCATGATCAATATGGGAAGAGCGGATGTGGAATGGCTGGACGATAACTGGACGGTAGTGACGGAGGACGGCTCGTGGTCGGCTCATTATGAAAACACGATTCTGATCACCGAGGGCGAGCCGGAGATTCTGACCCGCTGCTGAGGCGGCTGTGCCTGACCGGGACGGAGGATATGGTATGATAGGACATCTGGCGACCTCCAAAGCGGGGCATGATAAGGATACATTGTATGTGATAATAGAGCAGGAGGGAGACTTTGTGTATCTGTGCGACGGATGCCTGAAGTCCCCTGACAAGCCAAAGAAAAAGCGTATCAAGCATATACAGATCATCAGTGACACAGTGGATGAGGCGCTGCTGGGCAGGCTGCTGGCAGGGGAAAAGGTATATGGAGAGGAAATCAAGTACGCATTGAAGCAGTATCGCAGCCAAGGCAAAGCATAGAAAGTTCAATAGGCAAATATAGCACGCAGTAAAATATCATATGGAGGAGATCAATGTCAAAAAGTGATGTAATCGAAATTGAAGGAACGGTAGTAGAAAAGCTGCCCAACACCATGTTTCAGGTAGAGCTGGAGAACGGGCACCGTGTGCTGGCACATATCAGCGGAAAGCTGCGCCAGAATTTTATCCGGATCCTGCCCGGAGACAAGGTGACGCTGGAGCTTTCGCCCTATGACCTGACCAAGGGACGCATCATCTGGAGGGACAAGTAAGGGGCTGCGGCCTTTCGGAGAGGGGTGTGGCGGCATACAGACAATAACAACGGAAAAAGCTTGAAATATTTCATAAAAAAGATTGCAAACAAGTTTTTCCTATGTTATAATACGAAATGGTCTTTTTTGAAAGGAGGGTTTAACGTGAAGGTTAGATCATCAGTAAAACCGATTTGCGAAAAGTGCAAAATCATTAAGCGGAAAGGGCGCATCAGAGTGATCTGCGAGAATCCGAAACACAAGCAGAGACAAGGATGATCACCGCTTGCCGCAGTTTAAGGTATGCGGCAGGTCAAGTGAGTTCTTGTCCGGTTTTTATGTGCGGCTGAACCAATGCTCAAAGCATACGTGTCAGGGCCTGTGCAATGAAAGCGGTACGGCTGGGCGGTATGCCTGCTCTGGCGGGTATACTTTGAGCATTGATTATCATAAGACTGGGATAGGGCTTACAGGAGATTACTTCTTGATACCATAGCGCGCGGAGGCGCATTATGGAAAAATCGGATCAGAGGCACTGAACGTCCGGTTGGGTGAGAGCCCCAATCAATTAGTAAGAAAGCGCATACTGGCAGACCAGAGAATGCGCGAAGCGGAAACGCAAAGAATGGAGGAAATGTAAATGGCTCGTATCGCAGGTGTTGACTTACCCAGAGAGAAACGAATTGAAATCGGCCTGACCTATGTTTATGGAATCGGAAGGACCACCTCTAACAAGATTTTGGCAGAGGCCGGCGTGAATCCTGACACAAGGGTCAGAAACATCACCGATGACGAAGTGCGGAAGATCGCTGAAGCAATCGAGAAGCTTGGCGTGGTGGTAGAGGGTGATCTGAGGCGTGAGGTTGCCCTGAACATCAAGAGACTTCAGGAAATCGGATGCTATCGCGGGATCCGCCATCGTAAAGGACTGCCCGTGCGCGGACAGAATACCAAGAACAATGCCAGAACCCGCAAGGGTCCCAAGAGGACTGTTGCCAACAAGAAAAAGTAAAAAAATAGCGAGAAAGTAGGTTAGTTTGAAATGGCGAAGCAAGTTGCAAAAAAAGTGACAAAGAAGCGCATTAAGAAAAACGTTGAACGCGGACAGGCACATATCCAGTCTTCCTTCAATAATACCATTGTTACATTGACGGATACTGAGGGCAATGCACTCAGCTGGGCAAGCGCCGGTGGTCTGGGATTTAGAGGTTCAAGGAAATCTACTCCGTATGCTGCGCAGATGGCGGCAGAGACAGCTACCAAGGCTGCTCTTATCCATGGACTGAAGTCCGTGGACGTATTTGTGAAGGGACCCGGCTCAGGGCGTGAGGCGGCCATCAGGGCGCTTTCTGCAAGTGGTCTTGAGGTGCTGAGCATCCGTGACGTGACTCCTGTTCCCCACAATGGATGCCGTCCTCCTAAGAGGCGCCGTGTCTAATCTATACAGTTCACAGCTAAGCTGTACAATTCATAGCTGAGCTGTACAGTTCACAGCTAAACTGTATAGTCCGCAGTCGGCGAAAAGCTTTTGCAAGTCTGCAAAGTATGCGGCCTATGAAAAGCTATATTTCGCTTTGGCGATAGGATTAGTTTGAGAATTTTGGAGGAAGGCGCTGCAAGGTGCTGTAAACAAAAAGAAAGAAGAGGAAAATAGAAAATGGCAGTAAATCGTGTACCCGTATTGAAGAGATGCAGAGCGTTAGGCCTCGAGCCCTCTTATCTGGGATATGACAAAAAGTCCAAGAGACAGAACCTGAGAGCCGGTAAAAAGGTAAGTGAGTACGGCCTGCAGCTTCGTGAGAAGCAGAAGGCAAAGTTTATTTACGGCGTTCTGGAGAAGCCCTTCAGAAATTACTACAAAAAGGCCGATAGGATGAAGGGAATGACAGGTGAAAACCTGATGATCATGCTTGAGCGCAGGCTTGACAGCGTCATTTTCAGAATGGGCTTTGCAAGGACCAGAAGAGAAGCGAGACAGGTTGTAGGCCATAAGCATGTGATGGTGAACGGCAAGGTTGTAAATATTCCCTCCTATCTGATCAAGGCAGGCGATGTCATCACTCTTACCGAGGGCGCAAAGTCCCTGCAGAGATACAAGGATGTGGCGGAAGTCACCGGCGGAAGGCTGGTACCTGAATGGCTGGATGTGGATCTCGAAAACCTGACGGGAACCATCAAGAATCTTCCCACCAGAGAGATGATCGATGTTCCTGTAGATGAAATGCTTATTGTTGAGTTGTACTCCAAGTAAGCCCTGCTTGCCTCTGAGGCTGTGCTCTGTTCAAGGATCTTTGTGCAGGCATGGCTTCAGAGTGCTTGTGTCTTTGTGAATAACATAAAAAGGAGGGTATTCGAGTGTTTGAGTTTGAAAGACCCAATATTGAGGTCGCTGAAATTTCAGAAGACAAGAAATATGGCAAGTTCGTGGTCGAACCTCTGGAGAGAGGCTACGGCATCACGTTGGGCAATTCTCTGAGGAGAATCATGCTTTCCTCTCTTCCCGGAGCAGCGGTCAGCCAGATCAAGATCGAGGGTGTGCTGCATGAGTTCAGCGCAGTGCCCGGCATCAAGGAAGACGTGACAGAAATCATCATGAACATCAAGAACCTTGCCATCCGGAACAACAGCGAGACCAATGAGGCCAAGACTGCGTATATCGAATACGAGGGGGAGGGCATCGTACATGCGTCCGACATTCAGGTGGATCAGGATCTGGAGATTCTGAATCCCGATCTGGTGATCGCCACGCTGAGCGGCAAGGATGCAAAGCTGTATATGGAGCTTACCATCACGAAGGGCCGCGGTTATGTCAGTGCCGATAAGAACAAACACGAGGATTTACCGATCGGTGTGATTGCAATTGATTCTATTTACACACCGGTGGAGAGGGTCAACGTAACAATCGAGAATACTCGAGTAGGTCAGATCACGGATTATGACAAGCTGACCCTTGACGTATTCACCAATGGGACATTGGTGCCCGACGAGGCGGTCAGCCTTGCGGCAAAGGTTTTGAGCGAGCATCTGAGTCTCTTTATCGATCTGTCCGAGAATGCCAAGACCGCGGAGGTCATGGTGGAGAAGGAGGACGATGAAAGGGAGAAGGTTCTGGAGATGAGCATAGATGAGCTGGAGCTCTCCGTCCGTTCCTTCAACTGCCTGAAGAGGGCAGGCATCAATACCGTAGAGGAGCTGTGCAACAAGACCTCCGAGGATATGATGAAGGTTCGTAATCTGGGCCGTAAGTCCTTGGAAGAGGTGCTGGCTAAACTGAAGGAGCTGGGACTGCAGCTGAATCCCAGCGATGAATAAGATAAGCAATGGTGAGAAATAAAGCGGATATTCCGCAGACGGTAAAACCGATGGGTGCGGCTGCGGTGCATCTCTAAATGGAAAATAAAACTGCATTCGGTAAGTAAGACCAAAGAGCGTGGCCGGATGTACCATGAACGGAGAAAGGGAAAAACAATCATGGCAAAGTATAGAAAGCTTGGAAAGACATCTTCACAGAGGAAGGCGCTGCTGAGAAATCAGGTGACCGCTCTCTTGTATCACGGAAGAATCGTTACCACTGAGGCAAGAGCCAAGGAGGTAAAGAAGATTGCGGAAGGCCTTATCGCACTGGCTGTCAAGGAGAGGGATAATTTTGAGATGGTGACTGTCACCGCAAAGGTTCCCGTCAAGGATAAGGACGGAAAGCGCGTGAAGGAAGTGGTTGACGGCAAGAAGATTGCTAAGTTTGAGACTGTGGAAAGGGAGATCAAGAAGGATCTGCCCAGCAGGCTTCATGCGAGGCGTCAGATCATGAGGGTGCTGTATCCTGTAGTGGATGTTCCCAAGGAGAACGCGGGCAGAAAGAGAAACACCAAGACCGTGGATCTGGCCGGAAAGCTCTTTAATGAGTATGGCCCTAAGTATGCAGGCCGCAACGGTGGCTATACCAGAATCATCAAGATCGGACCCCGCAGGGGCGATGCTGCTATGGAAGTAATTCTGGAGCTGGTATAGTACACACGGATATCCTGCCGGCTGCAGGATGATATGAAAGGAAAATGTGAGGGGAGCCAATGTGAGAGCATTGGTTCCTTTTTTGGCAGATAGCGGGGCAGCGGTGTAGAGGAGCCAGTGGTATGGTATGTCATGGTGACAGGGTATGCCATGGTA
>CAXHOW010000018.1:0-49300 GCA_964018205.1 uncultured Acetatifactor sp. | reverse complement strand
GTACGACATACCATGGTAGTACGACATACCATGGTAGTACGACATACCATGGTAGTACGACATACCATGGTAGTACGACATACCATGGTAGTACGGCATACCATGGTAGTACGGCATACCATGGTGACAAGGTATATCATGGTGATAGGACAATAAGGCATAGGCTGCACGGGAGAATTGAAATGATAAAATCTAGGTACAATAAAGAAGACATCAAGAAAACTTTGGATATGGCATGGCCTGCCATGCTGGAATCCTTTTTTACCGCATTCGCCGGACTGGTAGATTCTCTGATGGTCAGTTCCATGGGATCCTATGCGGTGGCGGCGGTGGGCCTGACGACCCAGCCTAAGTTCCTCGGGCTTGCACTCTTTATAGCATCCAATGTAGCCATATCAGCTTTGGTGGCCAGAAGGAAGGGTGAGGGCAAGAGAGAGGAGGCAAACAGCATCTTTGCCACATTTCTGGTCTTTCTCCTTGTGGCATCCGTCATCATGAGCGTCCTGCTGGTGATTCTTGCGGATCCGATCATACGCTTATGCGGCTCCGAGGATCTGACACATGACAGCGCCGTGACCTATTTCAGGATCATCATGGGCGGTATGATATTCAATGTACTGCAGATGGGCATCAACTCCGCCCAGCGGGGCGCCGGCAATACCAGAATCACCATGCGAACGAATCTGGTGTCCAACACGGTGAACATTATTTTCAATTTCCTCCTGATTCAGGGACATTTCGGATTTCCTGCGCTGGGCATCCGGGGCGCTGCCATTGCCACGGTTATGGGTACTGTGGTATCCAGCATTATGAGTATTCTGTCCGTGTGGAAGAAGGATAACTTCGTCAGTATTCCGTACATACTGCAGAACAGGATCAGGCCTGCATGGCAGGCAATGATGAATATTGTCAAAGTGGGATACAGTGTCTTTGCGGAGCAGGTGCTGATGCGCATCGGTTTCATGCTGACCGCCATCATGGCGGCGGATCAGGGAACTTCCGCTATGGCGGCCCATCAGGTGGGAATGAATATCATGGGTTTGTCATTTTCCTTCGGGGACGGCCTGCAGGCTACGGCTGTGGCTCTGATCGGTTACAGTCTCGGGGCAGGAAAGCCGGAAAAGGCAAAAGAATACGGCAGAACCTGCCGTATGATAGGGGGTGTCATATCCGTCGTTCTTTCGGTGGTTTATTTTCTGGGAGCCAGAGGGCTGATGGAAATGTTTTTTGAGGAGGATGACATCGTGGCCATTGGGGTCAGCATCATGCATGTCATTATATTTGTTGTGATTCTGCAGATCGCGCAGGTGATCTACATGGGATGTCTGAGGGGTGCCGGGGATACGCTGTATACCGCTGTAGCATCCACTGTCAGCGTGACTGTCATGCGCACGCTGGGGTCTTATATTTTTGGCTATGTGCTGGCCATGGGCATAACAGGGATCTGGTTCGGCGTGGTTGCCGATCAGCTGTCCCGCTTCTTGTTTGCCAGCATCCGTTTCCGGCAGGGGAAATGGACGGAGATCAAGATATAGCTTAAGGCTTTGCTTTCTGGAAATGCTGGTAGTCTTTCACATTGTTCCAGTTGCCGCCCCAGATGAAGCCATGCTGGGTAAAGAGCTTGTAGCAGAGATCCTCATCGTCAATCTTATAGGGAAAGCCTAAGGATCGGTCTGTATAGGGCTGAGCGGAGGCAGGCAGCACTTCCTGAGATCCGTCCTTCAGGTAGGCGATGTAGGGATTATAGAGGGGATTGATGTCTACCGCCAGACCATAGGCATGCATGGATAGGACGGCATTGTTGGTCACAGGGCGGTAGTTGAAGCAGGAGGTATTGTTTGCCTCCATGGAAGCTTCGTCGTCTCCGTCATATTCATCGATCAGCGTGACTCTTTCCAGCCGGTATTCATTGCGGTACAGCTCATAGAAGATTTCCGCCACATCCTGAGCGATGTATTCGTTGCAGATAAGCTCTCCGGATCGTACATTTCCCTCAAAGTCATAATGAAGGATATGGACGTAGCGCAGCTCCTCAAAGCCGATTTCGGGCTGGTCAGCATCCTCCGAAGCGGATGTATCGGGATAGGAGATGCCGGTCATGTAGCGCTGCAGCTTGTCGGAGATCGGCTCATAGTAGAAATCGTCGGTGAGGGAAACACGCTGCTCCAGCATGGAATCTCCGTTCAGGACCGCGCCGGTGGGCTGGTCAAAGGCATCAGAGGGTTTCTGGCTGCCCTGCGGCAGGGAGGAAGAGGAGCCTTCAGAGGAAGGAGTGACAGCGCCGTCCGCCGGGTTGCTTGTTTCCCCCTGATCATTGGGAGATGTCTTGGACGGGGATGCGCTGCCGGGTTCAGGCGACTGTGTTTCACTGCTGCCGGGTTCCTCTGACCGGGAAGCGGATTGGAGATTTTCATATTCCGTCAGGGTCAGGGAGTTTTTATGGAGAAGTCTGGAAAGGCTGCCTGCTATGACTACGATGGCAGCTAAGATCACAACCATTTTCAATATCTTATCTCTGTTCATGTAAACCTCCGTTTCTTACTTAGCATAACATAAGGGAAGGTTTTTGTAAATGGTTGTAAAAGCGGCCGAAATCTGTTACAATTCAGCCGTATGGGAAGCATAAGTTTACTGGCTGTATGCCGGAGGAAGAAATCATGGGAATCGTAAAGACGGAAGACTTGACTTTTGAATATATCCGACGGGACGAGGAAGGAAATGTGGAGGGTATCACCACCGCTGTGGATCAGGTGACGCTGGACATCGCTCAGGGAGAGTTCATAGCGATCCTGGGTCATAACGGCTCCGGCAAATCGACCCTCGCCAAGCATATCAATGCCATTCTGAACCCTACAGAAGGAACAGTGTGGGTGGACGGGATGGATACCTCCGAGGAGGATAAGGTCTGGGATATCCGCAGGACTGCAGGCATGGTATTTCAGAATCCCGACAACCAGATCATCGGACAGGTAGTGGAGGAGGACGTGGGCTTCGGTCCTGAAAACATGGGTGTGCCCACCGAGGAAATCTGGGAGCGGGTGGAGGAGAGTCTGAAGGCTGTGGGGATGTATGAATATAAGAAGCATTCTCCCAACAAGCTTTCCGGGGGCCAGAAGCAGAGGGTCTCCATAGCTGGTGTGCTGGCCATGCACCCTAAATGCATCGTGCTGGACGAGCCTACGGCCATGCTGGATCCCAAGGGCCGAAAGGAGGTCATCCGGGCTGTCCGGGCGCTGAATCAGGTGGAGGAGATCACGGTCATACTGATTACCCATTATATGGAAGAAATCATCCATGCGAACAGAGTGTTTGTCATGGACAGCGGCAAGGTGGTGCTGGAGGGAACGCCCAGAGAAATCTTTTCGCAGGTGGAAAAGCTCAAGAGCCTGCGGCTGGACGTGCCGCAGGCAACGCTGCTGGGGTATGAGCTGAAGAAGAGAGGCATCGATCTGCCGGACGGCCTTTTGACTGCGCAGGAGCTGGCGGATGCCCTGAAAGGCAGAGCTTGAAGCGCCGGGCTCAAAGCGTATTGCCGGGGCATATCCTTATGAGGAGGCTGAAGGTATTCCGAAGAGGCAGGAGAAAGGGCCTTTTATGGCCGCAGAAATAAAAAGGAGTAAACCATGTCGATCATTTTGGATCATGTGAATTATATATACGGCAGCGGTACGCCGCTGGAGGTAAGGGCGCTGGACGATGTGTGTCTCCAGATCCCCGACGGACAGTTCGTGGGGATCATCGGCCATACCGGCTCCGGAAAATCCACCCTGATGCAGCATATGAACGGACTGCTGAAAGCGACCTCCGGCCATATCTATTTCAACGGGGAAGACATCTATGACAAGGATTATGACATGAAGAAGCTGCGAAGCAAGGTGGGGCTGGTGTTTCAGTATCCGGAGCATCAGCTGTTTGAGATAGATGTGTTCACGGATGTATGCTTCGGCCCAAAGAATCTGGGGCTGGACAGAAAGGAGACGGAGCTGAGGGCCTTTGATGCCCTGCGGAAGGTAGGGTTGCCTATGGAGCTGTACTACCAGTCGCCCTTTGAACTGTCCGGAGGCCAGAAGAGAAGGGCAGCGATCGCGGGGGTCTTGGCCATGAACCCAGAGGTGCTGATTCTGGATGAGCCTACGGCAGGGCTGGATCCTAAAGGAAGGGACGAAATACTGCACCAGATAAAGCAGCTGCAGACACAGACGCATATAACCGTGCTTCTGGTGTCCCACAGTATGGAGGACGTGGCGGAATATGTGGATAGGATCATCGTGATGAACAAGGGAAGCATTCTGTACGATGATGAACCGAAGGAAGTGTTTTCTCATTATAAGGAGCTGGAGCAGGTGGGGTTGGCGGCCCCGCAGGTCACCTATATCCTGCATGAACTGAAGGACAGAGGGCTGGACGTGGACGTGAACGCCACCACCATCGAGGAGGCGGCGGAGACAGTGTGCAGGGCGCTGGGAAGGTGACAAGGGTCAGGCGGGACGGATTCTACGAAAAAGGGAAACTGAGCGAAAGGACATAAAGCGGGTTAGGAAAAATATGCTGAGAGATATTACATTAGGACAATATTATCAGACGGAATCGGTGATTCATAAGCTGGATCCCAGAGTGAAGCTGGGGGGGACGCTGCTCTATATTATTTCCTTGTTCGTTTTTAATCACTTTCTGGGATATATCGTGGCGGCGGTGTTCCTTGCCATTGTGATCAGACTATCCCATGTGCCCTTTAAGTTCATGGTCAAGGGGATGAAGGCGATTCTCTTTCTGATGCTGATCACGGTGGGCTTCAATCTGTTCCTGACGCCGGGGGAGGCAATGGTGACGCTCTGGAAGCTGACCATCACGAAGGAGGGGATTCGTCTGGCGGTGAATATGGCAGTCAGGCTGGTGATGCTGGTCATCGGTTCCTCTGTCATGACCCTGACGACCACTCCTAACAACCTGACGGACGGCATGGAGAGGATGCTGCGTCCCCTGAGACTGTTCCGGGTGCCGGTGCATGAGGTGGCCATGATGATGTCCATTGCGCTCCGCTTTATCCCTTTGCTGATGGAGGAGACGGACAAGATCATGAAGGCACAGATTGCCCGGGGAGCGGATTTCGAGAGCGGAAACATCGTGCGGAGGGCAAAGGCTCTCGTGCCCCTGCTGGTGCCTCTGTTCATCTCCGCCTTCCGCCGGGCAAACGATCTGGCTATGGCAATGGAAGCCAGATGCTATCGGGGCGGAGAGGGCAGGACAAAGATGAAGCCGTTAATGTATCAGAGGAGAGACCGTATGGCCTATCTGTGTATCCTGATCTATCTGGCGGCAGGCATCGGGGCAGGGAATCTGGGCAGGTTTCTGGGAATATGAGAGAGCGACGAAAAGCGGAGGGATCGATAAAAATGACTTTCGGAAAGTCCCATGAAAAGCAGTATGGAGATTCCGGGAGACTATAATAACAAGCGCTTGGAATTTTAGGGGGCAAGATCAGGTGTTGGATCAGAAAGATGCCCGGAAAAGCGGAGGAATGGATGAAAGCGAATTTTGGAAAGCTGCATATTAAGCGGTAAGGAGATTCCTGATGTAGATTAATAAGACAATATGGGAATAACAGAGCAGAGTCTATAGGAGAATAGGTTATGGAGAAGAAGCGTATCCGCATAACAGTTGCCTATGACGGGACGAATTATCACGGATGGCAGCTGCAGGAAAACGGAATAACAATTGAAGAAGAACTGAACAAGTGCCTTTCGGAGCTGCTTGGGGAGAGGACCCAGGTCATCGGGGCCAGCCGCACGGATTCGGGGGTGCATGCCATGGGGAACATTGCTGTATTCGACACGGTAAACAGGATGCCTGCAGGAAAGATTGCCTATGCCCTGAACCAGAGGCTTCCGGAGGACATTCGTATCCAGAAGTCCGAGGAGGTACGGTTAGACTGGCATCCCAGACACTGTGAGAGCATCAAGACCTATGAATACCGGATATACAGGGCGGAGTTTCCCATGCCCGTTAAGAGGCTTTATTCTTATTTTGTTTACCGCTCTCTCGACGTGTCGCGGATGCAGGAGGCGGCGGCTTATCTGGAGGGGGAGCATGATTTCAAGAGCTTCTGCCAGACCGGCGCGCAGGTGGAGAGTACAGTGCGCATTCTGTATGCAGTGCAGGTAGAGGAACAAGGGGCGGATCTGATTCTCCGTATCCGGGGAAACGGATTCCTCTATAATATGGTAAGGATCATTGCGGGAACCCTGATAGAGGTGGGGCAGGGGAAGCGGGAGCCGGAGTCCATGCGGGATGTGCTGGAAGCGAAGGACCGCTGTGCCGCCGGCCCCACGGCGCCGGCCCATGGTCTGACCCTGATGAAGTATGAGTTTCTGTGAAGATGATTGCTGTAATGATAATGTAAAGATAATTACGATATTGTACGATATTGTAAAAATAGTAGTTGACATAAGATTTCGTCTATAGTAAAATAAAAAACTGTGACGATGTATAAAATGCGGAGCCAAAGCCCCGGCAAAGCATTTGAAAATACAAGAAAATCAGTGTCTTTCAGTAGGCATAGGAAGCAGCCGGACATCTGCGGAATATGATGACAGGGGACACAGACGAGCCTGCTGAAACTGGCTCGAAAGAAAAAGCAATACGGAGGGAAAATCATGAATGATACGTTTATGGCTAGTCCAGCTACCATCTATAGAAAATGGTATGTAGTCGACGCTACTGACAAGACATTGGGCCGCCTTGCATCGGAGGTAGCCAAGGTTCTGAGAGGAAAGAACAAACCTATTTATACCCCCCATATGGATACGGGCGATTATGTGATCATTATCAATGCGGAGAAGATCAGCGTCACCGGCAAGAAGCTTGACAACAAGATTTATTATCACCATTCCGATTATGTGGGCGGCATGAAGCAGACTACTCTGAGGGAGAAGCTGAGCAAGAAGCCTGAGCAGGTGATCGGGCTGGCAGTAAAGGGAATGCTTCCCAAGGGACCTCTAGGGAGGCAGATGATCAAGAAGCTTCATATATACGCAGGACCTGAGCACAATCATGCTGCACAGAAGCCTGAAGTACTGGAATTCTAGGGGATAGGAGGATAATGAATCATGGCTAAGACTGAGAGATACTATGGCACAGGCAGAAGAAAGACTTCTGTTGCCAGAGTATATTTAATGCCCGGTAAAGGCGATGTTACAGTAAATAGAAGATCAATGGATGATTATTTCGGAATGGAGACCCTCAAGGCGATCATCCGTCAGCCGCTGGTAGCTACCGGAAATGTAGACAAGTTCGATGTTCTGGTAAATGTGCGCGGCGGCGGCTTTACCGGTCAGGCAGGCGCTATCAGGCACGGCATCTCCAGAGCGCTGCTTCAGGTAGATGCGGACTATAGGCCCGTTCTGAAAAAGGCAGGTTTCCTGACCAGAGACCCTCGTATGAAGGAGAGAAAGAAGTACGGCTTGAAAGCTGCAAGGCGTGCTCCGCAGTTCAGCAAGCGATAAAGATGTATCTCTTGGAGATAGGCAGCTATTTGCAAATAGGAAAATAGGGAAAACCCACAGACAAATTTTGTTTGTGGGTTTTTTTGAGGCTGGTTATGATATACTTATAAGGGGAGGTGGTGGTATGTTTCCAAAGGTTGTACAGGTTATGCCGATGCGAGATTATTCCGTATATGTATATTTTGAAGATGGAAAGATTGTATAGGCATTGGATTTCCTGACTGCAAATCTATTCGATGTGCAGTATAAAATTATAGCGTCTTGCCGGGGCGCTGATCCAGAGAACGGTATTGACTGGGGGTCATGCCGGTTATTTTTTTGAATTGCCTCATAAAATGAAGTTCATTATCGTAGCCGCAGAATAGCGCCAGTGAATGGATGGACATTTCGGTGGTGCGCAGATAGAACTTCGCATGCTTGATGCGGGCTATGATAATATCCTGAGTGCAGGAGAGACCAAAGAAAAGCTTATATAAATGCTGAAAATGGGATGTGCTGATATGAATTTGCCCGGCCAATTCATCCACATTCCATTTTTTGTTGGGCGCGTTCAGGATTTCCATGCGAAGCTCGTTCATGGGATAATAGTATTTACAGCTGCTGTTGGGTTCGGGAACCGCATGGTATTGGGAGGCCAGAGAATAGAGCAAAGTGTGCATCAGGGAATCAATGATGTTTTTCTGGTACATATGGGAGGAGAGCTTTTCAACAACAACCAGACGGCTGTAGTCTGTCAGCGTCCCCATATAAGGCAGCACAAAGGGGGTGTCCAGAGGAAGAGACAGCTTCTGCAAAAGGTCCTCGTCTTCTCCGTGCAGTTCAAAATGAATCCAGTCATCATTGTAATGGGGGGTTCTGCATCCATAATGGATATAGGAATGCCGATTATAGATAATGACAGTATTGGGCGGCATATCCAGAAGCAGTCCGTTTTGCTCAAAATAGGCTTCCGTCTTCACTAAAAGCAGTGTATAATCATCATTCCCCATGGGGCTGCAGGAATCCAGTATGGCCTTGTGTTTAGAATCATATCCACATTTATTTACTGTTATCATGTAGTTGAAACCTCCTGTCACATTCAGCTCTGTGCGGCGGAATTCATGCTCGCAGCCACAAAAGCTTACCATGTACCCGACATATCTTAATCGTATTTTGCAGAAAAAGTCAGTTTATTACATTATAAGAAATTGCTTTCTCCATGTCAAACTGTTAATGTAAAATAAAATTGCCATAGCTTTATGCTGGAAGGGCGGAAAAATAATTTCAGGAGAAAAGATATGAAAAGCGTATTTATGCCTATGGATGACAGGGGACAGAAGGTTCATGCCCATGGAGGGCAGATTCTGACAGTGGATGGGAGGTATTATTGGATCGGAGAGGACCGGACGGAACGCAATAAGGTGTCCTGCTATGTTTCGGAGGATTTGAAATGCTGGCGGTTCTGCAATCATATTCTCACGGTGGACTCCGAGGCGCAAAAGCATTATGTGGTTACGGATCCGGCCATGGAGCTATCCGGGCAGAATGCGGATATAGGAGTTGGGTGCAACATTGAACGGCCCAAGGTAATTTACAATGAAAAGACAAAAAAATATGTCATGTGGATGCATTGGGAATTTCCCGGGAATTACGCAGCGGCAAGATGCGCGGTGGCTGTCTGCGATCAAATAGACGGGGATTATGTCTATCTGGGAAGCTTTAATCCCATAGGCCATATGTCAAGGGACTGCACCCTTTTCGTGGATGAGGATAAGAGCGCTTATTTTATTTCCTCTGCCAGAGAGAATCTGGATTTACATATTTATAGGCTGAGCGAGGACTATCTGGCAATTGACCGTCTGGTGCGGGTGCTGTGGCCGGGGCAGCAGCGGGAGGCGCCAACCATGTTCAAGAGAAACGGTTATTATTACCTTTTGACCAGCGGCTGCACCGGATGGGCGCCGAACCAGTCTTCCTACGCATGGTCCAGAAGCATGGAGGGGGACTGGTCCATGCGTTACGATCTGGGGGATGAGACCACCTACCGTTCCCAGCCCACCTGCGTGATTCCGAAACGGAATCAGGAAACGGGGGAGACGGAATATTGGTATCTGGGAGATCGGTGGGGCGGAGGCGGGGAGAACTATTTCAAGTCGGAATATGTAATGCTGCCTCTGAAATTCGAGTCCGATACCAAGATGTATCTGGACTGGACGGAAGAGATCAGCCTCTAAAGGCATTGTGGGCGCAGGGGCAGATAGGGGGGAAAGGCCGTCCGGGGGACGGAAATAAAATGCTGCTGGCCAAATGTCGGCATAAAGGAGGAGAGGGTATTATGAAAAAAAGAATCGACCTGCTGAAAAGCTGGAGGCAGGAAAGAACCCAGGAGGGGGTGGTCTTTCGTTTCCCTGCCCCGGAAGGGGCGGGAATCAGGCCCTATGGGTTTGACGCAGTGAACGACGGGGCGGAGGACGTGATGCGCTGGCACGGACTGCGGCTTGGGCTGGAAACGTTTGAAGCAAATGAGGAAATCACTGTCACGGCAGAGTTCTGGCACGGACAGAGGCTGTCCTGCTCCCTCCGCTTCGCCGGGGCCGGATGCCATGACTGCGATGTCCGGCTGAAGGATTTCCCCGTGGAGGAGGCCCAGGCGAATCTCTGGAGAAACCTGACGGCCATAAGGATAGGCGGCGGGGCGCAGATCCGCCGGGCAGAGCTTGTGAGGGGAGCCGGACTATATGTGGAGAACGACGTATTGGGAAAGGCCGGGGATCCTGGGGAACGAGTGGTTTATCTGGTCAAGGTACACAATTGTCTGGACAAGGAGGTGTCGGTGAGCGCATTCCAGCGGTTTCAAGGCTGGGAATCCATGAAAGCGGAAATCTCTCCGGCGGTATTTTCCCTGGAGCCGGATGGGGAGCAGCAGGTGGAGGTGTCCGTGCAGGTGCATGACTATATGCCTGCAGGGGCCCATGAAAAAACCATGGTATATTTCGTGCCCGAAGGCAATTCCCTTCAGGCGGCAGAGACGGCATTCCTGACATTAAGGCGTCTGGAGCATCCTTATATTTATCATACGGCGGAGAAATGGCGCGAGGTAAGGGAAAATATTGAAAAATATGAGGTGTTTGGGCCGGAATATGAACGGATGAAGAGGGATGCGGATAACTGGACGGTGCCGGAGATCGTTCCCTTTGGAGAGAGGGATTACTGCTTTGACACCAATCAGGAGCATTATATTATGTCCTGCGCATATCTGTATGCCATTACCGGAGAGGAAGAGTATGCCGGAAAGGTGCATGAGTTTTTCCGGCGTTTTAACGATAGGGAGATTGGCTATCCCGTAAGGAAAAAGGGCTGCAGCCAGAGCTATGTGCAGGAGGGGCATTTTTTTCAGCATCTTGCCCTGGCTTATGACATGACATACAACTCTGCCCTATGGACGGAACAGGACAGACAGGGAGTGGAGGAGACGTTTCGGATCTATATGGAGATCCTTGACAGGCATATCGACTCCGGGCATATCAGCAATTGGACGCTCTCTGAGCTGACGGGGGCAGTGTATTGCGCCATGGCGCTTCAGGATTTTGAGCGGATGGAGCGGTTTCTGGAAGGGCCTTCGGGAAGCTTCGAGCAGCTTAGTCATGGCGCGTTCAGCGACGGCTGGTGGTATGAGTGCTCCATCGGATATAATATATGGGTGTCCTCTATGTTTATCCACACGGCCCATGCACTGCTTCCCTTTGGGATCAATATCCTGCACAGGCAATTTCCCCTCTCCTACGGGAAGGAGGTGGATAGCGCCTATGGCTGCGGGAGCAAGGAAATACGGCATGGGATGTACAATGAAAAATGGGGCGGCATACAGAAAAGCTATGTCTGCATCAAGGATTTGTTCGATGCGGTGATCCCGTTTCTGGACTACAGAGGGGTCATGGCAGGGGTCAATGATTCGGATGAAAAGAAAATTTCGGGCGTGCATTTCGGCTCTACCTTTGACCTTGCCTACACCCATTATCAGGATCCGGCCTATATTTCGGTCATTCGGCTTTTTGACCGGGTGGATCCCATCTTTGGCCATGCAAGCCTTCCGGAGGCGGACGCTGTCATGGGAACGGAAAATGCGTACTCGGACAACATGGGGATCATGGTATTGAGAAGCCGGAAGGAAGGCAGAGGGCCCCGGGAACAGATACAGGCAATGCTCAGGTATGGTTCCCATGGCTTTGCCCACGGCCATTTCGACAGGACGGAGCTGCTGTCAGTGATGCGCTACGGGAGAAGCTTTTACAATCCCGAAAGCGTCTGGTGGGGATATGGGCACTTTATGTACAAATTTTATGTCCAGAATTCCAACACCAAGAACATGGTGGTGGTGGACGGAAAGCTGCAGATACCTGCGGACGCCCAGCGGATTCTGTTTCACAGCGGCGCAGGCTTTCAGGCCGGCGGGGTCAGGACCTGCAGCAGATGGGGCTACCCTCCCTTTGGCGGCATGATCTATGAGGATAAGGAATCGCTGAAGCAGCGGTGCGAAAGAAATGCCAGCGACCTTCCAAGCTATGATGCAGCAGGGTACGGCGAAATCACCGAGGTTACGGAAGCCATCTGCCAGACCAGGGTCATGGCGGTTTTGGATGACTGCATTGTGATGTTTGACTGCATGGAGGGAGAGACGGAGCATTTCTATGAGAGTCTTATGGAGATCAAGGGATTCCGTGAGCTTGTGCCTGCCAATGAAGACGGCAGCATTGAAATGACCGGCCATACCGGCAGGAAATCCGAAAATCCCAAATCGGATACGCAGTTTATCACGGACTGTTTTTGGTATCAGGCAGAGGGCGAGACTGTGGCAAGGTTTGAGACCCGGTTCGGAGACGGGGCGGATCAACGGGGAAACAGAGGAGAATACAATGAGCCGGGCAGCCTGAACATGGATGTCTATACCGCATGGCCGCCTAAGACCAATCAGATGCACGGGCTGGAGGCGGAGGATCTGGGAATCAAGGTGCCGTATGATATGCGTGTTCTCGGGGACGGGAAATGCCTGACGGAATATTCCGCCAATGCATGGCTGCTGGGAGCCAGACAGCTGGATATTCCCATCGAACCCGGATGCGGCGAGCTTACGCTGGAGATCTTCAATAAGCCTCTCTATTCGGAGCAGAACTATCCCCACAGGGGGCCGCAGGGGCTGTTTCTGGGAGCTGCTTGTGTGGAGCTGGAGGACGGCGGCAGAGTGGCGCTGACAAGCCTTCCCATAAAGCGGGAAAACATTGACGAAGGCTATGGAGTCGGCAGGGATTATCAGAACGGCAGGGTGCTGATAGAAGGGATCGAGTATGAGGACGCAATTCCGGTCAGTCCTATGAATCATGAAGAAAAGGCCTATGTGACAGTGGATCTTTCGGGTGTGAGGGCGTTGCGCTTCCGGGGAATTCTGGGCGCAGATCATTTTCCGGGGCCGGAGAAGGAGCGCCGCAGGCACTATGCGGTGGGCCAGACGGCCAGAGAGGGCAGATTTGTCACGGTAATCGAACCCTACGAAGGAATCGGGAAAATAGCGTCGGTAAGAGGCGTCAGCAGCCAGAAGGTCAGGATATCCTACAAGGACGGCTCCTGGCAGGAAGTGGCGGTGGAAAACATCAAAGGCTCGCCCTGGGTGTCGGTGGATACCTGCGCCGGCCGTGAGGTGCGGCATGAGAGTACCACCTGACGGGAATGCCTCTGGGGTTTCCCGGATCCGGAGAAAGCGGCTTTCAGGAACCGGGAAACTCGTCAGGGATCCTGGCGGTATTTTTCCCTATATTGGTTAGGGGTCATGCCGGTATTCTTTTTGAAGTAAGTATAAAAGTAGTTGGCGGAAGTGAAGTCCAGCCGTTCGCAGATGGATTGGATGGAATCTTCCGTCTCTACCAGTATTTTGCAGGCATACTGGATCTTCTGGTTCGTGATGTACTTGGAAAGCGTGATTCCCATATGCTCCTTGAAGATATTGCGCAGATAATTTGTGGAAAGCTCCACATGGTCGGCGATGTTTTCCACCGTCAGGTCCGCAGATTGGAGATTGGCTTCCACATAAGCGGTCACTTCCTCGATGATCTGGGGCTTGGCGGCGATGTTCTTCCGAATTTCCTGAAGCTGTGCCACGTCCGAGGCAATCCGCTGGGTGAACTGGGCCTGAATTTCGCTCAGGGTATAATGGTTATAGGGATCGCTGTCATAGGAGAGCGAATCTATGGAGCGAATCTCGGACTGAGTTTCCGCATTTTGGATGGAAATGTGCAGAGCCGTGATATTCATGATCATGCTGTCTACATGAAGGCTTCGCAGTATATCGAAATATGCCTGCAGTTTTTCCAGAGCCGCGGCCTCCCTGCAGGAGAAGACGCAGGAGATGATATCTTTCTGTTCCTCGACCAGCAAAAGATTTGAGCTGTTGTGGACAGAAAGCTCCGAATAATTCAATACGCTGTTGCCGCCGGAGAGGAAACGGTACCGCAGAGCCAGCTTGGCCTGAGTGTAGGATTCGTGCAAATCCGAAGGGGAATCGTAGATAAGGCCCATGCCCACGGTGACTGTTTCCTGAAAGTAGTCAAACATATATCCTTTTGCCTGAGTGATCTGGCACATGAATTCGCAGGGATCGTCCGTATTGGCAAACAGAATATAGGCAAGGATGCCGTCCTCGATTTCCAGACACAGGGATTGGGGCAGAAGCTCGGAAACGATATTCTGCAGGGAATCCAGCATCAGCTTATGGTCGGCGGGATCACTGGAAAGCAGCACGGAGGAGCGGTCCAGAGAGAACAATACGACCTGATAATTCTGGGAATTGAAAATAATCCCATAGCTTTCCAGAGTCTCTTTCTTTACTGTTTTGTAGTAATCTGCCACAGTGAGTATATGGCGCAGGCAGTCAGTCTGTCCGGATAGGAAGATCTGCTTCTGGCTTTTGTGGGAGATATGAACCAGATCCGTGACGGCATTGGTCAGATAGGAAATCTCGTCAGGATAGCTGGTTTTCGTATGTCGGTCATAGGATCTGATCAGCTTGATCATGTTGTTGATGGGAAGATACAGGGTGTAGCTCAGGAAAAGCGACAGCCCAAAGCCCAGAAAGGTAAATACGGTAAAGGAGAGCAGGGTGGAATAAAGCATGGTGTTTTTGCGGGAAAAGGGAGAGGCATCCAGCATGGTTAAGTAGGTGAAGCGGAAGGAAGCGTTTTTCCGGTAAAATACGGTATACCGTTCCGAATGGAGGGTTATGGAAAGCTTGCCGCTTGACTGGCTTGAGGAAAGAATACGCTGATACCAGTCTTCCCCCGATATGTCGGATGCAAAGGCTACTTCGCTGCTGCCGTTTATGGCATGGTCATAGCCGTTGATCACCAGAGTATCAGGCCACATTGCATTGGTATCGTGGTTCAGCAGCGACTCGTAAGAAGCCAGACTTATGTTCAGCACAAATGAATTGCCGTTTGGAGTCCTGAAGATCAGGGAAATCACGTTGGAAGGGGTCCCGGTATTCATGGTGCGGGGAAGAAAGAGATAATTGTAATCCTCCATGGAATCATCGGCTAAAAGAAGAAGGATATCCTGATCATAAAAGGAATCCAGCGACTGATAGGTGGCAGTGTTGGAAAAAACCATATCTGCCGGGAAGTTAATCAGATAGATGGAATCAATCAGGCTGTAATAGCTCAAGAAATCATTTTTCAAGGCGGCAAACTCAATAGACAGTTTTGAAGAAAAACTGTCAGCATAAAGAATGTCATTGATTGCTGTGTTATTATGGAATAGGAAGTAGCAATAACGATATAGGCTTCCCAGGGTCGACTCGCTGACGGTTATGGAAGATTCCAGACTCTGTATGCTGCTGTTTTCCATTTCCTCCGTATATCTGCGCATGGTAAGCAGCGTGACAATGAGGGTAAGGCAAAAAAACAGAACGAAAGTAGTGACTGCGATATAACCGAATATTTTATGGAAATAGGTATTGTCCCTGCTTATGATGGGTTGGATATGCTTCAGCTTCATATAGGAGATTCTCCCTATCAATAAGTATTCTGGAGCAAAAGAAACATGGTACAGCTTTATTATAACATATAGAACAAGGCTTTTCAATAATCAAGTAATTTATTTAGGCGGCAGGGAGACGGAAGGGCTTAGGGAACGGTAAAACATCAGGGAGGAATGGCATGGAAAAAAAGGAAAAGAAAATCGGCAAAAGAATATTGCTATGGGCGGCTGTGCTTGCGGGGATTGCAGGCCTGACGCTTGCGGCAGTCATGGCAGCTTCCAATAGGGGGGGTGATAAAAAGGAGATTGTCACTCTGAGGTTTTTGATGTTCGGCACAGAGCCTGACGGAATGGAGGATGTCCTTGAGGAATTCTACAGAAGGACCAGGGATACCCTTGGAATCAGGATCGAAATGGAATGGGTCAGCCAGTCCTCCGAATACAAGCTGTTGAGCGACATGAAGCTTTCGGCCAGAGAAAATTATGACCTGATGTTCGACGCAGGATGGATTCATCTGTATGAGATGCAGGATAGGGGCGTCTATCTGGACCTAAGCCCTTACCTGAACAATCCGGAGTATCCGGGACTGCGGGGGGCTTTTTCCGAGACAGTCCTGCAAAACAACCTGATTAACGGGGAACAATGCGCGCTGCCGCTTTTCAGGACCTATGGGTCGGGAATCCCCTGCATTTATTATCGGAAGGATTTGGCGTTAAAATATGGAATCACTTCCATTGACAGCGTGGAAGACCTGGAATCCTATATGCAGGCATTGCTTGCCAACGAACCCGATTTGATTCCTCTGGTATTGAACGGTTCCAGAGGCTTTTTTACTTTCCATCCGGAAGGCTATTTTCTGACGGCGGAGCAAAGCAGGAGGCTCCTGTACCCCATGACGATCGGCGATATCACTGTGGTGGCGCAGCTGGACGATTCCCTGACCAAGGTGGAGGCGGTGGGGATCATGGGGGATGAGGAAAGCTTTTCGGGATTCATGGAGGGCCTGCAGTTTGACTTCCTGATCGGAAGGCTGGAGGGCTACAGGAATTGGAACCGGTACTGCGAGGCTGATGTGCTGAACCAGATGGATCAGATGACAGTGTTCCAGAAGGGGCTGGGAGGAGCTTATATTTCCACTTTGGACGACTATGAGGAATCCGGCTATCTCCTTGCGGAAAATGTACAGGGGGCGTCTTTGGGTGTATATATTATAAACAGCAATATAAGGGATATGGAGGAGCATGCCATCAGCACTTCCTATCTGGCCAATAATTTTCTCTGCATCCCTGCTTCTTCGGAGCATATTGAAGAGACGGTGAGGTTTCTGGATTGGCTGTTTGCCTCTGAGGAAAACCACGACTTGTTTGAACATGGAATCGAAGGAATCCATTGGAGGGCAGTGGGCGAAGAACGGTATGAATCCCTTGTGGGCGAGGATGGGTCTATCTATGCCTTTCCGGGATATGCGATGACCTGGAATTCCCATTATGTGAGATTTTCCGCAGATATGCCTGACGATATTTTGGCATATAAGGAGTACGAGCTTCTGGAAAACACTTTTTATAAGAAAAGACTGGCGAGTTTTTATTTTGATGACAGCGGGCTGCAAAACCAGCTAATACAGGTTACACAGATTCTGAATCAGGTCTGGCCGGCGCTCAGGAACGGTATATTGGATCAGCCGGGGGCGGTGCTGCAGGAGGCTATGAAGGAGGCAAAGAAGTATGGTCTGCAGGATATACTGGATGAACTGAAAAGACAGCTGCAGGAGTATTTCGACAAGGAGCAGGCGGAAGGAATCAACTCATAATTTTAAAGATAGAACTATGAAAATTCACGATTTTCATAGTTCTTTTTCATAGTCGCCTTTTATTTTACTTGGATTTTTTAAGATGCTGCACAATCTGTAAAAAGTTGGATTGTTCCGGCGGACGAAATATTTTAACCTATAAATCAATGGCCGTATCCATGGGAGAAAAACTTCGCACGGGAGAAAAACTTCGGCAGGGGAGATGCGGAACTGGAAAAAAGGAGGCCAAAGGATTTGAAAAAGGCGAGCTGCGTTAAATGGTCTGTGCTATTGAGTATATGCCTTATGGCAGGTGCCGTGTCACCCGGCTCTGCGATGGCGGCGGAGGCGCCGGAATCATCCACGTCATTGGATATCATTTCGGCATCGGCTGAGGGTTCTTATGCGGAATATTTAGAGAAATATGCAGATATGGGAGCGGGAACATGCTCCTCCGAATCGGGAAGGCTTATCATAGGAACGGAGTCCCTTGTCGCCACCAGCGATGATGTTGAGCTGTGGAAGGGGCAAGAGACTCAAGAAGCGCTTCTTTTTAATAAGGGGGACAGCTATGCCGAGTACAGCTTTTCCGTAGAATCCGAAGGAATGTATTATGTTGCGGTAGAATATGCGGTCACCGAAGAATCGGACAGAAACATCACGGCCGGCATCATGATCAACGGGGAGTGTCCTTTTAAGGAAGCCGGGGAGATCAGCATACCGAGGATTTTTCAGGATGCCACGGGGATCCGGATGGACGGCGTGGGCAATGAAGTGACCCCGCGGCAGATTCTGGTCTATGATTTTCAGAAGCACACTTTGATGAATACAAACGGTTATTATGACGGCGCCTATCGGTTTTATCTGAAGAAAGGGAAAAACACCCTCAGGCTTACAGGCGGCGGAACACCGTGCATGATAAAGGGATTGGAGCTTGTGCCGGCGGAGGATGCCGATTCTTATGAAGAATATCTGCGGAAAACAGCGGCGGCCGATTCTTCCGGACAGCTGATCAAGATACCTGCGGAAGTCGCCGCATACAAATCGGATTCCGTGCTTTATCCCAATTATGACAGGGTGAACCTGGCCACGGAGGACAGCGCGGGAGAGCAGAACAACGCCAAATACATACGGATCAACACCATAGGCGGCAGTCTCTGGAATACCACAGGACAGTGGATTTCCTGGGAGGTGGAGGTGCCGGAGGACGGATATTATAATCTTGGCTGCAGATACCGGCAGAACTTTCTGGACGGCTTGTTTACCAGCAGGGCTTTTTACATAGATGGCGAGCTGTTATTTGCGGAATTGGGGCACGTGGAGTTCGGCTATGACGATGAATGGCAGATTGCCACATTTTCCGATGAAAACGGAGAGCCCTACAAGATTTATCTCACAAAGGGTTCCCATGAAATCAAGGCCATGTGTACCATGGGAGAATTTGCGGATACTCTGCGCAACATCAATGACTGTATATACGAAGTTAACGACTTGTACCGCCAGATCATCATGATCACCAGCACCAGCCCGGACAGCTATACGGATTATTATCTGGAGGAGAGAGTTCCGGGATTGGTGGATACCCTGCGCAGATGCCGGGATACCCTGGCGGAGGAGACCGACAGAATCGTGGGGATGGTAGGCAAGCGGGGCAGCAAGACGGCTATTCTGGAGACGCTGCGGGTGCAGCTGGACAGCTTTATAGAAGACACGGAAGAGATATCAGTGAGGCTGTCCGGATTCAAGGACAATATCAGCGCAGTGGGTTCATGGCTGGTGGATATTCAGTCCCAGGGGCTTTTGCTGGATTACTTGTTCCTGAAATCCCCGGATGTAGAAGAGCCGGGAGAGGGAACCAATTTCCTGTCAAGGGCATGGTATTCCGTCAGCAGATTTCTGGCTTCCTTTGACGACTCGACTCTGTCCATCGGCGGCAGCGGCGAGGACGGAAACGGCCGCTCGGTGACTGTGTGGCTGAATTCCAGTTCCGCCAGCGCAGGAGGCAGCGCAGGTCGGGATCAGGCTCAGGTCATAAAGGATCTGATCGATGAAAACTTTACGCCGGAAACGGGCATCGTGGTGGATCTGCAGCTGGTGCAGGGCTCTCTGATCGAAGCCACGCTGGCGGGCATGGGACCTGACGTGGCCCTGATGATAGCTGAAGATCAGCCTGTAAACTTTGCGATCCGGGGCGCTCTGCAGGATCTGACCGTATTTGAAGACTGGGAAGAGGTGGCTGGACGGTTCTATGATTCTGCGGCGACGCCGTTCTGGTATAATGACGGGCTGTACGCATTGCCGGACACGCAGGTATTCAATATGCTGTTCTACCGCACGGACGTATTTGAGGAGCTTGGGATCAAGGCCCCTGAGACCTGGGAGGATTTCTATGCCATCCTGCCGGTGATTCAGAGAAACAACCTGCAGATCACGGTTCAGGACATTTTCCCGGCTTTGTTCCTGCAAAACGGCGGCTCCTATTACAGCGAGGACGGGACGAGAGCCCTTCTGGACTCTCAGGAGGCCATTGACGCAATGACCACGTATACGGATCTGTATGTGAAATACGGATTTGAAATCAAGACGGACTTTTATTCCCGGTTCCGCTCCGGCGAGCTGGTGATGTCGATTCAGCCCTATAATATGTACAATCAGCTCATGGTGGCTGCGCCGGAAATCAAGGGTCTGTGGGAGATGGTGCCCATTCCCGGCAAACAGAACGAGGATGGCAGCATCAACAATACCCAGAACGCCACCGTCACGGGAACGGTGATGCTGGATTCCTGCGAGGATAAGGAGTCGGCGTGGGAATTCATGAAATGGTGGAGCAGGGACGATGTGAAGGCCCAGTATGCAGTCTCTCTGGAAGGTATGCTGGGGGCCTCTGCCAGATTCACCCCCGCCAATCAGGAGACCCTTGCAATGCTTCCCTGGTCGGATGCGGAATTGGAGGAACTGACCGACGCATGGGAAAGCGTGGTAGGCATCCCCCAGCTTCCCGGCAGCTATTATACTGCCAGAGGCCTGACGAATGCTTTCAGAAGCATCTGTTACAGCGGGGATTTCCCAAGGTACGCCATGCGCCTCCAGACGAAATATATCAATGAAGAAATTACCAGAAAGCGGGAAGAATTCGGGCTTACGACTGCCGGGGAGGAGAGCGGACGATGAAAGAGCAGATGTTATATATTTTGAGAGTTTTTTTCCCGAAACGCCAGAAAAGCTCTCTGAGCCTGTGGCAGCAGATGAAGAGAAGCAAGTCCAGCTATCTGCTGCTGGCCCCCTATTTCATTTTGTTCACCATATTTACCATCATTCCGGTGATAGCGGCCATATTTCTGGGCTTTACCTATTTCAATATGCTGAATGTCCCGGAACTCATCGGCCTGTCCAATTACAAGGCATTGTTCCTCAATGACGAGATTTTCCTGCTGGCCATTAAGAACACCATTGTCTTTGCGGTGATCACGGGGCCTATCGGGTATGTGCTTTGCTTTATTCTGGCATGGTTCATCAATGACTTCCCGAAGCCCATCAGAGTATTTCTGACATTGGTGTTTTATGCGCCCAGCCTTTCCGGAAATATGTACATGATCTGGCAGTATATCTTTTCCGACGACCAATATGGTCTTGTCAATTCGTTCCTGATGACGTTTTTGAATCTGGGTATCATTGACGATCCCATCAAATGGTTTACGGATGAAAAGTTTGTGATGCTGTCCCTGATCATCGTGCAGCTGTGGCTGAGTCTGGGAGCCGGGTTCCTGGCATTCATGGCCGGCTTCAAGGTGGTGGACCGTTCCATCTACGAGGCCGGGGCCATCGACGGCATCAAGAACCGTTTTCAGGAGCTGGTCTATCTGACTCTTCCTTCCATGAAGCAGCAGATGCTTTTCGGCGCGGTGATGCAGATATCCTCAGCCTTCGCAGTGGGAAATATTTCCATACAGCTGGCAGGGTTCCCCAGTACCAATTATTCCGCCCATACCATCATGACCCATATACATGATTACGGCAGCGTACGTTATGACATGGGTTATGCCTGCGCCACGGCGACGGTGCTGCTGGTGATTATGCTTCTGATAAATAAAGTGATTCAGTCCCTGTTGACAGAGAAGGATTAAGCCCGGGAAGAAACGAGGATGCATGATATGAAACAATTCAAGAAGTTTGCGCAAAGCAATGAAATGAAGACAAAGCAGCTGAACAGGTCGGTGGGAGGCAATATTCTGGTTGCGGTGATGCTGCTGGTGCTGGGGGCATTTATGGCGCTTCCCATAGTGTATTCCATCGTTCAGGCCTTTAAACCCATGGAAGAGATATTCATCTTTCCTCCCAGGTTCAGCGTGCAGAACCCTACGGTCAAGAATTTCAAGCTGATAGGGCAGCTGGCAGGGGGGCTGTGGGTTCCGTTTTCCAGATATTTGTTCAACAGTGTGTTTGTGAGCATTGTGGGCACGGCGGGCAATGTGATCATATCCTCCATGGCGGCCTATCCGCTGGCGAAGCATCAGTTTCCGGGGAAGAAGGTACTGTTCAAGATGGTGACGGTGTCCCTGCTGTTCACGGGGGGCGTCATTGAGCTTCCCAGATATATCATCATGGCGAAGCTGCATATCATCAACACCTACTGGGCGCTGATTCTCCCGGTGGTGGCATCTTCCATGGGACTCTTCCTGATGAAGCAGTTTATGGAGCAGATCAACAATTCGCTGCTGGAGGCGGCCCAGGTGGACGGCATGAACGAGCTGCAGATTTTCTTTAACATTGTCATGCCCATGGTGAAGCCTGCATGGCTGACCCAGATCATCTTTGCCTTTCAGGGCATCTGGAGCATGACGGGGGGCAATTATATCTATAAGGAAAATCTGAAGCTGTTCCCTACGGCGCTTTCGCAGATTCAGTCAGGAGGGATCGCCCGGGCCGGAGTGGCGGCAGCGGCGGCGCTGGTGATGCTGATTCCTCCCATCGTCATGTTTCTGGTGACCCAGAGCAGCATCATGGAAACCATGGCGCATGCGGGAATCAAGGAATAGGGGGGCATATGAAAAAGAGAAGAACGGCGGCTTTTTTGCTTGGCTTGAGCATCAGCGTTTCCTGCGTGCCGGCCATGGAGGTATCGGCGGATTACCGGTATGATTCCTTTTTCGAGGCGGTGCCGGCGCAGTCCGTATATGTGGCGGACGCCAGCTATAACGGACAGGAGCTGGGCATAGGGAATTTTGTTTCTCCTTCGGATCTGTATGTACATGACAATTCCCTGATTTACATACTGGACAGCGGAAACAACAGAATCGTGGTGCTGGATGACGGGTTTCAGGTGGTTCGGGTGATTGAGGGCATTGCCGGGGAGGGGGAGGAGCTTGACATTACGGGCGCAAAAGGGATTTATGTGTCGCCTGCGGGAGAGATCTATGTTTCGGACCTCAAGAACAACAGAATCCTGATTCTGGACGGACAGGGAAAATTCCTGCGTATGATCACCAGACCGGATTCCGTCCTGCTCACCGATAATATTACATTCGCACCCAAGAACGTGGTGCTGGACACGGTGGGCACTCTGTACATGATCAGTGAGAATTCCACTCAGGGCGCATATATGATTGACCCCAACGGAGAGTTTCTGGGATTTTACGGAAGAAACAAGGTGGACGTGACGGCGGCGGTGGTGTTTCAGGCCCTGGTGAGGGAGTTTGCCAGCGAGGAGCAGAGAGCGAAAATGAGCAGCTTCGTGCCGGTGGAATTTTCCAATTTCGATATTGATGACGAAGGATTCATCTATACAGTCACGGCATATTCCGATACGCCTACAAGCTCCTACATGATCCGGAAGCTGAACCCTCTGGGGGAGAATATTCTGGAATCCTATAGGGACTGGGGAGACGAACCCAACGGGCGCAGCTATAATACCAGCTACGTGGACGTGGCGGTGGATGAGGGCAGGTTTATTTATGCGCTGGACGGGAATACCGGAAGAATCTTCATGTACGACAATACGGGCTTTCAGATTGCGATTTTCGGAGGAACGGGCAGCGTGCTGGGCACCTTCAAGGGCGCAGTCGCCATTGACACCATCGGGGACAAGGTGGTGGTGCTGGACTCCTCAAAAAATAACGTGACCGTCTTTGAGCAGACCTATTTCGGGGAGCAGATCGTAACGGGCCTGTCCCTGTATAATCAGGGAATGCTGGAGGAGTCTCTGGAGTATTTTCAGGAGGTCACCACCATGGACGCCAATTTCTTCTATGCCTATTATGCCATGGCGGAAATTTACTACGATCAGGGGAACTACGAGCTTTCGCAGGAATACGCCAAATTGGCGGGCGTGGGATTGGAGATTTATTCCGAATCCAAGAAGATGCTGCGCAATGACTGGCTCAGAAGCCATTTTGCAGGCGTGTTCGCAGTGGTCATTCTGGCTGCGCTGGTTGTACTGGGAGCTGCCAAGGTAAGGGATGCGAAGCGCAAGGAAAGAATGCTTCTGGCGCTGAAGGGGAGGAGGAGTGACCTGTGAAAAGCGGATTTTATGCCAATATGCCCAAATGGAAATACCCGTTTTACATCCTGAGACATCCGGTGGACGGTTATCAGGAGATGAAGAACAACAAGAAGTTTTCCATGAAGGCTGCAAATCTGATTTTGCTGGCCTGGGTGGTATTGTCTATTCTGAATTGGGGTTATATTGATTTTGATTTTCGGACGAACCTGAATGAAGTATCCCTGTTTCAGGTGCTGCTTACCACGGTGGTGATTTTCGCCATGGTGGTGACGGCAAACTGGTGCTTCTGCACTTTGATGGACGGAAAAGGGAGAATGAAGGAAATATGGATCTGCGTGGCCTATGCGCTGCTGCCCTATATCATCTGCGGATACATTAAGTTTTTCTTTTCCTTCGCGCTGGTGACGGATGAGGCGGTATTTTTGACTTATCTGGTTTCCGTCTCCGGAATATGGAGCTTTCTGCTGTTTCTGCTAGGACTGTCCATCCTGCATGACTATAGCTTTTCCAAGACGGTTGCCTCCTTTTTTCTGACCGTGCTGGGGGTATTCATTATGCTGTTTTTCGCAGTGCTTATCTCTGGGCTGCTGGTACAGATTTATGGTTTCTTTATGACGGTCTACAGTGAAATCAGCTATCGGATTTCCTAGTGTGAAGACATAAACGGCGAAAGGAAAAGAGGAATGGGTATGAGAAGGTTAGTAAGGGTGATAGGGGCAGGATTGGTTTTTTGCCTGATAAGGTTAAGCGTCCCTGTCCTTCCCGCGAATGCGGCGGCAAATGCTTCAAGGCCTTCGGCAGCGGGTTATGAGATCAAGTTTGACGAAAATGATCAATTTGAATTGATGGGGAACGCAGACGGCAGCATAGCTGTCTTGAACAAGGAAAGCGGATTCCTGTATGAATCCAATCCCCGGACGGAGGATGAACTGGCCACGGGGCTCAACGCCACGAATCTGAAAAGCCAGCTGTATATTACCTATGCGGATGCCTCCAATTCTTCTGGAAGCAATTCCAGAAACAGCGCCGTGGGCTGCGTCAATAAGGGATGGCTGTCCTACGAGCTCCTTGAGGGCGGCGGAGTCCGATACAATTATGAGTTTCAGGATATAAGCATCACCATTCCCGTGGAGTATAAGCTGAACCGGAGAGGCTTGACCGCCAGCGTTGTTCTGGAGGATGTTCTGGAGGACTCGGAAAATACCGGATTTTATTTGATGACCGTTTCCCTGCTGCCCTATTTCGGTGCGGCGGATATGGATGAGGATGGATATATTCTGGTTCCCGACGGCAGCGGCGCATTGATCTATTTTAACAATGACAAGGCTTCCTACGGGGCATATTCCCAGTACGTTTACGGCAGGGACAACGGACTGGTGACAGAGGCCCTGACGGCGGAGACGGAGACCGCAAGGATGCCGGTATTCGGGATCACCAACGGAAGGGACGGATATCTTGCGGTTATTTCTCAGGGCGATACGGATGCCTCTGTGAATGCCATGACCAGCGGGCTGAGCAGCAGCTACAACAATGTATACGCTTCTTTTACCCGCCGGGTGTTTACCATATCCACCTTCCTCTTTGGGACGGGCAGCGTGGATACCACCAATGTGCTCACTCTTTCCGAGCTGGAAAGCTCCCTGCCTGCCTACAGCGTGGACTATATTCTGCTGTCGGGAAAGGATCTGACCTATGTGGACATGGCAAAGGCTTATCAGGCTTATCTGGTGGAAGAGGAGGGCCTGACCATGGAGGCCCGGGAGGGGGCGCCCTTCTATCTGGAGCTGCTTGGCGGACTGGAGATGGAAGAATACGTGCTTGGATTTGAAGTGGATGTCATGGAACCCCTTACCACCTTTGGGCAGGCAAGGGAAATCATGGAGGAGCTGAAGAATCTGGGGATAGATGATTTGGCGGTGAAATATTCCGGCTGGCGGAAGGGCGGGCTGGAGGGCAAGATTCCCAGCAGGATCACCTTCGAGAGAAAGCTGGGAGGAAAGTCGGCATATGAGAGCCTGGTTGAATATGCACGGGAAAATGATTTCCGGCTGTTCATGGATTTTGATTTTGTGAATCTCTATAAGGCCGGGAACGGTTATTCCGTCAACAGCGACGCAGTTCAGACGGTGAACACCACCCCTGCCTACCAGTATACCTATGATTGGAATCTTCTTACGAAGAATGAGCGTGAGAGATGGAAGCTGCTTACGCCCATAAGGGTGGGGGAAGCGGCCGCATCCATGCTGGACGGTGCGGAGAAGCTCGAGGGAGCCAATATTGCGCTGTCGACTCTGGGGAATATGCTGTATACGGATTATTCTCATAAAGGGAATGCCATTGCGAGAAGCGATACGAAGGAAATCTGGAAGGATGTGTTTCGCAAGGCCTCGGAGAAGTTTGATTTTGTCATGGCTGATAATGGGAACGTCTTTGTCGCTCCTTTTGTAACTCATATTTATAATGTGCCGACGGAATCCTCCAAATATGACATCGAGGATGAAGACGTTCCTTTTTATCAGCTCGTGCTGCATGGCTATGTCTCCTATTCGGCGGAGCCCCTGAACCTGAGCGCAGTGCCGGAAAAAAATCTGCTGAAGGCAGTGGAGACGGGCAGCAGCCTATCGGCCTGCCTGATATATGCGGACAATGCGATCCTGAAGGATACCAAATACAATTATTATTTCAGCAGTCATTACGGCACATGGGCAGAGCGGCTGGGAGAGTATTACGGCCGGATAAAGGAGCTGTCAAGGCTGACGGCGCAGGCCACCATAGAAGGGCATGAGCAGATTGAAAGCGGCGTGTATCGCACGGCATATTCCAATGGCGTCATCGTCTATGTGAACTATAATGCTTCGGATGTGGAAATACAGGGAGTGGCGATTCCGTCAGAGGACTTTGTCTATGTAAGGGAGAGGTGAGAGTGGTGGCAAAAAACAAAGTGAAAAAAGCGAAAAGCAAGCTGCGGCAGAAGGAAGCGAGATATGGCTATTTGTTCATACTTCCCTGGCTGATCGGATTCCTCGCCTTGTTCCTGAGGCCTCTGGTGACGTCGATCAAATATGCATTCAGCGAGGTCACCTTCAGAGCGACCGGCATCAATACCGTATTCAGCGGGCTGGCCAATTTTAAGAAGCCGTTTGAAGACAGTGTATGGTTTATGCCGAACACTTTTCTGCCGGGAATCACGAATTTCTGGTATGAAACCATTTTGGTATGTATTTTCAGCCTGTTCGTGGCCATTATGCTGAACCAGAAGTTCAGGGGAAGGACGGTTGCCAGAGCCTTGTTCTTTCTGCCGGTTATCATTGCCAGCGGCGTGGTGATTCAGATACTGCAGGGAAACGGCATGGACACGGAGCTGGAGACATCCAATGCTTTCGTCTTCAGCAGCGGCGGTCTGGAGGTGATCCTGGATTCCGTGGGACTGCCTAACGCAGTGACCAATCTGTTCATCAATATATCCAATCGGGTCTTTAACGTGGTGTGGCTTTCGGGAATTCAGATCATCTTGTATTTATCGGGCCTGCAGTCCATTCCCAGATCCGAATATGAGGCGGCCCAGATCGAGGGTGCTACTGCATGGGAATGCTTCTGGAAAATCACCTGGGTGAGAATTTCGCCCATGACAATGGTGGTTGTGGTTTATTCCATTATCGATTCCCTGACCAATGTGTCAAACCCGCTGGTTCAGTGGAGCTATCAGCAATATACCGATGCAAAGTACGGCATCAGCGCAGCGGCAAGCTGGATGCTTTGCACGGTGGCTTTCGTGGTACTGATTGTGGTGTCGGTGTTCATGTCCAGACATGTATTTTATGTCAGTGATGAAAGCTGACGGTGGAGGAGACTGTACAATGAATCTTGCGAAGAGTGTGAAAACGAAACGAAAAGAAGGGGTCTGGAAGCCCGGGCTGAAGCTGAACAAGAAGGGGGCCATGAAGGCGGGCAAGCTGCTCTGGTCCGTAGTGAGGTTCTGCCTGATATTCATTCTGGGCTATGTGATTGTTTATCCTTTGCTGGAGACCGTCACAAAGACTTTCATGCCCACAAGCCAGTATTCTGATCCCAGCGTGATTTGGATTCCCAAATCTCTGACTCTGGACAATGTCAAGGCAGCCATGATCGCTCTGGACTTCTGGCCTGCATTCGGAAGGACGGCGGCGCTGTGTCTGGGCTGTGCGATTCTTCAGGTGGTATCCTGCGCCATTACGGGTTATGGCTTTGCCAGATTCAGATTCAAGCTCAGGGGCCCGCTGTTTGCTCTGGTGATCCTGACCATCGTGGTCCCCACCCAGCTGGTCTTCTTTCCCATGAAGGTGCAGTATCGGTTCTTCGATTTCTTTGGAATCAGCCATTTGATCGCACTGTTTACGGGAGAGGCCTATACCAATTACACCATCAATCTGGTTGACACGAAGCTTACGTTTTTCCTGCCCTCTCTGCTGGGGGTAGGCATCCGTTCCGGATTATTCATCTATATATACAGGCAGTTTTTCCGCAATATGCCCAAGGAGCTGGAGGAAGCGGCAAAGATAGACGGGTGCGGACCATGGAGCACCTTTATGCGGATTATGGCGCCCAATGCCAAGGCGTCGGCATTGACGGTCTTCCTGTTCTCCATCATATGGCATTGGAACGAGACGATGATGACAGGATCCTTCTTCAACAGCGGTAACCAGCCTCTGGCCATAGCGGTGCAGAATGCCAATGACGGAAGCATGATGGGTCAGATGGTGGCAGCCGGCATATATACATCCAGCGGCAGAAACTGGATAGAAAGGGAGGCGACTTCCTATGCGTCTGTATTGATGTTTATCATTCCGCCGCTGCTTCTTTATATCTTTACCCAGAAGTACTTTGTGGAGGGCGTGGAGTCCTCCGGCATCAAGGGGTGAGATCTCAATTTGGTTATGGCCTGTTCAAGGTTATAATAAAAACAGTCCTGAAACGGAAGCAAAAAGGGAACCGGAATGCCGAAGTGGAGGGACGGAAAATCAGGAGGAAAAAATGAAAAAAAAGTTAGTAAGTGTGGTTTTGGCTGCCGCAATGTGCGTGAGCATGCTGGCAGGCTGCGGCAATGACTCGGGTGAATCTTCATCCCCCAATGCTCAGGCATCCGGCGGTGGGTCTGCAGACCAGTCATCGGAGGTTCAGTCGTCTGAGATTCAGTCGTCTGACGAGCAGCCTTCTTCGGACGAGGGTCAGGGAGGCGGACAGGCGGACGACGGATTATGGCATTACACAAATGTAGAAACGCTGGAGAATCCCAACGTCACCATCGCTCTTTATTGGGACGCCTTTAACGAGGACGGCAGCTACAACAACAGCAACTACGGCTATCCTCTGGGCCAGGCCATCGAGGCCTTCGAACAGAAGTACGGCGGAACCGTTACAAGGAAGGTAGTGGGATGGAACAAGGGAGCCAATGCCATTGCGGAAAGTCTGGAGACGGGCGATTCCATCGACCTGGTGTTCACGGAGGGCAACGCCAGATTTCCTGAGGATGCCATAAGCGAACTGTATCTGCCCATCGATCAGTATTTGGACTATAACGTATGCGATCAGGCTTCCGTAGATGCGTTCCTGTATAAGGGGGAGCATTATGTGTACACTAATGCTTCCATCACCCAGCCCTATCTGATTATTTACAATGCAACCATGTTTGATGAGGAAAGCCTTGAGACTCCTACGGAGCTGTACAATAAGGGAGAGTGGACCTATGCCAAGTTCCTGGAGTACATCGCTCATTTCACCAGAGACACGGACGGAGACGGCGAGGTTGACCAGTGGGGACTTGAGCCCAGCAGGGTCAAGAGACAGAACATCGGCTTTGCCAATGATGCCATGCAGGTTTATGAGGTCGGCAACGGCGAACTGGCTGTCAGCATAGATTCTCAGGAAATGATTCAGTATTTTGAGTTCCTGACGTCCTATAATGCAATCCCCAGTGTCAGAGAGGGCTGTGACACCGACGGCAACTGGCTTGAGAGAAGGGTATGCGCCATGATGTCCGAGGTTACTACCTGGCTGCCCGGAGGCGAGGACTATGAGGGATCTGATAAGTTTGACTTTGTTCCCCTTCCCACCTTTGACGGAAGACAGGCTACCACTCCCGTATGGGACAACGGCTTTGCGCTTTCTGCAAGCGCATCCAATCCGGAAGGCGCAGCAGTTCTGGCTTCCATGATCTGCCAGTATGCACAGGATGCCGGCGCAGACTCTCTGGCTGATATGTGCGATGAGGCCCAGATCGAGAGAATCAATGCCATCATGACCAAGATCGTTCCTCAGAGAAGGAAGTATGCAGGCGTCAGCAACGGCGCAGGGGAAGGAGAGGCCCTGGACGGCACACCCGCACAGACCATTATCGAAACCTACAAGAGCCAGCTGGAGGGCGAGGTCGAAGCTTATAATGCTGCTTTGAAGGAGTAAGCTCAATTTTATGGATTTTGGGTGCGGTCAGGGAGGCTGTGAAGCTGCCCGACTGCGCCTTGCAGGAGTTTTAACGTCATGAATCAGGAAGGCAGCATGAATTTCAACAAAATTCATGCTGTTTTCCATATGTGTTACCAGGCAGGAGAATGCTGACTGGAGAGTGGAGATCAAAATGAAGAAAATTTTTTTTGAGAATCTGAATCAAATGCTTCTTGCGGGGGAACCGGAGTACCGCCTGACGCTTCAGGCAGTTTCGGACGTATCGGACGAGGACGGGATATCTCTGGAAGCGGAGCTTTTGGGGGACGGGCCGGTGGAGCTGGAAATGACTCTTTACCCTCTGCGGATAGCCAGACCGGAGTTTTTCCCGTGCATAAAGGGCAGCGCAACGATTTTCGGCAGAGGCGGGCATAAGGTGGACATTCCCTTCGCCCATTTCGATTTCCGGCAGATGGTCAGAGCGTTTTTAAGTTATCTGGACGGGATTTCCTTCAGAATCCTGTCGGGAAGCGGGCTGCTGCTCAAGAACGTGCGGATCCGCAGATTCGGGGAGCTTGAAGTGGACATGGCGAGGAGTTCCCTGACCGGCAATCCGGGGGATGAACTGACGTACTCGGTGATGCTTCGTAACAGGTCTTCCAGAGGAATGGCTGTGAATATCCGTCAAAGTAAATACGGCAGAGAGAGCCTGCCCGCTGCGTATCCCCGGTTTGTGATGCTGGATGGAAAGGAAACCAAGGAATGGACCGCAAGGGTCCGGCTTACGGAAGACATCCCGGCGGGAGGAGTGGAGAAGGAGGTATTTCTGTTTGTCCCCGACGGGGACGGAACCCAGATGAAGAAGGCGGAGCTTTATTCTTCCAGAAGGAAGGCCCATCCTTATCTGGTCTTGAGCCAGAAGGAATGGGAGGAGAGAAGAAGGGAGATTCTGGGAAACGAAGGTCTGCGGAAAGGGTTCTGGGAGGAGTACGAGCAGCCGGCAATGGACTGGAAGGTGCCTGTCCCGGCGGAGACGAAGGAGTTCGTCTATCCCTCTTATGTCCAGAACGGCTTGTTCAAGGCGGCGGTCGCTTGGAAGATAACCGGAAAGGAAGAATATCTCCAGAAGGCATTGGCCTTTTTTGAAGGATTTCTTGACGTGGAAAAGGGGTATTTGGGGACGGAAACCTCCTATTTTACATTTGTGGAGAGCCGGGAGGAATATGCCAGAGGCGACTTCAAGGTGCATCGGGCCCAGAGCGCAGGCTGGGTGCAGGAGGCGGAATTCTTCAATAAGCTTGCCATGTCCTATGACCTGCTTTATGAGTTCTTTGCCCCGAAGCAGCATGGGGAAATAGAGGAATGCATGATCCGGTATATGAAATTTGCCGGCTGGAGGCTTACGGACGGGGACGGGAATAACTTTCAGGTGGCCGAGACCGGGGCGGGGCTGCTGTGCGCCATGGCAATACAGGATCATAAGTGGATCCATCGGTTTTTGCAGGGCTATAATGCATATTTTGATTTGCTGGCCTCCGTGTTTTTGGATGACGGGATGTATTTTGAGGAGGCTTCGGGGTATTGCAGACTGGCGGGGGAATTGTTCTTTGACATCGTGAACGGGGCGGAGCATTTCGGGATTTCCCTTAAAAATGCCAGAGTGCCGGCGGCCTATGACAGGGATATCCTGCATTCTCCATGGGCCATGAGGGAGACCTGGGCGGAGGACGGAAAACCGTTTCTGGGCATGAGCTTTCGCCGTTTTGAGGAGCTTACAAGGCCCTCCAGATGTCTGAAGGACTATTTTGACTGCATGGCGGATATTTTGACCGGGCAGGGCATCATGCTTTCCGTGAACGACAGCAATGAGCAGGATTTCAGGGAGCTGTACAAAAAGGCGTATTATCTCTATCAGGATCCGAAATACAAGAAGATTGCCGATCTGTCCGGGACTCAGGAGCTTATTTTCGTACCGGAGGAGGAGAAGGAATTTCAGCCGGGGAAGGAGTCGGTTCTGCTGGAGGGCGCAGGTCTGTGCCTGCTGCGGGACGGCATCGCTCAGGCTGCGCTGAAATTCGGAGTTCACGGAGGGTATCACGGGCATTATGACAGATTGAGCCTGGCTTCGTTCATAAAGGAAGGGCAGACCTTTCATAATAATGAATATGCCTGGTTCGGCTATGATTCCTTCCTGTTCAAGATGTGGGTGCAGACCTCCATGGCCCACAATATGACGGTGGTGGACGGCAGGATGCAGAAACCCTCCCCGTGCCGCTGCGTCTATTATGCGGCCCATAAACAGGCGGGGAGAGGACATGGTCCATGGGACGGATCCGGGGCTCTGGAGGAATTTGGGGCGGTATGCGCCGAGACAACTGCAGAATGGATGGATCCTCCATACGGAGGGCAGACCCCCTATCCTTATGAGTTTCCGGAGGAAAAATGCAGGATGGAGGGGCGGTACATCCTGCCGCCGAAGCAGAAGAGGAGGCAGGGCGACATCGGGGAATATTCGGAACCTGTTTTTCAGAGAAGACTGTTGATTTTGTTCCATGGGTACTGCGTGGTCTGGGATTATCTGGAGGGCGGCATGGAGCATCGCTATGACTGCCTTTACCATCCCATGGGAAGATTTGACAATGAGGACGGGATCTGCCTTGACTATAATGGGCGCTTCGACAATGAGCCATTCGGCGCAGGACAGTTTATCATGGGCTGTTATCAGGCGAGGATCGACGGTCCCCTGTGCCTGAAGTTCCATGACGGGTCCCAGAGAGTCAACGGAAATGACATTCTGGATCATATGCCGGAAGCGGCCCTGTGGAGGGCGTATCCTCAGAAGGGGGATGTTGTCATTGGAAGATATCCCCGGAAGGGAGATTCCTTCACGGAGCAAAACTGCAGGGAGGCTGCGGGCCATCTGGAGGAGCCGCTGAAAAAGACGGTGGGATTTTCCGCCAGAGGAAAGAAGGCGGGGTTCATCACCATTCTGGAGGCGGGAAAGGAAACGGGGCGGATCAAGGCTGTTGAGTGCCGGGATTTCGGTTCTATGGTGGTGGAGGAAGCGGACGGGAGGAAATGGGAGATTTCCGTTGGCGGAATGGACGGGAAGGAAGCGGAGATATCCGTGGAAATCAATCCGGCCAATCCGGCCGGTCAGTGAAAGAGGGTGATCCTATGAAGGTGGCGGTCCTGCAGACCAAGCAGAATGCATTATACGATTTTTTGAATCCCCACATGAGCTTTACAAGGGAAGAGGCCCTTGGCCTGCAGGGCGAGATGCTGGAGCAGCTATTTGGGCTGGCAGGCCGGCTGGAGTCGGGCTGCGACTTGATTGTAACCACGGAAGCCGTCAATTTCTGCGGAGTGGGAAGCGCCCTGCCCGGAGAATATGGGTCCTATATTCTCAGGTATCCTGAGGATAAGCTTTTCGGGAGGCTGGCGGCCATTGCGGGGGATGCAGGCGCATGGCTGGTAGCCGGCGTCTACAATCGCCGGACAGGGCGGGACGGCAGGGAGAGATGCTATAATTCTGCGTTTATTTATGACAGGCAGGGGAAGCTGAAGGGGATTTATGACAAGATTCATCTGACGGAAAGCGAGAAGGAAAATCTTACCCCCGGCAGCTGCGCCATGGTGGTAGAAACGGATATGGGGAAAATGGGGGTGGCGGTATGCTATGACATGCAGTTTACGGATGTCTGTATGGAATGCAGGAAGAAGGGAGCCGATTTTATGGCAGTGCCTACCTGGGGATGGGAGGCGGGCTACGGTTTCCGGAGAATCCGGGAAATACGGATACCGGTCATAGCCGCCATGGCGGTGCCCTATTGGATGAATATTGAGGGAGAGAGGAATCCCAGCGCTTTGATTGACGGCAGCTGCCGTATCCTGGCGGAGGGCAGACGGGATCGGGCAGAGATCGTCTATGGAAGGCTTTAGCGGAAAGCATTGACGGAAGGATACGGCAAAAAGGGTTGCCCATTATTGCATGGCCAATATTCCGGCGGGCGGAATTCTTCCCGTGGATTTCCGGCAGCCGGCTGAGCCTGCCTATGAGGATTCCTGCGGCATATGCGTGATAGCGGGAGGCCTGCTGGAGCCTGCAAAGTGCGTTCCGGAGCTGGAAAAGGGAATTTATTTGGAAGCGGCGGTAAAAATATTGAAGGCAATCGACGAAAAGCGGGCCGATTGGGGCAGAGGATGCGATGCCATTGTTCAGAACTGCACTGCGGCCTATTATGGTGGGAAACATCATTTTGGAAATAGGAAATGGCAAGAGAGCTTCCGGCAGGAAGATTATTCTGAATAGGAAAGAAACTTGAAATAGGAAAGAAACTTGAAACAGGAGGCAAAATGGAATTAGAGAAGCAGGCAAAGGGCATATGGAAGGTGACGGCAGGGGAGCCGGAGAAGCATACCCCGGTATCGCTTCGGAGGTATTCGGTTCAAACGCAGCAGCTTGAGAGGATGGAGGAGGCCGAACTGCCCCTGACGGCCGCCCGGATCGGTTTCAGGAAGAACCGGAGGGGAATACAGATTACCCTGCCTATGGGCAGCGGCGAGGATATTTACGGCTTTGGGCTGGGGCTGCACAGCATGAATCAGGCAGGGCGCAAAAGGATGATAAGAGTGAATTCCGATCCTGTGGCAGATACGGGAGAAGGGCATGCGCCGGTTCCCTTTTACATATCTACGGCAGGATACGGACTATATGTGGATACCCTGCGGCATATGGAGTTCTATATGGGGACAAATGCCGCAAAGGGCCAGTCGGCCGATAAAAAGGAGGTAAACGGGGAGCATAAGGAATTCTCGGAATCTGCGCTGTACGCTCTGAAAAAGACGGAAGAGCAAAGAAGCATCATCATTGATGTCAAGGCGGTGGACGGAGTGGACATCTATCTGTTCTCGGGGAATGTGAAGCAGGTGGTGCAGCGTTACAATCTCTTTGCGGGCGGCGGCTGCCTTCCTCCTATGTGGGGGCTTGGAATCTGGTATCGCACTTATGGGGGGAGCGATGAAAAAAAGGTGCTGGATCTGGCAGGGCAGTTCAGGGAGGAGCATATGCCCGTGGACGTGCTGGGGCTGGAACCGGGATGGCATTCCCACAGCTACTCCTGCACCTATCAATGGTCCTCCCGGCTGTTTCCCCACCCGGAGGAGATGACGGAGGAGCTGACGGAAAAAGGGTACAAGATCAACCTGTGGGAGCATGTGTTCGTGTACCCGGCCGCAGGTTTTTATGAGGAGCTGCTTCCGTTTTCGGGAGAATACGAGGTATGGAACGGGCTGGTGCCTGATTTTGCCACGGAGAAAGCCGTGGAGATCTTTCAGGAGTACCATAGGAAAGAGTTCGTGCGGAAGGGAATCTCCGGGTTTAAACTGGATGAGTGCGACAATTCGGATTTCAATCCCTCTAACTGGTCATTCCCTGACACTGCGGAATTTCCCTCCGGAATGGACGGGGAACAGATGCACGGGGCCATAGGCGTACTGTACCAGGGGTTGATGCAGGATATGTTCCGGAAGGAGGACAGGAGGACCTACTCTCAGGTCAGGTCTTCGGGGGCCTTGGCGGCGCCGTTCCCCTTCGTGCTGTATTCCGATTTGTACAGCCATAAGCAGTTCATACGGGGGATGGTCACCTCCGGTTTTTCCGGCTTGCTTTGGGCGCCGGAGGTAAGGGACTGCCGAAGCGGCGAGGACCTGCTGAGGAGAATGGAGACCATCTGTTTCTCGGTTCATGCGATTTATAACTGCTGGAGGATTCCGAATCCGCCCTGGAAGCAGGTGGATATAAAGAAGAACCTTGCCGGAGAATTTATGCCGGACAGTGAACATTACACAAATGTCTGCAGGAAATACCATGAACTGCGCATGTCGCTGCTGCCATATCTTTACAGCGCTTTCGTGAAATATTGGAAGGAGGGAATTCCGCCTGTCCGTGCGCTGGTGCTTGATTATGAGGAGGATCCTGAAACAAGGAATATCGATGATGAATATCTGTTTGGCGACAATATGATAGTGGCTCCCATGACAATAGAGGACGGCACAAAACGGAAGGTGTATCTTCCTCAGGGCGAGTGGCATGACTTTTTTGACGGTACGGTTTATGAAGGAGGGCGCTGGCTGGAGGCGGAAGCGGATTATGCCAAGATCCCGGTATTTGTCAAGGGAAACTGCATACTGCCTCTGGCGGATCCGGTAGAGACGGTCACAAGGGATACCGTGTTTACCATTCATCCTCGCATATACGGAAACGGCGGTGAAGGCTATGTTCTGTATGAGGACGATTTTGAGACCTTTGCATATGCGGACGGCAGGCAAAACGAAGTAATGCTGAAGGCGGATGATCAGGGACGGGTGCAGTATGAGAGAAGGGGCGGTGAGAGGATCCGGTACATTTTTGAGTAGTAGGAAGCAGTATAAAAAACAGCAGTCCTTCCTTTGACTGACCACGAGTCATGGGGAAGCAGAAAGCATTTTGCCAGACCCGATTGACAAATAATTATGCACTGAGGTATGATGGAGGTGTGAAACGGGTTTCGGCCAGAAGGCCAGAAAGGAAACAGGGGACTGGAATTGATATGCTGGATATGCAGAAGATTTTGGAGCAGGTAGATAAGTATTTTGAGGAGAACAAGGGAGAAGAAGCGGAGAGGCTTATGCAGCAGTCTGCTGCGCAGGCTGTTGAGGAGCAGGACGACGGCAGTCTGCTGCAGCTGCTGAATGAGCTGCTAGGCTATTATCGTGAGACCGGCCAGAAGGAGAACGCATTTCGCATGGCCGATCAGGCTGTTATGCAGGCCGGACGTATGGGGCTGGAGGGCACTATCCCTTATGCCACCACGCTGCTGAACGTGGCCAGCGCTTACCGGGTATTCGGCAGGCTGCAGGAGTCTATGGATTATTATTGTCAGGTTGAAAAGCTGTATCAAGAGCTGCAGGAGCCTGACAGTATGTTCATGGCGGGACTGCAGAACAATATGGCGCTTCTGTATCAGGAAATGGGGGACTTCGGAAAAGCCAAGGAGCGGCTGCTGGAGGCCTTGGGAATTGTGGAAAAGAAGGATGCCGCATACGAGACCGGCGTGTCTTATGCAAATCTGGCCGGCACCTGTGTGCAGCTGGGAGAGATAGACGAGGCACAAGGGTATGGAATGAAGTCCGTGGAAATATTCCGGAAGGCCAATATTCTGGACAACCATTACGCGGCGGCGCTGTCGGCGCTGGGAGCCTGCTTCTTTGGCAGGGGGGACTTTCGGAAGGCGGAGGAGTATTATGGTCAGGCATTGATCACTGTGGAAAAATATGTGGGCAGAAACGGATTTTATGACAGGCTGCTGGAAAATGTGGCAGCCTGCCGGAAGGCTCTGGAAGAGAAGGTTCGGCAGAGCGGCGGGACGGCAGAAGCTGCGCCGGGAGACGAAGGGAGCGCGGAAAAGCCTGCTTCTGGCATGGGTGAAGGGAGCACGGAAAAGCCTGTGTTTAACGCAGGAGAAGCGGGCAGGGAGAGACCTGCGGGCTCTTCCGGGGCCTCTAAAGTCTCTGTAGGCATGAGGCTGGCGAAAGAGTATTATGAAATGTACGGCAGACCCATGATAGAAAGAGAGTTTTCCGCATATGCAGGAAGGATCGCTGCTGGACTGGCCGGGGGAGGCTCCGACTGCTTCGGGTATGACGATGAGGCTTCCAGAGACCATGATTGGGGCCCGGATTTCTGTCTGTGGGTGACGGATGAGACCTATGAGGAAATCGGGGAAGCTCTGCAGCAGGCTTATGAGCGTCTTCCCGAGGAATTTAAGGGATATAGGCGGGCGCCACGGATAAACGGGGCAGGCCGGCGGGGTGTGATCAGGATATCGGACTTTTATAAGAGGCTGCTGGGGGCGGAGGAGTATGAAAGGATAGACTGGAGGCAGGTGGACGATGCTTCTTTGGCGGCTGCGGTAAACGGAGATGTGTTTCGGGATGATGAGGGGGTTTTCAGCGCTTTCCGTGAAAAGCTCAAAAAAGGGTACCCGGCGGAGATCCGTTATCTGAAGCTGGCGGAGAGCGCCGCCCGGTTCTCTCAGGCCGCACAGTACAACTATCCCAGAATGACGGGCAGGGGGGACGGACTTGCCGCCCGGATGCTTCTCTGGGAGGGCATAAGGGAAGCCATGAAGCTCCAGCATTATATAGAAGGAAAGTACCCGCCCCATGACAAATGGCTGCATAGAAGCCTTCGGGAATCCGAGGAGGGACGGCAGGTTTCAGGACTGCTGGAGGATATTGCGGCTGCGCTGGCGGAGAGCGATGTTCAGAGGCTGTCCGGGAGCGCATGGGCGGAAGGGGCTCCTAAGGGACTGTCCGGGAGCGTATGGGCAAAAGGAACTTCTGAGGGACTGTCCGGCAGCACATGGGCGGAAGGGGCTCCGGAGGGGCTGTCCGGGGATCCATGGGCCGGAGGGAGCATCCCGGGCCGGCAGGGCGGCATAGACAAGACGGAGGATCGGATACGGCATCTTGCGGAATATTTTGCCATGGAATTATATGCGGAGGGCTTCATCAGTGATACTGAGAGCTATCTGGACGCCCACAGCGAGGAGCTGGTGTACAAGGCCTCTCTTGGAGCAAAGACCAGAGAGCAGCTGGCGGAAGAGATCGCAAGACTGGAATTCGAGGCTTTTGACAAGGTCAAGAATAAAGGGGGCAGAGCCAGCTGTCAGGATGACTGGGGAACCTTTTCCATTATGCGCAAGAGCCAGTATCTGACATGGAATGAGACAATGCTGCTGCAGTATATGTATGATTTTAACAGAGAGTACCATAGGGGCCATAATCTGATAGAGGAAAAATACGGGCGTATGATGGAGAGCACAGCACCAGATGAGTATGAAAAGATCAAGGATCATTTTCCGGTGCTGACAGAGGAGAAAAAGGCAATCATCAAGCAGATCGTGGGAATGCAGGTGGGCTGGATGGAGGAGTTCGCCAAGGAATATCCGGCGCTGGCAGGCAATGCCAGAAAGATCCACACTTGGGAGGATGATCCTTATGACACCTCCTATGAGACCTATCTCAGGGGAGAGCTTGGTACTTATTCCGACAAGATGCTTGAGCTGTATGGCAGGTATGTGGTGGAATATGCAAGGGCCGGAAAGAATCTGGCCTATGATATCATGGGAAACAGTGTGAGGATGTACGGGTACGCCGATGTGGAGGAGGCAGAGCGGGAAGTAGGAGCGCAGTAAGCCGTAATGCATATAGGCATACTAAAACCTTGCGGGGGGGAACGTATCATGCGGCAGAGGAGAAAGGGACAGATGCGGTGCCTTAAAACAGGATCTGCCCATAGGGCGCAGCATTGGAAATAGGGAGGAAATATGAAACACTTTGAAATAAAAGACAATTTTTATCTGGACGGAAATCCTATGAAGATTATTTCCGGAGCCATTCATTATTTCCGGACAGTTCCCGAATACTGGCAGGATCGTCTGGAGAAGCTGAAGGCCATGGGCTGCAACACGGTGGAGACCTATATTCCATGGAATATGCATGAGCCCAATAAGGGGGAATTCTGCTTTGAGGGCATACTGGACGTGGAGAGGTTCATAAGGCTGGCCGGGGAGCTGGGACTGTATGTGATCATACGTCCCTCGCCTTATATCTGTGCGGAGTGGGAATTCGGGGGACTGCCCGCATGGCTGCTGAAGGAGGACGGAATGAAGCTGCGGGTGTGCTATCCGCCTTTCCTGCGCCATGTGGAGGAATACTACAAGGTGCTTCTGCCAAGGATCATTCCTTATCAGATCACCAGAGGCGGCCCCGTGATTCTGATGCAGGTGGAGAACGAGTATGGATATTATGCAAATGACAAGGATTATCTGGACACTATCAGGAGATTTATGACTGACAATGGAGTGGATGTGCCCTTGGTGACCTCCGACGGTCCTTTCCCGGAGAGCTTAAACGGAGGCAGGCTGCCCGGCGCGCTGCCTACGGGAAACTTCGGTTCCAGAACGGAGGAGCGGTTTGACGTCCTGCGTCATTATACGGAGGGAGGTCCTCTCATGTGCACGGAATTCTGGGTGGGCTGGTTCGACCATTGGGGCAACGGCGGACATATGAAGGGAAATCTGGAGGAGAGCGTAAAGGATCTGGACAAGATGCTTGAGCTGGGCCATGTCAATATCTATATGTTTGAGGGCGGCACTAATTTCGGCTTCATGAACGGTTCGAATTATTATGACGAGCTGACTCCTGACGTTACGTCATATGATTATGACGCGGTTCTCACGGAGGACGGACAGATCACAGAGAAATACCGCAGGTATCGGGAGGTCATCGGCAAATATACGCAGCTGCCTCAGGTGGAATTCACAACAAGGATTGTCAGAAAGGATTACGGCACCCTTAGGGTGTGCGGCCGTATCTCACTGGAGGCTGCGCTGGATAGGCTCAGCAGTCCTGTGTCCAGTATTTATCCGCAGTCTATGGAGCGTCTGGGGCAGAATTACGGATATATTCTGTACCGCACCAGCCTGCATACGGAGGAGGGGCTGAATAAGATCAGGCTGTGGGGAGCCAACGACAGGGCAAATATTCTTTTGGACGGTCAGGAGGTGCTGACGCTGTACGACAGGGAGCTTCTGGAGGAGAGGGAACTGAATCTTCCTGCCCGAAAGGGGGCAAGGCTTGATATCCTCATGGAGAACATGGGGAGAGTGAACTTCGGCCCTTATCTGGAGAGGCAGCGGAAGGGGATCGACCAATGTGTACAGATCAACGGCCATATGCATAATCACTGGGAGCAGTACCCCTTGCCTCTGGATGACATCGCAAAGCTGGAATTTCCCTCAGGAGAAGGAATGCCTGCCCCTGAAGAAGGAAAGCGCGGGCCGGCCTTTTATAAATTTGTCTTTACGGCAGAGGAGCCGGGGGATACGTTTCTGGACTTTGAGGGCTGGGGCAAGGGCGCAGCCTTTGTGAACGGGTTCAATATAGGAAGATTCTGGGAGATCGGGCCCCAGAAGAGGCTGTATATACCGGCACCGCTTTTAAAACAAGGCGAAAATGAAATCATCCTTTTTGAGACGGACGGAAAGACAGCGGAGAGCATCAGCCTTAGGAGCGAACCGGATATTGGATAAGCATTCAGCAAAGACGGGGGCATTAAATGAACAGTCTGGAAAATATGTAAAAATTTTAGCAGGATAAATATTCTGGCCATGCACACACTTAAAATGACCTGCACCGCTATAGGCGACAGGCAGGCAATCTGATTTAAGATGTCCTTAGCGGGACAGACGAGAACTGGTTTGAAAGGAGTGTGTGCTGATGGGTATAGACGGACTGCCTCTGGGCTTCGGAATGGCGCTTGCCATGAATGAGCCTGCCATGCAGGGCTATGCAGGACTTACCGAGGCGGAGAAGGAGCGGGTCATCCTGCGCTGCAAGGATGTGAAGACCAAGAAGGAGATGCAAAAGGTAGTAAACTCTCTTGTTCCCGGCATGGATATTCAGGAAGTGTTTGAGGAGGAGAAAGAGCTTTTTTCGTAGGCAGTAAATGGCAGGAATCTGCGGGCAACAAAACAGATGTTCACATAGACCGGCATATTCAGGTTTAAGGTGCGGAGGATGTGACGGCGGAGGAGCGGTGGGCACGCTGCAGCGTGTCAGTACCATCCTCCGTCGATTGTTATGATCTGGCCTGTCATATAGGCAGGAGCCAGAGCGGTCTGCAGGATCAGCTCTGCCACCTCGGCAGGGCGTCCCAGCCTATCTGCGGGGATTTCCTCCCTGAGGGCATCCAGCTCCTCCGGGGAGAGGGCACTGTTCATGGCAGTATCTATGATACCGCAGGCTATGGCATTGACCTGAATATTGCTGGGTGCCAGCTCCTTTGCAAGGGCTCTGGTAAATGCGTTCATCCCGCCCTTGGAGGCGGAATAGGCTACCTCCATGGAGGCACCGTGGGTTCCCCAGACGGAGGATACATTGATGATCTTGCCGCTGTGTTTTTTGAGCATGAGGGGAACCGCCGCCCTGCAGGTGTAGAAGCAGGAATCCAGATTTACTGACATGATTCTGCGCCATTGTTCTGTGGTCATATCCGCCAGAAGGCCCAGATGGGCCATGCCTGCGTTGTTTACCAGCACATCCAGATCCCTCAGAAAAGCAAAGACCCGCTGCACGTCCCGCTCGCAGCCCATGTCCGCCTGAACCGGCTGGCAGGACACCCCATAAGAGGAACGCAGTGTATCCGCCAGAGACTTCAGTGCGTCAGGAGAGCTGTGGGAGGTAATCACCAGATTGTAGCCTGCCTTGGCGAAGGCCTCTGCGGCGGCCCTGCCGATGCCTCTGGACGCACCGGTGATCAAGGCGTATTTTTTACTGCTGTCTGCATTCATGAAATCTGTTCCTCCTTTTATTCCCCAATAGCCTCTCGGAATCTCCAAACTGCTTTTCATGGGATTTTTGAAAGTCATTTTTACTGATCCCCCCCGCTTTTCCGGCTTTGTTATTGGTCAGGAGTCTGGTTTTTCGAACTGAGATTCTGAGAGCTTATCCTATACCAATAAAATAAACTTCCCCGCCGCAAGCAGCGGGGATTACTTTTCTGTGATTAAAACGGCTTGCTGCGAGATTCTCGCTTATGATTTTAACATATATGGAGATGCTTTTCTACAGAAAATTTTTATCAGAAAACGGGCAGGATGAAGGAAAGGGATGGATGTTTTATGGCTTATGTGATAGACTATATCTGAATAACTATCCGGGGAAAATGCTGCAAAATGAGTTTATGTTAAAAAATAAAGAAACGGAGGAGAATATGCGGGATTTAATCATTATCGGATCCGGCCCTGCAGGGCTTTCGGCGGCCATATACGGAAAGAGGGCCGGACTTGACCTTCTGGTAGTGGAGAAAGCGCCCATGAGCGGCGGACAGGTGCTGAATACCTATGAGGTGGACAATTATCTTGGGATGCCCGGAGTCAACGGCTTTGACATGGGGGTGCAGTTTCGGGAACATGCGGACAAGCTGGGGGTGGAATTTCTGGAGGCTGATGTCAGTGCTCTTGAGGTCAGTGACGCTGTAAAGACGGTTGTGACAGATGCAGGAAGGCTGGAAGCGAAAGCGGTGATACTGGCCTCCGGGGCCGTACATGCCCGGCTGGGAGTGCCCGAGGAAGAGCGGTTTTCCGGGAAGGGGGTGTCCTACTGCGCCACCTGCGACGGAGCCTTTTTCCGGGGGCGGACAGTGGCTGTGGTGGGCGGCGGTGACGTGGCTCTGGAGGATGCGGCCTATCTGGCCCGGATGTGCGAAAAGGTTTATCTGATCCATAGGAGGGATGAGCTGCGGGGAGCGTTTGTCCTGCAGCAGGAGGTAAAGGCGCTGCCCAATGTGGAGGTGCTATACAGCCATGTGGTGGAGGAAGTTTTCGGCGGGACGGCGGTGGAGGGCATCCGCATCAGGAACTTAAAGACAGGAGAGACATCAGAGCTTTCTCTGGCAGGCTTGTTTGTAGCGGTAGGCATCCGTCCCGGCACGGAGCTGGTGCAAGGTCTGGCGGACTGTGACGAGGGCGGCTATGTGCTGGCAGGGGAGGACTGTGCCACCAGTGTGCCGGGACTGTTCGCAGCGGGAGACGTGCGCAGAAAGCCTCTGCGCCAGATTGTCACGGCAGTGGCGGACGGCGCGAACGCTGCGGTGACGGCCGGAAATTACTGCAAAGCGAATTTTTAAGATATCTTAATAAAATCTTTCGATTTCTCGTTTCGGTGGTTGACAGAGTTAAGATTTAGTGCTATATTTATTAACGGATGTAATAAATCTGTAATAAATCATAGATATAAACGTAATTTTTTGATAGATTAATCTTAAGGATGTACATACTTTCCGGTGCGAGAGGAGATAAGAATGATTCGTTATACAAAGAGAGCAGTGAGAGCAACGGCTTTGACATTGGCAGCAGGACTTGCGTTTACGGGATTCGGCATTACCGCGGAGGCTGCGGCTTCCAGCCTGCCGGGCGGAGGCGTGACTCTTTTGATCAGTAAGAGCAGCAAGCTTGAGAATATTGTGACAAGTGAGTCTGCCATACCCATTGAATCTATTATGGATTTTGTTCAGGTGGACGATACGGCGGTGCCTCTGTCAGAGCCTACAGAGGAAGATTTGTTTCGGAAACTGGTGATTGCTCAGGTGACCACCTGCGTGAATGTCAGAAGTCTTCCCAGTGAAGAGGGGGAGGTACTGGGAAAGCTTTATAATAATTCCGTAGGTACTTTTTTGTCTGAAGAAAACGGCTGGTATCAGATCACATCCGGCACGGTGACCGGCTATGTGAAGGCTGAGTACTGTGTCACCGGCGAGGATGCGGTGGAAATCGCGAAGCAGGTTGGAAAACGCTTTGCCACGGTTACTACAGAGACCTTGTTTGTCCGCACGGAGCCCAATACAGAATGCGCCATTCTGGGAATGGTTCCGGAAGGAGACGAACTGCTGGTTCTTGAGGAGACGGAAGGCTGGGTAAAGGTTGATGTAGAAGAGGGTATCGGCTGGGTATCCGCAGATTATGTAAAGCTCCACAGCGAGTTTGTTCAGGCAGAGTCAAAGGAAGAGGAGCGAGCACGTCTGGCCAAGGAGGAAGAGGAGCGCAGGAAGGCCCGTGAGGCAGCTGCAAAGGCGGCGGCAGAGAATAACCGGAACAACGCTCCTGCCCAGACACAGCCTCAGGAACCTGCTAACTATACCGTCACCGGCGACAGCGAGATGGGAAAGGCAGTGGCGGAATATGCGCTGCAGTTTGTGGGTAATCCGTATGTATGGGGCGGAACCAGCCTGACTAACGGTGCTGACTGTTCCGGATTCGTTATGAGTGTCTATGCTAACTTCGGTGTCAGCCTGCCCCACTCCTCCGCGTCGGATCGCAGTCAGGGATATGCGGTGGACGGACTGGCAAATGCCCAGCCCGGTGACCTGATCTGTTATTCCGGCCATGTGGCGCTATATATCGGGGACGGCAAGATTGTCCATGCCTCCAGCCCCGGTGTGGGGATTATAGTTTCTGATGCAGGATACAGAAGCATCCTTGCTATCAGGAGAATCTTCTAAGATATGCGATATTTGAAATAAAATAAGTAAGAACGGCCGTTACCAGATGCGTTTGGAAGGGCCGTTCTTTTTTGCATAGGATGAGACAATGGCTTTAACATAGCTGTGATGCTGAAGCATAGAACCGAATAGGTTCTCGGAATTTCAGGAACCTAAATCAGGCATTGGGCCAGAAAGGTACTCGAAAAGTGGGGGGATCGCCAAAAGCAAATTTCGGAAAGCCGCATATTAATGCGTATTCATATGCCGTGTTTTTTCCGCATTGCGGAAGCGATTACTCGTTGTACATTTACTTTGGCATTTTGGTAAATGTTTTCGGCCGTGAGTATAAATTGTTGCCAAAACCCATATGAACATGGTATAATAGGGGTACAGAAGGTTATTGTACCAGTATTAGTTTTCATATATGCCATGGTATATGAGACCATCATATTAATACAGAAGGAAGGAGCTTTTCTGTAAGGTTTTGTATGTTCACGTGCATATGAAAATATAGATGTATAAAGGGCATGGTTGAATATGCGCTAAAAGGCACCGGGCCGCAGGGCGGATTTATGGTATATCCGCCGAGCTTGTTGCCCGTAAAAATAAACAACAGAAAGGGATGATTCGTATGAAATTTGTGATCGTAGGCAGGAATCTGGAAGTGACTCCCGCACTGAAGTCGGCTGTGGAGGACAAGATCGGTAAGCTGGCCAAGTATTTTAATCCTGATACAGAGGTGCATGTGACCCTGAGTGTTGAGAAAGATCGTCAGAAGATCGAGGTGACCATTCCGGTAAAGGGAAACATTATCCGCTCAGAGCAGGTCAGCAATGATATGTATGTTTCCATTGATCTGGTAGAGGAGATCATCGAGAGACAGCTGAAGAAATACAAGAACAAGATCGTGGACAGGCAGCAGGATGCAGGATCTTTCAGCAAGATGTATGTGGAAAACGATTATATGGATGAGGAAGAGGTCAAGATCGTAAGGACTAAGAAGTTTGACATCAAGCCTATGTATCCTGAGGATGCCTGCGTGCAGATGGAGCTTCTGGGGCATAATTTCTTTGTATTCATCAATGCGGAGACGGATCAGGTGAACGTGGTGTATAGGAGAAAGGGAGATACCTACGGGCTGATCGAGCCGGAGGCATAGGGCGGTACGGTGCTTGGGTGGCTGAATCGGAGGTATAAGGCGGTACAGTGCTTGGGCAGCCGAGCCGGATGTATAGGGCGGTACAGTGCCTGAGCGGCTGAGCCGGCAGACAAGTGCTCTATACAGCAAACTATCCGCTGCTGACTGAATATATTCTGCGGGAAGCGAAACAAGAGAGTAAAGGATGCAGCGGCATTGTGTCGCGGCTGTGCCGCGGCAAAGGGCTGTCATATTGGGTAGTCATCTGTGAAACACATACCCATGGGATGTATGATCAGGGGGATGATGGGAGATGCGTTCAATGTGGCGGCTCTTTTGGTTCCCGCGTATAATGAGCCTAGCCAACGTAGTTGGCTGGGCTTATTATATACAGTTGATGTTGGTGCCATTAGGTATGCCGATCATTGAAAAGGTAGATTAATCTCTAGCGATTTTTTAGGTATGTCTAGGTATATCATTGTAGGAATGTATTTTCCTGAAAACATTGATCTTACAGTGCTTTGCGGTTTATGGCATATCTGCTTTGGATTCGTCACAGTTGAATTTGTTACAGTTTGACTTATGATATCAGCCACAATCGTGGATGTTGCCTTTTGGTAAAGCAAAAAAATTCATTAGTGTTTATTATGATTTGAAATCGCCATGGCTTAAGCATAGAGCCATGTGTTATCTCAAAATCAGTAAATTGGCTCTGGAAAAGTGCAAGCATGAGCCCATAAATCGCCGCATATATTTTCAATGATGAATAATTCGGAGCAGACATGGATAAGGAGCGGAAAAATAAGTATCTTAGCTGGCTGCGGAAGGGGATCATGGCAGAATGTGTGCTGGTGACTGCGCTGGCGGCACTGGTCATGAGCGGCAGGGGAAAGGAGACGGCGGAGGAGAGCTTAAGCAATAGTACCCTCGCCATAGAGAATGATTACATAAAATGGGTAGACTTTACGGTTTCTTATGAAGCGCTCTGCAAGGCCTATGAGTGGGATGTGGAGACCCATGGGTCGGAGTATGAGATTGACTGGGTGGAGCTTTTGGCTTATACGGCAGCAAAGACAGGAGGCACCTTCGACAAGGCTGCGCTGAAGACTCTGGACAAGGCTGCAGAAAAGCTTTCAGAGGGCGAAGCAACCATGGAGGAGCTGGCGGAGGATCTGAAATACTATTCATACTATAAGGAAGCGTATGATGCAGCCATCGGCGGTCTGGTGGGGGAATATAAGGAAGAGAGCGAGGACGGAGGCGTAGGCTATGTTGAGCGGTATGGGTTGAAGGGATATTTCCCTCTGGCAAGGGGGTTTGATTATACGCATTATGATGATTTCGGTGTGGGGAGAAGCTACGGATATCAGAGGAAACATCTGGGACATGACATGATGGGGCTGGTAGGCACGCCCATCATGGCTATCGAGTCCGGGGTGGTGGAGGCTCTGGGCTGGAACCAGTATGGGGGATGGCGGATCGGGATACGGAGCTTTGACGGGAAGAGGTATTATTATTATGCGCATCTGCGACAGAACTATCCTTATGCGGAAGGGCTGGAGGAAGGCAGCGTGGTGACGGCGGGGGATGTGATCGGATATATGGGGCATACCGGGTACAGTACCACGGAGAATGTGAATAATATTAAGATTGTGCACCTGCACTGGGGACTGCAGCTTATCTTTGATGAATCCCAGAGGGAAGGGAACAATGAAATCTGGATCGATATTTATCCGCTGACCCGGTTCCTGGCGAAGCATACCCAGTCGGCGGTGAAAGTGGAAGGGACGAAGGAGTGGGTAAGGACTACTAGGATTGTGGACCCGGCGGTGGAGGAGTATGAGGCGGAGCAATAGTCAGGAGAAATCAAAATAGTAGTAAAGAGGGAATACCTATGCTGTATTATGGGTATTCTCTTTGTAATTATGGCATTAAAAATAGTGAACAGCAAGCAAATAGTAAGTAATATGGAAAATGAAGGAAAATCCGTTGCGAAACGGTAAGTTTCATAGTATGATTAAAAAAATGAATATGTTTAGCATAGAAAAGAAGCAGTGCTATGTCTTAAAGCAGATGCATTATAAGGAAATACATGATTAAAGTAGGAATCAATTGTCGAGAATACTTTTGATAGAGGAGACATCACATGGCAAAGTCAATTCTTGAAATATATAATAATATTAGTGTACAACAATACAAAACAGACATGGGGTTCAGGGCATTAGTAGAGGGAGTACATGATAATCTGTTTGTAATTCCAGAATATCAGCGAAAGTATCGGTGGAGTAAAGCGCAAGTTGAAGATTTGGCAACATCTTTGATCAGGCAATTTCCTATACCACCGATATACACGTATCGAAATGAAAATGGGCAGTTAGAAATTTTGGACGGGCAGCAGAGAGTAATGAGCCTGTATTTTTATTATATAGGAAAATTTTTTAAAAATGAAAAGATGAGCGTATTTGACTATCAGGAGATAGATGTGGATTCTGCAGGCAACTTTGTGGCGGCACTTGAAAAAAAATATGAAATTGTGCCATCAAATTTTTATATGCAGATTGGCAACGATAAGTGTGATATCAGTTATCAGAATCTGCCGGTCGAGTTGAGAAGAAAGGTAGATTATTTAAGCATTTCTGTAGTGGAAATAAAGATTTCTGACTTGGAGAAGAAAGATGAGATATTGCATAAAATTTTTGCAAATCTGAATAATGGGGGGAAGCAACTGTCTGATCAGGAATTGAGGAATGGAATATATCCTTGCCCTTTTAATCGGGCGATGAAAAGGACCTGAATCCGTGAACTTGACCTCAAATTAAAACCGGATGGAATTATCCGGTAAAAACATAGGCGGCATGCCTCATT
>CAXHOW010000017.1:0-76668 GCA_964018205.1 uncultured Acetatifactor sp. | reverse complement strand
CAAGCAAAGGCGGGAAAAGCTGTCAAGGGCGCATAGCGCGAAGTTTACCCTTGACAGCTTTTCCCGTCTTTGCTACTTCCTAACGGTCGAAGCGGAATTTCAATACGGCTTCAACCAGTTTTGCCTTTAACTTGTCCTGTGTATCGTCATTGATATGCCCCTTATACATAGACAGGTATTTGATGTGTGCAGTGTAGTGCCGCAATATTGCGTCTACCGCTTCCGGCTCTCCAGCAACGGCTTTTTCGATTACCTCAAAAGGTATCAGCTTTTTGTTTCTCATGTTCCAATCTCTCCCATTCTTTCCGCAACTGTTTCAATGCAACATTTCTCCGACTGTTTATTGTACTTCTGCAACGCCCGTACAGTCTGCCGATTGCTTCATCGCGATAGCCAACGAAATAATAAAGCAACAAAACTTCCCGTCTTAACTCCGGCAATCTTGATAATGCCGCTGCTAACTGTTCATCATCAACAATAACTTCCTTTCCCAACACAAGAAATAGGGTCGGCTTGTCCTGCTTTTCAAAGTAACTGTCCATAGCATACGGTTCAAAATATCGTTCTGACATCAGATAGTCAAGGGATATTTCCCGTTCCGCTTTCCGCTTCAAATCTCGCCATGCGTTAATGGCTTCATGGCGCAGGACAACCTTGCAGAACGCATTGAACGCATATTCGATATGTTCCATGAACTGTTCAGAATATCTCATTTTCACTCACCCCCTTTCTTCCCAGTAGGGGGCTATTACAACAAACGCCCATACAACCTGAAGCGGTACAGGCGTTTGGGTAATGTGAGTTATTAAGACATACTACATGATGTGTGTATTCGTATCCATAGGCGCAATAGTCCTTGTTAATGGCTTGGCTTTTTTTGACAGGTCAATGGCTATACGATTTTGTTGCTGACATACTTTACATTCCATCACGATACCCTTTGTTAGCTGTAATACACAATCTGCTGACTTTGTAAAAATTGCTTTCTTGAACATAAAGAGAGCCGACAAACTGTGATTTTCTCACAAGTCTGTCGGCTCTGCGTCTTTTATGCGTCTGGCTCTTCACTTTATTAAAATTTTTTCTCGATAACGGTTATATGCAATTCTTTTACGTCAATCAAATTTTCCTGTTTACACTTCGGACAGTAAAGAGGAAAATTTTTTAATTCTGTATCTAGCCGAATTTGTAACCTTGTTTTGTTCCCGCAGACAGGGCAATAAATCCACTCTGTTTTCTTGCTCATTTTCTATTTTCACCTGTTAAGGCATTTTCAACAGCTTTCTTTATGACAATGCTTGAATTTGTTGCCCCCGATACTGCGTCAATATCTATTTTCTGTTCTTCAATGATTCTGTCAACAACAACTTCTGCGCGGCTTCCACGCCCGTTTTTATGCTCCAGAATATCAATGTTTGTAATTACTCCGTTTTGAACCGTTACTTCCACTTTGGCATAAACAAAATCCACGTCATATTCTCCGACATAAACTCCGTCGGGAACATTGGAAATATCTAAATTGCTGAACGTTGTTTCTTTTACTGACCTTTTATAATCTGCCACGCTTTTCAGATAAACCGCCGTAAAAATCAAAACAATAAGGAAAAGAAAAATTGCTGTAAAGGACAGGATTCTTTTTCGGGATAATTTCATTTCAGACACCTCTCAATCTTTTTCATTGTTCGCTTAGGCAGTTCTTTCTTATTTTTTGCATTTGCACATACCACTTTTCCCGCCGATTTCATGCCTGCGGTCTTGAAAAATTCGTCCATACTGCGGATTGCCCCTCTGCTTTGTCCGAATATCCACGAAAAAGGCGCGGGAGTATTGCAGGAAGTCAAAATCATATATTGTTTCCCCCGTAAGCGTGGTTTTGGAAATGTGTTTGTTTCTTCCATAGCCGTTCCCAGTAGTCGGTCAAATAAGTTTTTGACAGACGCCGGAACATTTGCCCAATAGACAGGGGCGGCAAGGATAACAAGCTGGCTCTTATGTAATAGTGGGGCGATTTCCTGTATATCATCTTTCTGAATACAAATATGTGTATCCATGCAAGCCCGGCAACCGGTGCAGAAAGAAAGATTCTTTTCATACAGAGTGATTTTTGTTACAGCATAACCCGCCTGTTCAGCTTTATGAACTGCGAAATTCAGCATGGCTGCTGTTGTCCCATTTGTATGAGGACTGCCTAAAATGGCAAGCGCATTTTTTTCACTCATAAGCCTTTCTCCTTAATCGCAATCGAATGATAAACAAGGGAAAAACCATATTCCAAAAACTTTATTTTAGATAATCCCATTGACTTTTTAATATATTCTTCTTTGTTTGCGGCAAGCTGAATGATTCCGGAAAGCATACCCCAAAAATTAAATATAGCAGGCATAATATCCAAATCATTTCGTAAATCTCCCTTTTCCATGCCGGATAACAAAAAGTTTTTTATCTTTTCATTTATTTCTTCTCCAATTTGATAAGTTTCCTTTTCTTCCGGCAGATAGTCTTTGTTCTCAAAATCAACGTTGATTTTATCCAATACCATTTTGAAATAAAAGGGAAATTCCTCTTGATACTGCACCAGCCCACGACAGATAAAATCATATCTTGCTTTCGTGGCTTCATGCTGTATCAGAGCAGAAGATATATAATCGTAAAGTTTTTTCATACTGTTCAATACCAAAATACCGACAATCTCCTCCTTATTTTCAAAATATACGTATAATGTTGCCTTGCTGTATCCGGCGGCTTTCGCTATATCGTCCATAGAAGTCGCGGAAATTCCTTTTTCCATAAATAATACAGATGCCGCAGACACTATGTTTTCCCGGTGTACGCTTATAGGCTCTTTCTTTCTTCGTCCCATGTGTTCCTCCTTGCAATAATTAAACTCATAGTTTAATTATATAGAGAGTATTCCGTTTTGTCAATGAGGCTCGAAAGCTGATTTCCAATTTTTGGGGGTATACAGCTTTGCTAAATCAAGTTCCCTGCTTGACAACAGCTATCAATCGTGCTATTATTTACTTTGAGAATATTATTTGAGAATATTCGCAAATAATACAGCATCAGGCGCATGGAACAAAAATGTAAACCATGCGCCTTTTTTGCACTACATTTTTGAAAAAGCCTATGCTTCCAACTTATAAAGCCCCGTGCCATATCCCTCAAGCTTCAAAGTCCCCTGCATCTTTTTCCCCGTCCACAGATCCTGCATCTCCCGCTTCAATTCTATCTCCGCAGGCTGGGGCAGATAGTTCAGCACAAAGAACCAGCGGACTCCCCCTTTCCTGCGAACCGCCAGCTCGCAGCTCTCGGGAAGGCTTATGAGATTTTTGTAAGGCTCCGCCGCCCCAAGCTTCTCCAGAAATACCCGAGCAGTATCCGGCGCAAAAGCGCCGCCGAAATAGTATGCCTCTCCCTTGCCGAAGCGGTTGCGGATCAGCGCCGGAGTGCCCGCATAATAGCTGTCCGTATAAACCGCAAGCACGCAGTTGTCTGCGGCTCTCTCCCCGCTGGCAGCCTCCCCCTTCTGTAAGAGAGCCAGCTGATCATTGAACACCGCAGCCTCGATCCTTGTCCCATCCCAGTCTGCCATCACCCTGCCTTCGTCAGGCGCCACAAAGGAATATTCCGGGACATCCGTCCCCGTGAGCTTTGCAGCAAGCCCCGGCAGATGCTCCATGACGCACTTCCCGTTCTCGTCCTTATAGCCCGTGCGGCAGCCCATCACCAGCTTTCCTCCTGCCGCCACATACTCCTCCAGAACCGCCATACGCTCCTTTGTAAGAATGCTGGCATGAGGATAAAACAGTATCTCATACTGCTTCAGGCTCTCCGGATCTGTATGGTTCTCCATATACACATAGTCAAAAGGCACATGAGCCACCTGCATTGCCTCAAACAGCCCATTCTGGCTCACAGACTCCACCCGGCCATGCCATCTGTCCAGCCCACTGTCCCAGATATTGTCATAGTCCTTCAGGATGCCCACCCTTGCTTCATATCCGGAGCCGGCCAGCTCCTGCATCTTTCCTATTTTCTCATAGATCTGCCCCGTTTCCCTGAGCCTGCGGTTCTCCCTGCCGGAATAGTCCAGAATACCGTGCCAGTAGATTTCCGTGCCGAAGACGGCGGTCCTCCAGCGAAAATAGCTGATATAATCGGCTCCATGCCCGATGCTCTGCATAGTCCACAGCGTCATCTGGCCCGGTCTGGGCGAGGGAGCCTCCATGCGGGTGTTCCAGCCGTTGGCTCCGCTCTGCTGCTCCATGATGCCGAAATCAGGCGACACGGCGCGCACCTCCGCCAGATTGTGGCTCCACCACCTATCCTTCATCAGATTCTTGGGATCATAACCGTCCAGCCCATAGCCGAAATTCGGATAAGAGTCATACATCAGCACGTCCAGACTCTCCCTTTCCATCCGCTGATAATCAATATTGCCAAACATTCCGTTGGTTGTGATGAAATCCCCGGGCTTCAGATATTTTTTCAGAATATCCGCCTGCATCTTTGCAAACCTGCAGACACTGTCCGAGATAAAACGATGATAATCCAGCTTCAGGTGGGGGTTGGGAGAGTTGGTATTAGTCCTTCTGGGCACATATACCTCCTGCCAATCGGTGTAGGTCTGGTTCCAGAAGACCGTCCCCCATGCCTTGTTCAGCTCCTCCAGCGTACCGTATTTCTCCTTCAGGAACTCCCGGAATGCCGCGCTGTCGCTCTCTGAATAAAACTCCCCGTTCTCGCAGTTGAATTCATTGTCCAGCTGCCAGCCCACAATAGCCGGGTGCTTTCCATAATGAGACGCGGACTTCTCTATGATATTCCTGCATATCTCTTGATATTTCGTCGAATTATAATTGTAATGCCGTCTTGAACCATGATAGATCAGATGCCCGTCCATGTCCGCATTCAGCACCTCCGGGTATTTCTGTGTCAGCCATGCCGGCGGAGTTGCCGTGGGCGTACAGAAGATTACCTGCATCCCCTTCTCCAGTGCCAGCTGCAGGAAATCATCAAAAAATCCATAAGTGTACTCCCCCTCTCTGGGCTCGATCAGGCTCCATGCGAATTCTGCGATACGGACGGTCTTAAGCCCCACTGCCAGCATCCTGTCCAGATCCTCCGCCCACAGCTCCCTGTCCCAATGCTCCGGGTAATAGCATACACCCAGATCGATACTGCTGCCGTTGATCAGCTTTCTCATTTCTGCATTCCTCCCTTGTCTCTCCATTATCATATGCCATCAGTCGCTTCCGCACTATACAAAGCTTCACGCAATTCGGCAGTTCCACATATTACGCCGCATCCCACATTCACATCCGATACAGCCTTATGCTGTTCTCCCAGACCACGTCCCGCACCTCTTCCTCCGAAATCCCCTTTATCTGCGCCAATGCCTCCGTCACATAGGGCAGGTTCAGGGAACTGTTCCTCTGTCCCCGGCAGGGCACCGGTGCCAGATAGGGACAGTCCGTCTCCAGAACAATCCTATCCAGCGGAATATACTCCACCGCTTCCTTCAGCTTTCTTGCGTTCTTGAAGGTCAGGACGCCGCCTATGCCAAAGAAAAACCCCATATCCAGAAACACTCTGGCAGTCTCCTTGGTATAGCTGTAGCAATGAACCACGCCCCCGATCTCACCGGCTTTTTCAGCCGTCATGATATCCACCGTATCCTTCGCCGCATCCCGGGAATGGATAATGACAGGCAGCCCGCATTCTCTGGCCAGATTCAGCTGACCCACAAACCACTTCTTCTGGATCTCCTGCTCCGGCTCATCCCAATAATAATCCAGACCGATCTCTCCTACAGCCACACATTTCTTCAGTCCGCACATTCCCTTCAGCCGACTGAAGACCTCCTGATCCAGCTCCCTGGTCTCGCTGGGGTGTATCCCCATGGCACCGTAGATAAAATCATACTTTTCCATCAGCAATGCCGTGCGCCCGCAGGAGGCCATGCTGGCTCCTACATTCACCACTCTTGCTATGCCCCTCCCCGGCAGGCTCGCCAGAAGCTCTTCCCTATCATCATCAAATGCCTTGTCATCATAATGCGCGTGCGTGTCAAATATGTCCCTCATCCTATACCGTCTCCGCCCCCTTGCCCCTCAGGCAATAAACTGAATGCCCTATTATATCACTCTTTTTATGGAATTTCCATATAAAAATGCACCGTGGAAAACAACATGAATTTACAAAATTTTCAAAAAATTTAATATTGATTTTAGATTCATGTTGCATTCCTATATGATTTCGTTTAAGATAGATGAGATGGGCTATTTATAGCCTTTTGTTTCGCTATGGCATAAAATCTTTTCCTGAAACGCGAAACAAAACACTGGATGAATAATTTTGTATCTACGACAAGAAAAGGAGATTGACATTATGGCATTTTGCAAATTTTGCGGAAAAGCATTGCAGGATGGAGAAGTATGCAGCTGTCAGGCATCCGTTCAGGCAGCAAATCCCGGTACGCCGGTACCCCCTCCCCCTGCTCCCGAAGCTGTTCCTGAACCCAATCCGAATCTCGCGCCTCCCCCGATTCCTGCTCCTGCACCCAATCCGAATCCTGCTCCACCCCCGATTCCCGGACAGCCTAACAATGCCTCTGCCGGCGGCAAGACAACCGTGACCGTTACCCTGCCCAGCAAGGATGCAGTCAACGAAGCAGCAAAGAACGTTTTCTCATCTATATTAGGAGTGTTAACGCATCCCGTTACCGGCGGCAGCTCTTTCGTGCAGGGCGGGAACAAGATAGTCGCCCTCATACTCATGGGCATTCAGGCAGTTTTTTCCTGTATTTTCAGCATTGTGATGGTCGGAAAGATTAATTCCCTGATCAGTCTTGTAACCTTTGGAAACAGCTCTTTTCCTAAATTTTCGGGCATAAAAGCTTTTTTCATCACGCTTTTATTCTCAGTCATCTTTTCTGCATTGATGACGGGCCTGATTTTCGTCGGCACAAAAATCACAAAGATCAGTGCTTCCCTGAATCAGGTGCTGGCGCTTAGCTCTGTGCGTTCCATTGCCGCTATTCCCATGAACATACTGGCCATCATACTGGGCTTCATCAATCCTGCAATCGGTTTTGCGCTGTTCTTCGGTTCAATCCTTCTGACAACGCTCTTCCTTGTAGGCGCCATCAGAGGACTGGAAAATGCTCATGACGACAAATCCACCTATGTTGTATTTGGTATCATTGTTATTTTCGTCATCTTGTTCCTTCTCATCGGAACCAAACTGGCTTTGGGCATATATTTTCCTAAGGATCTGAACGCAACAACTCTCTTGCGCTATCTTAGCTGATTGTCTGAGCTGTACATAAACCTAAACTGTCTGTATAAGCGAAGCATAATGTCAGTTCTGCATGGTTTATTGCACACAAAGCTATCCATAAAAAGGATTGGTGCCTTCAGGTATCCAATCCTTTTTTCATAAAGCCTTCCATTCTAAAAAGCCTGATTGGCAAAATCGGAGCAAGATGGTATAATGTCGCCAGACATTATACCGGCCCGGAGCAAAGCAGAGTGGCCATCCCTGCGGAGCGCAACCTCCTTATATTATGACATAAAAGCTTCATACCGATTCAACCGGCAAAGAAAGGGAAGAAAGATGAAAATATATCTTTTCAGACACGGAGAGACTGATTGGAATAAAGAACGAAGACTGCAGGGCCAGAGCGATATCCCTTTGAATGATTATGGCCGAGCATTGGCCGAAGAGACGGCAGCCGCCTTGAGCGGCATCTCTTTTGACAAGGCCTTCTGCTCCCCCCTACGCAGGGCTGCGGAAACAGCCGAAATCATCGCCGGCAAAAGTTCTCATTCCTTGTTTCCCATAGCGGACGAACGTCTGATGGAGATTCATTTCGGCCAATACGAGGGACATACCTTTGATGACATGAAGCAAAAAGACCCTTCTCATCCTCTCCATAATTTCTTCTGCCGTCCGGACTGCTACATTCCCCCTGCAGGGGCGGAATCCATTCAGGAGACCTGCAGCCGGGCACAGTCGTTTCTACGGGAAAGAATTCTTCCTCTGGAAGGCTTATGCGACAATGTGCTGCTCGTTGCTCACGGGGCTTTCAACAGATGTATGCTCAGCGTCGTGGGAAACATCCCTCTGAAACGCTTCTGGCAGATCTCCCTGCCGAACTGCGCCGCATCCATTTTGTCTCTGGAAGGGGGATGCTTTACAGTGCTGGAAGAAAGCCGGGTATATTGTCAAAATTCGGTTAACGGGACACCATAAAATATACCTCTGATATACCAGAGCACCCGTACATGGATCAGGTTCTGGCTTTCGCTGAAAATCACAGCATACGCTGACCGCGGTACTGCAGGGAATGGCTTTACCGGCACAGACCGCCGTTCTTCCTATATTTTACGCAGATACAGTTTTAACAAAAAATAAATCCATGCAGCTGATAAAATAAATGCAGGAATCATATAAAGCACTTTATTTCCGCAGGCTGCTTTCCCTATCCAGAAAGAAGGCAGAGGAAACAATACATATTGTATGTTATCCTTGATAAAAAAAGGGATAGCCGCGCCGAAAATAAACAGTGCAGACAGCTTTGCTATCGCAATGCCCTCTAATCGGTTTGACGAAAACGCCAGAACCAGCAGCGCAGCAGTCAGCCCTTGTAAGGTTCCGCATACCGCAAACAACAATATGGCAATCAGAGAAAAATCCGTCAGCCTAAAGAAGGGAAACAAGATAACCGTTACAAGAAATGCCGCAGCGGCAGGAACCCCAAGCCGCACAGACAGATAACCTGTTTTCCTTAAAGGTGTAATGAATAGATATGTCGCTATCTTTTCATCGACTTCCTCCAAAGAAACCATTGCCGAAACAAAGCAGAACATAACCGGTGATAACATCATAAAGAATACATCAATCAGTCTGTAATAAGGAGAAATAATCGCTGATACATGAAAATGGTCTGTTATAGCAGCTTCCAAAAAAGGTATGACAAGCCGAAAGAAAAGACCTGCCAGAATCGGCACAAGGCAGGCTATAAACAGCATCATGTCACGCCGCATAGTTACTATCATTTGCAAAAAACCAAGCCGAATTGCTTTCATAGCTTCGCACCTCCTATGTTATCCCACATTTTCAAGATACAAGCTTTTGATAGAACAGCCAAAATTACCGTCAATGCTATTACGGCAAGAATCCCCATTGCAGACGGGGCATGACCGGATACCATTTCCATGCAGACATTGACAGGATAATATCTAAGCCATGCCGGATCGATCCTGAATAAATGCAATATCGCAGGTACAAAGCAAACAACCTCTACTGGTATGGTCCATAAAATAAACTGGTTGAGGCTTGTGATTTTCGTTGCAATAATAATGGCCAGAAGCGTAAATATCACACCGGAAACAGCTGTACCAAGCAATACAATATGCAAACTATCCACATTTGCGGCCAATGCCAGTATAGCGGCGACAGCAAGCGAAATAACGGACAATGTAAAATCATATCCTTCATCATACGGCTGTTTGCAGGGTCAAGTCCGCTGGTCGGCTCGTCAAGGCAGAGCAAAAGAGGATCATGCAGCAATGCTTTTATAAAGTTCAATCGGGATTTCATGCCCTTTGAATAACCGGCTACACGCTTATCCGCATCATGTTCCAAACCCACCCTTTTCAACAGTTCCTCAATCGAGCATGACTTCTTTTCATACAGTGATGAAAAAAACTGCAGATTTTCTTTCGCGGTCAGTTTCTCATACATGGTCGAAAATTCAAAATCAACTCCAATATCCTCGTAAAAATGTTTTGTACGCCTTTTACATTCAATACCATTTATCATAACTGAGCCCTGATACGTCCTCAGCATTCCAATTAAAATTTTCTGCAGTGTGCTTTTACCCGCCCCAGAAGGTCCTAAAAAGCCGAAGATCTCACCCGAAGAAACAGAAAAGCTCATGTCGGAAATAAAAGGCTGCTTCGTATAGCTGTATGAAAGATTGCGAACGTGTATCATATTTCCCTCCTTATACTATATGACTAAATTTGATTTAATAGTCAATTAACGGGCTGTTTTTAGTCCGGCTGATTGCCGGACTTTTCAGATGATCTGCATCACAATTCCACGAATCAAAGAACGCAGTGCTTCATCATACTGTTCTTCACCAATCTCCTCTTTATGCAGCGTCGCAAAATAAATTGCGTGGAATGCGGCACTGATAACCTTTATATCTGCCTCTTTTTTGACAAGAAACAACGCAAGCATTTTTTTAATCATATCCGTATCGTCCTGCAAATGCTCCGCTACTATTTCCCTCGGCAGCTTACGCAACAGCAAGTCCACTTCGCCCGTGTCCAGCAGCTTCAAAATCGGCATTTTCTCCGTCGTTTTATAGAACTTAAAAATCATATCGGTTAGTTTCTCTGCCGAAACCCCTGTATCGGCAATATCAGAAACGGCCTGATACAGCTCCCCGTTGATGATCCTCTGCTGTTCCTGAATAACATCAAACAAAAGCAGTTCCTTTGATCTATAAAACAGATAGAAAGTCCCTTTGGGAATATGGACCCGCTTCACGATTTCATCCACCGTCGTACGACGAACACCATATTGAGCCAGACATTTCGCCGCTTCTTCTTTCAGCCGTTTCTTGATATATTCTCGCTCTTGTTCCGAATAGCTCTTTGGCACCCTAATGTCTCCCATTTGACTGTTTTTAATTTTTTAGTCATTATACATGAAATGTAACATCTTGTCAATGGATTCCCTGAACATGCAGGGGTCAGACGCAAAATAGAGACAAAATCCCTGATCAAGAACCAGTGTTTTGTCTCTCCTGCTTTATTGCACAAAAAAAGAACCGTCCCCAAGGCTCTGCAGTCCTCAAAAACAGTTCCTTCAGTGCGCCGCCAGGGGCTCGAACCCTGGACACCCTGATTAAGAGTCAGGTGCTCTACCAACTGAGCTAGCGGCGCATTTCCTCTCTGGAATCGCACTTTGTGATGTATCTTTCGTATCAACAAAACATATTATATTATATTACTTTATGAAATGCAAGAGTTTTTTTAAATTTTTTTTATTTTTTTTAGTTTTACACCATTTTTTGCTTTTCTCACCATAAGCTCCTATATTCGCTGGGACTGACCCCTTCTATCCTCTTGAATACCCTGCTGAAATAGGCCGGTTCACCGAATCCGCACTCCAGCCCGATCTCTTCCGCCTTTTTGTCTGTGAATCGGAGCATCCTCTTTGCATGGGTGATCCGTACCTGCTGGATATATCCCGTAAGCGTCACGCCATACTGCTCCTTAAACAGTCTCGCAAGGTAATGTTTATTGATATAGAACCTATCCGCTGTCGATTCCAGTGAAATTTTTGTCCTGTAATTTTCATCAATATACGCCTTGATCTGTCTGACATCCAGCTTCCTCACCCGATCCGTCTTTTGCTTTTCCGGGTGCCATGATTCCTCCATCAGACATGTGAGCAGGCTGCTCAGTCTCTCGTTGATACGCATATCCCGGATATAATCGTCCGATGCCGCGATTTCATACAGCTCTGTCAGCAGCCCCGTGTATGTCCTGAGGCTTTTAGGATGCACCACCGGCTGCCCGCCCCGCTCACGGTACTTTGTGTAGATGGCCTGTGCGCTTGTTCCGTAAAAATGACACCACTGAAGCGACCATAGATCTTTTGCGTCAGTGCTGTGGGCATAAGGGCTCTGACAGTCGATATACACTACATCTCCCATTTTCAATACATATTCATGTCCTTCGTAGGTCAGGGATCCGCTGCCCTCAAGCACTGCGAAGCAAAGGCAGGAGCGCAGGCTGTCCCGGCTGCTGGTGTGGGGTGCCAGCGCCGTCAGCCGCCCGGTCTCCTGAAGATACAGCAGATTCGTCCTCGCAAACGCAGACGGAGTATATAAGATCCGGTCGGATTCCACTGATACTGTTGCTACAAACATATCTTCCCTTTGCTCTTCCATGCAGTCCCGCCTCCTTCCCCTTCAGCACGACCCGTCATAAATCAAGCTTAAATTTCTGTTTGTCATGAATGCTGATCTCCTCGCCCAGCTGCACCTCTACCATCTGAAGCTCCTCATGAGCCATCACTGTATGGACACATCCAGCCTTCATGGTAATCACATCTCCGGGAGAAACCTCCTTCCGCACACCGTCCACAATGGTGGTTCCCCTGCCGGAAATAACCACCCAGACCTCATCCCGGTACTTGTGACTATGATAATTCATCCCATGGCCCGCATTCAGCGTGACCTTGATGGTCATGCTTTTCTTCTCCACGTCCAGCACCCGAAAACTGCCCCATGACTTTTCCGCAAACATAATCTGCTGATCTATCTTGTCCACAAAGGGTTTGATATAGCTTGACTGCCCCTTATCAGACACCAGAATCCCTTCCGGGCTGGTGGAAATCACTACATCATGCAGCCCCATGGCCAGAACCGGAACCCCCAGCTCGTTGATGACATGAACATTATCACAGGTCTCGTTCAGCATCACTTCTCCTACTGTGTTTTCTTCCATGGCCTCTGTCAGCGTATTCCACGTCATATCATTGGACAACGGCCATAGACGCTTGCCGGACCCGCCGGACAATAATATTCATATGCCTGCTCCTTACCTATGTCTGATCGGCTTTCTATTCAGTATAATCGACAAATTTATTTTCTGTTCAGCATCGTCCGTCAGCCTGTTTTAGAGTATCTGACTCAGCGTTATCAGCTGCCTTTCATCCGGCCATCAACGCTTTACCTCTCCGCCCTCATAGGATTATTCAGGAAATCCTCATAAGCAAGGCGGATGCCGTCTCTCAGCTCTGTCTTATAGGTCCAGCCCAGCTTTGCGGCCTTGCTCACGTCCAGAAGCTTCCGGGGCGTACCGTTGGGCTTGCTGGTATCCCAGCGGATCTCGCCCTGATAGCCTATCGTCTCCGCCACCAGCTCCGTCAGCTCCTTTATGGTCAGTTCCTTGCCCGTGCCTGCGTTCACCGTCTCATTGCCGGAATAATTGTTCATCAGGAACACGCACAGCTCCGCAAGATCGTCCACATACAGAAATTCCCGGAGAGGGCTGCCGTCTCCCCAGCAGGTGACATAAGAAGCCCCTGATTCCTTTGCCTCGTGGAAACGACGGATCAGCGCCGGCAGCACATGGCTGTGGGTGGGGTGATAGTTGTCGTTAGGGCCGTACAGATTGGTAGGCATGACACTGATATATTCCGTTCCGTACTGCCGGTTTAGAAATTCACAGTATTTCAAGCCAGATATCTTGGCCAGCGCATACGCCTCATTTGTCTTTTCCAGCTCCGAGGTCAGCAGGCAGCTTTCCGGCATGGGCTGCGGTGCCATGCGGGGATAGATGCAGGAGCTCCCGAGGAATTCCAGCTTTTTGCAGCCGTTGCACCACGCCGCATGAATCACGTTCATCTCCAGCATCATATTTTCATACATAAAGTCCGCCAAGGCCTCGGAATTGGCCACGATGCCCCCCACCTTTGCCGCCGCCAGAAATACATACTCCGGCCGTTCCTCGGCAAAAAAGGCCTCCACTGCCTCCTGACGGGTCAGATTCAGCTCCTTATGGGTGCGGGTGACAATATTTTGGTAGCCCTGCCGTTCCAGCTCCCGGACAATTGCGGAACCCACCATGCCCCGGTGGCCCGCCACATAGATCTTTGCACTTTTTTCCATCATTTCCTCACGCCTCTCTCCAGATATTCCTCCAGATTGCAGCGGATATGCTCCCCCGCACGCTCCACTGCTACCTTTTCCATGTCACTCTCCACCATAAGCTTCACCAGCTCCCGAAAGCTGGTCTTGACCGGATTCCAGCCCAGCTCTCTTCTGGCCTTTGTGGGATCTCCCCACAGGTTTACCACATCCGTGGGACGGTAAAAGTCCGGGCTGACCTCAACCAGCACCCTGCCGGTGGCTTTGTCAATCCCCTTTTCATCCATGCCCTCCCCCGCAAATTCCAGCTCGATGCCGGCATAATGAAACGCCAGCTGACAGAATTCCCGGACGGAATGCTGCTCCCCCGTGGCGATGACAAAATCCTCCGGCTTGTCGTTCTGGAGAATCAGCCACATACACTCCACGTAGTCCTTGGCATAGCCCCAGTCCCGGAGGGAGCTTAAGTTGCCCAGATACAGCTTGTCCTGCTTGCCCTGCCTGATTCTGGACGCAGCCAGCGTTATCTTCCTTGTGACAAAGGTCTCCCCTCTGCGCTCGGACTCATGATTGAACAAAATGCCCGAACAGCAGAACATATTATAAGCCTCTCTATATTCCTTGGTTATCCAGAAGCCGTACTGCTTCGCCACCGCATATGGGCTGTAGGGATGGAAGGGGGTTTTTTCATTCTGGGGAACCTCCTCCACCTTGCCGTACAGCTCTGACGTGGACGCCTGATAGATGCGGCAGGTATCATTCAGGCCGGTAAGCCGGACAGCCTCCAGAATGCGCAGGACGCCCACAGCATCTATGTCTGCAGTGAATTCAGGGACATCAAAGCTGACCTGAACATGACTCTGGGCCGCCAGATTGTAAATCTCATCCGGCCGCACGCTGCCGATCACGGACAGAAGGCTCATGGAATCACCCATGTCCCCGTAGCGGAGATGGAAATGCGGATTTCCCTCCAGATGGGCTATCCGCTCTCTATAATCCACAGACGACCTGCGGATGATGCCATAGACCTCATACCCTTTGTCCAGCAGGAACTCCGACAGATAGGAGCCGTCCTGACCGGTCACGCCGGTAATCAACGCTTTTTTCATGATCTGCTACCTCTTTCTTGTGAAATATGGAAGTATTTGCCGCTGCCTGCACACATCCTGCGGCAATGTTTTCCTTAATTTTATATACTCTGTTAATATGTTTGAATCTCCAATCAGAGGAACCGCTTGCACGATATTGACTTTTTTGTCACAGTGCCTCCGCCGAGCCGGGCATTTATGCTCCTTCATTTTATACACTTTCCCTTATTCTGCCCTATTATACAGACAGTCTTTCAAAATCTCCAAACCGCTTTTCCAACCACATTATTGATTCAGATCCTGATTTTGCTTACTGAGATTCCGAGAAGCAGCCTTTTGTTCCAACATTTTACCACAGATTCCAAAGCATGGAAACAGCCAGTTTTCCCGGACTTCCCACTGCTTTACCGCAATTTTACAATCCCACGGCATCAATCCTGCAGAGCTTTTATTTTAACACAAAAAAGAAAACCTACCATTGATTCCATCTTCATATTATTTTAAAATGGTATTCAGGAGTCACGGCTCCGTTATCATGACAGCAAAAAACAAACAGGAATCTATCGTTCTTTCCGCCACGGATACGGGAATCGGCATACCAAAAGAGCATCAGGAACGGGCGCGGACGACCTCTCTTTTTCGTGCAGAAACTGAGAGGAAATGTACCGGAAAATGCTATACAATGAAAATATCAGGAGGGTTTTACGATATGGAATGGATTGAAAGATTAAACAATGCGATCAGTTATATCGAGGAGCATCTGTCAGATGAGATCGATCATGAGCAGCTGGGCCGGATAGCCTGCTGCTCCACATTTCATTTCCAGAGAATGTTCACCTATATGGCGGGGATTCCTCTGTCCGAATATATCCGCAGGAGGAAAATGTCTCTGGCTGCCGTGGACCTGCAGGGAAGCGGAGCCAAAATCATCGACGTGGCCATGAAATACGGCTACAGCTCCCCCACCGCCTTCAACAGAGCGTTTCAGTCCATACACGGAATCGCTCCGTCCGCAGTAAAAAACGAAGGCGTTTCCGTAAAATCCTTTCCACCTATTACATTCAAGATTACCGTGAAAGGAGTCGAAGAAATGAACTATCGAATCGAAACTAAGAATGCCTTCCGCATCGTGGGCGTATCCGTGCCGCTGCAAAAGAACATTGAGGAAAATTTTGCTGTCATCCCTTCCAAATGGCAGGAGGTATCCACAGACGGTACGCTGCAGAAGCTCATCGGCATGATGGACACGCCTCCCATGGGAGTGCTGGGTATCAGCACCTGCAATGACACGGAACCATGGAGGTATTACATTGCGGTGTCTACCTCAAAGGACGCCGACGGCCTGGAGGAATATACAGTGCCTGCAGCCACATGGGCAGTCTTCCCGGGGACAGGGACGAACCAGTCCATTCAGGAGCTGGAGCGCCGCATTGTGACAGAATGGCTGCCTACCTCGGGGTACGAGTACGCCAATGCCCCCGACGTTGAGGTCTACCTAAACCCGGATCCCCAGAACGCCCAGTATGAGGTGTGGATACCGGTGGCAAAGAAAAACTAGGCAGAAAACGCTCCAAGGAGCTCTACAGCAATCCCTACAGCCACGCTGATACCGTAAAGCAGCCCAAGTATCTTCAGGTTCTCCCTACGGTCACGGTTTGTCCGAAACAGCACCAGCAGCCCTACCCCCGACCCTGCCAGAAGCCCTGCCAGAGCCGATCCCAGTCCCATGGCCCCTTCCAGATACAGCTGCGTGATCACCACGGAGCCTGCGCAATTGGGTATCAGTCCCACCAGACCCGCCAGTGCAGGCCCCAGCACCGGCCGGTTCAGGATCAGGTTCGCCAGTGCATCCTCCCCTACAAAATGCAGTACAAGATTCAAAAGAAAGGTCACCAGCAGAATAAAAAGTGTAATCTTTACGGTATGGGAAATAGCGGAGCGGAGAATCCCCCTTTCGCAGTGGCAATGCTCCTGCTGGCAGATATCATGGATACCTCTTTCCGCCTCTCTGCCTCTCCTGCGCATCACCCAGTCAATGGCCAGCCCCGCCGCCATCCCTACGGCGGCCTTGGACAGCAGTATGATCAGAATCGTCCTGACCGGCACCTGCTCCGAAATCAGGATGGGCAGCATCTCGTCGGAGGTGGACAGATAGACTGCCATCAGGGTTCCCAGCGTAATGACACGCCCTGCGTACAGATTGGATGCCGCTGCGGAAAAGCCGCACTGAGGCATTGCTCCCAGCAGCCCGCCGATCAGAGGCCCCACATGAACCCGGCCCTCACTGCCTGCCCACCGGATCAGCCTCTTTGCTCCCTCCCCGGTCCTATGCTCCAGATATTCCATGGCGAGATAGGCCAGAAACAAAAAGGGAATCAGCCTTTCGGTGTCTAACATTGTATCTAGAATAACATCCCACATATCACTTTTCCTCCCAGCCTGGCCTTATCCGTACCGCCCGGCTTCTCTATTCCGCGGCGCTCTCGGCTTACTTTTCCCACGGCGCTTTCGGATCACTTGTCCTACAGCATTTTCAGCATACCTGTCCCTCAGCGCTCTCGGCTTGCTTATCCCTCAGCGCTCTCGGTCCCCTTGTCTCTCACCATTTTCATTGTCCACGTCGAGCCTCGCCCATTCCAGCAAAAGCACCTCCGCTTCCGCCAGCCGATTTTTATCAACTATGGCCTCCGTCATCTGCGCCTGACCTTCCAGAAAACAGCAAATACCGATGCCAGTATCCCCAGCGCAAACAAGATCATTCCCACCGGCGCATAGATTCTGGCTGCCTTAAGGCTCGCCGCAGCATCCTGAATCATCAGAGGATCCCCCATGGCCTCGATCTCCTCCTCCGTATATCCGATTTGCAGCATATACTGGGACAAAAGATAAGGAAGCCTGCCCTCCGCCTTCACCACATGCCCTTCTATAGGAATCACCGATGCCGGGGGAATCCCCGTGCCCAGATAATCTATCGTTTCCTCCAGCAGCCTTTCCGCCGCATCATGTTTATCGGGGGACACACACAGAACCACCATCCCGTCCCCTGCCGGAATGGCATAATAATAGGAAGTGATTTTATTGCTGTCCGTATTCTCCATCTCGGCAAAACAGTCATAGATAAAGGTTATCTCACCCGATATGTGCATCCCCTTCTTTGCCCCGTTATCCAAGATATAATCCATGTCATAGGCCGGCTTTACGGCCATCAGGAAATTCTTCCCATAGCTCAGGAGCATGATGCCTCCGATCACCAGCAATCCCCCGATGATAAACGCTCCCACCATTTTCTTCAGATCCTGCTTCCAATCCTCTTTCCAAGCCTGGTTCACGTCCGTCGCGCCTCCTTCTGCGGAAAATCGCACTTATTTTAACATATCCCGCGGAAAAAGTCACTAATCAAAAAAGTTCCCGACTTTTCTGATCAGATCCCGGATTTCAACCAGCAGATCCGCCTTTTTTTGATCCATAAGCTTGTCGGGAAGCACAATTTCCTCTCCCTGCCCCGGCATGATCGTGCCGGTAATACCCTCAAGCAGCTCCGTATGCCATCCGGATGTCTCCAGCTTCAGCCGGGAAAGGTATTCTTCGGCCTGCTGTAACGCTGTCCCGGGCTCTTGTACATCAAAGCGCAGCACCGGAACGGCATCAGCCCCCAGCTCCACCTTCAGATTCACCCCTTCCGCGGACAGCTCATAAAGGCTGCCCTCCTCGCTGCTCCCTCCGCTCATAAACGCAAGCAGCAGAAAGCATTTCACTCTCGACAGTTCCTCGTCGGACTGCACCAGCCCAAACTCTCGTATCCCGCTTAAATCCAGATCAAATATCTGCTCCGCCTGCTCCAATGTCATATAGACAGCCTCCCGTTCCGCAGGCATGATGTGATCCAGCAGCTTATGCTGCTCCACCAGATTCTTCCGTATGGTATTATAGGGCAGCGTTTCATTTATGAGATTCATGTCATTGCTCAGATACAGCTCTATAATAGGTTCCGATATGTCTTTCGGATAAAACAGCTCATGTATCTTGTCCTCCCATACGCTGCCCCTTATGGTAAACCGGAACAGCGCCTCCTTTCCGAAGCCCGTCAGCTCAGACAGATTCTCAAGGGTTTCCGCCTGCTTCGCCTCCATGGCGTCCCTATCCAGCCTTATCTCCAGCTCATAGACAAAATGCCCCGAAGCCAAACTCTCCTGCAGTACCCCTGCCGCTTTCCACTTGGGATAGAAATAAATACAGATACCTGCCGCGACGGCTGCCAACAGAAGCAGCAGGATCGGAAAAATATGTACTTTCTTTTTGCTTTTCATAAAACCCTCCCTTAAAAACGGCCAAGTCTATTTCTGCCTCGTCTTCGGATATTCTCATGCATCTGCGCCGACTTGGCCGACCGTCTTAGCTTTGCTCATCGCTTACAAGAATAACACCACCTTCCATTATAGCACAAACACATATGCCATGGTGAAATGATTCCTATTCTCAGCCTGATTATTTATTCCTCATCATATCTGATCACCTCCTCCGTGTATTTCCTATCCATGTCATGCATGATCTTCCTATTTTCAGCCGTCTCAAAAACAATGGAAAAATCATAATCCTCCGGATACAGCTCCGCAGCCGCCACATGGAGCTTTACTCTTTTATGATTGATCCATATCTTCTTGCCGGGAAGCTGTACCCTTAAAACACCCTTCTCATTCACCGGCTCACATACGATCCCGATCTTCTTATCCGGATAAATCATGACACTGTCCCCCCGCTTATACTGCGCGGCAAGCCCTGTGCTTCCCTTCTGTTTTCTGCTTTTGGATATCCTGCCTGCCGCCCTTTTGTCAATCACGGTTTCTTCCTTCCGGAAATGATACGTGCCCACTGCGGCCTCGCCATATGCGGCCTTTATTGCGACCCGCAGCATCTCATTGGGCATCCCCAGCCTGTCTGCTATATAAAAGGCACAGCTTTCGCCTGCTTCCCCCAGCACCATCTGATAAGCAGGCTTTAAGCTCTCCTTGTCAAAAGTCATCCTTGCATTCATAATATCCGGCGCCCTATCCGCATATTCCTTTACCTCTGGATAATGTGTGGTCACAAGGAAGATCGCGCCGCTCTTTCTGAGCTCCTCCAGTATGGCAATGGCGATGCCCATACCCTCTGCCGGATCTGTCCCGGAGCCGAGCTCATCCATGATCACAAGGCTGCCTTTGTTTGCCTCCCTCAATACCTCCAGCACATTTTTTATATGGGAGGAAAATGTGGATAAATTCTCGGCGATATTCTGGCCGTCCCCGATATCGCACAGATAGGAATTATTCATACAGATATCCGCCTCTTTACAAGTGACATGAAGCCCGCACTGCGCCATCATACAGTTAAGCATGACCGTCTTTATCGCCACCGTCTTGCCTCCTGTGTTGGGACCGGTTATGATGATCCCTCTGACGCTTTCCCCTATCTCAAACTGCAGGGGCACATTTACCTTCTTGTCCATCAGCGGATGTCTGGCATCCTTTAAAACGATCCGCCGCTCCGTATTAATGGACGGCTCTGCCGCATCCAGATCAATGCTCAGCTTGCCCTTTGACAATATAAAGTCCAGCTTCTCGATCATGGCAATATTTTCATTCATGGCATCAATAGATGCCGCAACCGCTGCCGTCAATGTATACAGAATGCGGTATACTTCATTCTCTTCACTTATCTTGAGCAGCTGCAGCTCTTCATAATATTTTGCAGCGCCTGCCGGCTCAATGAACAAGGTACTGCCGGTCGCTGACTTGTCTATAACGCTGCCCGATATCTTCAGCCTGCATTCCTTTTTCACCGGGATGCATACTCTGCCGTTCCGCAGGGTGCAGTAATGATCCGCCATGCTCTCCTTGTTGGATCGCATGATCTGCTCCGCCTTCTGCTTCATCTGTTCCTCGCATTTCACAATCTGGTTCCTTATCTGCCCCAGCTCCTTGGACGCATAGTCATCTACCGCGCCGCCCCTTATCTGCCTTCCGATCTCCTCCTGCAGCTCCTCCATGGCATCCAGATTTTCCTCATAATATGCCAGAGGATTGTCGTATGCCTTTCCCCTGTTCAGATAATCCTTCAAACGCCTGATGACTGCCAGAACCGTTTCTACCCGCTCCAGCTGATACGGCGTAAGGCAATCGCCCTTGTCAGCAGTCATCAGGATATCCTTTATCTCCGTCAGGCTCTGTAAAGGCGGCGTGCCCAGCTTTTCAATCAGGTTCCTGCCGTCCGTGGTGTCCCTGAGCTGCTTTCTCAGTTCCGTCTCCTTCAGGCAGAAGGACACCTCCCCGATTCTTTCCTTCGCCCGTTCCGTGACTGCCAGCCTTGTCCATATCTCTTTTATCTTGTCAAATTCTATCTGTTTCTCTATGTTCATTTTTAAACACTCCTTCTGAAAGCCTTTTTATGTTTTCCTCTTGACATTTCACCTAATTGCTCCTATGAGCCTGTGCTGTTATAATGCTTCAGCCCTTGTTTCCACACAGCGGCGGTAATGGCAGAAAATATCCCCACAATACCGATTCCGTAAACGGCTCTCTGTAAGTCCATTTCGCCTATCATGCTCTGTACGGGAAAAGTCGCCATGATGCCATATGGCAGTACAAGGTAAAAGATCACCTTATATACCCCATAGTAAGCAATCCCCGGCAGCTTCATACACAGATTGATACATGCTTCTTCTATCTGCTCCATCCGGGCCATCGACACAACATACAACGAAATCGAACGAATGATCACTTCCATTTCGTAATACAGAATTGTCATGACAGCGACCCAGAATACATAAGCAGCCATTGCCGCCGCTGTCGGCCCCCCATCCGACACATGGATACCATATGCCACAATACAAATGCTCATGATGATCAGCGGCACGGAACCCGGACTGATATTTTCAAAGGTCAGGCGAAACAGCGGGCTTACAGGCTTCGACAGATACAAGTCCAGCTCACCGGATCTGACCTTATACGGTATACTGTTTACCCCAAAGAAATAAACGGTCATATTAAGAGCATTCAGCAGAGAAAATGTACCGATGTATATAATCATTTCTCCCCTTCCCCAGTTTCCTATCGTATCCACATTGGTATACACTGCCCCGAATGCCAGCAGCTGAATCAGAAACATGCTTCCGTCCACAAAAAAGGGAGCAAAAAAATCAAACCTGAATACCATCAATCCATGAACTCTCAGACATAGCATTTCTTTGAGTATGCGCATATTCTTTTTTAGATTATTTTTCATATTCCCACCCCGTCATACTTTTTAAGATTTTTCTTCCAGACCACATTAATGCAGAACTGCATAATCAGGCACCAGCAGGCGATCACAGCAATCCCGGTGACCGCTTCCTCTTTACACATCCCGGTAAACAGCATTGCCGGAAGGTATGCCGCATAATAAAAGGGCAGTAACCGCATGATCCTTATAGCCGTTTCCGGAAACAGCGCAAGAGGCACAATGCTCCCCGTGACCAACGCCGCAAGGTTATTTTTGATCATAAGGAACGTGCCTATCCCCTGATACTTCAACGTAAGCAGCCCGAGAAAATAATTTAGCTGCACCATAAACAGCATCCCCAGCACCGCCATGATCACAGCGCATACAACAATGCCTCCGTCCGCAGCAAACACAAACTGAATCCGGAACACAAATATCCATACAGCAGCCGCGATAAAATCAAACACGATATAGAACAGTACTACCCCCAGCTCCATTGCCATAAAGTACTTTTCTATCCCCACGGGTATGACCATGTATTTTGAAAATGTCCCGTTCCGTATCCGATCATGGATCTCATTGCCGATCCCACCGGACATATCCAGCTGGGACAAAAAGGAACTGACAATGTAATAGGACAGCATACCGTGAAACGTGAATTGCCCTACCGTTTCTTTATCCCGGAACACCGTACCCCATAAGAGATACGCAAAAAGAATCCTTGCTATGGTAAAAAGCATATTGAATATTACATCTGCTCTCCACACCAGCTGCGTCTTCATATATGTTCTGGAGATCGCCCAGTATTTACGCATGACATTCACTCCCTTCCTGATAAATCCTCTCTACTACGGCCCCGATCTCTTCCTCCTCGACCACAACATCTTTTGGCTTATGCTCCATAAGCTCTGCCAGTAAATTCTTTGAATCATCCTTTGCCACTTCATAGACCTTCTTGTATGGATCATTTTGGACCAAAGCAACATTCTGTGTTTTAAGCCCGATATCCTCCGCAGGTGTCTCAAAGGTCACGATGACTCTCTTATTGATCTGATATTTCTCAAACAGCTCATCTGTCGTGCCGTCGTAAATCTTGATCCCATGATTGATGACGACAGTCCTTTTACACAGTGTCTTTATATCTTCCATGTAATGCGACGTCAGGATAATCGTAGTGCCGTTTTCTTCATTGATGCGTCTCAAAAACCCACGTATCTGCTTGGATGCTACCGCGTCCAGACCTATGGTCGGTTCATCCAAAAACAATATCTTCGGATTATGGAGCAGCGCAACCATAAGCTCCATCTTCATCCTCTCGCCCAATGACAATGTCCTGACCTGAACGTCCATCAGCTCCCTTACGCCGAAAAGCTCCACAAAACAATTCTTGTTCTTCTGAAAGTCTTTTTCCGAAATTTCATATATTTCCTTAAACAAACGCAGGGTATCATTCACCGTAAGCTCAAAAAACAGCTGGCTTTTCTGTCCCATCACCACTGCATACTGCTTCTTAAACTCATTCTTTAAATCATTGGGATAGTACCCCAGCACATCGACGGTTCCTTCCGTCTGCGGGATAATCCCTGTAAGCATCTTGATCAGCGTAGTTTTTCCCGCACCGTTCGGGCCGATCAGTCCTAAGAATTCCCCCTCCGCCACTGATAAATCCACTTTATCTATGGCTGTCTTTTCTTCATATTCACGTTTCCAGAGACTGGTGATGCTCCCTCTGATTCCTTCCTTTTTCTTATACCTGCGATATTTTTTTACTAAACCTACGGTGCTGATAATCGTATTGTTCATGTTCTGATATCCTTTCTTTTATCGTCTTCTTACCGCCTACATCTTGCGTCCTTACTTCTTACTACCTTACTCCTTGCAGCTTCACTTCTTGCAGCCTTACTTCTTACTGCCTTACTCCTTGCAGCTTTACTTCTTGCGGCCTTGCCTCTTACCGCCTTACTTCTTGCAGCTTTCCTGATTGCCGCCGCAGCTGTAACGGTGATCACAGCCGGATCATAACGCAAAAAGGCCATGGCATCCCCAAGAGCATAAGATACCATGGTCTTTTCATTTATATCAGAATCCTTCCTATACCTTCAGAAGGGCATAAAAATAGCATGACCATACAGCCATGCTAATATTATTCCTGATAATATATGCCATAATATTAAGCAATTGTAAGGCGAAAAGGCTGACAGTCCACGCTGCCAGCAGACGGGCTGACCTCCGGCCCAAAACCGAAAATCACCCCTGCAATATTTATTTTGCCGTTTTCTCCATTACAACCCTTAACATAAAATCCTCCTGAATTTTTTGATTATAGGGTAATTATACCTGCCTCCCCCTTTCTTTGTCAAGTATATCTTTTTAACAAAGATACTTCCTCTCCGCATACACTTGGGAGTTTGACATCATAACATCTATTCACCGTTCACTAAGCACCTGAAGGATATAGAACTTTAAATAATAGCTCTCATCCGCCGCCCAGAGAATCGGATGGTCCGGCCCCTGTGTGCGGAATTCTACCTGACGCAGACGCCTGCGGGCACCGGCAGCGGCCTCCCGGATCGTCTTTGCAAACAGCTCAGGCTCCATGAAATGGGAGCAGGAGCAGGTCACCAGAAATCCGCCGTCCCGCACCAGCTTCAGCCCCCGGAGATTGATCTCCCGATAGCCCTTCACGGCATTTTTCACGGAATTTCTGGACTTTGTGAACGCAGGGGGATCCAGAATCACCATGTCGAAGCTCTCCCCTTCCGCCTCCAGCTGCGGGAGCAGCTCAAACACATCCGCGCACTGGAAGCGCACCCTGCCCTCCAGATGGTTCAAGCGGGCATTCTCCTCCGCCTGCTCTACAGCCAGCCGGGAAGAATCCACCCCCAGCACGCTGTCCGCCCCCGCGATTCCGGCGTTCAGAGCAAAAGAGCCGGTATGGGTAAAGCAGTCCAGCACCTTCTTTCCCGGACAGAACCGATGGATAGCGGCGCGGTTGTTCTTCTGGTCGAGAAAGAAGCCCGTTTTCTGACCGTCCTCCACATCCACCATGTACCTGACGCCGTTCTCCTGAATCTCTACCTTGGTATCGAAGGGCTCCCCGATAAAGCCCTTGATTCGCTCCATCCCTTCCTGCAGACGCACCTTGGCATCGCTGCGTTCATAGATCCCGCGGATATGGATGCCGTCCTCTGCCAGCACTTTCTTAAGGGCATCTACAATGACCTCTTTCCACCTGTCTATGCCCAGCGCCAGCGACTCCACTACCAGTACATCGGAAAATTTGTCTACCACGATTCCCGGCAGGAAATCCGCCTCCCCGAAGATCAGACGGCAGCTGGAGATATCAATAACCTGCTTTCGGTATTCCCATGCGTCCCTGACCCGCCTCTCCATGAATGCCTCGTCTATGACGGCATTTTTGCTGCGGGACAAGAGGCGCAGCGCAATCTTGGATTTCATATTGATATAGCCGCAGCCCATGTTGTAACCGTCGAAATCGTGAATCTCTACCACATCTCCGTTCTCAAAATCTCCCTGAATAGATCCGATCTCATTGTCATACACCCACATACCCCCGGCCTTCAAGGTGCGCCCTGCTCCCTTTTTCAGGGTTACAATCGTCTGATACATTCTTGTCATCCTATCCTTCTTGAAAATATTTGTGAAAGCTTCCGTCCTTATGCCCAGATCACAACTATTTTTAATAATATTCTTTTTCCACTTGACAATCAACCCATTTTTATTTATTATTTTAGTGTTGGTAACAATAATCGCAAGGGAATCACACAGCGGCGCGTGGCTCAGCTTGGTAGAGCGCGGCGTTCGGGACGCCGAGGTCGCAGGTTCAAATCCTGTCGCGCCGATTTAAAAAGTCCATGGACATGGGCTTTTTTGTTTTGCATGGTTTACCTTCCATAGGAAGCGCTTTCCCCGGAAGACTCCGCAGAAACAAATGCCATCCCCATCCCCAATATCACATACATCGGTGCAATGTTCATGATCTGCTGAAAGCTGAAAAAATTATTCACAGTGTACGCCAGCAGGGAAAACCCGCAGGCCGCCGCCAGAGGGTTCTTTCCCACTCTTTTCAAAAATCTCCTGACTGCGCAGAAAATCATCCCCACGAAACTCACTGCCCCTAATATCCCCACATCCAACAGAATCGTCAGCCATTCATTATGTACATTAGTCAGATGGAGAGACCCGAACACCGAACGCACGGACTCCATCAGCTCCTCACTGACACCACTGTATAAATATGCCACCATGGCATCCGGTCCCACCCCCACCAGCTTATGCAGAAAGTCCTGCTCCAGAAAGCATTGTACACCTACACTCCACGTCTCTCCCCGCTTGCTGCCCCATCCGCCGGAAAAGGTAAAGATGCCGTATTGGGACAAACTTCCCAGACTCCCCGGCCGAATCGTATTTACGGTTATCATTATCACAAAGGCCGCAAGCATTACTGACACAGCCGTCACAATGATGCGGGCCACTATCCACATGACTTTTTCAGGATAATTTCTTCGCTTTTCTGCAGCGCTTATCCATAGCAGAAAGGCACATGACATTATTGTCATTATTATCGGCGGGATTCCCGTTGTAAGCAGATCCATGATGCTGTCAGGATAATTCATCCTCTCAGGAAATACCGTCCTGCAGATATCCACAAGCAGGCAGGCTCCCCCCAGCGTCAGCGCCACGATCCAGAACCCCTTCATTCTTTTCCCTGTTTTTGCCGATAGAACAAACAGTACCAGCATCACGGCTCCCAGCGCTACGATTCCGCTGGCACTCCCCTGCGTCACCAGTGTGCAGAAGCCCAGCACCGCATAGGCTGCCAGCAGGATCCTCTGCCAGCATCTCTGCTGCTCTCCCTGCCACAGCAGCGCCACCCCTGCAAAAAACACCGTCACCACATAGCCGCAGTACCAGTTGATGTTGCCGATAGTGGAGATAAAGCCGGGATTGCGCATCTCCATCTCTATGGGATAAACATCAAAGCGGTTCAGACAGCCCAGCAGAAACACCGGTGCCGATGCTGCAAGCATCAGATAGAAATACCCCTTCCGGGGCTTCCAGAGCTTTGAGACCAGAAAATAAATGCCCAGCAGGATCAGCTGCGTATAAAGCCCCATGTACCACCCGTCCGCTCCCCATCCGGCTCTCTCCTGGTATTCCGAGCACCAATAGGATATCACAAGCGCCAATCCATACATACCGGCAAAAAGATCCGTTATAGAAAACCTTCTCTGGAGCAGGCTCCGAAAGTCCCGCAGGCAGCTTTTCCACGTCACATCCCGCTTTGCCTGAAAGTAGATCGCGGCAGAAAACACCATATGTAAAATCAACAGCGGAATAAGAGCCTTTCCCATGTTCACACTGAATCTGCGGAAAAAGAGGCTTTTTTCCGTGGCGATATAGCTGTATCCATGCTCTGAATAATAGGGCAGTACTGCTGCTGTCAGTATAATATAAGCACAAGCAAAATAGTCTGTCAGCTTGTGAATCCAGCCGCCAATGGTTACTGCTGCCGTCTCCGCCTTTTTCTGCCTACTTTGTGGATAGCCAAACATCGTTGCTCCCTCTCCCGCTCTGCCATAATCAGTCTGCCGGCTTTGCTATGGCTTTGCGCTCTGCTGTGATCAGTCCGTTGGTTTTGTGAAATAAAAACCGGAGCAAATCTGCCTCTATCATACAAGCTTGCTCTAGTTTAGTACAGACACGGACTATCTGCCGTTTACTATAGCTTAGCCATTGCCATATTTGCTCCGTGGTGCGGTTACTCGTTTTCCATTAATCAGGGTAATATCTTTGAATTCGTTTATTTATCTTTTCTAATGGCAAATCTAATAATTTTATAATCGGAATTTCAAATATGTAGATGCGTATTTTATCAAAGATAATGCCTGCTATAAAAATAGAGCACATCGCTATTATAATCTGAGGAAGAAGCATATGTGTATTATAGGTAATCGAATTATCAAACAAACCCTTAAAAAGATAAATATTCAATCTTCCTATGTGAAATAAGTATACTCCAAAAACTGAAGCGGAAAAAAATGAAACTAATTTAATATGTTTAATTTGAACCTGCTTAAATAAAAAAAACAAAACAATACTGGTAAAAATAGGTAATATCTTTTCGGTTCCCCACACCAAGTATGCAAAAGAGTCAAAGCCGGTATAGCGATAGACAATGCGCATAAAAAACACAGAAGCAAACTCCACAACCATAAAGAAGAAGGACAGCAGAATTATTATTCGTTTAGAAATGCATATCTCATATTTGTTAATATAGGCACCCACAAAATATAGTACAAAAAATATAGCAATAGAGTTTGAACCAACAATCCATGAAGCGTCAGTTAATGTATATAATAGTGAAAATATCATTATCCCTATCACGATAATTCCTTGATGCTGCTTTCTTGTCAGACTATTAATAAGCTTATTTAAATATGGAAAAAACAAATAAACAACAATATATGTCGAAAAGAACCAATACTGATTAAACAAAAATGGAAAAACCATTGCTATCACGCTTCTTATGGAAATTGGTTCGGTTCCTATTACGTAACAGACAATCCCTATTACGACAGAGTAAAACCACACCTGTGACCATAATTTAAAAATATTCCGAATGTTAAACTTTTTTTGATATAAAAAATATCCGCTGATGAGCATAAAGGCACAATTGCATATAGCACCGAATACTCTGGAAAACGCCAGAATACACCAACTAAAAGTCACATCTTGAGAACAACTGACTATTGTATTACCATGATCTGAGAAATGGAAAGCTATAACAAAAAACATACATAATATTTTATATAAATCAAGACCATAATTGCGCATCGGCATTTGACCATTTGTCAGATTTTGCGTATTATCTCGCATATTGTCAACCTCTTCTTAATGATATTTTAGGGGCACTTTAAAGCTCAAATCCTTCAGCAAAAGAATAGGCCTTTCACTTGAAGCATTTTATGGCATTTTCTGAACATCCGAAATACTATCTCATGTGTAAGTTTACCACACTTTTTAATGGATAACCATAGGATTTCCTGAACTTGATCAAAAATCTAATGCGAATATTAGCTCAGACTCCTCCCATGAGGTCTCACAAACGGTCAGCTTTATAGCCTGCCTTTATGGCTGTTTTCATCCATAGTTCTCTCCGGCCTTCCGGCCAGCCTCATCCCTGCTCCCCAGCACCCTCCCGGTCCTGATCTGCGTCCTCCCAAGAGCCGAAACTGCTCCTCCTCTTCTCCAGACTGATAAAGCACTGATATATGATGACAAATCCCAAAGGCCCCTCGATAATCCCCCATATGCCGAAGAGCTGGACACCCGCATAGATAGACAGCAGTATCGCTATCGGGGAGACCCCTATCTTTTTTCCGATCAGCTTCGGCTCCAGCCATTCCCGGATAAATATGCACACAATATATACCACGATACAGACTGCCGCCTTCACATAGTTTCCGTAAAAAAGCTGCTGGATTCCCAGCGGCACCAGAACGATGCCCGTACCGATAAAGGGCAGCGCGTCCAGAATCCCTGCCAGCAGCCCCCATAGGACACCATGCCGTATTCCGGCGATGCCCAGCGAACATGCTGCCAGTGCCCCGATAATACTCATAATGATAATCTGTGCTTTCACAAAAGTTGCGATATAGCGTATAATTCCGCAGACAATCTCAAGATACACATGACACTCCTCCCGATCCAGAAGCCGATTCATGATATTGTCATAATCCTTTGCCAGCAGTACCGTGGCAATGAGAAAAATCACCAGAAACCCTCCAAGGGATGCCAGCACCTTCACGTATTCCAGCGACTGGGACAGTACTCCCGGCAGGAGCTGCTGCTGGAAATAGTCGATGCCCTCCTGAATTCTGGCAAAGAAAGTCTGCTCTAGATACTGGCTGTCCATCTTCAGCGCCTTTCCCACCACCTTGCAGACCTCATGAAGTATGACGGAAAGCTGGGCTTCCAGCGAATCAAGCCCCTTGATCCAGTCGGGGAGACTGCCCACGATCCATGAAAACAGCACCCATGTCAGCGCCCCCACAAAGGCACAGGCCAAAAGAAGCAGCAGCACTGCGCCCACCTGCCTGTGAATCTTTAATTTCGCCTGCATTTTCTGAAGCAGCGGACCGAAAATCGTAACAAAAAGCATGGCCACCAGCACCGGCGCTGTCAACGGAACTATGATTTTTAGGAAAAAATAAACTGCTCCCGTTAAAAGGAGCAGTATTGCCAGCCTATTATTCTTGATCTTATCTGCCATACTTACACGTCCCTTTCTTTCCTTTAGTATGGTAGATTTTTATGCTTCCATTACTGGGAAAAAAAGGAAAATGCCCTGCCTCTGGGCTTTATCCGAAAGCTCATTTCCTCCCCTATGACAGGATGCGTGAATTCCAGACTGTAGGCACAGAGCGATACATTGGGTATCCTCAGCGTCCTCGCTGCCGCCTTGGAGGCCTCACAGCCATACTTCATGTCTCCCAGAAGGGGCATTCCTGCATGAGCCAGCTGGGCACGGATCTGATGGAAACGCCCGGTGAAAATATGGATATCCGCCAAGGTCAGTGTTCCGGATCTGTCCACAGTCTGCAGCATATGATACCGCAGCACTGCCTTTTTTGCGTCAAGATCTCCTTTCGCTTTTGAGCCGCCTCCCAAAGAACTGCCCTTTGAAGGGCTGTCCGATGGGCTCACGCATTCTTCCGGGGAATCCACTATGATCGCCATGTTATCCTTATTTTTGTAGAGATAATCTATCAGCTCCCCCTCTTCCTCGTCAGCGCCGCCATACACTACCCCATAATAACGCTTGTGGAGCATCCCCGCTTCGCCCTGCTTCCGCAGCTGCTCCGTAAGCGCCCCGGCAGCCCTCGCATTCAGGGCAAATACCAGCAGCCCTTCCACCGGCTGGTCGAGACGGTGAATCACCCCCAGATAAGGAGCGGGCCGCCCGAGGGCCATCCCCGTGACCATCCTTTTCTGCCACAGATAATTCTTCAGCTCGCTGACCACGTCCTGCTGTCCCACCCCTGCGGTCTGGGTCGCCAGCCCCGCAGGCTTGTACACCACCAATATATCCCTATCCTCAAAGATAATCTCCGTTTTCACATCCGTCCCCCAGCCGTCTCCGGCAATCTCTTCCGCTCCGTAAGCTCTGTTCACAAGCTCTGTTCTGTCCCCGCAGGCAATACACTGACCGGCTCCCTCAGAATTCGTTTCACCAGCCCAACTGATGCCCTCATTTTTCATATCGGCTTGTTATCAGCTCCGCCTCAGCCCTCTGGGGTAATGATTTTTCATAATGCCCCCCGCCAGCTTCCCCCAGCCGATACTGAACCCGTCTACACAGATCAGGTACCAGCCCTTTTCGCCCTCTGCCGGGAAAGTGCCTCCCCGCAGATAGTCCCTGATCCGGCTGTCGCCATAAGCCATATTCCATATATGTGCCGCATCCTTGGGCGCAAGTGCAAGCGCAAGCGCATGAGAGGGCTCAAAGCGGCCCTTCTTTATCTCACCCAGATGCAGGCCCGGCCGCAGAACCTTCAGCCCCTTCAGGGACGGCATCCCCTCCGGAACCAGATACAGATTGTCACCGAACCTGATATAAACGGCAGGCGCCTTGAAATGCGGCATTGAAAAACGCAGCATGTCGTCACAGAATTCTCTGAATTCCGTCAGCTTCTCCAGCTCCTTTTCCGACAGCCCCTTTATCGTGCCGTTGACCGCACTGCCGGAATACCCCTGAGGCACATCGCCTGCCTTCTGCAGCACGGCGGCAAAATGCCCCTCGCCCTTGATGCGGTGGGGCCATAAGCGGAGAGTTCCTTTCAGACCGGACGCCTCTCCGGGAAACCATTCCGGCACTTCATCCAATGCCTTATCACAAGCAGCTGCCCTATTGCCTGCCGCATCATTACCTCCTATCGTCTTGCAGCTGCCTGCCGTCCTATCACTGCCTATCGCATTGCCGCTGCATACCGCTCTGTCACCACCTATGGTCTCGCCGCTGCATACCGCTCTGTCACTGCCTATCGTCTCGCCGCTGCCTGCCGCCTCCCACAGCCCCAGCCCAGCCTTGTCCGCCGGCAGAACCGAAAACTCTCCGTGCCTCTGCAGAAACCTTCCTACGCTGCCCTCGTCCTCCTCCGGTGCAAAGGTACATGTGGAATATACCAGCCTGCCGCCGGGGCGGAGCATCCTTGCGGCACAGTCCAGAATGCCGTCCTGCCTCTCGGCGCACAGCGCCACATTCTCCTGACTCCATTCCCCGCAGGCTGCATCGTTCTTGCGGAACATCCCCTCACCGGAGCAAGGCGCATCCACCAGTATCTTGTCAAAATATTCAGGAAAAAACTCCGCCAGTCGTTCAGGAGGCTCATTGGTGACGCAGGCATTGCATATCCCCATCCGCTCTATATTTTCCGACAGTATCTTCGCTCTGGCAGAATGTATCTCATTGCAGAAAAGCACCCCCCTGCCCTGCAGCTTCGCCGCTATCTGAGTGCTCTTGCCTCCTGGTGCGGCACATAGATCCAGCACCCTCTCCTCTGGCTGCACCTCCAGCAGCTCCGCAGGTGCCATGGCACTGGGTTCCTGAATATAGTAAAGGCCTGCCTCATGATACGGATGCTTTCCCGGCTGATCTCCCGGCTGATAATAATAACCGTTTTCCGCCCACGGAACCTTGGCAAGATGCGCAAAATCCTTCGCCCCTCCGGCCCCCGGCGACAGCGGACTCTCACCCTTCGGCAGCAGCGGACTTCCGCCCTCCGGCGACAGTGTCCTTTCACTCTCCGGCGACAACAAACTATCAGTCTTCGGCACGGGCTCCCCGGACGAGCCGGCAGGCGGCAGGCACCTTCCGCCTCCCAGCGCCTCAGCCGCACTGCGCCCGTCGGCCCCCAGTTTCAGCGGGTTCAGCCGCAGGGCCTGATACCGCTCCTGCCCGAAGCTCTCCAAAAAAGCACCGTATTCCTCACCCAGCATCCGCTGCATTCTCTCCAAAAATTTTTCCGGCAGCATACTCCCGTCCAAGCCTTTCCCGATTAATACTATATCAAATACTACCCCTCCATTTTTCCATAAATTGTCGAACAAGTCAACCTATTGTTATTCAAATCAATTTTTTCTTTTGTTTAGCTTTCCTTTGTTTAATTATTCCATCACACTTTTCGCCTATCCTCTGAAAGCAGCAGTCCGATCAGCTCATCAGGCACCATTTCTCCCATATCCTGTTTCGCCGCATCCCCGTCCCGCTTTCTTACCGATACCGTATTGTTTGTGTCCTCCCTTTCCCCCACTACCACCATATATGGCACTTTATCCATCTGCGCTTCCCGGATCTTATACCCCAGTTTTTCATCGCTCCGGTCTATCTCTCCCCGGATCCCCGCAGCTTTCAGCATTTCCAGAACATGGTCCGCATAGGAAAGATACTTTGCGGAGACAGGCAGCACCTTTACCTGTACCGGCGACAGCCACAGCGGAAACTTTCCTGCGTAATGCTCGATCAGGATCCCGATAAACCGTTCAACAGACCCAAATATGACACGATGTATCATGACCGGCCTATGCTTTTCCCCGTCCGATCCGATATATTCCGCTCCGAACCGCTGCGGCAGCTGAAAGTCAAGCTGGATCGTCCCGCACTGCCATGTACGGCCGATAGAATCCTTGAGATGGAAATCCAGCTTGGGGCCATAAAAAGCCCCGTCCCCTTCATTGACGGAATAGGGAACCCCCAGTGCGTCCATGGCGTTGCCCAGTGCCAAAGTAGCCCGCTCCCATTCTTCATCAGTCCCTATGCTGCTCTCCGGCCGTGTGGAAAGTTCCACATGATATTCAAATCCGAAAATCTGGTACACAGAGTCGATCAGCTTTGCCACATTCTGGATTTCACCGGTCACCTGTTCTTCGGTCATAAAAATATGAGCATCATCCTGCGTGAACTCCCTTACCCGCATCAGGCCATGGAGTGTGCCGGACTTCTCATTCCTATGCACAAGCCCCAGCTCCGCCAGACGGAGCGGCAGGTCACGGTAGGAGCGGGGCCGGGACTGGTACACCAGCATACCGCCGGGACAGCTCATGGGCTTGATGGCGTATTCTGTATCGTCCACTGTGGCGCTGTACATAATCTCCCTATAATGCTCCCAGTGGCCGGAAATTTCCCATAGATGCCTATCCAGCATGATCGGCGTAGATATTTCCTGATAATCCTCCTGCATATGCAGCCTGCGCCAGTAATCCAGCAGAAGATTTTTCAGCACCATGCCTCTGGGCAGAAAGAACGGAAAACCTGCTCCCTCCTCAAATAAAGCAAAAATCCCAAGCTCTTTCCCAAGCTTCCTATGATCCCTCGCCTTCGCCTCCTGAAGCATATGCAGATACTCCTCCAGCTGGGACTCCTTCGGGAAAGAGATGCCGTAAACGCGTGTGAGCATCCTTTCGCGCTCATCCCCTTTCCAGTATGCCCCGGCGATGGACAGCAGCCGGAAAGCCTTGATCTGGCAGGTGTTGGAGATATGGGGGCCTGCGCAGAGCTCAGCGTATTCCCCCTGCTTATAAAAGCTGATGGCTTCATCTGCCGGCAGCCCCCGAATCAATTCCAGCTTGTAGCGCTCCCCTCGCTCCTCCATATAAGCCAGCGCCTCTTCCCGGCTAAGTCCATACACCTGCAGCGAAAGCGATTTCCGAATAATCCGCTTCATTTCTGCCTCCACCTCCCGCAGATGCTCCTCCGTGAAGGGAAACCTAAATGCAAAGTCATAATAAAATCCGTTTTCAATAGCCGGGCCGATCGCGCATTCCGTGTCCGGATACAGATGCTTCACCGCCTGAGCCAGCACATGGGCGCTGGTGTGCCAGAACGCTTTCTTTCCCTCCGCTTCTTCGAAACCGACCTCCTTGATCTCTCCGTTTTTGTACAGAACCTTCATTGTTGCTGCTCCTTTCTTTTCACGTATTGTCTTAATTTTCGCAACAACATAAGAAAAGCACCCATAAGACCGCTTACAACAGTCTTAAGGGTGCATTTGCACGGTTCCACCTTAACTTTTCACTTTGGATTCCATCAAATCCTATCCTTTAACGCAGGCATACGGCAACGCTTACCAACGAATCTTCAGCATTGCGGCTCAGGAATGGTTTTCGTCCGTCCTTCTCATAAACGGCTTCCACCAAGCGCCGTTCTCTCTGGATGGTCCTGCACAGACTACTCTTTCCGTCATCGCTTTTCTTATATTGTTGGGTATACTTTAGCAGATCCGGCGGAGGATGTCAATGGAAAAATATGGCCGCTCCCAGCACCTTACACCTTGAACCGATACCCAACCCCCCAGATCGTCTCTATATACTGGGGCTTGGCAGTATCCGGCTCTATCTTTTCACGGATCTTCTTGATATGCACCGTGACAGTGGCGATGTCCCCGATGGAGTCCATATCCCAGATCTCCCGGAACAGCTCCTCCTTGGTAAATACATGATTAGGATTCTCCGCAAGGAAGGTCAGCAGGTCAAATTCCTTGGTAGTGAATATCCTCTCCTCACCGTTTACATAGACCCGGCGGGCCGTCTTGTCAATGCGGATCCCCCGGATTTCCACGATGTCGTTCTGAGGCTTCTGATTGGTTCCCACCAGACGCTCGTATCTGGCCATATGCGCCTTGACTCTGGCAACCAGCTCGCTGGGGCTGAAGGGCTTTGTCATGTAATCGTCCGCTCCAAGGCCCAGCCCCCTGATCTTGTCGATATCATCCTTTTTCGCAGAGACCATCAGAATGGGGATATTCTTTCCCTCCCGGATCTTGCGGCACACCTCGAAGCCGTCCATGCCCGGCAGCATCAGATCTAAAATCACCAGATTGTAATCCTCTGCCAGCGCCATGGCCAGACCCTCGTCCCCGGTATTGCAGATATCCACCTGAAAATCGCTCAGCTCCAGATAGTCCTTCTCCAGATCCGCAATCGCTACCTCATCCTCAATAATCAAAATCCTGCTCATGTCAACCGTCCTGCCTTTCTTCTCTCTATTCCAAAAGCCTTCATTCCGGCTTCATCAGACATCTACTTCGGTGTATCCTGTCCCTGAAATTTCCGGCAGCATACCCCATCCAGAGCCTTTCATGCTCTCCGTCTCTATCTTGCCTTGTCTCCGGCCGTCATGCATCCTGCAGCTCGATATACTTTCTCAGCACAAAATGCATACAGGTTCCCTCGCCCTCCCTGCTGGTGGCCCAGATATAGCCTCCGTGGTCCTCCACGATCTTCTTTACGATGGAAAGCCCGATGCCGCTGCCCCCCTGAGCGGAATTGCGGGAGGCGTCCGTGCGGTAAAAGCGTTCAAATATCTTGGGCAGATCCTTCTGGGAAATCCCTTTCCCGTTGTCCTCGATCTCTATCCGTACGGAATCCCTCTCGTCCAGAATACGGATGTCGATCGCCCCATGGGGCTTATCTATATATTTTATACTGTTGCTGATAATATTATTGATAACCTTTTTCATCTGCTCCGGATCTGCAATGACAACCGTGTCAGGCTGTACCAGATTGGAGTAATTCAGCTCAATGTTCCTCTGCTCCAGATCTAAGCCTACCTCCTCCACGCAGTCTCCGAAATAATCAGCCACATTGATGCGGTGGAAATTATAGGGAATACGGTTATTATCAATGCCGGAATAGTATGTCAGCTCATTGATCAGCCTCTCCATGTCATTGGCCTTGCTGTAGATGGTCTTGATATATCTGTCCATCTTCTCCGGCGTCACCGCAACCCCGTCCATGATGCCCTCCACATAACCTTTGATCGCCGTAATGGGAGTCTTCAGGTCGTGGGATATATTGCTTACCAGCTCCCTGTTCTGCTTCTCGCTCTCCCTGCTCTCCTCTGTGGTTTCCTTCAGCCTCAGACGCATATCCTCATAATTCCGGTACAAGTCCCCGATCTCTCCCTTTGCGTCGGTCTGCAGGGAATAATCCAGATTGCCCTCCTTGATCTTGCGCATGGCCACGTTCAGCTCGTTCACGGGATTGAACACGCCCTTCCGGATCCACCATGTCAGCATCAGGCTGGTAAAGACCAGAATCAGAAAGATGGCCACCAGCATATCCACCAGCAGGTGTCTGGATATCAGGGAGTTTATCTTGGTCACCACGAAAGCGCTCCCCTGACTGCCGTCCGGAAAGAAGAAGTCCAGCTGCTTCACAAATTTGTCCAGTTCGTCATAATAGATGCCGGAGCTCTGTGCCGCGGAGCTTTCCCCGAAGGCAGGGAGTTTTTCAAAGATAGCCTCCGCAGCCTCCTCGTTTCCGGCATAGTACAGCTCCTGATCCTTCCTTACGATAATATAAGTCGTTTTGCGGATAATCTGGGAATTCACCATGTCCAGATACTCCTTGTCCGCCAGTCTGAAAGGATCCTCCATAAGCTGCCCCTGCAGGCGGAAGTAGACCTTGTCCGTGGCATTCACCACATCCTGCATATTCTCTGTCATGGCTCCATAATCCAGACGATCCACGGGAAAACCCTTCTGAACATTCATAAGGTACAGCCCGATGCCGCAGAATGCAAGAGCCGTCAGCGCCAGCGGCAGAAGGATGATGGTTATGAAGGTTACTCTTAGTCTTGTTCTGAATGTCATGGGCATACTCCTGTCAGGTTAAAAAGAATCCTCAAAAAGATAGACTGGTGACATTATATCATATCCCCGGCATAAATTTGTAAAATAATAAAAATATTAACATTAAAAAAATCTTAACTTTCATTTCTCTTTACTTTTCATATATTTAGATGTAGGATAGTAGGGCAAGAAGCAAACAAAAAATACAGACGAATCTGAATAAATATAAGGAAGGAAATTAATCATGGAAAAATTAAACATTATGGTCTTTTTTGGAGGCTGCTCTCCCGAATACAGCGTGTCCCTCTCTTCCGCGTCCGGCGTCATCCTGAATCTGGACAGGGAAAAATACAATCCCCTGATGGTAGGCATTACCCCGGAGGGTGTCTGGTATTATTATACCGGTTCCGTGGATAAGCTGCTGAACGACACATGGAACAATCCTGACGACTGTATCCCTGCGGCGCTTTCCCCCAACCGGGGAGAGAACGCCCTGCTCCTGCTGACAAAGGAGGGCGTACGTACCATACATATAGACGTGGCTTTCCCGGTTCTCCACGGTCAGAACGGGGAGGACGGCACACTGCAGGGACTGCTGGAGCTGGCGGGGATTCCCATAGCAGGCTGCGGCACACTGGCCTCAGCCCTCAGCATGGATAAGGACAGAGCCCACAAGCTGGCAGGCCTTGAGGGCGTCAATATCCCTAAGTCGGCGGTACTGGAGAAGGATACCCCCTTTGACCGGGGCGCGGCCTTTGCGGCCGAAACAGGCTATCCCCTTTATGTGAAGCCGGTGAAGGCCGGATCCTCTTATGGAGTCACCAAGGTCACCGATTCCTCTCAGCTGTCCGAGGCTATAACCCTTGCCTTCCAGTATGATGATCAGGTGATTCTGGAGGAAAACATCGAGGGCTTTGAGGTGGGCTGCGCAGTGCTGGGCAACCGAGAGCTGACCGTAGGTGAAGTTGATGAAATCGAGCTTTCCAGCGGATTCTTCGACTTTACCGAAAAATATACCCTTAAGACCTCCGCGATCCATGTCCCTGCAAGGATAGATCCCGCAAAGGCACAGGAAATCAAAGAGACCGCAAAATGCATCTACCGGGCGCTGGGCTGTAAGGGCTTTGCAAGGGTGGATATGTTCCTCACCCCTGAGGGAAAGGTGGTGTTCAATGAGGCAAACACCATCCCCGGCTTCACCTCCCATAGCCGCTACCCTGGCATGATGAAAGCCGCCGGGCATTCCTTCAGCGAGATTCTCACAAGAATCATTGAACTGGCCTTTGAAGAATAGAGCTTCCTGCTCGGACATCCATTAAAAATCAGGAACCAAAATCGGAGTGAAGCATATGTACGCCACAAAAAACTATGGGGGGCTGGACAGATTTCGGATAGCAGCTGCCCTTCTTGTCATCGCCATCCATACATCGCCCCTCGCCTCCATGAACGAAAGCGCGGACTTTTTCCTGACCCGGGTGCTTGCCCGGGTCGCCGTCCCTTTCTTCCTCATGGTGACGGGGCAGTTTGTGGTGGCCCGCTTTCTGGATCCTTCTCCGGAAAACAGCAGCATATTAGGGAAATATCTAAAAAAGGCCCTGCTGCTCTATGCCTTCTGCATCCTTTTATACCTGCCCATAGGCATATATGCCGGACATTACGAAAATCTTACCGCAGGCAGCGCCCTACGTATGTTGGTGTTCGATGGCACCTTTTACCACCTATGGTATTTCCCGGCCTCCATACTGGGCATACTGCTGATCTGGCTGATGAGCCGCTTTCTGGGCCTCCGCTCCATGACGGCGGTCTCCGGGCTCCTTTACATCATAGGCCTCTTCGGCGACAGCTATTATGGACTGGTGCAGAAGGTTCCCGTTCTGGAAAGCATATACGAATTCCTCTTTCGCGTCTCCTCCTATACCCGCAACGGGCTGTTCTTTGCACCGCTTTTCCTCATTCTCGGGGCATGGGCGGGCGTGAAAGCGCAGGCGGAGGAAATACCGACAGACCATCAGGATCTGCTGTCCGACGGTATGGGGCTGCTGTTTTCCTTTTCCATCTTGGCCGGGGAAGGGTTTCTTCTGCGGCATTTTGAGCTCCAGCGACATGACAGCATGTATGTGGCGCTGGTTCCCACCATGTATTTCCTATACCAATGTCTGTCAGCTTCACACAAGTACTGCTACAAGAGCCTCCGCACCGCAGCCACATGGATCTACATACTGCACCCGGGCGTCATCGTAGCCGTCAGGGGTATGGCAAAGCCGCTGCAGCTGACAGAGCTTCTTGTAGAAAACAGTCTGGTTCATTATCTTGTTGTGACACTCTTGTCAGTTGTGGCGGGCAGCCTTATCGCCTTCATTCAGGCAAAGCTTTCCTTCTATGCCATCCAGAAAAAGAGAGAGTCAAAGATTACGGAGATATGCGATCTGCTGGGCAGAGAGGAGCAGGCCGCACGGGATATGCCTGAAGAAGAGCAGGAGGACTGGGACAGCTGTGATACAGAGGCTTCGGAAACCGAAATCCGCCCCCACAGACCTGTTGTTTCTCTCAAGGCAGATACCCGGAACTTTGCTGCCATCCCGGAAGATATACCGCCGGACGCCCCTTCAGAAATGGGCTCATCCGACTGTTCTTATGAGTCCCTGAAATGTCTCAGGGCGTGGATCGAGCTGGATGCCGATGCCCTGAAGCATAACGTAGAATTCCTCCGTTCCAGGCTTCCCGAGCACTGCCGCCTGATGCCGGCAGTGAAAGCAGAGGCCTATGGGCATGGCAGCGTCATTGTTTCCAGACTGCTCAGCCAAATGGGAGTGGATGCATTCTGCGTCGCCTGCCTTTCAGAAGGAATTGCCCTGCGGGAGGCCGGGATCCAGGGGGAAATCCTGATATTGGGCTATACCGCCCCAGAAGGATTCCCGCTGCTCTGCCAATATGAGCTGACCCAGTCCGTGGTGGATTACCAGTATGCCCGTCAGCTGGACGACTTCGGAAAGCAGCTCCATGTCCACCTTGCCATCGACACAGGCATGCATCGTCTGGGCATACGCTGCGAGAATCTGGATGAAATATTATCTGTCTGCGAAATGAAGAATCTGGTAATAGACGGATATTTCACCCATCTGTCCGTGTCAGACTCCACGCTGCGTCAGGATCTGGAATTTACAGAGAGCCAGATTGAGGCTTTTTATCAGGTGATGGCAATTATCAGGGATCACGGATATCCCTGCCGCGGACTCCACATATTGGCCAGCTATGGCATTCTGAACCTATTGAGAGAAAAGGAAACGCTGAGGGAAATGTCCGAGCCGAAGAAATCTGCCGCCCTCCATGCCGCCGAATATGAAGACAGTACATATGGCCTGCCGGGCAATGCCGCTCTGGCGGCGGATTATGTACGCCCGGGCATAGTTATTTACGGTGTGCTCAGCAACAAGGCCGACAGCAATGTATGGCGCAGCTGCCTGCGTCCGGTTCTTTCCCTGAAGGCAAGAGTCTCCTCCGTAAGGCCTCTGTACGCCGGAGAAGCCACGGGCTACGGAGCCGCCTTCACAGCAAAGAGGGATATGAAGATTGCCACCATTTCCATCGGCTATGCGGACGGACTGCCCAGAGAGCTGTCCTACGGCAAAGGCAGCGTCCTCATAAACGGGTACAGAGCTGCCATCCTCGGACGGATCTGCATGGACCAGACCATTGTGGATGTAAGCGGAATCCCTCATATCAAGGCTGGTGACACAGTTGTCATTATCGGAAAATCCGGCAAGCTGGAAAACACTGCCGACGCTCTGGCAACCCAATGCGGCACCATCACCAACGAGTTTCTGAGCAGGCTGGGAGCCAGACTGGATCGGATTCTGCGCGAACCGGACTCATCTGATTGAACCGCTTTACAGCAGACTGATCGTGAATCACTCTTGCTATGCGGCAAGGGTGGGGGATATCTGCCCCTTGCCGCATTCGCAAAGCCATAGATTATGGCTTTATACTAACCCCATTGCAGTTGACTTGGCTCATTGCAGGCAGAAAATCAGCTCCAAAGAATAATTTGTCCACAAAGCCTTCTAAAGCTATTGACAAAAAATAGATATTATTTATAATATAAATAGTAATGATTCCTATTTAGTTCATTTATAATATTGCACTGCACAGCCTATTGGCCCATACAGCTTACCAAGCCCCGCATATGTGTAAAGGAGCATCAGATGGCCGCACGGAGACACAGCAGACAAAGGGAGCTGATAAAAGAATTCCTGAAAACAAGAAAGGATCATCCCACTGCGGATATAGTTTATAGGAACATACGAAATCAGAACCCCAGCATCAGCCTCGGCACCGTGTACCGCAATCTCACTCTTCTGGCCGAAGCCGGTGAAATCATCCGTCTCAACGTAGGTGACGGTGTAGATCATTTTGACGGGGACATCTCTCCCCATTACCATTTTGTCTGTCAGAAGTGCGGACGGGTCATGGACCTGAAGATGGAAAGCATAGAAGATATCACTGATATCGCCGCTGCCGGCTTCAGCGGACATATTGCAGGCCATATGACTTACTTTTACGGAATATGCGGCGACTGCATAGACCAGAGGGCATCTCTGAAGGCTGAGGAGCAGGCCCGTGGGACAAGCTGTGGCGGTGCGGCTGCGGCAGAAGCGTAAACTATACCCCTTCATGTGCGTTGACATCCAAGTAGCATATGGCGGGTTTGATTATAGTTTAGATATACAGAATCTTATATAAAAAGGAGAATATCATTATGAAGTATGTATGTCAAGTATGTGGCTATGTTCACGAAGGAGATGCGGCACCTGCAGAATGCCCCATCTGCCATGCTCCCGCTGAGAAGTTCACTGCTCAGACCGAGGAGAAGACATGGGCTGCAGAGCATGTTGTAGGTGTCGCTCAGGGCGTTTCCGAGGACATCATCAAGGATCTGCGCGCCAATTTCGAGGGCGAGTGCTCCGAGGTAGGTATGTATCTTGCAATGGCAAGAGTCGCCCACAGAGAGGGCTATCCCGAAATCGGCCTGTACTGGGAAAAGGCTGCTTATGAAGAGGCTGAGCATGCGGCTAAATTCGCAGAGCTGCTGGGTGAGGTCGTTACAGACTCCACCAAGAAGAATCTGGAGATGAGAGTGGCTGCCGAGAACGGCGCTACCGCAGGCAAGTTCGACCTTGCCAAGAGAGCAAAGGCTGCCAACCTTGACGCTATCCATGATACCGTGCATGAGATGGCCAGAGATGAGGCAAGACACGGAAAGGCATTTGAGGGCCTGCTGAAGAGATACTTTGGCTAAAATATCAATATCCTGAAAGGAGCTTATCATCATGAAGAAATATTTCTGCAACCCCTGCGGGTACACTTATGATCCTGAAAAGGGTGATCCCGATCACGGAATCGCACCCGGCACTGCATTTGAGGATATTCCCGATGACTGGTGCTGCCCCATCTGCGGCGTGAACAAGAGCATGTTCCAGCCCTGCATCGACAATTACAACTAAATATTTTTTAATGGCGAAGGGGGCTTTAAACGTTTCGGACGTTAAGGCCCCCTTTTTGTGCGGAAGCGTCGCTCGGTGAACATACTCTAAAAACAATTTCCCCACAAAATCAGCAAATCCCCGCAGGTATGCCTGCGGGGACTATTTTTGCTCCTCCTTCACAAGAATTCTTTTTCATGCTTTTTAAAGAAATCATAATACACCCGGACCCCCTCCAGCTGCGTCCACCGCTTTACGTCCACTACCTCCTCGTCCATATCGTATATCTTTGCGCCTCTCATTGACAGCAGAAAGGGCGAGTGGGTGGATATGATAAACTGGCACCCGAAGAACCGGGCAGAATCCTCCAAGAATTTCAAGAGCTCCTGCTGTCGGGCCGGAGACAAGCTGTTTTCCGGCTCGTCCAGCAGGTAAAGCCCGTTCTCCTGCACCTTCTCCGTGAAATAGAGGAATGCGCTCTCCCCGTTGGAATGCTCCCGCACATTGTCCATCACATTGTTCCGGACATACTTTGACTGTGTTTTTGTCTTTGCCATATAGGACTTCTTCAGCTGTTCATAATCATCAAGGGACTTCATCTGGAAACGGGAATACTTCGTCTCCAGATACTCCTCAAACAGCTCCTCACGCTTCTTGTCGATCCCGTCATTAAGATTTCTGAGATTCAGCACAAAGTCAAATACATCATCGCTTGTGATGATCCGGCTGGATTCAGGTATGGATTCCTGCACCTCAAAATCGCAGGCCTTCGTATAATCACCAAAGAAATTGCTTCGGTTATAGGGCGTGTCCCTCTTAAGCCCCAGCTTTTCCGCAACGACATTCAGCACGGTAGTCTTGCCGGAGCCGTTTCCCCCATATAGGATCGTCACCGGCTCAAAATCCAGCATCCTTAACCCCTTCTTTGACACCACCTGAAAGGGATAGAAGCTGTCATAACAAGTTCTCTTTATCTCCATGAGAAAGCCGTACTCCCACTCGATATCAGGGAAAGAAAAATGTGACAGATATATCATTTTCCCACCTCCTTCAGCTCTGCCAGAAGCTCCAAATCCGACTGCAGAAGCTTCATATTCGCCGTGACCGGCTTCTCCCCCGGCCTCGTCACCGTGATCTCCACCACCGTGCCCTCCTCCATCGGCCGGGAAAGCATGGCTTCCGCAAAAGCAGCAAACTTAGGATGACTGTCCTCAAACTGTTTTTTTGCACCGAGAATTTTCATGATAGATGCAGGATTCATATTCTACCTCCCTGCCCGCTCCTGCGGGACAATAATCGTATAGGATTCATTCCCTAAAGTATACGACAAGGGAACCGGGGCTGTAAACCCCGACTTGCTCAAAAGATTTCATTTATAGCGTCATCAGACAAAATCCCTTTCTCCGGAAGTAATCTCCGGGAACAATGGCGCGGTTTCTATTGACATTTGCGCCTCCAGTCAATAAAATAAAAAAGTGCAGCAGGCAAAGTCGGCACGAATCGGGCCGCTGCCTGCCGCAGCCATCAAAAACCAGAAACCGTAATTACGGCGAAATCAGGCACAGAAAGGAATTGTCATTCATGGAAAAAATTACAAGCTTCACTATAGACCATATCAGGCTGCAGCCCGGCATATATGTATCCCGGAAGGATACCGTGGGAGCAGAGACCATCACCACCTTTGATCTGCGCATGACCAGCCCCAACGAGGAGCCCGTCATGAATACGGCGGAGGTACATACCATTGAGCATCTGGCCGCCACCTTCCTGCGTAACCATCCGAAATACAAGGACAAGACCATCTACTTCGGCCCTATGGGGTGCCGCACAGGCTTCTATCTGCTGCTGGCGGGGGATCACACCTCCAGAGATATCCTGCCCCTGATGATAGAGATGTACGAGCTCATCCGAGATTACAAGGATGAGGTCCCCGGTGCGTCCCCCAAGGACTGCGGCAACTATCTGGATATGAACCTGCCTATGGCAAACTATCTGGCAAAGAGATATCTGAACAATGTGTTATATAATATAGACGACAGCAGACTGATTTACCCGCAGTAAGGGACTGTCCGAAAATAACTTGTACAGATGACAGTGCAGACCGTGCAAGGCCTCCATGGTTCATTGACAGCCGGCACGACACGATTTTTTTGGCGCGGGACGCGCAGAAACGAGGAAATTATGAGCAAAATAGGTATCATCGGGGCCATGGAGCTGGAAGTAGAGCAGCTCAAGGCCGAATTGACAGAATCCAGAATCATCACAAAGGCCGGAATGGAATTTCATGAGGGCATCCTGAACGGAGCATCCGTGGTAGTGGTCCGCTGCGGCATCGGAAAGGTGAACGCCGCGCTCTGTGTGCAGATCCTGGCCGATATCTTTCAGGTGACCCATGTCATCAATACCGGCGTGGCCGGTTCCCTGAACGCAAAGCTGGACATCGGCGACATCCTGATCTCAAAGGATGCCCTGCATCATGACATGGATGTGACCATCTTCGGCTATCAGCTGGGAGAGGTTCCCCAGATGGGCTTCCGGGAATTTCAGGCGGATACGCGGCTCACTGCCCTTGCGAAGGAGGCCTGCGAAAAGGTCAATCCAGACATCAATGTAGTGTCAGGCCGGGTGGTCAGCGGCGATCAGTTCATCTCCAGCAAGGAAGTGAAGGAGCGCCTGATCAGCTTGTTTCAGGGGGACTGCGCGGAAATGGAAGGTGCTTCCATCGCTCACGGAGCTTGTCTGAACGGCATTCCTTTTGTTATCATCCGTGCCATCTCCGACAAGGCAGACGACAGTGCGGAAATGGATTACCCCACCTTCGAGGCTGCGGCTGCAAAGCATTCCGCAGCGCTGGTGAAAGAGATGGTAAAAAATATCTGATATTTTCACAGTCCTTGACTCGTCTCATTGGATAGTGTAAAAAAGGAGAGGGCTTCCTTCTAAAGCTCTCTCCTTTGTAATCCATTTTATTTCTCAGATGCCTTTCTTATCCTTCCCTATTCTTCCTTATCTTCTTGATCCAGCTCCTTCTGCAGGATATCCTCCTCCACAATAATCCTCATGCTGTCCGTATCCTTCTTTTTGAACACAAACAGCTTGCTGAAAACATAATTCCCTATGACCACCAGCACAGAAGAGATCAGAGTAGCCACCACAAGGTTGATGCCCATGGCCGTCAGCGCCATCATCACCACTGCGTCCAATATCCATGTGGAGACTCTGGAGAGCACGAACTTCGGCGCCTCCTCACGCATCGGCTCCTTGCTCTTGAACACGAACCGCCGGTTGGCGAAATATCCGAAAATCACCCCCGCCGTCCAGTTCACGGTACTGAGTACCCCGTTTTCAAAGGGTGTGGGGAACATGGTGTTTCCAAAAAACAATGCGTTTGCTATAAACTTTGCCCCCCATGAGACAATTGTTGTCATCACACCTACGATCAGGTAAACTATGATTTCTTCGTATTTTTTATAGAGTGCCTTTATTTTCTCCATGGCGTATGTTCCTCCATCCGGTATATTTCCCTCGTCGGTATGCTTCACTCGTCGATAATTCTTTCTCCGCCTGCTGCTCTCTCTTTTTCCATCCCAGCCTGCCGTCTTCGGCCATTCCGCTTCTAAACCATGGGACTGAATTGCTGATGTTCCTTTAATAATTATCCTCGGCAACACTATCAGCTTACTATGATTCCATATAACTGTCAAGGCTCATCCGAAATCAGGAAGCTTATGTCCATTGTCTATCTATTGCCCATCCGATTTTGCTATCCATTCACCACGTTCCGCTCTTCTCCCCGCAGAAACGCTTCAATGTTCTTATATGCCTCCTCCACACACCTGTTTCTGGCCTCCACGCTGGCCCATGCCAGATGGGGCGTGATGATGAGGCGGCCGCTGTCCTTCAGGCGGCTCAAGGGATTCTCCGGCTCCAAGGGCTCCTTCTCCACCACGTCCAGCCCTGCCCCGGCGATTTCCCCCTCCTCCAGAGCCTCATATAAGGCAGCATTGTCTACTACCTGCCCTCTTGCCACGTTCAGCAGTATGGCGGTTTTCTTCATTTTCTTCAGAGCTTCCCTATCTATAAGGTTTCGGCTCAGCTCACTCAGCGGACAGTGCAGGGACAGATAGTCGCTTTCCCCAAGCAGTGTTTCCTTATCCACCTGAGGATATTCCGTGCAGCTGCTCCTGCCGGTGACGGAATAAAAAATCACTCTGCAGCCAAAAGCCGCAGCGATCCCTGCCACTCTCCTCCCGATATTTCCCATTCCTGCGATGCCCCATGTCTTTCCTTCCAGCTCATAAAAAGGAATGTCAAAATTTGAAAAGCGGTCCTGCGCACTGTATCGGCCGGACTTGACATAATTGTCATAATAAAAAAGCTTCTGGCTCAGGGCAAGCGCCAAAGTAAAGGTGTGCTGGGCCACCATGGCAGTACAGTAATCCCTCACATTCGCTACCTTGATGCCCCTGGCCCTGCAGTACTCCAGATCGCAGTTGTCATATCCCGTGGCAAACTCGCAGATCAGCTTCACATTGGGCGCGGTTTCCAGCGTCTCCTCCCTCAAGGGGGACTTGTTGGCTATGACGATGTCCGCCTCCCTGATCCTCTCCCTGACCTCCTGCGGCGTGACTGTATTTTCATATATGGTCACATCTCCGAAATCCCTGATACAGTCCACCGACACGTCCGTGCCCACGCTGTTTCTTTCTAAAATCACGATTTTCATGGTTTTGCTCCTTTATCTATTTATGCATACTGCTCCAATCCGGATTTAATCTGTAATGCTTATGTGAGCTATGCCATTATAGACGCATATTCTCCCAAAAATATTGATTTTTCTATATGCATTTGCTTATATCACTACTTGCATCACTTCTAATATACTTGCAGTATCCTCTGACTTCTGATATAATAAATATTGTCTTGCAAGGAGGTAATCATAATGCAAAATATCGTCGAAAAACTTCGGAAAGAATCTATCAATCGCTTATTTGCTACTAAAGGCTTTGCTGCGGCATGGCCGGTTTGGAAATCCGTCATATCCACCAAAGCGCCGACTCCTACACCAAGGCAGATCATAGACCTAGGCGACCACTTACGGGATATTTTCTACTCAACAAACACATCTTCCGCAAGATCGCAAAGCGACGTCTCCGGCGGAGGAGCCAATTGGGAAGCACTGGTATGCTGGTATCTGAATCTATGCAACACAGGCAGAAGAACGGTTGTGTTAAAACATCACAAATCCTTGATTCCCACCCCTGTCAGCAACGCAATAACAGTGAACTATAACAACTTTATCTCCAATACAGAATCTGACCTGATTGCTATCACCTTTCCTGACAAACAAGAATATCGTATTGATAAAGCCAGCATTGTAATTAATGATGAAAATGGTCAGCAAGTACAATTATATAATCGCAGCACCTACAATTTCTTAAATGTCCTGAACGCACTTACCGCCCGGGATTTTTCAGAAATTGAGATCCATATCATCCAGTGCAAGACAAACTGGAACGACAATGCACAGATCCCGATGCTCTGGGACATGATATATTCTTCCACAGCATTCAAAACAGGCATCTCTATCGGACGCGAAGGATACAGCATAGATAATGCCAGACTTTTTTCTTACGCATTTGTTACAGTTCCTACCGTAAAGCCTGAAAAAATCACCCGTTCCTCTGTAGCCGTATCCCGTGTAAGAAACCTCAGCGGCGGGAATTACTGGGGCAGACCAAGCGAAGACGGAATCGCAAGCTCTGTCAAAGAAATGCTGAACAGAAATCTCTCCACCGGATTAAACGAAAGTCACCTGACTTCGATTGCTGCTGCCATTCCTGAATTGTCCTCAACTGGTATTTATTCCTATTTTAATTTCTCAGACCCTACTCTCTTAAGCATTCCATGATTTCTTCTGCGATGGCTCTTGCCAAAAGAGGGGGAACCGCGTTACCTACCTGAGTATACTGGGGAATCTCTGTCCTCCTCAGCAGTCCCCCGGTGGTACGCTTCCCCAGAAACTCAAAGGAATCATCAAAGGACTGGCATCTGGCCATCTCCCTCACGCTGAAAGTGCGGGGCTCCCATGGGCTGATATAGTCGTCCGGGATGCTGACAATCGTTGCCGAAGGCTGATCCGCACTCCATCGCTGCCGGATATTTTTCTTTGTCAGCAAAACATCTATCTGCTCTTCCGCCGCCCTGCGGTTCAGAAACAAGTCAATGACCTCCTGCTCCGTCATATCAAACCTTTCACAGCAGAGCGCGATCAGGGACGGCTTGTCAGAAATATCAATGCCCTCATTTATTACCCGCTTTCTTAGATTCGTGCCTGTTTCCCCCTGCCTGAATAATCCGAATCTTTCCGAAACTATTTGCGTAATATTCGGCAAAGCGGTACATGTCAGCCTTTTTCCCGCAGAAATCGGCGCCCCGTTTATGTCAGGCGTCCTGCCGGCCCTGCTGTCCTTCTGATACTGACTTTCTGCCTGATTGAATCTCCTTCTCTTCCTGCCGTCTACGATCAAGTCGCCTATAGCGTCCGTCAAAGTCAAGTAATTATCTTCTGTCAGTCTGGGCGCAGGATACCTTGGTGCTCTCTGACCTTCTCTGTAACCGATGAATATAGCTCGGTTCCTTCTCTGAGGCACCCCGTAAGCTGCCGCATTCAAGATCTGCGGTTCCAAAGTACTGTATCCGATGGCCCTTAATTCAGATCGCAATATATCCGGCGTCACCGACCCGTCGGCATATCTGATCCCCGTAATGCCGACATACCCCATAAACTGCATATCCATAAAGCCTTCGACATTTTCTAACACGATATATTTAGGCCTGACCTCATTGATCACCCGGACATATTCACCAAACAGCTTATTTCTGGGATCGGACTTGTCCCGTCTCCCGGCGCGGCTGAACCCTTGACAGCTGGGCCCCCCGATCACCAGATCAATATCCGGAATGTCCCTATTGCGGAATATATCAAGTCCCGCAATATGCTGCCTTATGTCATCCCCTGTGAGATCCTTGATATCAGCTCGCTCAAACCATGTGTTTATACCCTGAACCAGCCCAAGCTGTTCATGCCTATGACGGTACGTCACCTCCACCATATCACTGATATCTGAGCTGAAGAGTATATGAAACCCTGCCTGAATCAGCCCTTCCGAGCAGCCGCCTGCCCCACAGAACAGATCAATCGCATATGCCATAGCCGACACCTCCCTCATATTTGTCCATCATATCACAGATGGGCAGAAAAGTCCAGGCTATATTGATCATCATAAAATCTATATCTCCTTGAGTCTTCCAGTCTCCGTCCAGCACAATGGCGGCTGGTATCCCAGCCGCCACACTTTTTGTTCCTTCGCGGGTCTGATACCCCGCAGCTTGCGGCGGGGCGGTTCATTTCCTTGCCCTCCGCTCCGGTTCTCAGCATCCCTCTCAGCCGCCAGCCTTTACCCAAGCCTTGCCAGCAAGGCCTCCCGCTGCTCCTCGTAGCCGGGCTTGCCCAGCAGAGCGAACATATTCTTCTTGTAGCTCTCCACGCCGGGCTGGTTAAAAGGATTCACGCCCAGCAGGTATCCGCTGACACCGCAGGCGAACTCGAAGAAATAGAAAAGCTCGCCCAGATAGAACTCGCTGACCTCGGGTATATTCACCATGAAGTTGGGCACCTGGCCGTCGGTATGGGCCAGAATGGTTCCGTTCATGGCGCTCTTGTTCACAAAGTCCACCGTCTTGCCCGCCAGATAATTCAGGCCGTCCAGATCTACCGGCTCCTCACCGATGATAAGCTCCTCTCTGGAGGTTTCCACATTGAGAACCGTCTCAAACATGATCCTTGCACCGTCTTGAATGAACTGTCCCATGGAGTGCAGATCCGTGGTCAGATCCACGCTGGCAGGGAGCAGTCCCTTGTGATCCTTGCCCTCGCTCTCACCGTAGAGCTGCTTCCACCACTCGGACACATAATGCACTGCAGGCTCGTAATTTGCCAGTATCTCCACACTCTTGCCCTTGCGCAGCAGAATGTTGCGCAGCGCCGCGTACTGCAGAGCGTCATTCTCTTCAAAATCATTCTCCAGCGCGCGCTTCCTGCCGCTGGCAGCGCCCTCCATCAGCTTATCGATGTCGGCACCGCTGACTGCGATGGGAAGCAGGCCCACTGCGGTCAGTACCGAGAAGCGTCCTCCTACATCGTCAGGCACTACAAAGGTCTCGTATCCCTCCTCGTCGGCAACCTTCTTCAGGCTTCCTCTCGCCTTGTCCGTGGTGGCATAGATCCTCTTTGCGGCACCTTCCTTGCCGTACTTTTTCTCAAGCAGCCCCTTAAACACACGGAACGCAATGGCAGGCTCCGTGGTGGTGCCGGACTTGGATATCATATTAACGGAGAAATCCCTGTCCCCTACCACGTCCATCAGATGCTTTAAATAGGTAGAGCTGATAGAATTGCCACAGAAATAGATCTCCGGTGTCTTCCTCTGCTCCTTGCCCAGCACATTATAGAAGCTGTGGCCCAAGAATTCAATGGCGGCCCTTGCGCCCAGATAGGAGCCGCCGATGCCGATGACCAGCAGCACCTCGGAATCACTCTGGATTTTTTTCGCCGCCGCCTTGATCCTTGCAAACTCCTCCTTGTCATAGTCCACGGGAAGGTTCACCCACCCCAGAAAGTCGTTGCCCGCGCCGCTCCCCGACACCAGCACCTCCTTGGCATCCAGCGCCAGCTTCTTCATATAGCCGATCTCCTCCTGTGAAATAAAGGATCCGGCCTTAGAATAATCAAACGTAACCTGCTTGCCCATATTATTTTACCTCCAGTCTTTGACAAAATTCCATCTTCCACCTATGCCGTCCGAAACGGCATATTCAGTATTTGGAAGAATGGCTGTTTTTAGTTTATCAAAGTTGTGGGACAAATACAAGTCCTTATCATCCGTCACCCTGAAATTCTCGCTGCCAAGATAATCATTTCCCAGAATATCCTCTCCTTGAAACTGCTTCTGCACATAGACATACCCTCCCTCCTCCTGCCCTTGTTCCTGCTCCTGCCTTCCGCAGGCTGACAGAAGGAGAATGACACCGCGTCCCTCATCCTAAGCCCCTCCTCTCTTCTCCCGGCTTTTGCATTTCCATAATCCTCCGTCAGTTTAAGCTGTTGAAAACACAGATCAATAGCAGATAAAAATCCCGGGAACCCCCGGGATTTCATCACATATTTCCATTGTTTATGTAGTCAGGAATTCCTTCAGCAGCGCCTCCAGCTCCTCTTCCGTAACCGCCGCCGAATCGTCCACTGAAGATGCAGGCTCTGCCGCACCGAGAGGGCCTGCTCCATCCATGGCTGGCCGCAAAAGCCCCGCATCCTGCATAAGGGACTCCTGATTCTGTACCATTATAGGAGCATCCTCTCCTCCCGCCGCCAGAGGATTCCCCCCGTTCACGGCCAGCCGGTTGCCTATGGGCATCAGCTCCACCGTCCGCCTGCCCTCGGATCTGGCGGAAACCGCCCTGCCGCTCCTGCGGCCCCTTGCCTTATCCTTTCTGCCTCCCTCCACCTGCTTGTAGGCTCCCTTCCTCTCCTCAAAGACGTTTTCTCCGTACAGCATCTCTATATCCTGTCTGGTGACATCAATGCGGGGAGAAAGGTGGTTTTCCAGATAATCCACCAGATTCACCTTCAGGATCCGCTTCTTCCCCCTTACATCCACTATGGTGGATATGCTGAAATACAGATACAGCCCGAAAAAGCTCACGATATAAAAGGGAAGCACATCCCCCAGTGTCCGTCCGCCCATGATGCTCCTGCATATGCCGATGCCTGAAAAGACCACGGAAAGCAGCATCAGCTGCCCGGACAGATGGTACATAGTCTCAAAGGTCATATGTCCCAGAGACATCTTGTTCAGAAACTTGTCCACAAAAACAGGGATATTGGCGACTCCGTTGCTCATCTGGTAGCAGCTGGCGAACTTTGTCTTGCACTGCTTCAGCAGCCTGTTCTCTGTGGAAGCCATATTGTCGGCCTCCTTTATCATGTTCCGGTAAAGCATTCCCAAGAGTATTCTCAGGATCACGCTGGCTCCCAGACAGGTAAACATACAGATTGTTATCAGCTTTTCTTCCTGAAATACGCGAAACATAGTACGCCTCCTCTCATAAATCTGCAGCAGTGTAATTTCCATAAATTACCTGCATACGGAAATTACTTGTACAACCAGTATAACGTAAATATATCCGTCTTTACAGAATTTTCCATCGCATTTTTCCCTCATTTTCTGACATGAAACGGCATTCTGCGCATTCTTTGCAAAAAATATCTTACTTGATTGCAGAATGAACAGAAATCTGATAAAATGTATCCTAGTTGAATAAAATAATATTAATTCAAGGAAAGGCGGAAATTATGGATACTTTGAAATACACCACTCAGGGCACATGCTCCAGAGAGATCGACATCACATTGAAGGACGGAGTAATCGACTCCGTAAAATTCACCGGCGGCTGCCACGGCAACCTGCAGGGTGTCAGCGCATTGGTCAAGGGAATGAAGCCGGAGGAGGCCATCTCCCGGCTGAAGGGTATCCGCTGCGGCGCAAAGTCAACCTCCTGCCCCGACCAGCTGGCTCTCGCTCTTGAAAAAATGCTTTGATCCCTGAGAAAGGCCTGATTATGAAAAAAATAGTACTGACCGGCGGGGGCAGCGCGGGACATGTTACCCCCAATATTGCCTTGCTTCCTTCCCTCAAGGAAGCAGGCTACGAAATCACTTATCTGGGTTCCTACGACGGCATCGAGAAAAAGCTGATCGGAGATTTCGATATTCCTTATGTAGGTATCTCCACGGGAAAATTCCGCCGCTATCTGGATCTGAAGAATTTTACCGATCCCTTCCGGGTCATTAAGGGCTTTTCCGAAGCCAGAAAGTTTCTCAAGTCCTACCAGCCTGATGTGGTCTTTTCCAAGGGGGGCTTTGTGAGCGTGCCCGTGGTCCGGGCTGCCGCATCTCTCGGCATCCCCTGCATCATCCATGAGTCTGACATGACCCCGGGGCTTGCCAACAAGCTCTGTATCCCCGTGGCCAAGAAGGTATGCTGCAACTTCCCGGAGACCCTGAAGCTGCTGCCGGAGGACAAAGCGGTCCTCACCGGATCCCCCATCAGGGCGGAGCTGGCACAGGGCAATAAGCTGGCAGGGTTCAATCTGTGCGGCTTCAATGCCAACACCCCCGTGATCATGGTCATCGGAGGCAGTCTGGGGGCCGCAAACGTCAACAAAGCGGTGCGTGAGTCACTGAACAAGCTTCTGGAGGACTTTCAGGTGGTTCATCTCTGCGGGAAGGACAAGGTGGATAACCTGCTGCTGAATAAGCAGGGCTACAAGCAGTTTGAATACATCAAAGCCGAGCTGAAGGATCTCTTCGCCATGGCGGATGTCGTGATATCCCGGGCAGGCGCCAATGCCATCTGCGAGCTGCTGGCGCTGAAAAAGCCCAATATCCTGATCCCCCTTCCTACCTCCTCCAGCCGGGGCGACCAGCTCCTCAATGCCCAGTCCTTCGAGGCTCAGGGCTTTTCTATCGTGATCAATGAGGATGACCTGACGCCGGAGCTGCTGGTAGACAAGGTGCATGAACTCTATTTTTCCAGACAGCTCTACCACGATGCCATGACCAAGAGCGGGCAGATGGATTCTATCAAGACCATTATGAAGCTGCTGGAGACTGTGAGAAACGAAAGCACGCAGGCATAGAGAATTGTTATAGCAGGGCCGGCGCACCGGCAGACGAAACCCGTTCCGCTTGGCCGCCGGCAAAAGCGGCCGGCTCTGCTGTTTTGACAGCTGCAGGAAAGCCATGGCGAAAACTAAAGCATCGGAGCGGCTCATATCCAACGCCCACATCATTACAGCTGACCTAAGCCCTCAGAGCATCAATATCCGAAAAGGTTTTGCATAAACGGTATAAAAGAAAAGATCTATACTATGAGGTTCCGGAATGGAATATGATTGCCTGATCATAGATGACGAAAAACTGCTGGCAGACAGCACTGCGGAATATTTTAATCTCTTCGGCATCAGAACCGCTATTGCCTACAGCGCTCTGGAATGCCGGAGTTTTTTCATGGAAAACACCGCAAGGCTGATGCTTCTGGACATCAATCTGGGGGACGGCAGCGGCTTTGAGCTCTGCAGAGAGCTCCGCGGGAAAACAGATATCCCCATCCTTTTCATTTCCGCGCGCACAAGCGATAATGACAAAATTATTGCCTTAAGCATCGGCGGAGATGATTATGTGCAGAAGCCTTACTCGCTGGGCGTCCTGCTTGCCAAGGTAACGGTCGTGCTGAAGCGCTGCGGCATGAGCTCTCCGGAAGAGAGTATAGGCGACAGGTATTCAGACGGCAGGCTCACAGTGGACATAGGCGCAAGGCAGGTGTTGGTGGACGGGGGCCCCGTGAAGCTCACATCTTTAGAATTCAGACTCTTGGCCTATCTGGTCAGGAACCAGGGAAAGGTTGTCCTGAAGCAAGAGCTGTTCGAAAAGATCTGGGAGGACAGATTCACCGGGGACGGAACCCTGAACGTGCATATCCGCAAAATACGGGAGGCTATCGAACGCAATCCCGGGAAACCTGAATATATCATCACCGCTTGGGGCGACGGGTACAAATTCTGCGGACATTCGTCATGAACATTCCCTGTCCCCGCATCCCCTGACCCGCAGCCCGATCGCCCTCTAAAAACAGCCTTGCGCTACATTCCGGCATTGCATATTTGAACACGGAATCCAATTTCCAGAAAGACATCTATATGACTAAAAAAATATTGACTTTTCTTCTGGTAATTATTTTTCTTTCGGAAATCACTGTCTTTTCCATCCTCGTTTTCCGTGACTACGACCTGAAGCAGGATGCGGTGGCAGTAAACGAGGTGTTCTGGTCGGTGCAGGCTGACTGGGACGCAATGGAAAAGCATGAGAATATTACTGATCTGGATTATGTGGTGCTGGACAAAAGCGGCAATGTCCTCTTCCGCACCCGTGACGGACTGAGCGAAAGCCTGCATGAAGCCATAATCCGTGGCGACGGGATTCTGGACGTGGAATCCGACGGCGCCATAGCGGGCAGGATCATCATCCGCAGCAACGGAACTCAGCTGCTGCAGGCCGGATACCGCAGAACTGCCCTTGGTCTGGGTCTTCTGATGCTGGTGCAATGGATCCTATGCATAGCCTTGTATTTCTACCTGAATCATATTCTGATCAAGCCTTTTCAAAAGCTGAAATCTTTCGCCCAGCACATAGCAAGAGGCAATCTGGACATCCCTTTGGAAATGGATAAGCATAATCTTTTCGGCGCATTTACAGAAAGCTTCGATCTTATGCGCTCCGAGCTGAAAAAAGCAAGGAAAGCCGAGGCAAAGGCTGCTGCCGACAAAAAAGAGCTGGTGGCAAAGCTCTCCCATGACATCCGAACACCTCTGGCCAGCATCAAGGCGGCTTCCGAGGTAGGCATCGCCCTTGCGGACAGCCGTCCGGCCCCTTGTTCTGCCGCAGATCAGACCGCCTGCACCGTCCATGTTCCACAGACAGACCGTCAGGCATGCCCGCTGCGCTCCCTCCAATTGGAGGTCAAAAAGAATTACGGCCGGATCATAAGCAAGGCTGACCAGATCAACGCTCTGGTCACGGAGCTGTTCACGGCCACGCTGGAGGAGCTGCAGCAGCTCCCGGTGAATCCTACCGATCTGGAGAGCAGAGAACTTAAGCTCCTTCTGGAAAATGCGGACTATCTGCACCGGGGAACGGTTCCCTCTATTCCGGACTGCCTTTTATACGGAGACAAGCTCCGTCTCCAGCAGGTATTCGACAATATCTTTGCCAATTCCTATAAATACGCTGGCACCGCTATAGAAATAGAACTCTATCGCGCAGGCAGCCGGCTCTTTGTCTGCATCGAAGACCATGGCGGCGGAGTATCCCCGGAGGATCTTCCCCTGCTGAAGGAGAAGTTCCGGCGGGGCAGCAATACGGAAAATATCGACGGGGCCGGGCTGGGACTCTATATCTCCGACTTTTTTATGCAGGAAATGAAAGGGGAGCTCACTGTGGAGAACGGCCTGCATGGCCTGAGAGTAACAGTAAGCATCCCCTTGGACGGCACGGTCTGATCTGCAGGCCCTATGGCGCAATACCGCACTTATTCCTTGTCAGCAGAACCTGCTGCGCCGCTCCGGCTCTCATCCACATACCGGCAGAACCTGCCGCGCCGCCCGGCTCTTACTCCCCTGCCAGCAGGGCCTGCGGCGCAATCCGGCGCACCTTCAGAGAAAGCAGGCACACAATTCCGAAGGCGGCTGCTACCAGCCCTATCCCTGCTGCCACGATAAAGCCGACAGGAACGATAAATGTACACTCCACAATGCCGATACCGCCTAAAAACAGCGCAACCAGAGGATTGATGACTATAGCGCTCAGAACAAGCCCCAGCGCAGTCGAAATCGCCATGGCGGGCATGAAGCTGACGGCAGTCTGCAGAATGAGCTGCCCGGAGGTAAAGCCAAGAGCCTTCAAAATGCCATAGTCCCGCTTCTTTGTACTCAGCAGCGTTCTCACAAGCAGGTACAGCACAAAGGCAATGACCACTACGCTCAGCGCCAGTATCGCAAACACAATCATCTTCATCAGCGAAACATAGACGGCGGAGCTTCCGTTCAAGGTCGCCAGCACATTTATGGTGATATTTACCTCTGTCCCCAGCTTTTCGCTTACCCTTTCATTAAATATGTCGATATCTTCTTCATCTGCAACGTTGATGTAATAGCTTACATTCTGGAAGTGCCCTATGCGCTCATAGCCGCTGCGGGTCAGCAGGCAGTCCCTGCCAAGATTATTTGAAATCTGGGTAAATCCGGAGATAAGATAGACTGCCTCTTTCCCGTCTGCGGTCAAAGTAATTTCGTCCCCTATTTCCAGCCCCTTCTCTCTTGCATATTTCGCCGCCACCGCCACCTCATTGTCATATCTGGGGAATCGCCCCCGAAAGCACAGCTCCTGATTATTGATCCGGGAGAAATCCTCCGATACCGTAGCCATCAGCGAAACCCCGCCCACATGGCGGACATCCGCCGTATGGAAAAGATATACCTTTTCCGCTCCGGGCTCCTCTTCCATCAGCTGCAGAAATTCCTCCTCCGCCTCCACATTTACATTGATACAGGAGTCAGCCGTTTCCCCCACAATGAGACTGATAAAGGGATCCATGTCTATAATCATGTTTTCCAGCATCAGCCCGGAAAAGACCACCACCAGAGAAAGAACCAGCATAGTGACACAGACAGTAATGTTATTCTTCATCGAAGAGAATGTAGTCTTTAATGCAAGTGCCGGCTGCAAAGGCACGGAGGAGCTTTCCAAAGGAACGAAATTCCGCTTGAAGCTATGGGTACGGATGCCCTGACGCAGCGCTATAATGGGCTCTATCTTTCGGATTCTGCGGGACGATAGCCAGACTGCGGCGGCCACGGCTCCTCCTATCAGGACAAGGGTAATCACAAAGGGCAGGGGCAGGAAACGCAGTTCATAAGGGATGCCGGTCTGGGATATCATCATGGCGTTGACCGCAGGGAATAAACAGTATGAAAGCCCTGCGCCCGCTGTCGCAGACAGTAATGCAATACTTAAAAACTGCAGAAGCAAGGAAAATATCAGCTGCCCGGAAATATACCCTACCGCTTTCAGCGCCCCCAGATTTTTCATGTTTTCCTGAATATAATGGATAATATTTGAGGCTATCACCACCAAGGCTATCAAAAGGACAAAGAAGGCCATAGCGCTTACAATGCCCGAACATATCATCTGGGAAATATAGCGGGATGAGGATACCAGCGCATAGGAATTGCTCAGGGTACGGGCCTCAGGATACTGTGAAGACACTGCGTTCTTGATCATGGCCTCATAATCCATGCTTTCCGACTTGTCCCGGATCCGGACAGACACCATAGTAGATCTGGGAGCAATCCCCTTCTCCTCCAAAGCTTCATATTGATCCGCTGTAAGCAGCAGCGCTGTCATGGTACAGTTATGGGAGCCTGCCATCACGCTGTTGGTAAAACCGCACAAGGTAAATTCCATCTCGCTGTCACCGATGGTAATGCAGCGTGTCCCGCCCATGGCATCCTCCTGATTCCCTCGGTAAAGCATGGGGAGGTAAAGACCGCTTGCCAGCCCGCTGTCCTCCACCAGCTCCACTCTTCCTATGGAACGGGTCAGGGCCGTTTCCTTCTCCAGAATCACGAAATCCGTGTTGACATTGCCGCCGTTGTATTCAAAGCTGCCCACCATGGACATGGCATCGTCTATGCGGTATTCCAGAGTGCGCGGATCCTTTTCCAGTGTTTCCGCAATAAATTCCCGCATTTCCTTGTCATCACCAGTAATGACAAGGGTAACATGCTCTGCGTTGAGCTTATCATGATATCGATCAAAATTCTGCTTATAATCCATCGCCAGCATCAGCCATAGGTTCAGCATACATGCCGCCAGCAGAACAAGGATTATGATCGCAGCTGTCTGCCCCTTGACCCTGCGCAGGTTCGAACGGGCAATAAGAAAACCTTTTTTCATATTCACCACCCCATCTGCAGCAGAAACGACGACAGTTTCTCATGCCTTTCCTCATCTCCATGCTGATACCTGCCAAGAATGCACTCCCCCAGAACCGCCCCATCCTTCAGGTACAGGATCCGGTTCCCCCGCCTCGCGGAACGCATGTCATGAGTCACCATCACCACACTCTGCCCTGATTCATTGAATCTGGTAAGAGTGTCCAGCACCTCCAGACCGGTCTTTGAGTTCAGGGCTCCCGTCGGCTCATCCGCAAAAAGTACCGCGGGAGAATTGATCAGACCCCGGACGATGCCTACCCGCTGGGCTTCCCCTCCGGAAATCTGCGCGGGGAATTTCCTCTGGGCCTCTTCGGAGATACCCACGGCCTGAAACAGTTCTCTTGCCCGCTTCACCAGAACCTTCTTGTCCTTGTTCACCAGAAGCCCTGCTGCCAGAACATTATCCATGACGCTCATCCCGTCCACCAGATAGATCTGCTGAAACACGAATCCGCAGTGCCTGCGCCGGAATACCGCAAGCGCATCTGGGCTCAGGTTCGATATGACATTGCCGTCTCCGGTGCCGCCAAAGGTAATAGTGCCCAGCGTAGGGGTATCCATGCCGGAAAGTGCATACAGCAGGGTGGACTTGCCGGCGCCGCTGGCCCCCATAATGACAGTGAAATCTCCCTTGTAAAGCTCCAGATCAATATTTTTCAGCACATGCTGCAGCGTCCCTCCGCTGGAAAAGGACTTGCTCAGGTTTTCGGTTTTCAGCAGTATTTCCTTCATAAAAGCTCCTATCTGCCCGCTCCTGCGGGCGTTCTTGTCGAATCCCGGCTCTCCGCTTTGACTTTAGCGGATCCAGAATAGCTTTATCATAAGCTTTTGATTCTTAAATGTCCTTAGATAAGCCTTAAATAATTCTTAAATTTACCGCTGAAAAGATTCTCAGGGACAGATGGAGACCGTTGCAATTCCTCAGGCCCCCACCCTCTGTCCAAACCGTCACAGGAAACGGCATATCGTTATCCCTGCCGTTTCCTCCATTTGCGGAAATCCTCATTCTGTTCCATCAGATTTCCATATGTCCCCACCGCCTTTATCCTGCCCTGCTCCACCCATACGATACAAGGATTATATTCTTCCGCAATTTCGTCAAATTCATGCTCCGCCGCAACCACTGTCCTGCCCGATTCCATCAGGCTTCGCCAGACCAGCCGGAAAATCCGCTTGTCGGCATGGGCCAGGGGCTCATCCAGCAAATACAAGGGACTGCCCGATGCGCCTACCCGGAACATACACAAAGTATCAATCTGTCCCAGGGAGAACCGGCTCCCGACATCGTCAATCTCTTCCCCGGCATCATACTCTGTCCCCAGAAGCTCCCCAAGGCCCTTCTCAATCTCTTCCGGCCCATACCCTTCCCCATCCGCATATAGGTTCACATTCTCACTGATAGAAGCCGGGAAGAGCATCCTCTCCACAGGGTCATAGGCCAGCATCCTTGCCATATCCCCGGATCGGATTTCCTCCGGAGGCCTCTCCCCGTATCTGACCCGGCCTCTGGAAGGCCTATAGATTCCTAAAAGGGTCTTCAACAATGCCGTCTTTCCCGAACCGTTGTCGCCCACGAGGAGCACCTTCGAATGCGGCGGAATCGCCAGGTTCACATCTGTCAGAATCCGGTTCCCGTCCAGCACCACGTCCACACCCTCCAGACGGATCCCTGTAAACTCCTGAGCCTGCTCCTGGGCCTGGTTCGTAAGCGCATCCATCTTCTCAAATTCTTCCACGGCATAGATTTTATTCTGAATCCGCAGTATGCTGTCCAGAAAACCTTTGGTGACGTCTTTTATCATCTCATAGGCCATGATGATGACCAACGGCGAGAGCACATTCCCTCCATCGGCCATCCCGTACAACAGCATGGCAAGATATAGGAACAGGTCGATAAATTCCATGCCCGCCTGCAGCATCTGGCTCCGGTTCACCGACTTTCTGCCATTCTCGTACCTATCATCCAGGTTCCCGGTTATCTTTTCCTCCCAGTAGCCGCCCAGGCCCGCCATGGAATAGTCCGCCGCATGCTCTGTGAAGATTCGCTGCAGATTATTGTACACTGACTCCACATCGAAGGCTTTCTTTTCCAGAGCGGCAATCTTCCCGTTCCCCCATATGGAAAAAAGGAATTCCGCCACAATCGCAAGGTTTACAACTACAACCACATAGACATTGCTGATCAGGAATATCCAGATATTGATCAGCGCCACCGCCGCCCCCTTAAAAAGGAGCGCGACAAAATCCTGGAACCGCATCATCACCTCATCCGTGCCGCCCTCAATCAGGTTCACCGCCTTCCCCACATCGTATTCCTTCTGCCATATCCCATAGGGGATATTGACCAGCTTTCCGATATACGCTTTATGAATCCTCACCTCACTCTCAAAGAACAGACGGTTATACCTGAGCAGCCGGCGCTTGTCCGCCCAGACCACCCAGACCACATACAGGCCGAAGACAGCCAGCCCCCCGCAGACCTTCAGCCCATCCCCCTCCGCCAGAGAATCATAGAAAAACAGGAACAAGGCCGGTATGGTCACCAGGCCAATCCCAAATAGGATAAACGTGCGCGAAAACAGCATGAAGACCATCTTGCTGAAAGTCTTTTCACTCATATATCCGCGTATGATTCGGTATGTCCTCGTAATAGAACCTTTCATATTTTCCCTCCATTTCCCATCGACAGAATCCCTGCGCATTTTTTCAGAACCGCCCCTCTGTGGGTAGTGAAGATGATGCATTTTCCGTCCTTGACGCTCCGCTCCATCAGCTCAATCATCTTCCGTTCCATGGCCTGATCCAGATTTGAGAAAGGCTCATCCAGCAGCATGAGACTGCACCCGGAGCACAGGGCGCGGTATATCATGATCCGCTGCTTCTCCCCTGCGGAAAAGGTGCCGACTTCCTCATCCTCCACGGTCCTGCCAAGCAGCTGCCCATCCCATCCCGCTATCTCCCGGTACAGACAGGCATCAAAAGTCTCCCGCCCGAACCGGATGTTCTTCTCCACCGTCCCCTGAATGAAACAGGGCTCAGAGACATATATCAGCTGCTTCCAAAGGCTTTCCCTATTGATTTCCCGTATGTTCTGTCCGTTATAGCACAGCTCTCCTCCTGTCTCCTGAAGCAGCCGCGCTATCATCAGAAGCACTGTCGTCTTCCCGGTTCCCGCTTCTCCCACGATGGCATACATATTGCCCTTTTTAAAAGAAAAAAAGAGTTTGTCGATTATCTGCCCGGCATTCCGGTAGCCGAAGCTCACCTCTTTCAGTTCCAGTTCCTCGAAAGCCGCCGCGCCGCTCCCGCCCTCACCTGCGAAGGCATTTTCCCCGCAGAATTCGGCCAGCATCTGATGATGGCTCCGGCTCTCATAAACCTCCTCCACAATGACCGGCATCTCTGCGAATTTTCCCTTGATTGCCTGCACGGAGGCCACCAGCGCATAGACTCCGCCCACCTCATACCTTCCGGTCAGCAGCCCCACAACGCCGATGAACAGCAGAACCGTCTCGATGAAAATGCCGCCTGCGTTCTGGATCTGATCCATGGTGAGGAGCCTTTCCAGGCCCTGGATGCTGGAATCGTTCCAGCAGTAGGCCTTCCTGTCGAAAATTCCCTCATACCGCTTCTGGCTGACGCTGCTGCGCATGACGTCCAGATTTACGAATGTCCGGTTCAGGAAGTTCATCCATTTTCCGTATTTCCCCCGCCTGTCCCTGTTCAGTTCCGGCAAGAGCTTTTGAATCCTGCCGGAGAATTTCCAGACTGCCAGTTCCACGGCTATCGCCACGGCCAGGGCCACCATGCTGACCGTCCCCAGATAGACGCTGAACAGCGGAATCAATATCGCCCATGCGATAAAATCCGGGACGCTCCGATAGATGCTGTCCACATACCCTCGAAGCGTTCTGGTCATGATGACGTACCTGTCCGGCGCTCCGGTGCGGGCATCCTTCCAGGACTCCAAGAACAGGTTCCTATCCATCAGCACACGAACATACCGCCGAAAGGCTCTGTCCTTGCAGCGCAGCAGATATCTGGCCAGTGCGAACCGCAGCGCCGCCGCCAGCAGCACAATCCCCACCAGCAGGAGCCCATGCCGGAGGATGGTATCCCCTGAATGCCGCCCGCCAATCAAGTTGACGATGTCCTTCAGAGCCTCAATCCTGCCCAGCGTTGCCACCGAAATCAGAAAGTGGAACAGTATCAGTATACCGATGTGGGCTTTCGGCACACTGAACTCTGATTTTTGTATCTGCTTAATCTCTCTCCATATCTCACCCATACTTTTCTTCCTCCCTTTGAATCTGCTTTTTTGCTGTTCGATAATTTCTGGATAAACTTTAACTCGCTCATTTTTCTTACCTCTTTCTCTAATTTTTACCTACGATTTTGGACACAAAAAAACCCCTGATAAAATCAGGGGCGACAAATAGCATCCGTCTGAAAATAGCTTAACCGGCGGACAAAATGACACTTGATTCTATCGTGAATGAAGCTATTAATTTCATCAGGATAGTAATGGTCATTTCGTCCACCTCGCTTTCTTTGTCTGACTATATTATTGCATATCAATCCAATCTTGTCAACCGCCTGTTTCCACGAAATGCGGAAACACGGAAACCGATTGTTATTACGCGGCATAAATTTAATTTTTTAAAGCAGTTGTAAAGCAGCCTTGAAGCCGCTTCCCCTCCGCATTAAGATCCCTAAACGACTCTACGCATAATACTGCGCCTGCGCCTCCCACAGCCTCTGGTAAAGGCCGCCTGCCGCAAGCAGCTCCTCATGGCTGCCCTGCTCCGCGATCCGCCCTTCATTAAACACCAGAATACGGCTGCAGAAATGGCAGCTGGACAGCCTATGGGAAATATAAATGGCTCCCTTGTCCTTGGTAAACCGGGTCATTCTCTGGTAGATATCCGCCTCCGCCACCGGGTCCAGCGCAGCGGTGGGCTCGTCCAGAACCACATAGGGAGCATCCTTGTAGAGACAGCGGGCAATAGCTACCTTCTGGGACTCCCCGCCGGACAGCTCCACCCCGTCCTCCGAAAACCGCTTGAACAGCTGGGTGTCCAGCCCGTCGCCCATTGTCCCCAGCCTTTCGCCGAAGCCGGCGTTCTCCAGAGCCTCTCTCACCCTCTCCGGGTCATAATCGCTCTCCGCCGCCACGTTCTCTCCCAGTTTGAACGCAAAAATCTGATAATCCTGAAATACTGTGGAGAAGAAAGACAAGTACTCCTCATACCGGTATTTCCGGATATCCACCCCGTTCAGCAGGATCTCCCCCTCCTGAGGGTCACAGAGTCTGCACAGCAGCTTGATAAAGGTGGTCTTGCCTGAGCCGTTCCGGCCTACGATGGCGATCTTCTCCCCCTTCCGGAACCGACAGCTGATCCCTGACAGGCTGGGAGTCTCCATTCCCGGATAGGAAAATGTCACATTCCTGAATTCAAACTCGTAATTCTCCCTGATCTCCTGCGTTACGGGCAGCGTTCCCTCCGCTGTGGTGTTCGGCATATCCAGATAGTCAAAGAATATCTTGATATACTCGAAATTCTGCAGGAAGTCCCTGATCCCCTCGCTCAGCCAAGTAATGGCATTCCCCAGCTGGGTCACCATGCCTGTGTATTTCAGGATGCTGCCCACGCCGAACGCCCCATACAAGGCCTTTAATCCCACAAACAGATAGACCAGCAGATTGAAAAGTCTGGAAACCAGCTCGTTCAGGCAGTTTTTCCTGCGGGCATACCGCATCCCCGGCTCCATTTCGCATAGATACTCCCGGCTCTGATCCTGAAGCCTCCCAAAAATCATGTCTCCCGCCCGGAACATACGGATATCCTTACCGTTCCGGTATTCTTCAAAACAGCTATCCATCAGGTTCATCATCTGATTGATAGGCTTCTCCGCAGTCTTGTTTACTTCAAGGTACTTTTTTTCTATCTTTGCGGAACAGCGTATGCCGTAGGCAATAGAAAACGCCAACAGCGCCAGAAACAGAAGCGATGCGGCCGGGTGGTTCAGAAACCCAGCCAGCCCGTCCTCCCCCGCCGCCTTGGCCCCGAAAAACTCCACCACCAGCGCTACGGAGATGCCGAGGGCCACAAGGGCACGGAAAACAGTGGTAAACTGTCCTACCAGAGCCAGAACGCCCCTATTGTAATGCCATCTGGTTATCCTTTGCTTTGTCTCATTGATCTTCGGATCTGCGCTCATGGCATAATCCATCTTCCACGCTTTCTCCGCCACCACCCTCTCGATACGCTTCAGTACACCGTATTTCAGGACATCCAGTAGCTGCCATGTAAAATCCAGCAGCCTCCTGCCGAAGAAGTTCAGCCCCACCAGCAGAAGGGCGAGAAAGAACAGATGGCCCATATCCCTTTCCGGGCCGGACAGCTCCGTGAGGATACTTGCCGAAAGCAGGATGCCGATATAGGGATAGGCAGCGTCAATGGCCGCAGCCAAAACAGCCAGAGGAAAGATGCCTGGCGAATCCTTTACCAGATAACGGACGGTTCTCTTCACGTTCTTCCAGCTGTATCCTTTTTTATCATCGCTTATTTTGCCGCTTTTTCTGTTATCGGCGTTTTCTTTATTATCAGCACTTTCATCCGCCCCGGCATTTCCGCTTATTCCTGCAATTCCATTGTTTTCAGAATTCTCTCCGCTCATTCTCCTACCTCCTCCCCTTCCAGCCCGGCTTCCTTCTGGGCCTCCTTCTTCTGATAATATCTGCTCTGCACCTCAAACATCCATGCATATCTTCCTTCTCCGGCCAGCAGCTCCTCATGGGTTCCCGTCTCCGCCACCACACCGTCCTCCATCAGCAGTATCCTGTCGCAGAAACGGGTGCTGGCCAGACGGTGAGAAATGAACACCGTGGTCCTTCCCTCGGAAAATCTGCGGTATCTCTCATAGAGCTCGCTTTCCACAAGAGGATCCAGCGCTGCGGTAGGTTCATCCAGCACCAGAAGCGGCGCCTGCTTACAGAGCGCCCGGGCCAGCATCAGCTTCTGCCTCTCGCCGCCGGAGAGATCCACCGCATCCTCGTAGCTCCCCTTTCCGAACATCATATCCATGCCGTCGGACAGCTTCGCGGCCATCTTCTGTACCTTCTCCTCCAGATCCGCCATCCTGAGACATTCCTGCATCCGCTCCTCGTCCACCGTCTCCCCCAGCGTCAGATTTTCCCGCAGGGAAAGGGGAAACAGCTTCGCGTCCTGAAATACTCCCGAAAAATATCTCAGCCAGCTCTCTCTGCTGTATCTGGACCGATCTACCCCGTCCACCAGGATCCTTCCCTCCGTGGGGTCATAAAAGCCGCACAAGAGCTTTACGAAGGTAGTCTTGCCTGCGCCGTTTAAGCCCACCAGAGCGATGTTCTCACCAGGCTTCATGGTCAGGTTCAAATGTCTGATGGTAGGTTCATCCGCCCCCGCATACCGGAAGGTCACGTTCTCAAAGGAAATCTCCGGCATATGCCCTTCCTGCAGGCTCAGCTCCTCCTTGTCCCCGGACATCCCCTTGTCCAGCCTTTCCAGAAAGCCCCTCTCCTCCTCCACATAGGATGCGCTCTTGTGCAGCGCCCTCATCCCTGAGACAATGGATCTGCACCATGCGGCAAAGCCCGTGATGATGCCGAAGTACAGCACAAAGCCCGCTGCGTCCAGCCTTCCCTTACAGACCAGCCAGATCAGGTAGAGATAGGCTGCGCCCTCCCATATCATCTGGGTCAGGCCTCCCGCAGTACTCTCAAGGAAATAATTGGCCTGCATACGGGCAGTATATTTCAGCCTCTGCTTCAGCTCCGCGTCAAACTTCTTTCTGAGCCACGGGGGCATCCAGTATATATGTACATCCTTGGAGGCTTCATAGGTGCTGGTGCTCCGGGACAGATAGACCATCTTATGATCAAGCACCAGCCATTTGTCCCGATGGGCGGCATCCCATTTATTGCAGCGTATCCCCACCACATAGTTTACCGCTGTTCCCCCGATCACCAGCAGCAGGATCCAGAGGGAAAGCCCGGAAAGCATTCCCACATAGAGTATCATGCCAACAATTGCCGCCGCAGACGAGGCAAAGGCACTCAGGAACTGCACCGTGTACTCTTCCTGCCACATATGACGATCCACAAGCTTCCAGAAGTCCGTGGGAAAGTCTGCCCTTTCAATGTTGTCATAATTCGTATCCAGCGACAGTCTGGCCAGCCGCAGAGCCTGCTTATGTGCTATCCGTCCGCTCAATATGGGCTTTGTCTGCTCTATCCAGCAGCTGAACAGGTACAGAAGCACCAGCCCCCCGCCCAGAAGAGCCAGATCCTGCAGAATCCGTTCCACCTTGTCGCCTCTGGTAATATCCGCCACCAGAACCGAGGGCATATACACCCCCAGCAGGGATATTGCCACGGCCACAGCCACACCTGCCGCATACAGCCAAACATATGCTGCGGATTCCCCATAGAGGCTTTTCAGCCAGTACCATAGGTTCTCGAACGTCCCATGGCCGTTCTTCTGCTTTTTCATGATTCCTTTATCTCCTCCCTCTGCCTTTTAGGCATATCTCTATACAAGGCAGCCAGTTCTTCTATTCCGCTGCAGTCCCATGCGTCCCATCACATATGGAAGCAAAAACTGAGATGGCCGATCCGAACCAGCATAATGTCTGATAACATTGTACCATAGCCCCCCCAAATTTCAATCGGATATATTATGTTTTTAGCTGGAGTGCTTTATAAACCTTGAATTTCAGCCCTATTAGATGTAACAGAAACATAGATGATAGCAAAGGATGAATATTGTTTAAATCTATCTCATAAACTTATTTTATTTCACATTGATACTTAAAAAAAAGCAGTAGGTATATCATGGAATACATTATTAATTTCACATGGGATGACGAGGCCGGTGTGTGGATTGCCACAAATGACGACATCTCCGGCCTCGTATTGGAATCCGGTTCCTATGATGCATTGCTGGAGCGCACTCGGTTTGCAGTCCCTGAGCTTCTGAAACTGAATGCCGCCACAACCCCCGTGCTTTCTTTGACCTTCAGAGCCCCTATGTGTAATACTGGGCCTGCGCATTCCATAGTTCGTAGTACTTGCCCTTAGCATCACTCAGCAGCTCCTCATGGGTTCCCGTCTGGACGATCCTGCCCTCATGAAACACTACGATTCTGTCACAGAACCGGCAGGAAGAAAGCCTATGGCTGATGTAGATCGCCGTCTTGTCCCCTACGATCTGGTCAAACTTGGCATAGATATCCGCTTCTGCGATAGGATCCAGAGCGGCAGTAGGCTCATCCAATATGATGAACGGGGCATCCTTGTACAGCGCACGGGCCAGCGCTACCTTCTGGGCTTCGCCTCCAGAGATTTCCACGCCGTCGGTGTCGAAATTCTTATACACCGGCGTCTCCAGTCCCTTTGGCATTTCCTTGTACCTCTCACCGAAGCCTACTTCCTCAAGGCATCTCTCCGCCCTCTCCTTGTCCCACTCCGCAGCGCAGGCTACGTTATTCCCCAGAGGCATGGCCAGCAGATTATAATCCTGAAAAACCACGGAGAAAACATCAAGATACTGACGGTAATCATATTTGCGGATATTGAAATCATTCATGATGATCTCGCCCTCTGTAGGATCATACAGACGGCACAGCAGCTTGATAAAGGTTGTCTTGCCGCTGCCGTTCATGCCCACCACGGCAAGGCGTTCCCCCACCTTCAGATTCAGGTCGATATTCTTCAGGGCAAAGTTTTCGCTCCCCGCATACCGGAAGCTGACATTCCGAAACTCAATGTCGAACCTTTTGTCGCTGCGCTTCTCCACCGCCAGACCGCCCTGATACATATCATTCTTCACATCAAAATACGCCAGATAGGTTTCCAGAAACTTCTCATTGCTCTTCAGCCGGCTCATGACCTGAAACAATTCGCCGATGCTGCTGGTAGCCCTCCCCAGATATCCCACATACTTGATGATATTCCCTACGGGAAATACACCCAACGTACAATAAAAACAGATGATCAGGTAAGAACTGAGCTCCGTCAGGCCTCCGAAGATCACTGAGGGCACATTCAGCACAAAATTCATTTTACGAACCCTTGAGTGAATCCTTCTATGCTCCTCATTGAACTTGGCATAGAATCTGCCGATGATCGTCTCCTGCCGGTAGATCCGATTATCCATGCCGGAAGACTCATAGCCCCGCCCCATCTGGTTTTCCCGCAGCATATGCTCCCCGGCCTCATCCCAGTATTTCGCTCCTTTCGCATTTGCCCGCGACTGAAACAGAATCGTCAATATCTCGCATCCGCATAGAGCCGCAAAAAGTGCCATACCTATCCCTCGAAAGGGAACCCTCGCCATCAGGGAGATCATTTCCGCAAACAGAGCCCCGGAGAACGCCAGATTCACACCTATTTCCATAAGCCATTGTATGCTCTCTCTCATATTAATTACGCCATAGTAATTGATGCATTTGTTTTCATCGATTTTTCTCCGCAGCTGACGAATCTTCGGATTTTCGATCTTGTCATAGTCCAGCGACAAGGTCTTGCGGTTGAATGCCGCTGCCTCATTGTTTTCCAGAATCTCCAGCGCCGTCTCCACAGCCCTGTCCAGAACCGCCGCCACGGCCCTGACGGCAAAAAGTCCCAGCAGTGTGACAATCACCAGAAGATACAGCTCCCGTCTTTCTCTTCCCTCGTAAAGGGCGGTCACGATTTCCGCGGACATCCAGAGACTCAGGTAAAAGGATGCATTCCTGAAAATCGCCCGCAGAAAATACATGGGGAAATATTTCGGATTGTATGCGCTGTACATCCGAAGTGCCCTTCCTGTGATGCTGTACCTGCCGGAATCGGCTTTTTCGTCAATGGTGCCTTTCCCACCTTCGGTTCCCTCCCCAGCCATACATTCGTCCTTCTTTCTTGTATCATCCTTGCTCATTCTACTACCGCCTCCTTATAATACTTGCTCTGGACACCGAACATATAGGCATACCTCCCGTTCTGCGCCATCAGCTCATCATGGGTGCCCGCCTCCTTTATGACTCCGTCCTCCAGCAGCACGATACGGTCACAGAAACGGGTAGACGCAAAACGGTGGGAAATATAGACGGATGTCTTTCCTCTTGTGAGCTCTTTGTACTGCAGGTACAGATTGTTCTCCGCTATCGGGTCAAGCGCCGCGGTGGGTTCATCCAGCACCAGAATCGCGCCGTCCTTATATATGGCCCGGGCCAGAACCAGCTTCTGCATCTCCCCTCCGGAAAAGTCAACACCGTCATCATAGATGCCCTTCATCAGATGCGTATCCATGCCATGGGGCAGGCTCTGCACCTTCTCATAGATGCCCGCCGCCTTCATCGCTGCAGCGGCGTCCTCCCTCGCGCCGGGACGATCCGTGTCTACGCTGGCCACAAACTCAAATATGGTAAACGCAATAGGATGTATCTCCTGAAACACGGCGGATACCAGTGAATAATATTCTTCGATATTGTATTCCTCGATTTTCTTCCCATTTACCAGAATCTCTCCCTTTGTAGGCATAAACATACCGCAGATCAGCTTTATCAGTGTGGTCTTTCCTGCGCCGTTCATGCCCACCAGAGCCAGTCTTTCCCCTGCCCCTATAGACAGGCTGATCCCTTTCAAGGTATCATTCTCCGCTCCGTCATACCGGTACCATACATCCTTCAGCTCGATCGTGACCGGGCCTTCGGGAAGAGCACATCCCTTTCCGTGATTGAACCTATTGGGATAACTAAAAAAGTCCCTATAATAACCGATCTTGTCCGCATAGGTATTTAGGTGCGCCACATCTCCGATGATATCCTGAACAAATCCGCCCAGACCCATCAGCAGGTTAAAATAAAACACAAACTCTCCCACCGTGATAGCACCGCCTAACAGCGTCCCGATCAGCACGAAATATGCCGCCCCGTTCTGCACCAGTGTCATCAGTCCGGCAAGAAGGCTCGCCCACAGCCCCCGCAGGCTGCACTTTCTGTTCCACATCAATATATAGGCCTGATAGTCCTGCATCATCCTGTCCAGCCATCCTTCAAGCCCATAAAGCTTGATGTCCTTGGCAAGAGAAAAATTCCCCGAGAGACTCTTCAGATAGCCCTTCTTCCGGCTCTCCTTCTCCCACATATGCTTATTTTTCTCATAATACACCGTCCGCCACCGAACAGTAAAATAAGAAGCCGCCGACGCCAGCGCAACCGCCATGAGCAGGAACGGATTCATCACAGTCAGCAGGGATACATATGTGACGATGCTGGTCAGATGAAAAAGCCCGCTGGACATATCCTTCCAGAAAAACTCCAGCGCACATCTCCCCCATGTGGCATCGCGCCACGCATAGCCGCTGATCTCCTTATAATCCTGCTTCATAGTATTTTCATAATCCGTCTCATAGTTCTCTCTGGCACTCATCGCTGTCTGGAAAATGGTGGTAGGATAATAATGCCTCGCCTCGCACCGGGATTCGATGAAAAATTTGAGCAGCAGCATAAGCGTAAGCACCAGCATAAAGCCGGATGCCACCAGCAGCAGCTCCCTGAAATCAGCCCCTGCGCCTATCCGGTCGATCAGCTCCTTGGGAAAATATCCGTTTATCAGAGGATAGAGAACTTCCGGCAGAACTGTAGCAAAAATGAAGAATACAAACCACTTGTCCAGCCGCCAGAGGTTTTTGACCGCCCAGACGAGGCTGCCCAGACGGGAATATTTTCGTTTCTTCTTATTCTTGTCCTTCTTATTCTTATCTATATGTTTTTTCACATCATCATACTCCTTCCTTCTTCCATATCCACTCTTATCTTTTTTCTCTTTCACTCTTTCATATTCCTCCTGCTATCGGCTTTCCTGCTCCTTTTCAGCTTCTTATCCGCCACCTATAGTTCCCCGAAACACTTTTATGTATCGGCAGAACATACTGCCGGTCCGAAATATCTCCCTGCTCCGCATTTCATGAGATATCATAACATAAAGGCATAAAAAAAGCGCAATCTGATACCAAATGTCAAAAATTTGATGTCAATTGCACCTTTGCCATTTCTCCTGCTTTTCCGATCACATTATTGATCCAGATCCTGATTTTGCTTACAGAGATTTTGAAAGCTTATGTGAGCTCCTACTGCGGCAGCAGCACCTCGGTGGAAAAAGCCTCTTCCTCCGAGGCTCTCGTGATATATCCCCCGTTCTTTTTTACGACCTCATCCACCCGCAGAAGCCCCAGTCCATGCCCTTCCCCCTTGGTGGTGTTAAACCGCTTCTTCTTTCCGCCCCCTGCGGTATTGGTCAGGGCAAGGTATAGGTAATTTCCCTTCATTTCCATATAAATGCGTATCAGGCGCCGCTCCGGAGGCAGCTCCATACATGCCTCCATGGCATTGTCCAGCAGATTGCCGATAATGATGCATAAATCCAGCTCCGGCACAGTAAGCAGCACCGGAATCTTCGCTTCCGCCCTCACCTGAATCTGTTTCTCACCTGCCAGCGACAGCTTACTGTTGAGAATAGCGTCCGCTATCTTGTTTCCCGTCTTTACCACGGTCTCCACATTAGTCAGATCCTCGTCCAGCATCTCCAGATACTTCTGAATCTCTTCCATCTCCCCCTTAGAGGCATGAACCTTCATTGTCTGGATATGATGTCTGTAATCATGTCTCCATCCCCGCATCTTGGCATACATATTTTCCACTTCCGCATAATATTTCTGCAGAAGCTCCTTCTCAAAAACAGCTACTTTTCCTTCTACCAGCTTGTCCGTCAGTCTTCGCAGCAGCATTCCTACTCCTCCCTGAATCCGGCTCGTCCGCGCCCGCAGCCTGCCTATTCCTCTACCTGCATTTTTTCTGCCTGCATTTTTTCTGCCTGCATTTTTTCTGCCTGCATTTCCCCTGCCTACTCCTCTGCCTGCATTTTCCCCGCCTCGAAACTGCCAACTGTCTTACACACATCGGCTTGCCCCGGCATTCACTTCTTGTGCCAGAACAGTTGATTCCTCCATGGGTCTCATACCCTGCTGCTTGCAGCGGAGCGGTTCATTGTCCGGCCTCAGGCACATGATCCATGAACCTATTCACAGATATTTCGTCAAAGCCTCATGAACCTCCCCATACAGCCCCCGGCTGATGGGCACGGCATCTCCGTTTGCCATGGCAATCTCTGTGCGGGCAATCCTTTTGATATGCTTCAGGTTCACCACAAAAGAACGGTGCACCTTAAAGAAAGTCTCGTCCAGCAGCTGAGAAAATTTCCCCATTGCCATGCGCATTCGGTAGCTCCTCTGCAGGGTGTGTACGATTATATATACATTTTCAGATTCAATATAGATAATGTCGGACAGTGCCACCTTGACGCTTACCTCTCCGTCAGAAACCAGCACGGATCTCTGACGGTAGGCGAGGTTTCCCGCCGCCTTGTCCAGCACCGGCCAGAGCTTCCTTTCGTCAATAGGCTTCAGCAGGTAATGCAGCGCAGACACGTCAAAGCCGTCGCTGAAATATTCATAATACCCTGTGATAAATACAACCTGCATGACCGAGTTGTCCAGCCTTATATTTTTAGCAAGCTCCACCCCGTTCATCTCCGGCATCTCAATATCCAGAAGCAGGATATCATAATCCTTTTCCGCAGAATAGTCAAAGAGAAAGGCCTTGGCCTGCGCATACTGCCTTATTTCGGTCAGATGGCGATTTTTCTTTGCCCATGCAGCCGCCATCTGCGCAACATATTCCCGCTGGGCATCATCGTCATCGCAGACAGCTATTTTCAGTTTCATCAGTAATTTCCACTTCCTTCAGATTCGTCCCATATTCAGGTCTGTTCCATATTCAGATCTTTCCGAGTCGCCAGAGACGGCACGGCATACGGTCTTTACATCATGTTCTCATCATACACGGCCCTGCCGCCTCCGATGAACTTCAGCCTCGTGCGGGCACAGACCACATGGGCATCCCCGATCTCCTTGGTCCGGATCCGCACCGGCACCGCCACATCCCTTAAATGCATGCCGATCAGGGTGTCGCCGATATCCATTCCGGCATGGGCTCTGATATGCTCCACCGCTACTGGGTTCTCAAATGATTTGTAGGCGGCCGTGGCAAAGGATCCTCCCGCCTTGGGCTGGGGTACCACGTTCACCGGCTCATACCTATACCAGAGAGCCGCTTCTTTTTCCAAAATAATGGCACGGTTAAGATGCTCACAGCACTGTGCCGCCAGATATACCTCAGCCTCCTGCGTCGCCTGATAGATACTGCCGAATACTACCTCAGCCAGCTCCGGGCTTGAGAATGTGCCTATGCCTGCGCCTGCCACCTCGCTGGTAGAGCAGCCCACAACCAGAACATCACCCTTCTCCAGCTTTGCGATCTCCAGCAGTTCCTTTGCTGCGCTGTAGGCTTCGCTGCCGATTATATTCATCTCCTCCGTCATTGTGTTGCCCTCCGTTCTGTTTTTCCTTCATTCCTGAACCATAAGCCAAGATACCGGCTCCGGCCTCACTTTATCTGCTGCACACCAAAAGCGCAAAGCGGCAGTTCTCGCCTCACTTTATCCGCTGCACAGCAAAGCAGCAGGGCAGGCAGCCCTACAGCTCCCCGATATATTTCGTCTCCCCTGCCTTTGCTTCCACAAAGCCGTCCTGAACGCTTACCCATACATCCACAGCCGTAGGATTATGCATCATCATCCCGTCCGCAGAAAATTCCTGCTGGCGGACAGCCTGCACATAGTCGCATATCTCCATATTCGTGGCATACCAGATATCAGATTTTCCTGCCATCTTATCCACAAAGGTCTCTATCACGCTCCAATCGTTTGACCAGCCAAATTCGAAGCTGTGTCCCCAGACGTACATAAGCGGCAGCTCATAATAGCCCGGCACATCAATGAAACGGTCGCCCAGCTCCAGCAGCCCGTTGCCGTGGTGGCAGGTAGGATGCCACGCCATAAAATCCATGGGCGGGAAAAAGGCTTTTGTGTCCTCCACGGTACGGGAATATTTTACCCCCAGCGACCTTGCGGTATCCATGATTTCCTGATTGTAATGCCCGTAGGCATATGACATACCCTGCACCAGCCCGCCTGTGATTTTTTCCAAGGCCTTGCGGTCCTCCTGAATCTCCAGCACCATCTGCTCTCTAGTGACAGTGAACAAGTTCCTATGCTGCACCCCATGGCAGGCAACCTCATGCCCGGCATACACTTCCTTAATCTCCTCCGCTCCTACAAAGGCTTCATAATCGCTGTGAAGCCCCAGCTTATTGGCTTTCTGCTCACGGCGCACCCCCAGCCTGCCGGAATTGAGATGAAAGGTTCCCTTCATCCCATGGCTCCGAAGAAGCTCCGCCAGCCTTCTGTCAAAATCCTGCCCGTCGTCATAACTGAAGGTCAGCGCCTTTTTCTTTCCCTGAGGATATACAAATCTCATCTTGTCTGTTTCCTTTCCAAAGGCCTCCTTGCTGCAGCCCTTATGAATATAGTTTAATCAACCTCCACTCAAAAAACAATACCCGGAACGAAATATTTTACGGCGCGGGGGCAGAGCCGCCGTACAACCTACCGACAGCCGCCGCAGTAGTGCAGACGGTTTTGCCGTTAGAATGGAGCAGCCGAAAGCGGGGACAAGGTTGTTAAATCCTGTTCCCCGTTTTCGGCTGCGAAATGGCAACTTGCCCGACAGCGCAGACAGGCCAGGCTACAAAAAGCTGGTGGATTCCCTGAAGGAGTACCTGCACGACGCGGCGGAGGAAACCGCCGTCACGGAGGCCGAGGCGGACTCCATCGTGATGGTGATGCGCCCGGACAAGACCCCGGAGGTCATGCAGGA
>CAXHOW010000016.1:0-81058 GCA_964018205.1 uncultured Acetatifactor sp. | reverse complement strand
GCTGGCGGCAGTGTCGGCGCTGGCGGCGGGGCTGCCTGCGGTGGCCAGAGGAGAGCTTTCGCTGGAAGCTTATCTGGGACAGCTGGAGATGCTGCCAGAGGCCCCTCCTTTCGGAGCCCTGAAGGCCAGGCTTTCACAGGCTGCGGAGCAGCTGGCGGCCGGGCTTGAAGAGATCGAGGCGGGAGAGGCTGCGATAGCCGCAGGCCGCGTGCAGCTGGAAGCGGCGGACAGACAGCTGTATGAGGGCCGCCAGGAGCTGGAGGCGGCATGGGAGCAGCTGAAGGAGGCCGAGACGGAGGTTTCCGAGGGCAGGCAGGCCATTGAGGATGCAAGGGCGGAACTGGACGAGGGGCGCAGGAAGCTGGCGGATGCGGAAGCGGAGATCGCCGACGGGGAGCAGGCCCTTGCGGATGCCCAAAAAGAGCTGGCAGACGCAAGAGCGACCCTTGCGGAAAAGGAAATGGAGCTGGAGGACGGAATAAGAGAATATCAGGAGGGACTGGAGGAGTATCAGGATGCCTATAGGGAGTTTCAGGAAAAGATAGCGGAGGGCGAGCAGGAGATCGCCGACGCAAGGCAGGAGATTGCCGAGATCAAAAAGCCGGATGTCTACGTGCTGGGGAGAGATACCAATGTAGGCTATGCGTGCTTTGAGAGTGATTCCAACATAGTGGAGGGCATCGCCAATCTGTTCCCCGTATTCTTCTTTCTGGTGGCGGCGCTGGTATGCATCACTACCATGAACAGGATGGTGGAGGAACAGCGCACCCAGATAGGCGTGCTGAAGGCGCTGGGCTACTCGGGTCTGACAATTATGTCCAAGTACCTGACTTATTCCGGTCTGGCGGCGGTAGCAGGGTGTGTCTGCGGGTTCTTTCTGGGAACATGGGGGTTCCCCAAGGTCATATGGATGTGCTACGGCATCATGTACAATGCGGATCCGATATTCTATGTATTTAACTGGAAGCTGGCGGCGATCTCCATGACGGTGTCCCTGCTATGTTCCATCGGGACGACGTGGCTTTCCTGCAGAGTGGAGCTGTCTTTGGTCGCGGCGGCCCTGATGCGTCCCAAGGCGCCGAAGGCAGGAAAGAGGGTGCTGCTGGAGCGTGTTCCCTTTATATGGAAAAGGCTGGGCTTCCTCAGGAAAGTCACGGTCAGGAATATCTTCCGGTACAAGAAGCGGCTGTTCATGATGGTGCTGGGCATCAGCGGCTGTACGGCGCTGCTGGTGACGGGCTTCGGCATCAAGGATTCCATCGCCGACATTGCGACAAAGCAGTTTCAGGAGATTCAGATCTATGATATCAGCGTGACCCTGAAGGAAGATGCGGATGCCTCCCTCATGGAACGCCTGGAGGAGCTGGAGGGTGTGGAAAAATACACCTGCGTCATGGAGAAGAACATGGATCTGGTGACGGACGGGGACGTTAAGTCCGTCTGGCTCGTGACGGGAACCGCTGATGAGATACCGTCCTTCTTGAATCTCCATACATCCGAAGGAGAGGAGATTCCCTATCCGGGACAGGGGGAAGCAGTCATTTCCAACAAGCTTGCGGAGGATTATGGCATCGGAGCGGGAGACAGCATAACGCTGCGGGATGAGGATATGCATACACTGACGGTTACGGTTTCTGCAGTTTATGAAAATTATCTTTATAATTATGTGCATATTTCGGAGGATACATGGGGAGAGCTTATGAAGGAGGAGCCGGAGAGAAAGACCGTCTACCTGAATCTGGTTCCGCAGGCGGAGGATGCCGATGCCTTTGCCCACGGAATCGCCGCAGAGCTGATGAAGCTGGATCAGGCGGCCAGCGTGACGGTGAATGCGGATACCATGAACCGTATCGGCACCATGATGGCCAGCCTCAACATCATTGTGGTGGTGGTGATCCTGTGCGCGGCGGGACTGGCGTTTGTGGTACTTTATAATCTCACAAATATCAATATCACGGAAAGGGTAAGGGAGATCGCTACGGTCAAGGTGCTGGGCTTCTATAAGAAGGAGACGGCGGCCTATGTGTTCCGGGAGAATGTGCTGCTGACGCTGCTTGGAACGGCCCTCGGGCTGGTTCTGGGGTATTTCCTCCATAGGATGGTCATGAATGAGATCAGGGTGGATCTGATCGCCTTTGATATCAGTGTCAGGCCTGTGAGCTACCTATACAGTGGGCTGCTGACCTTTGTTTTCGCATGGATCGTAGACAAGACCATGGGAGGGAAGCTTGAGGGGATCAGCATGACGGAATCTTTAAAGAGCGTGGATTAAATGCCGGTCATGCACCGGTTATCTGGAAAGGAAAGAAATAGGATGAAATTAGATATGCACTGCCACACAAAGGAAGGCTCTCTTGACGGCAAGGCGCCTCTGGAGGAGATAATCGCCATTCTGAAGGAGAAGGGCTTTGACGGGATGCTGATCAGCGACCACGACTCCTATAAGGGCTACAGGGCATGGAAAAATGCCCATGGGGGCGTTCAGGAGCAAGAGTTCGTGGTGCTCAAGGGCGTGGAGTACGACACCATTGACGCGGGACATATCCTGGTGATCATGCCGGAGGGAGTAAAGCTGAAGATTCTGGAGCTGCGGGGACTGCCGGTGCAGTTTCTGATAGATATCGTGCATAGGAACGGCGGAATCTTAGGCCCTGCCCATCCTTTCGGGGAAAAGTACCTGAGCATCATGAATACCAGAAAGCACCGCAACCAGCTGGCGGTGATGGATAGGTTTGACTTTCTGGAGGGATTCAATGCATGCGAGAGCCCGGAGAGCAATGCCGCCGCGATGGAGATCGCTTCCAGCTACAAAAAGCCTGCCTTTGGCGGCAGCGACGCCCATAAAGCGGACTGTGTGGGACTGGGCTATACAGAGCTGCGGGGGACAGTCACCTGCGAGTCCGATCTGATCAGGCTGGTGAAGGAGGAAGGGCAGGAGGTTTGTACCTGCGGCGGGGAATACTATGCCGGCACCACCAAGCAGAAGATCGGAAAAGCCAATGACCTTCTGGTGGACGGATTCTGGCTCTACAACAGGCTGGGGAGCATGATGCGCCACAGAAAGAGAAAGCTGGAGCTGAGAAAGTATTATATCAGGATAAAATGAAGAAACTGTTACGGAATTATTGCAATTTTAAGTTCTGTTAAGCCGCAATTCATAAAATCTTAAGGTGCATTTTTGCTATAGTGTGCTATACTCAGTATGTGGTGCAATAAGGCCATGTACCGGGTCTTTCCGGATCCGGGGCCTTCTTGTACGGATTATGAGTGAAAAGGAGTATGAGATAAAATGAAAAAAGGGCACTTCATAGAAGAAAAGCACTTCATAGAAGAAAAGCGCTTCATAGAAGAAAAGCATTCCATAGGAAAAAGCAAGATACTTTCCATGGGCCGGCGGATTCTTTCGCTGGCGCTGGCGGCTGTCATGGGGCTTTCGCTGGCTGCGTGCGGCTCGGAGCCTGCAGAGGAGGATCCGGCAAAGGAATGGGTCTATGTGCCGGAGTTTATGACCATCGACGAGGAGAATGTTTCCTTCTGGGAAATGAAGCTGAAGGGAAACGACGTGTATTATTCTTCCTATGTGTATGAGGAGGAGAATGAGACCTCCAGCCAGAGCATCTGCCGCTATTCCGTGGAGGACAGGACGGTGACCTCAGTGTCCCTGAAGTGGCCTGCGGATGTGGCGGGTCAGGGCATAAACATATTTACGATAGGCGATGACGGCAGCATATATGTCATCGCATCCACTTATCTGCAGGAGGAGGAGAGATCCGTAAGCTATCTGAACAGGTTTGACAAGGACGGCAATCACCTCTCTGTCACAGAGATCAAGAATCCGGACCAGGGAGAGGGCATGGAGTTCTGGACTCAGTATATGGAAGTGGACAGTCAGGGGCGTGTGTATCTGGCCAGCGGCGAAGGATCCGTGCTGCTGTATGACGAGGAAGGAAACAGCAAGGGATCCTTGTCCATGGGATCCGGGGATATTTACATAGGAGGGATGAGCCGGGGCAGAGACGGAAAGGTGTATGTGGTTTACAGCAGCTATGACAGCGGCATAGGGAGCACCTCAGTAGCAGAGATTGATTTCGAAAACAAAAAGATGGGCACATCCTATGCAAACTTCCCCAGTACCATGCGGGCGCTGGCGCCGGGAGGAGAGAAGAAATTTCTGGTCAGCGACGGCAGCAAGGTTTACGAGTACGATTTGGAGAAGCAGGAGAAGACAGAGCTGTTTGACTGGCTGGACTGCGACATCAACGGTACTTATGTGGAGAGCTTCGGCCAGATGGATGACGGCAGGATCCTGACGGTGATCCGGGACTGGGACACGAATGATGAGGGCATCGCCCTGCTGACAAAGGTCAAGGCATCGCAGGTAGTTCCCAAGGAGAACATCACCGTGGCCACCTTATCAGGAGGATATAGCCTGAGGAGCTATGCGGTAAAGTTCAACAAGGCCAGCGACAAGTACCATGTGACGGTGAAGGAATATTTTGATTACAATAATATTACCGGCACCGGGGAAGACGCTTATACAAATGCTTACTCGGATGCCATTTCCAGACTGAACAATGACATTACTTCAAACAACTGTCCCGACCTGATCGACTTGTCGGGGATAAATGTGTCCCAGCTGGCATCCAAAGGGGCGTTTGAAGACTTGAATGGCTATCTGGAAAAGAGCACTGAGCTTAGCCGTTCCGATTTCATGGAGAATATACTGGATGCCTATACATATGATGATGTGCTTGTAAGCATCCCGGGCTCCTTCACCCTTCAGACAGTGGCGGGCTATAAGTCCCAGCTGGGCGACAAGAAGGGCTGGACAGTGGAGGAAATGATCGCCTATGCGGAGGCCAATCCGGACAAGGAGCTTTTTGACAGGTTATCCAAAAGCGAGATCTTAGGCGGTCTGCTCATGCTGAACGAGGATGCTTATGTGGACTGGGCCACAGGCGAATGCAATTTCGACAATGACGGCTTCAAACAGCTGCTGCAGTTTGTGAACCGTTTTCCTGATGAGGTGAACTGGGCGGAGGAGATGCAGGTGGCGCCGATCAGGATCCAGAACGGCGAGGTGCTCCTTTACACAGTGGACATCTATGATTTCCAGAGCATACAGACACCTTTGGAGATATTTAAGGGGGATGCGGCCTTCATCGGCTATCCCACCATGGACGGCAGCAGCGGCCATGCCTTTAGGGGCAACAATGCCTATGCCATCGCTTCCAAGGCTAAATGCAAGGATGGGGCATGGGAATTCATGGAGAGCATTCTGGCTGGGGAGGAGAGCAGGTGGAGCCAGAGCGGTTTCCCTACTGTTAAAGCCAAGCTGGATGCCCTGATCGAGGAAGAGACAAAGATAGAGTATTCGCTGGATGAAAACGGGGAGCCCTATCTGGACGAAAACGGAGAGCCTATCATCATTGGCGCCGGAGACGGCATGGGCTGGGGCGACTGGTTTATCGAGTTCCACATCCCTACGCAGGAGGAAGTGGACATGGTGCTGGAGATTATGGAGAATGCGAAGCCGATGACGTACAGCGGCAACGATGAGATCATGACAATTGTTCTGGAGGAGGCGGAGCCCTTCTTTAAGGGGCAGAAGAGCGTAGATGAAGTGGCTGCCATCATTCAGAACCGTGTAAACGTCTATGTCAACGAGAATAGGTAGAGAGGAATGCCTGCCTCCGGCGGGCAGGAGAGTGAAAAATGGGCAAGAAACAGAAGGAGAGGCGGAAGAAAGCGCTCTCCGCAGAAAACCGTATCAAGACTACCCGCAGGACCCGGAAAATTAAAGTAAGCTCGGGGGCGTTCATAGCCCCCAGCTTTATCGGCGTGATGGCGTTCTTTATCGTACCGTTCATAGTGGTCATTTATTATTCCGTGCTGGATGGTCCTATCAGCGCAAACTTTGTTTTTCTGGACAATTATAAAAACATCATAGCAAATTCCGCGTTTCGGAGGGCGGTGAGAAATACTTTCTCCTTCTCCATGGCGGCGGTGCCTCTGGCGGTGGTATTATCCCTGCTTCTGGCCATCATGTTGGATTCCAAGATTCCCTTCAGGAGCCAGTTCAGGACCTTTTTCTTAAGTCCCATGATGGTGCCTGTGGCCTCCATCGTGCTGATCTGGCAGGTGCTTTTCCATTACAACGGCGCTGTCAACGAGGTGCTGATGGCTCTGGGAGGAGGCAAGATTGACTGGTTCAAGTCCGAGTATGCATTGGTGGTTATAGTTGTATTGTTCCTATGGAAGAATCTGGGGTACAACATGATCCTGTTCATGGCGGCCCTTGCAAGCATACCGAAGGATATTCTGGAGGTGGCGAAGCTGGAAAGCGCGTCTCCCCTGCAGACATTCTTTCATATTAAAATCAGGTATCTGTCGTCAACGCTTTTGTTTGTGACTATCATGTCCCTGATTAACTCCTTCAAGATATTCAGGGAGGTATATCTGCTGACAGACGACTATCCATATGATTCTATCTACACGCTCCAGCATTTCATGAACAACAAGTTCAAGCAGTTGGATTACCCGTCACTTTCATCAGCGGCCATATTGATGTCGCTGGTGATGATCGTGATCATCGGAGTCCTTTTCATAGTGGAGAACAGATTCGGAAAGGATATTGAGGGATGACAAGGCAGGATGCCGGATATTTGGGGCCCGCAGGGCAGAAGATACCTGCCGGAGCTGTATGAGAATAGAAAAGAATGTTAGAACGACAAAACCGGGGTAAAGAGATGAAAAAAGAGCAAGAAAAGAGGGCGCCTGTGCCCCATAAGGATCCCGTGTACAGGGACAGACAGGCGGCAAAGCACAGGGAGAGGGTGCAGACATCAAAGATAGTCATAGGCACGGTTTTTGCGGGAGCGTTTGCGATTCTGTTCCTGATGCCAATTATACTTACCATCACCAATTCCTTCATGTCCGCGTCCGAGATAGCGTCGAATTACGGAACCATATTTGCTACCGACGCCAACGGCGGCAGGGTGTACATATCAGAAAAGGTGAACCTGAAATTTATTCCCGATATGGTATCCTTCAGCCAGTACAGCACTGTGCTGTTCAAGAGCCCGGAATATCTGCTGAAATTCTGGAATTCCGTGATACTGGTAGGACCCATCGTGGTGTTCCAGCTGTTGGTGGCCTCCCTTGCCTCTTACGGATTTGCCAGATATCAGGGGAAGCTCAGGCAGATTATATTTTTTGCCTATATCATACTGATGCTGATGCCTTATCAGGTGACTTTGGTGCCCAACTATCTGGTCAGTGACTGGTTCGATATCCTGGATACCAACTGGGCTATCTGGCTGCCGGGCATCGTGTCGCCCTTCGCGGTATACCTGCTGACCAAGTTCATGCGCAGGATCCCGGAATCGGTGATGGAGGCGGCACAGATAGACGGCGCGGGGGAGTGGCAGATCTATCGGAGGATCTGCATGCCTCTGTGTAAGGGGGCAATATGTTCTGCGGCCATTCTGGTATTCATAGATTACTGGAACATGGTAGAACAGCCGCTGATCCTGCTGACGGACGCGGAGACCCATCCTTTGTCGGTATTCTTAAGCAAGATCAACAAAGGGGAGATCGGTCTGGCGTTTGCGGTCGCAACCATCTACATGGTGCCCAGCCTGTTGATATTCCTATATGGGGAAGAATATCTGGTGGACGGCATCACCTATCAGGGCGGCATAAAGGGCTAGTAAGTATAAGATTAGGTCAAAAATAGAGGAGAGGTATTGAGCGATGAACGAAAACGGTAAGAAAAAAAGAGAATGGGTAAAGACAGCGGCGATCATATTCTTGACTGTGATGCTGATTCTGACCTTTTTCTCCCAGACGATCATGAATTACTCGCTGCCGGAAGTGGCCACCCAGTATGTGTCCTCCGGCACAATAACGGCAAAAATACGGGGTTCAGGGCAGGTGGAGAGCGGCGACCCTTATGAGGTGAAGGTTGAGCAGTCCAGAAAGGTCGCCAGCGTGGAGGTCCGCACCGGGGACGAGGTGGAAAAGGGAACCATACTGATGTATCTGGAGGACGTGGAGAGCGACGAGATCAAGGCGGCTCAGGAGGCGCTGGAGGCGGCCCGGAAGGAAGTGGAGGCGGCTCAGGATGCCTATAACGAGGCTCTGCTGAAGGAAGACATCACATCCACGAATATTTATGCCGCAAATAGCGGAGTCTCTGCCGAGGCTTACCGCCGCCAGATCAACAGCTTCCAGACACTGCTCAAGAATCTGGAGGATGAGCTGAAGCCGCTGGAGGACAGGGCGGAGGAGCTGAACCGCATGATCAGGGATTTCGATACGCAGGAGTCCTATGAGGCAAGTCTGGACAGCGCGACATCGGCAAGGGTTCCTGCCGCAGAGCAGGCGATGAAAAATGCGGAAGGAGCAAAGACGGCTGCCGAGAATGCCTTTAATGCGGCCCAGAGTGAGCTGGATGCAGCCCAGAGCGCACTGGATGCGGCACAAGGAATGTCGGCAGATACACAGATGACTGAAGACGGGACGGTCAGTGACGGCAATGCCAGAGTTTCCACTGGCGACGCTTCTGCTGTCGACGATTCCTTGGTAGCGGAGCTGAAGGCCAGAGTGGAGGAGCTGACAAGGAAGAGGGACGAAGCGGCCCAGAAGCAGTCCGAAGCCCAGAACGCATACAATATTGCGGTTAACAATTACAACATTGCGGTAAGTGCGGATGCCGACAGAAAGGGCAGCAATGTGCATGCGAATCTGGCGAGCCAGAAGGCTGCAGTCCAGATGGAGCTTTACAATGTACAGAAGCAGATAGACGAAAAAACAGAGGAAAAAACAAACAGGCAGGAGGAGCTTCAGGCACTGCTGAAGGATATTGCCAATGTGCTGGGGCTTGACAGCTATCTGAACGCCATAAAGGACGCTCAGGAAAAGGTGGAGAAGGCACAGGCCGTTGTAGATGAGCAGACAGCCAAGGATATGGGGGCTACTATCACCGCACCTATTTCCGGCACTGTTACCGCCATCAATGTCACATCCGGAAACAGCACCAGCCCCAGTACGCCTGTGGTGGTGATGCAGCCAGAGGGCAAGGGCTATACCCTGAGCTTCTCCGTGACCAATGAGCAGGCCAGAAGGCTGTCCGTGGGAGATCAGGCGGATCTGGTCAATTCATGGAGATATGATGACATAAAGGTGACGCTGGCCAGCATCAAGCCTGACAAAAACGATCCCGGCCAGAAGAAGGAGCTGACCTTTGACGTGACGGGAAGCGTGACGCCGGGCCAGACTCTGAACCTTTCCGTGGGCCAGAAGAGTGCGAACTATGACCTGATCGTGCCTAACAGCGCGATCAGGGAGGACAATAACGGCAAATTCATCCTGATCGTGGAATCCAAGAGCAGCCCTCTTGGCACCAGATATACCGCAAGCCGGGTGGATGTGGAGGTTCTGGCCAGCGATGATACCCAGTCTGCCATCAGCGCAGCCCTTTACGGCTATGAGTTCGTGATTACTACGTCCACAAAGCCTGTGGAAGCCGGCAAGCTGGTAAGGCTGGCGAACAACTGATATAGCCGGATGAAATGAGGTAGGTTGATGAAAAAAATAGTGTTGGGTATAAGCGGAGGGATTTCCTTTGTGATATTCCTGATCCTGCTTTTTACGGTGCACCGTCTGGGGGGCAGTCAGCTCTCCCAGACGGCGGCAGGAAGGTGGAGCAGTGAAGGGGATGTGTCTCAGGTAAGCTGTTTCTTCTCCGTGAACGCTAGGATCACGGAGGATCAGATCATCGAGTTTGAGCATGGTATCGACCAGGCACTGACCGACGCCTCCGTGGTTCAGGATTCGGAGAATCCGGGAGCCAGGCTGTGGGCGGATGCCTACAGTGCAGACGGCTCTTTGACCATCTCCAGTGACAAGACCAGTATTACAGCGGATGCCATCGGCATCGGCGGCGATTATTTCCTTTTCCATCCGCTGACGCTGCGCTATGGTGCTTATTTTTCCGGAAATGACCTGATGCAGGATTATTGTGTCATAGATGAGGATGCGGCATGGCAGCTTTTCGGTTCCAGCGATGTAGCGGGGATGATGGTCAATATCGGAGGGATTCCCCATATTGTCACAGGAGTGGTGGAGCGGCCCTCGGGACGGCTGGCGGAGGCGGCGGGACTGGACACTACGTTGGTATATGTATCCTACCAGACTCTCAGCCAGCTTGGCAGAAGCAACGGAATCAATCATTATGAGATTGTGATGCCCAATCCCGTGACGGGCTTTGCCCAGAAATATATACAGGAGAATCTGGGGACGGACGAGAAAAACACAGAGGTGGTGGAAAATACTTCCCGGTATTCCTTTACGTCCAGACTTAAGCTCCTGACGCAGTTCGGTACCCGCTCCATGAACGGCAAAGCCATCATTTATCCATTTTGGGAGAATATTGCCAGAGGTTATGAGGATATCCTGATGGTGCTTACGCTGTTCGAGCTGCTCTTTCTCTTGTATCCTTCGGTGCTTGCGCTTGTATTCTTCTGCATCTGGTGGAGGCATAAGGGATGGACAATCAAGGATAAGGTGCTGCTTGTGAAGGACAAAGCGGAGCGAAGGATAGAGAAGCAGCGGATGAAGAAAGGCGGCAGGGCAAAAAAAGAGAAGGGCATAGAACCAAAAGAGCGGGAGAGCAGGGCAGGAAGCCGGAAAAAGAGAGAGAAAAAGGAAAAGCGGCCGAAAGAGAAACAATCGGCTGGAGGGTCCGCGGCGGGCGGGGAAGGAGAAGAATGAAAAAGAAGTGGTGGAAAAAAGCAGGGGCGCTTGCGCTTGTAGCTGCCGCAGTCATGGGCCTTAGCGCCTGTGGCGGGGACAAGAACGTAAACAGTGCGCTGGCAAAGGAAGGTGTAAGCAGGTTTCAGGAGGTCAACATTCCTGATCTGGAGGCGGACTATGTCAATGTGACGGGATCAGGCCGCAGGGACGGCAGGATATACCTGATGCTGCAGCTTGAACACTGGAACGAGGACAATAGGCAGGCGGATATCAGGGTGGTATCCATGAATGCGGACGGTTCGGATATCAAGTCGGTTAAGCTTGACATCCCCAAGGACGAGGGCAGCAGCTCAGGAGCGGGCATTCCGGTTCCCAGAGCCGCCACTACTCTGCCGGCCGAGCCGGAGGAGTCGGAACCGGAGGATACAGAGGATGGTTCTGAGGGCACGGAGTCAGAGGATAATAACGAAGACATAGCCATTGATAAACCCGTTGTAGATGACGCAATGTACGGGGACAATTTCTGGGAAAACACGCAATATGCCTATTTCAATCTTGCGCCCGACGGCTTGATCTATGGCCTCAAGATATACAATTATGAGAGCTATGGCGAGGAATATTACTCTACCCAGAATTACTATTTCTGTAAGTGGAACAGTGAGGACGGCAGTTTCCTTCAGGAGACAGAGCTGCAGCTGAAGAATCCCGAAAATCCGGATGAATGGGTTGGCATCAATACCATGGTTGTGGGAGCGGACGGCAGTCTGCATATCATATTGCATGGGGAAACTGTCACCAAGATCTCCATGGATGCGCAGGGGAATACATCCGGAAGGCAGGAACTGCCCGAGGATGCGGAAGATATGTTTAACATGATGGACCGTATTATTCCGAATTCGGACGGGACATTTCAGATTCTGTATTATGATGACGACTGGACCAAGGAATATATGGCGACCTATGATCCTGCAACAAACACCGTGGGGGAGGCAACCGCTCTGCCAGCTTTCCTGAGCAACAAGGGCTTCAATACCATGACAGCCGGTCTTAATGCAGATCTGCTTTACAGCGACAGTAACGGGATTTATTCTTGTAATATCGGCGATCAGGAGCCTACGCTGAGAATGAGCTATGTCAATTCCGATCTGGACATCAGCTATTTCAACGGGCTGGTGGAGATTGATGATAATACGTTCTTGGGAATCTTTAATGACAGATATAAGGATGATGTGAACATAGGGCTTTTTACCCATGTAAATCCGGAGGACATTCCGGACAAGTCGGTGCTGGTACTGGCGGCCGAGTATGTCCCCTATGACATGAAGCGCAGAGTGGTGGAATTCAACCGCAACAGCGAGGAATACCGTATTGTATTGAAGGAATATCAGGATTATAATTCCTATGAGGACTGGGAAGCGGGCGTCACCCAGCTGAACAATGATATCACAACGGGGAATATGCCGGACATTCTGGTGGGCAACGGACTTCCTATGGAGAATTATGCCGCAAAGGGTCTGCTTGAGGATATCGGTAAGCTCATCGAGGAGGATGAGGAGCTGAGCAAGGTAGAGTTTGTCCAGAATGTATTTGACGCATATTCCGTGGACGGAAACCTCTATTATGTGATTCCGGCCTTTACGGTACAGACAATGATAGCAAAGACCTCCATTGTAGGGGATAGAACCGAGTGGACCATGGAGGAGGCACAGCAGGCGATGGCAAGTATGCCGGAGGGCGCGCTGATGTTTGGAGACATGACCCGTGATTCTTATTTCTCCACAGCCATGGCATATTGTGCCGGGGACTTTATGGATGTATCCACGGGAAAATGTGATTTTGATTCCGACAGATTTATAAATATGATGGAGTATGCGAAGACATTGCCAGAGACTCTGGACGAAAGCTATTACGGCGAGGATTATTGGATGCGCTACCAGTCCCAGTACCGTGAGAACAGGACGCTTCTGATGCAGGTATACATTGATTCCATCCGAGATCTGAACTATAGCATTAACGGAAGGATGGGAGCGGATGTCAGCTATGTGGGATTCCCCATGGAGGGCGGACAGGGAGCTTTTGTCAGCGCAAACCAGATTTATGCTATTTCTTCAAAGAGCAATTTCACGGAGGGAGCATGGGAGTTCCTGCGTTATTATCTTACGGATGAGTACCAGTCGGAACAGAGCGAATGGAGTCTGTCAGTGCATATGAACCTTTTGAAGGAGAATGCAAACAAGGCTACGGAGAAGCCTTATTGGATAGACGAGAACGGCGAGAAGCAGGAGTACGACGAGACCTTTAACATGAACGGTGAGTCTATCGTGATCCCTCAGATGACGCAGGCACAGGTGGATAAGGTGGTCAACTATATCCTTTCCCTGAAGAAGTGCAGCTACAGCAATACCGATGTGATGAACATCATCAACGAGGAGATGGGAGGATTCTTCTCAGGTCAGAAGTCCGCCAAGGAGGTTGCGATGGTGATCCAGAACAGAGTACAGCTGTATATAGACGAGAACCGCTGACAGTAAGAAAATCAAAATAAAAGGACTAAAACGGGCAGGGAAACCTGCCCGTTTTAGTCCTTATTTTCAAGCAGCAGGGGAATCCCTGCCTTTCTCATATGGTTTTCTAATGTCAGTTCCCCGCCATGCTCCCGGAGCCAGTTTCTATGGAGCTTGTATTCCGGCATGACGGAGGCCACCATGTTCCAGAAGTCCTTGGAATGGTTCATGTGGGTGAGATGGCACAGCTCATGGACTACCACATAGTCCAATATGATGGGAGGGGCAAAGATAAGCCGGTAATTAAAGGAGAGTGTGCCCCGGGAGGAGCAGCTCCCCCAGCGGCTTTTCTGATCCCTGACTGTGATGGAGGTATAGAGGCCACCGGTGATCTTGTGATAATAGGCCACCCGGGATTCAAACCGGATCCGGGCGGCTTCTCGGTATCGCTTTTCCATGACCGCCAGCCTTCTGGCTTCGGCAGCGTTGAGTGGACTGTATACTTTCTGTGTTTTCATTTTGTACCTCCGTACCCGCTTTCGGCGGAGCATCTGTTTCATTTGTTGGCTCTACACCATCTGTTTATCTACCTCGATCACGGCGAAATACCTTGGATCCACCGCCTGCAGCTTTTCCTTGATCAGGTTTGTCAGTTCCTTGTCTGACATGGGAAAATCATAGGGGGCGACGGTATCAAAGAGCAGATTCGTATGGGTGGGGCCTGAGACGATGCGGAAATCATGGAGGGTCAGCGAGGGGCTGATCTCACGGAGACAGCTCTGGGCCAGAGCCTTTAGCCTTGCGGTCTCTTCGTCTCCGACGCAGACGGGATCCATATGTATCACCGCGTGACAGCTCAGCTTTTCATGCAGCTCATGCTCGATGGTGTCGATCATGTCGTGAAGTGCCAGCAGCTCTCCGTCCGCAGGGACTTCCGCATGGAGGGAGATCAATACTCTGCCAGGACCGTAATTGTGGACGATCAGATCATGGATGCCCAGAATGCCTTTATGCGCCATGACAATGTCGTTTATCTGGCGGACGAATTCTTTTTCCGGCGCCTGCCCCAGCAGGGGGCTGATGGTATCCTTGGCGGCATTGTAGCCGGCGAAGCAGATGAACAGACCTACCAGAACGCCGCACCAGCCGTCGATAGCAAGTCTGGTAAAATGTGCTATGAGGGTGGTTGTCAGTACCGCAGCGGTGGCAAGGGTGTCGCTGAGGGAGTCCGTGGCAGTGGCCAGCATAGCTGTGGAGTCCAGCTTTTTTCCGAGCCTTCTATTATAAAGGAACATATAGCATTTTACCAGAATGGAAAATACCAGCACCAGAATAATTACAGGCGAAAAGTCAGGTATCTTCGGATGGAGGATCTTGGACACAGAGCTTTTGACCAGCTCCAGACCCATCAGCAGTATGATCACGGATATCATGAGGCCGGATATGTACTCAATGCGCCCATGGCCGAAGGGATGGCTGGGATCCGGTTTCTGGCCCGCCATCTTGAAGCCGATCAGGGTGATAATGGAGGATCCGGCATCCGACAGGTTGTTGAAGGCATCTGCCGTGATGGCGATGGAATGACTGAAGGAGCCTGCCAGAAATTTTCCGGTAAAGAGGCAGAGGTTCAGGAAGATTCCCACGGCTCCGCAGAGCATGCCGTAGGCTTGTCGGACACATGGATCTCCGGTCTCCTCCCTGTTCTTGATAAAAAGTCTTGAAAGTAGCGTGACCATGATGATTTCTCCTTATTTGCAGAACAAAAGATTAATACAAAGCAAAGCATTACCATGAGTATAGCAACACAAGGGTCAAATTGCAAGCGCAAAATGCCTTCCGCAGCAGGGGAGGCAAAGGGGCGGTGCCTGACCTATTGCGCACAGAAGTAAAGCAGGCGGAAAAAGCCAGATTTTTTGTAGCATAGAGGGGTATCATGAGCAAAAAATGAATAGAAAAATGCTGTAGAAACCCCAGATAAATATCAATTTTTTGTTTCTTGTTATTTTATTTTGATATGTCTATAATAGACCTTAGATAATAGAATCTGATTTTGATTCTATTATAGACTTTAGATAATAGAATCTGGTTAATGGAATCTTTTTTGATTCTATTATAGGAGTATGAGCAAATACATGAAAAGGAGCAGGATGAGATGGAAGCTGATTTGAGGAAGCTATGTGAGTATGAGGGCTCTACCCTTTTGGGGATGAACGGAGGACAGCCGGAGAGCCCGGACGGAAAGCTGCTGGTATATGCCCGCAAGATGAGCCTTGTGGAGGGCGCAACACAGATATGGATCTGTGACAGAGATACACTTGGGAATCACAGAAAGGTGTTTGACGTAACCTGCGGCAACCACAATGGCCCCTCTGCTACATTTGTAGATAACGACCATATCGTATTCAGGGACAGCATCGACAAAATGGCCGCATTCAGGATACTGAACATACATACAGGGGAGACCAAGTACGGCCCTGTTTTCGCAAAGGAAAGCCACTGCGCAGAGAACGGATGGTATCCGTTTTCTATTTCGGAAGCGTTTCTGGGGAAGAACCCCGATTATCCGGAGATTGATAGGTGCGGCATCTATCTCCTTGAGCTGGCTACGGGCAAGGTGAAAAGAGTCGCGGACAAGGATACGGTCTATAATATGGTGGTGGAGCACGGCTGTGTGCCTAATGAGTGGACCACCTCTATGAGTCATGTGCAGCTGAACCCTTCGGCTACCAGAGTGATGATGCGGCTGAGCGTGGAAAACTGTCCTATATTCGGAGCTCTGGGATGCATTGACATCGAGACCGGGGAGACCCATGTGATACTGGACAAGCCGGTGCACCAGCTCTGGTTCGACGATGACAGCTACATGGCGACAAGACAGTACCATGACGGCCAGAGGATAGAGATGGAGACCAGCCGGATCCAGCGGTTCAGTGTGGACGGGGAATGTCTGGAGACTCTGGGGGGCATCGGCAACCATATTGACGGCTCCCCTGACAGAGAGTATTTCACGGGAGACAGGGCATATCCGGGTTATCCTGCGGATATTTTCCTATATAAGAGAGGGCAGGTGGAGCCTGTTGCCACCTTCGGGGGACAGGATTTTCAGGACTGTATCTGGAAGAAGAAGGTTCATCCAAACCCCACCTTTTCCAGAGACGGGAAAAGGATCTATTTCAACCATCCCATCAGCGAGGACAGGACGGAAGCCTGCTTTGTGGAGGTGGAGGAGCTTTTGAAGGGAGCTGAGACGGGACAAGTATGATAAAATATGATAAAATGCCTTCTGAGGTCTATGCCTGCCTGAAAGGGAGGAACATCGGCCCCCAGGATATCCTATATACAGCGGAGACGGATCTGGACACAGAAGGAAATTTTGCTGACGGTTATTTAGTTCTGACAAAGAATATGCTGGGCATCTTTCAGGCTCCTGCGAGAGAGGGGAAGGTGCGTTATTTTAGGGGCAGCGGCTCCTACGCAAAGGGCGGAGAGCTTCTGGAGGCGGCGGAGCAGGAGATATGGGAGGATTCCGATTCTGCGGACGTGCAGGGGTGGCGCAGTGAGTTTGTTCCCATGGAGAAGCTGGAGCGGCTCTGGATCGAGAACTGTGTGGGCTGCAACCTGCTGGTGGGGAAATGGGAGGATAAGGAGAGGTGCCTTTTGATGTTCACCCATCTGCAGAAGCGGAAGGTGGCGAAGCTGGTCAGAGGCATCGAGCAGATGAAGCGGGGCGAGGAGCCGGAGTTTGAGCAGGAGGCAGAAGAATACTGCCCCAAATGCGGCAGGATGTATCCGGACCGGGAGAGGAAGGTGTGTCCAGGCTGCATGGACAAGAGAAATGTATTTTTCCGGGTATTCGGGTATTTTGCGCCGTATAGGCGGCAGTTTGCCCTGATGCTTCTGGCGGTGGTCTGTACATCCCTGCTGAATCTGGTGTGGCCATACTTAAACGGCGACATCCTATATGATAAGGTGCTTGCGAAGGACGATTCTTTTCTGGCCGCTTTGGGTCTGGGGCAGAATGGCTTTGTGACGGCGCTGCTTTTGCTGGTGCTGACCATGGTGGCCACCAAACTGGTGTTACTGCTGTTCCAGATCCTGCAGGGTGTCATGACCGCAGGCATGGTCACCAGCGTGGTGCGCGACCTGAAAAAGGATGTGTTCCAGAAGATGGGGCTTTTGTCCATCAGCTTTTATAGGAGCAGGCAGACGGGCAGCCTGATGACAAGGGTAATCAGTGATGCGGAGAGGATCACGGGATTCTTTGTGGATGGGGCGCCTTTCTTTCTGGTGCATGGGCTGACCATGATCGTGACGGTGGTGGTGATGTTTGCCATGAATCCTCTGATGGCGCTGATCATGGTGGTGATGCTGCCGGTGCTTTTTGCCTTGAACCAGTATCTCAGGCCTAAGATATGGGTCATGTTCGGACGCAGGCACAGAGCGGAGCGCTCCCTGAACAGCCTGATCAACGACAACCTCACGGGCTCCCGTGTGGTGAAAAGCTTCGGGCAGGAGAAGAAGGAGGTACAGCGCTTCGGATCCTACAACAAGCGCCTGCGTGACGCAGAGGTTGCCATCACATACAGGCAGAATTATTTTCAGCTGGTGTACGGCGGAGCCAGAGAACTTGCCGCAATGGCAGTCTGGGCTCTGGGTGTGTACTTTGTCATGAAGGGCACAGGGCAGGAGATGAATCTGGGTACGCTGATCACCTTTGTAGGATATGTAGGGCAGCTGCAGGGCCCGATGAACTTTATGGCGAGGGTTCCTCACTGGTGGGCAGACAGCATGAACAGCGCCCAGCGTATTTTCGAGGTCATCGACGCGGTGCCGGAGGTGCAGGAGACGGAGAATCCCAAACAGCTGAAGGATCCAAAGGGAGATATCGTCCTTGATAATGTCACCTTCGGGTATGAGATCAACAGGCCGGTGCTGAAGGATGTTTCCCTGCATATCCCGGCGGGAAGCGTTGTGGGGATCGTAGGGCGCTCCGGCGCAGGCAAGACTACATTGGTAAACCTGATCTCCCGGATGTACGATGTACAAGAGGGGGAAATCAGAATAGACGGCATTCCGATAAAGGAGCTGGCATTTCACGATCTGCGCAAGAATGTGGCCATGGTGTCTCAGGAGACCTATATCTTTATGGGGACGGTGGCGGAAAACATCGCCTATGCCGACCGGCAGGCAAGCCTTCAGGATATCATGAAGGCGGCGAAGCTGGCAGGAGCCCATGAGTTCATCATGCGTATGCCGGACGGGTATGATACACGTATCGGTTCTTCGGGGCGGGAGCTGTCCGGAGGGGAGAGGCAGAGGATTTCTATTGCGAGAGCCATTCTGGCCAACCCGAAGATACTGATCCTGGACGAGGCCACTGCCTCCGTGGACACGGAGACGGAGCGGATCATCCAGAAGGCTCTGAACTATCTGGTGCAGGGCAGGACGACGATCTCCATCGCTCATAGGCTGTCTACCCTGCGTGATGCGGATTATCTCGTGGTAATAGATCACGGGGAAGTGACGGAGCAGGGTACCCATGAGGAGCTGCATGCCCTGAAGGGAACCTATTACAAGCTGCAGGAGCTGCAGACCAAGGCGCTCCAGCTTCGGAGCATATGACGTCTGCATAGGAGACAGGAGGCTTGAAAGCGCGGACTGGCTGGTGCCGGAACGGAGCGGGAAAGCAGAGCGGAAGATCGGTGCCGGAACGGAGCAGGAAAGCAGAGTGGAAGATCGGTGCCGGAACGGTGTGCGGAACAGACAGCACTGAGATTTGTGTAAATATAAGATATAAAGAAAGGGTATAAGAATGAGCGGAAACGGCGGACATATGGGGCCTGGAGGGGCTGGGCCCGGAGGCCCGGGAGGGCACAGACCCGGAGGCCCGGAAGGGGAGCATGAAGATTTTCAGCTGGAGCAGATGGAGCAGGAGACGGAGGAAATGCTCCGTGTACGGTACTTAAATAAGGATAATGCGGTATTCCGGCGGACGGGAACGGGCTTTTTAAGCCTGAAAGTGGGCGAAGAATTTTATTCCAGAGTGCAGGTGGTGAGGATGTTTCCTTTTTCGGACAAGGATAGATTCATCTCTGTCAGGACTGCGGAGGAGCGCTCCAAGGAGATCGGCATCGTGGAGAATCTGAAGGATGTGGACAAAGAGACGGCAAAGATGCTGGAGGAACAGCTTACCCTTCATTATTTTACCCCGATCATCGAGAAAGTGCTCAAGATAAAGGATGAGTATGGCTTTGCGTACTGGAATGTGGTGACCAACCACGGCGCATGCAACTTTACCATCCGTATGGGAGGGAATTCAGTGATCCATCTTTCGGAGACCAGGATCCTGATCATGGACATCGACGAAAACCGATTCGAGATTCCGGATGTGAACAATCTGACGCCTAAAGAGAGGAAAAAGCTGGATCTGTTCTTATGAATGACGATGTGTGTCCTTTGCGGCAGAATGCAGAAACTCAGATTTCAGAAGGGACTGCCGCAGGGCAGATAGGAGATTAAATTGATACTTTTATATGAACTGTCGGAAGATAACATAGCCCTTTGCAGGCTGGGGGAGGGGGAGGAGATATACTACTGCCTTCCTCTGGATATTGATCTGAAGGGGGATTATCGAGCCAATTCCTACACGGTGATGACAAACAGACGCCTTTTGGTATTGGAGGAGGGGGAACTGACAAGAGACTATAGTCTGGCGGAATGCGACAGCATCCACAGCGAGCCCAAGATAGCCTGCGGCATTCTCTATGTGGAGAAGGGCGGGGAGGAGATCCTGCTGGGAAGGTATACGGCCAAGCATCTGACCAGATATTCCTATCTGAGCAGAGGGATGGTCATCCTGAAAAGGGGACGGACCGAGAGAGTGGTGAGCCATGAGTACGAGAAGACCTGCCCCAAATGCGGACGGGGGCTCCCGGACGTCAGGGAGTGTCCTCACTGTACAGGCAAGCAGGCCGGGCTCTTCAAGGATTTTCTGGGAATGATCAGTCCCCAGAAGGGCAGGATGGCGGTGATACTGTTTCTGATGCTGCTGAGTACGGCCATAGGGCTGCTGAACCCTCAGGTGCAGAGATTTCTGGTGGATGATCTGCTGACTGCCGGGGACAGAAATTACGGAGATGCCCTGCCTTGTCTGGCCGCCATGCTGGTACTCTCTCTGGGAGCGATCGTGGTCAATGTGTTAAAGAATTATCTGTGTTCCAAGATGGGTTCCTATATCAGCGAGGATCTGCGCAGCCGGGTGTTCGGCAAGATTCAGGAGCTTTCCCTTTCCTATATCAATGATAGGAGCCCGGGACGGCTGATGAACAGAGTCACCAGAGACACCCGCAGGATCAAGGATTTCTGCAGCGAAGTATTCTGCAATCTTTTCACGGTGGTGATTTCCTTCGTCTTTGTGCTGATCTATATGCTGTTTATGAACTGGAAGCTGGCCATACTGGCATTTGTGTTCGTGCCGATATCCATCGGGCTCTCGGTTGCATGGAGAAAGAAGATCCATAGACGATTTCATATGCAGGGCCTGAAGAGCGACAAGGTAATGAGCAGGCTGCAGGATGTGATTTCCGGCATGGCGGTGGTAAAATCCTACGGTCAGGAGGTCAGGGAGGCGGAGCAGTTTTTTGAGGCTGCGGATGAAAACGCGGAAGTAGAACGGGGAAATGAGACCTTCTTTGCCATATTCTTTCCGATACTGACCTTCCTGCTGGGGCTGGGCACCTATCTGGTGACCTTCTTCGGAGGCCGGGCGGCGCTGAACGGTGTCATGACCCCCGGAGAGCTGCTGCAGTTTGTGACCTACGCAGGGATGCTCTATGGTTATGTAGGGCAGCTGAGCAATCTGCCGAGGCATCTGATGAACCTGATCACCAGCATGGAGCGCATCTCGGATATCATGAATCAGGAGCCTGCCATTCTGGACGGGGCAGAATCCGTGGACATGGAGATTCAGGGAGAGGTGGAATTCCGCCATGCCTCCTTCGGCTACAAATCCTATCAGCCGGTGCTGGAGGATATCAATCTGCAGGTGTCCAAGGGAGAGATGATAGGTCTGGTAGGAGCGTCCGGCACGGGAAAATCCACCATGATCAATCTGATCATGCATCTGTACGAGGTGGACGACGGCGCTATTCTGGTGGACGGAGTGGATATCAAGAATATCAGTCTTGAGAAATTCCACAGCCAGATCGGTGTGGTGCTGCAGGAGAATTTCCTTTTTGCAGGAACCATCTTTAACAATATCCGTTATGCGAAGCAGGATGCCACCTATGAGGAGGTGGTCCGGGCGGCAAAGATGGCCAATGCCCATGACTTTATCTGCCAGACCCCTGACGGCTACAATACTTATGTGGGAGAGCACGGCTATAATCTGTCCGGAGGAGAGCGTCAGAGAATCGCCATCGCAAGGGCGATCCTCAGCAATCCGAGGCTGCTGATCCTGGACGAGGCTACGGCCAGTCTGGATACGGAAAGCGAGTACCTGATCCAGAAGGCATTGGGGAGGCTTACAGAGGGCAGGACTACCTTTGCCATCGCACACAGGCTGTCCACGCTCAAGGATGCGGATCGTCTGGTTGTCATTGACGGGCATCATATAGCGGAGGTGGGCAGCCATGAGGAGCTGATGGATAAAAAAGGAATTTACTATGGACTGGTGCAGGCACAGCTGCAGATGCAGGGATAATCAGGTATTCTCCCCGGACTCATCCTCCGGGGCAGATGTGCCTGCCTGCTCCATGATATGCGCCTTGCGGTAAGCGCTGGGGGACACGCCGTATCTTGCCTTGAAGCGGGACAGAAAATAAGTGGGGTTGCCGTAGCCAAGGGCTTCCGAGATATCCGCTACCTTCAGCTTAGTGTCCTGCACCAGCAGTCTGGCAGCCTCCTCCAGCCTTCTTTCGGTCAGGTATTCCGAGAAATTGAAGCCGGTATTCTTTTTGAAGACACGGCTTAGATGGCTGTCGGTCATCTGCATCTTGCGGGCGATGGTGCTTAAGCTTGCGCCGGCCAGATCCTCGTCAATAAACTTATAGATGGTAGTCATGATCTGTTTGTTCCGGTCGCTGAGCATATGCTGATTCTCCTTCTGATACTCCTGAACGCAGGAGATGAGATAGGCGCAGAGATTGCCGAAGCCGGGATTGGCCCGCAGTACAGAATTGCAGGTAGTGTGGGCAATAGGGTGGGAAAAGGAATTTTCCTGAAAAAACAGCTTGACTGTGGTGAAGGCCTCCTCCGCAAAGCGGTATCTTTCGGAGAAGGAATACCATGTCATGAAGTTGTAGGAATGTGAATATACGGTGGTAATCTCCTTGTAATGGTTCAGGTATGCGTAAAAATCCTCGTAGGCTCCGGTGCGCAGGAAGTTCTGGATGGTGCTGGTAACATTGGTGTCCAGTACCTCCGTGTTTTTCTCAAAGGCCTGAATCTGCTGGATGGAGAGCCGGATTCCGTATCCAACGACCAAGCTATAGTATAGACGCTTGTGCAGATAGAACAGATCGTCTTCCATCTCCTGATAGGTGGATACAGCAGTGCTGTAGAATATGTTGACGGCACATTCCTGAACAGAATTAAAAAGGTTCATTTTCAGAGAGTCGCAGAAGACTCTCAAGTTGTAGTTTGTATAATTGATTTGATATTCCAGACAGTCGGCGTAGGACTGGGAGGATACCTGATAGGAGATTTTATTGAAAGAGAAGTTCTCTCTGACAGTCTGATCAATCAGGGCCAGAAGCTCCGGGGTCATGGAATTACTGCCACGATAATGGTAATCAATGATGATGCCGCTGTAATTGGGCAGGGTGCCGAATTGACTTTCCTCTCTGGGCGAGGGCAGGGCGGATTTTTCTGTGCCTTCTGCAGCGGTATCGTCCTTTTTGGCTGTCCTTCCGGGAGAGGCGGCTATTATCAGTATTAAGAAGAGGAGCGCCGCAGCCAGAAGAAGGAGGAGCAGGAAGAGACTCCATGCAGAAAAAGCCTTCTGAAACAGAGGCCAGCCGGTCAGAACCGGTTCATAATAGCAGTATTCCAGCTCGCTTGCCTGAGACGGAATGACATAAAAGTAGTATTCCGGCAGGTTCTCGTCACTGTAGGTATAGATCAGGGGGGCTGATCTGGCCAGTCCGGCTGCGGTTGCCACAATGCTCTTTGAAAGGAGATTGTACCCCTCGATGGACAGTACCAGTCCCTCCCGCAGTACTGCAAAGGTAGCAAGGGCGGAGGAAGGGGAGAGGTTCACCCCCAGAAAATCCTCCGATTTGCGCAGAATGGCAATCACACAGTCGCTTACATGGCTGGATGTATCGTCATCTTCAGCCGTCTCATAGGTTATGGGATAATAATAGAGCAGGGAGCCGCTGGAGGAGTATACGAAGGAAGGCTTATCCCCGTTAACCTGCGCTATGGCGCTCATAAGGTAGGGATAAGCAGGATTGATCTTTGCCAGATAATAGTAGTCGCTTAAGGTGGACAGCAGGGTATTGTCGGATGTGCGGTAGAGAATCAGGCCGTCCAGATTGTCGGCCATCTCTACGCATTCAGCAGCGCTATCCCGGATGGAGGAAAACCCTTTGGTGGCGGTTACGGATAATTTATCGTAGAAAAAATCGTCAAGTGTGGAGGACTCCAGCTCAGGATTGATATTCAGATCCAGAAAGCCATACAGATCCACGGAAATCCTTTCATCCATGAGGGAGGCGTATGCGGCGGCATTTTCTAGAATGGAATTTTTCTGGGCGTTTTTTGCCCGGTCGAGCATATAGCGGCAGAATACTGTAGCAATGCATAATGTACCTATAAGCGCCACAATAAAGGCAAACTTGTATTTCAAATATTTATCCGGTTTTCTGATGACTTCTATCAACATCACAACATGACCTCTCTGATATAATTTATACTCACAACCACTCACAAGTATAAGACCCATAATCAAAATAGTATCATACTTGTCAAAATTTGAATAGATGAAAATTTGAATAGTTGAAATACACGCAAATAAATAGCCATTGCTTTTTGTAAAAAAATTTGTAATATTTTCCCAAAAAGGGTTTGACAAGACTGCGTAAAGATAGTAATATTAAAGTGCGCGGAGAGGAGGTGATACAAGAATGGAAAGCTATATACTGACAAACGCAGAGCATGATGTGATGGAAACATTGTGGGAATCAGAGAAGCCCGTGAGAACCAGATATCTGCTGGAGAAAATGGCAGAGAAGGGCAAGAACTGGAAGCGGCAGACATTGAATACCCTGCTGTTCCGTCTGGAGGATAAGGGAGTCATAACCCGGAAACGCGGAGAGATCGACAGTTTCCTGACCGAGAACGAGCTGATGCAGACACAGACAAAGAGGCTGCTTGACGATTTGTACGGCGGCAAGCTGGAGAATTTCTGTGCTGCTCTTGCTGGCAGCAAAAACCTGCCGGAAGAAGAAGTGAAGAGGCTTTATGAGCTGATTGACGGATGGGGGAAGTAGGGAGAAAGGCTTTATGACATGAAATATCTTATACTAATGACAATGGCAGGAAGTATGCTGGCAGTGGGTTATCTGTTCTGGGCAAAGGTGCTTCGCCGTTTTATGACGGAAAGTATGAAGTACTGTGCGCTCGTCTGTATTTTATTTGTGTTCGCAGTGCCCTGGGTGTGGCTTAAGGGAATATACGGTTACATACTGGTATGGCCTATGCAGCTGAAAAAGGCTTCAAGCGGAGGAGTGCCAGTGGGCATGGCGGACATTGTGACGCAGGGGCAGGCATATGTAACGCCGGATTACCGGTGGCTGCATCTGGTGTTTTATGTGTGGCTGATTGTGGCGGCAGTGCTTGTGCTGCGCAAGATCATGGTATATTTCAGGAGCAGGCGCAGACTTCTGTCGGTGACGGAAAGGTACGAGGACAGCTTTGTGGAGGAGACCATGGAGCGTCTGAAGGAGGAATTCCATTTCAAGCGCAGAGTGGACATCTTTGTGACGCCGGGGAGGAACGCAACGCTTACCATAGGCATGGCGAGGCCCGTGATCCTTCTGCAGAGAGACTATGCGAAGGAGGAGCTGTATGTTATTTTGAAGCATGAGATGAGTCATGTCGTCAGGAGGGATCTGCTGTTAAAGCAGCTGCTGGAATTCGTATGCTGCCTGCATTGGTTCAATCCATTTGTGTATCTTCTGAGACATGAATTCAACAATGTATGCGAGTCCTCCTGCGATGAGAGAGTAAACAGAGGCTCCTCGGAGAACGAGAGGAGTACGTATTTCAAGGTACTGACGGATTATCTGCCCATAAGGAGAGCCCCGAAGGACAGTGAATCGGAGGAGCCTTATAGAAGCGCAAAAGAAAGGGTGAATTTAGTTATGGAGGCAAGAGAAATAAAGAGATGGAAGAAGTGTTTTGCCGCAGGGGTCTTCGCAATGATGATGGTTGTGAGTTCGTTTACGGCAATGGCGTATCCGGATGTGTATCATGTGGATGCCGAGTATGTTGATGCGGCAGCGAAAATCAGCAATGGAGAAGCGGTATGGACTGATTTTACCCTTGAAGGGGTATACGATAAACTGCTATTTGATGTCGTATATGATGATCAGTTCATAGATGGCGAAGGGAACGTATATCCGGCAGATTCTTTTAGCCCATATGTATTCTGTATCAAGCACGATATCCGGCCAGGCTATATGCAGACTCATGTGAAAGATGGCAAGGGCGGCTGTACTGTGGATGTATATGAAGGCACGAGATGCACTATCTGTAACAGTATCTGGGTTGGAGAGCTGCATTCTACATATATATATGTTACGTGCCCGCATGATAAATAAACCATATGAATCTCAGTAGCTCCGCATGGAAGCTTATCAGAAATCGGCAGCATAACTATAGTAGATGGCTTTTGAATCTTTCTTAGGTGTGTTACCGTGATTGCTGCTGCCATCACGGTTTCCGGCCAAAGTAAAAACAGCCATATTCCTTTCACAGATTCTGCAAAGCAGTAAAACACATGATCTGTTTACAGCAGTAACAAAGCAGATGGTAAGAGTAACAAAGCAGACAGTGAGAGATATACTTTGGAAGGGGTTGTTCTGGGGCGGTATGCGGAAGTTGTTTCAATAAGCTCTCTTCCGGACAAAGGAGACAGAGGCTGCTTTGTCCGGAAGAGAGCATTTTTATGCCGGAAACGGTGTTTTGGCTACTTGGGAGCTTTCGGCTTGGATTCGGCTTAGATTTTCCTGCCTTTAGACAATGTGATATTCTCTATACAACCTTAGCCGATAATCTTTATCATCTTTAATTCCCTGCTGACATCATCCATTGTTCCGTTTGCATTCAGAAGTATTTTACAGCTTCGTCTCCCATAGAAATGCTGTTATCTTCTTGAAGTCGCTTTTTGACATAATCTGATTTGGCACTTTCTAATAGGTAGAAGCAATCATGTTCAGGATATGCCCGGCATACTTTGAAAAGGCCTCCCGGTCCTTTTTCAGTTCATCTGTCAGCTCGAAGAAAAGCTCATGGCTCTTATAGTCCCGCTTAAAGAAAGGCGTAAAGAGCACGTCCCATTGAGGGAGATAGCTGGAATGCTTCCGGGTATAGCAGTTGGCGGCGGAGGCAGGGATCCGGTAGGGCCTTTCCACGAAGCCTGCCACGGATTTATGGAGCGCTACGTCCTCCGCAGGGAGATAGTAGTAATCGTGGTAATTGGAGTAAAAATATTTCAGCTCTTCCTCAACAATGGGAATGCGCAGAGAGCATTCCACGCCTTCGCCCCGGAAATAGCAGCCGTTGGCATTTGCGGACAAGGGCTTTGCCAGAGGGGTGTCCAGCGTAAAAAAGATCACCAGTTCTCTTTTTCTGTTGCCGTTCACATCCTTGTAATAATTTGCCTGCACCTTCCGCGCCTTTATGGGCTGGTTGAACAGATCATAATAGGACAGTATAGGCAGGATCTCCAGCATACCCTTCAGATCCTCCGCATTGTGGAGCAGCAGGGCATTTTCGGAGAATTCCGAAGGGTTCTTGATATAGTCGAGATATATCCCGATCAGCTCCGCACCGGAGAACACGTCCTGACGCTGGATGCCGATATACTGCTCCAGATTTTTTTGCTTGCAGTTGGAGAGCTTCAGGAAAAATCTATAGGGAGCCACCCTTTTGTACAAGTCTATGCCCTCGAAGGCATCGAAAGAGTAGGGCAGCGAATGCTGGGCACATTTCTGCATGATGAAGGGAAGATCGAAATTGTTGCCGTTGAAATGGATGAGGTAGCGGTACAGCTTCGCAAACTGAAAGAATGCCTTCAGGATCTCCGTCTCCTGCTCGTAATTTTCAGCCATCCACTGTATGGTCCGCCATTTTCCCGCACGGCAGTAGGCGCACCCGATCAGGTAGAGATGGGAGGACTTGGCTGTGAAGCCGGTAGTCTCAATATCCAGAAATAAAACACGTTCCAGAGGAGCAAGCTTGTCAAGGGGATATGAAATGAAAAAGTTATCTATTATTTCTTCCGAAATTCTCATGGCAGCCTCCATATGATAGATTTCCTTAATATGATAACACAAAATCAAATTTTCCAGTAGTATTTTGTAAAAAAAAATAGTATATTTAATGGTAGAGGAAAATGTGACGGGATTCCCCATGAAATAAACAGCATGGGAGGGTCTAAAGATTCACATGAGAAAGGACATAGGATAGTATGGCAAAGTTGACTTTTGTGGGTGGGATACATCCCTATGACGGAAAGGATCTGTCCAAGGATAAGCCCATTCAGGATGTCCTGCCGGGGGCAGAGATGGTCTATCCCCTGTCGCAGCACATCGGCGCGCCGGCCAAAGCTCTGGTGGTCAAGGGCGATAGGGTGCTCATGGGCCAGAAGATCGCCGAGGCGGGCGGCTTCGTTTCGGCGAATGTGTATGCTTCGGCATCCGGCACGGTGAAGACTCTTGAACCCAGACGGGTGGCCACCGGCGATATGGTCATGAGTATCGTGGTGGAAAATGACGGTCTGTATGAGGATGTGGGATTTGTCTCCCGGGATTCCTTCGAGGGGATGGCCAGAGAGGAGATCATAGGCATCATCAGGGACGCAGGCATTGTGGGCATGGGGGGAGCAGGCTTTCCTACCCATGTGAAGCTTTCTCCCAAGGAGCCGGAAAAAATAGAATATGTCATTGCAAACTGTGCAGAGTGCGAGCCCTATCTCACCTCCGACTACCGCAGGATGCTGGAAGAGCCGGAAAAGCTGATCGGGGGGCTTAAAATCCTGCTGAAGCTCTTTCCCGGCGCACAGGGGATCCTGGCGGTGGAGGACAACAAGCAGGACTGTATCTTAAGGCTTAAGAGCCTGACCGAAGACGAGGCGGGGATCTGTGTCAAGGGGCTGAAGACAAAGTATCCTCAGGGCGGAGAACGCCAGCTTATCTACGCCACCACGGGCAGGAGGATCAATTCCACCATGCTGCCGGCGGACGTGGGATGTGTGGTAAATAATGTGGACACCATCGTGGCGGTATATAGGGCTGTCATGGAGGGCAGGCCCCTGATGGAGAGGATCGTCACAGTCACCGGGGATGCCGTAACGAATCCGGGGAACTTCAGGGTACGCATAGGGACCGATTACGGCGAGGTACTGGCAGCGGCAGGAGGCTTCAAGGGAGAGCCGGAGAAGGTCATATGCGGCGGGCCTATGATGGGCTTTGCCATGTTCGGCGTGAACGTGCCGGTGACAAAAACCGCCACGGCGCTGCTGGCGCTGTCCAAGGACGATGTTTCGGCCATGGAGCCCGGCCCCTGCATCAACTGCGGGCGCTGTGTGGAGGTCTGTCCGGGCAGGGTGGTGCCCAGCAGGCTTGCGGACTATGCGGAGCACGGCGATGAGGAAGCCTTTCTGGCAAACTACGGCATGGAATGCTGCGAGTGCGGATGCTGCAGCTTTATCTGCCCTGCAAAGAGGCAGCTGACGCAGGAGATCAAGTCCATGCGGAAAATATTGCTGGCAAAGAAAAAGAAATAATAATGTACGGAACCGGAATAGGAGATATATTATGAGTGGAATGTATAAAGTATCATCCAATCCCCACATTCGTTCCAGAGTGGCCACTAACGGGCTGATGCTGGCGGTGATCGTGGCACTGATGCCCGCCGCCGGATTCGGTATCTACAATTTCGGCCCTAGGGCGCTGGCGGTAATACTGGTGACCATTGCCAGCACGGTGCTGACGGAATTTCTGTTCGGGGTGTATAAATGGAAAACGGGAAAGGGAAATGCTCAGGGATTTGTGCAGAAGATGACGATCATGGATCTGTCTGCGGTGGTGACGGGACTGCTGCTGGCCCTGAACCTGCCGGTGACGATGCCGCTGTGGATGGCGGCGCTGGGAGGCATATTCGCGATCCTGGTAGTAAAGATGCTGTTCGGAGGACTGGGGCAGAATTTCATGAACCCGGCGCTGGCGGCCAGATGCTTCCTGCTGATTTCCTTCCCTTCGGCCATGATGGCCTTTGACTGTGATGCCTACACGGGGGCCACGCCCCTTGCCATGCTGAAGGCAGGAGAGCAGGTGAATGTGCTGGATATGTTTCTGGGGCATACCGGCGGAACCATCGGGGAGACGTCTGCACTTGCCCTGCTAATCGGCGCATGTCTGCTGATTCTGCTCGGAGTCATCGATTTAAAGATTCCGGGCAGCTACATATTGACTTTCGGAATTTTCGTGGTAATCTTCGGCGGGCACGGCTTCGATCCGGCCTATCTGGCGGCCCAGCTCTTCGGAGGCGGACTGATGTTGGGAGCCTTCTTCATGGCCACGGATTATGTGACAAGGCCTGTCACCATCAAGGGCCAGTATGTCTTCGGGATCGTTCTGGGGCTCCTGACGGGAATCTTCAGGGTCTTCGGCTCCGGTGCGGAGGGCGTCTCCTATGCGATTATCCTGGGAAACCTTCTTGTGCCTTTGATCGAGAAGTGTACCATGCCCGTGGCTTTCGGACATCGGAAGGGAGGGAAGCGCCATGAAAAATAAAAGCGATATCAGCGTCATGCTGAAAGAGGCAGGAATCCTTTTTTCCATCACACTTATTGTAGGGCTGCTTCTGGGCGTGGTCTATGAGCTGACGAAGGAACCCATCCGCATACAGCAGGAAAAGGCCATCGAGGAGGCCTGCCGGGCCGTATTCGGGGATGCTGACACCTTTGAGGAGATAGAGTATGCTCTGGCCCCGGAGCTGGAGGAAGAGCTTTCTGGCATAGGTGTAAAGATCGGAAGCGTCTACCGTGCGCTGGACGGCGCAGGAAAGGCATTGGGATATGTGGTCCGGTCTACTTCCACCCAAGGCTACGGAGGAAATATCGTGCTGTATCTGGGAGTGCGCAATGACGGGACTCTCAACGATATTTCCATTCTGGAGATTTCCGAGACGCCGGGTCTTGGCATGGAGGCGCCGGATGTGCTGGTGCCCCAGTTCCATGACAAGAAGGTGGAGAGCTTTGTCTATACAAAGGCAGGCGCTGCGGCGGACAATGAGATCGATGCCATCACCAGCGCCACCATCACCACCAGAGCCGTCACCAATGCGGTGAACGGAGGCCTGAAAGCAGTGGCAGACCTGCAGGAGGGAGGTGGGGCAAATGAGTGAGAAGCGCCTTCAAACCAATGAATCCATGCCTGCGGCGGCAGGCGAAGGGGGTAGGACGATGAACAAGGCAGCCGAGAGATTATACAACGGCATCATAAAAGAAAATCCCACATTCGTGCTGATGCTGGGCATGTGCCCCACGCTGGCAGTCACTACTTCCGCCATAAACGGTCTGGGCATGGGCCTTACCACGCTGGTGGTTCTTGCTCTGAGCAATCTGATCATATCCCTGCTGCGGAGCATCATCCCTAACAGGGTGCGTATCCCGGCATTTATCGTGATCATAGCCTCCTTCGTGACGGTAGTCCAGCTGCTGCTGGAGGCATATCTGCCCGATCTGAACAAGGCTCTGGGGGTCTATATACCCTTGATCGTTGTAAACTGCATCATTCTGGGGCGGGCGGAGAGCTATGCCTATTCAAACCCTCCGATCCCTTCGCTTTTCGACGGCATCGGCATGGGGATGGGCTTTACCGTGGCGCTTACCTGCATCGGTCTGGTGAGGGAGCTGCTGGGGGCAGGCAAGGCCTTCGGCTTTAAGATCACGCCGGATTCCTTTGAACCCATCCGTATCTTTGCTCAGGCACCGGGAGCATTCTTTGTGCTGGCGGCGCTGGTGGCGCTGCAGAACTATGTGAAGGCGGCAGGAAAGAGGGCCGGCAGGGATACCTCCAAGATCGGTTCCGGATGCAGCAGCGACTGCATGAACTGTTCGGAAAAGGGCTGTACCAAGAGGTTTTACGATGAAAAAAACAAGACGGAACTTTAAGACAGTCTCGCAACAGAAGCGCCCTGGGAGAATTTTCATCAGCATATGGAAGGGGCGCCGGGGTGGAGAGACGGAACTTTAATTAGGAGAGATATTAGATGGAAAGCGTAAAAGAATTGTTTGTCATTCTGATTGGCTCCTCTCTGGTGAGCAATGTGGTGCTGAGCCAGTTTCTGGGTCTGTGCCCTTTTTTGGGGGTTTCCAGAAAGACGAATACGGCGGCGGGCATGGGGTCTGCAGTAATCTTTGTCATCACTCTTGCCAGCGCCGTAGCGGGAGTCATATATAAATATGTGCTTGTCAGATTCCATGTGGAGTATCTGAGAACCATCGTGTTCATTCTGGTCATTGCGGCGCTGGTGCAGTTCGTGGAGATGTTCCTGCGCAAGGCCATGCCGGCGCTCTATGAGGCGCTGGGGGTGTACCTGCCGCTGATCACCACCAACTGCGCGGTGCTCGGCGTGGCCATCACCAATGTGCAGAAGGAGTACGGGATCCTCACGGGGATCGTGAACGGTTTTGCCACGGCGGTAGGGTTCACCATAGCCATCGTGATACTGGCAGGGATCCGGGAGAAGCTGGAATACAACGACGTACCGGAGTCTTTCAGGGGAATGCCTATGGTGCTGCTGACGGCGGGACTGATGGCCATAGCGTTCTGCGGATTTTCGGGTCTGCTGTAGAAGGGGGTAGGACGGGATGAGTGTGACAGGAATTATGGCTGCCGCCGCCGTGGTGGGGGCAGTGGGTGTCTTTGTGGGACTGTTTTTGGGGGTTGCCGGCATACGGTTCAAGGTGCAGGTGGACGAGAAGGAGGAAGCGGTGCTGGCAGCCCTTCCGGGCAACAACTGCGGGGGCTGCGGATATGCGGGATGCTCCGGTCTGGCTGCTGCCATAGCCAAGGGAGAGGCTCCCGTGGGATCCTGCCCCGTGGGAGGAGCCCCGGCTGCGGAAAAAATAGCGGCCATCATGGGGGTGGAGGCAGGCTCTTCCGAAAGGATGGTGGCCTTCGTGGCCTGCGTAGGGGACTGTGATAAGGCGAAGCAGGATTATGATTATTATGGCGTTCGGGACTGCGGCAAGATGGCATTCGTGCCGGGAGGCGGGCCTAAATCCTGCGGCAGCGGCTGTCTGGGATACGGCAGCTGCGTGAAGGTCTGTCCTTTCGATGCCATTCATGTGGTGAACGGAGTAGCGGTGGTGGACAGAGAGGCCTGCAAGGCCTGTGGGAAATGCGTTGCTGCCTGCCCCAAGCATCTGATCTCCCTGATTCCCTATCAGGCGAAATACGCGGTGGCATGCAGCTCTAAGGACAAGGGGCCTGTGACCATGAAGGCCTGCCAGACAGGCTGCATCGGCTGCGGTATCTGCGTGAAGAACTGTCCCAGCCAGGCGGTGGCGGTGACGGAGTTCCATGCCGTCATCGATCAGGAAAAGTGTGCGGGCTGCGGTGTCTGTGCGGAAAAATGTCCTAAGAAAATCATTGAGAAATTATAATGGAACCGGAAAGCGCAGATACTTAAAACGTTGTCTGCGGAACTGGAATAGGAGGCGGAGCTTTTGAAGATACCGGAAGATTATGATGATCGCTCGAATCTGACTCCTGCCGTGGTAAAGGCAATCGCTGTGGTGACAGGCTTCGTGGCAGTGATTCTGGTGACGGTGCTGGTTTTGAACGATAAAGGCAGCAGGAACCGTGTCACCCAGCGCAATGAAGAGGTATACGCATCGGCGGAGCCGGTTTCCCCCGGGGTGGTGAATCCCGGTACGGATGACCTGATCTCCGGCAGCAGCCTGCGGCCGGAGGATCTGGATTTCTGGAATATGTACCCTAAGCCCACGGAGGAGCCTAAGCCTACGGAGGAGCCTGAGGAGGAAGAAGAGGAGGATCCATCCACGGACGGCAGGCATACTCTGGTGAAATATGCGGACGGCAAGGAGGAATGGGTTCTGATCAGTCCTTATCTGCCCAAGCATGAGTATGATTTCACAAAGCTTGTGTGTCAGTCGAATCTGATGAAATATTATGAGAACGGGAAGAAGACTTCCTATGTGGGAGTGGACATTTCCAAGTTTCAGGACTATGTGGATTTTGTCAAGCTCAAAAAAGCCGGCATCGAATTTGCCATGATCCGGGTGGGGGCCAGAGGCTACGGCACGGGCCAGCTGATCGTGGACGAATATTTCAGCGACAATATCAAGCGGGCTTCGGATGCAGGGCTGGACGTGGGAGTTTATTTCTATTCTCAGGCGATCACGGAGGATGAGGCAAGGGAAGAAGCAAGGATGGTCATAGAGAATCTGGGCGAGTATAAGCTTACATATCCGGTGGCCTTTGACATGGAGCTGGTGGAGAACGACACGGCCAGAACGGATGTCCTGACCAGAGAGCAGAAGACTTCTATAGCGAAGGCTTTTCTGGACACCATAGCCGAAGCCGGGTACAAGACCATGATCTATGGGAACAAGGAATGGCTTATCAAGGAGATCGATATGTCGAAGCTGACGGCTTATGACGTATGGCTGTCCCAGAATGAGGATATTCCGGATTATCCTTACAAGTTTGCCATGTGGCAGTATGATTTTGAGGGCTCCGTGGACGGCATCGCAGGCTACGTGAACCTGAACATCAGCTTTATCAATTATTCTGAAAAATAAGCATCCTGAAAAATTTTATCATGAAAATGCGGTTGGCGGGGCAGCGTTTTGCTGCCCCGTCTCTTTGCGGCGGGATATATTTTGCCTTTCTGCTATTCAGTTATAACATCAGTATAATATCAGTACAAGATTCGGCCGGTACAGCATTCTGCAGCGGAAATAATCGGCTCTTTAGATATATTTTCAGGACTAACTTCATATATTGATATATCGGACATGCTGGTGTTTAGACTTAAAACGGAAAGGAACGGATCAATATGTATAAAAAATCGGTAGGGCTTCTGGCATCGGTCAGTTTTGTGTTCATGGCATGCCTGCTATGTGTGAGAGGCGTTGATATGGCCAGGCTATGCACAAAGCCGGCGCAGGAGCTTAAGCTGGAGCTTGAACAGGTGGAGGAGAAGGACGCCGCCAGAAGCGCTGTGGCCGGGGAGGCCGGGCTGAGGGAAACAGCCCTGAAAGTGGCTTCAGGCCCGACGGTGGGCAGGAAGGAGATGGGTATTGCGGATGTGGCGGTATCCGGGCAGAGAATCGTTGATTTTTCCGTCATGGATCAGAGATACATATACCATCTCACGGAGGAAGAGCTGGAGGTGCTCTGCCGGATCGTGGAGGCGGAGGCCGGAAACGAGGACGGGGACGGAAAGCTGCTGGTGGCAAATGTGGTGCTGAACAGGGTGAACAGTGAGAAATTTCCGGACACGGTCACGGAGGTGGTATTTCAGCGGGAAGGAGGAGTGTCCCAGTTCTCGCCCGTCTACAACGGCAGTTACTATACGGTCACGGTCAGCGACGAGACGGTGGGGGCGGTGGAACGTGCCCTGATGGGGGAGGACATCTCGCAGGGAGCGCTGTATTTTGCCGCAAGGAAGTACGCGGACAGCACTAAGATGAGATGGTTTGACACGAAGCTCACCTATCTGTTCCTCTATGGGGGGCATGAATTCTTTAAGTGAGATAAAAGTCTTTTCTTCCGGTTTTTTTTGTAGTATAATGTGCGGAAGGGATTTTCAGTGACAGACAAAAGAAAGGGAGACGGAAGTATGGAAGAAAAGCGTTCCATGGAAGTATTATATAGCAGTACCCGGGGCAAGGGCGCTCCGGTGAAGGCCTCACAGGCCATACTGAAGGGGCTTTCGGAGGACGGAGGATTATTTGTGCCGGATCATGTGCCGGCTCTGGACAGGAGCCTGAAGGAGCTGTCGGAGATGGGGTACGGAGAAGTGGCTTACGAGGTGATGAAGCTTTTCCTGACGGATTATACGGAGGAGGAGCTGAAGGGCTGCATCCGCAGGGCATATGACTCCAAATTCGATACGGATGTGATCGCGCCTCTGGCGGAGGCGGGGGGCGCATATTATCTGGAGCTTTTCCACGGCCCTACTATCGCCTTTAAGGACATGGCATTGTCCATCCTGCCCCATCTGATGATCACGGCGGCGGCCAAGAATAATGTGAAGAACCAGATTGTGATCCTGACGGCTACCTCCGGCGACACTGGCAAGGCGGCGCTGGCAGGCTTTGCCGACGTTGAGGGGACAAGGATCATCGTGTTTTACCCTAAGGACGGCGTAAGCCCTGTTCAGGAGAAGCAGATGGTGACCCAGAAGGGGGCCAACACGCTGGTGGTGGGCATCCACGGGAACTTTGACGATGCCCAGACGGGAGTGAAGAAGATTTTCTCCGACAAGGAGCTGGAAAAGGAGATGGAGGGCAGGGGATACCAGTTCTCCTCCGCTAATTCCATCAATATCGGCCGTCTGGTGCCCCAGATCTGCTATTATGTATATGCCTATGGGACATTGCTGCGGGAGGGGATGATTGCAGAGGGAGAGCTTGTCAACGTGGCAGTGCCCACTGGGAACTTCGGTAATATTCTGGCAGCCTTTTATGCTAAGAATATGGGACTGCCCATAGGGAAGCTGATCTGCGCCTCCAATGAAAACAAGGTACTATATGATTTCTTCCGCACGGGCAGCTATGACAAGAACCGGGAATTCGTGCTCACGGCATCGCCCTCCATGGATATTCTGGTCTCCAGCAATCTGGAACGCCTGATCTACCGCATCGCCGGCAATGACGGAGCAAAGAACAGCGGGCTGATGGCAGCTCTGAGCGGAGAGGGGAAATATGATATCACGGAGGAGATGAAAACAGGGCTTTCTGACTTCTACGGGAATTATGCCACGGAGGAGGAGACGGCGGAGGAGATCAGGCGCCTATATGAGGAATGCGGGTACGTGATCGACACCCATACCGCCGTGGCCTCCGCCGTATATCAGAAATATCTGAAGGAGACAGGGGATCAAGCCAAGGCGGTGATAGCATCCACCGCCAGTCCTTTTAAATTTGCAAGAAGCGTCATGGAGGCAATAGGCGGGAAAAAGGATGAAAGCACGGAAGAAAGACATTCCGGGGACTTTGAGCTGGTAGACGAACTGTCCTGTTTGTCCGGGGTAAAGGTTCCCGGAGCCGTGGATGAAATCCGCACAGCCCCCGTGGTGCACACAAAGCAGTGTGAGACAGGGGAGATGAAGGATGTGGTGAAGGAGTTTCTGGGGATGTGAAAGAAGAGGGTATGAAAAAAGAGAATTTGGAAGAAATGCTGGCGAAGGTGGATCATACGCAGCTGAAAGCGTTTGCAACATGGGAGGATGTCCGCAGGCTGTGCGACGAGGCGGTGAAGTATCATACGGCCAGTGTCTGCATACCGCCGTCTTATGTGAAAAGAGTCCATGACACTTATGGAGAGGGCCTGAATATCTGTACGGTGGTGGGCTTTCCTCTGGGATACTCTGTCACCGAGGCGAAGCTGGCTGAGGTGGAACAGGCGCTGCGGGACGGCTGCAATGAAATTGACATGGTGGTCAATATAGGGGATGTAAAGAGCGGGCTGTATGATAAGGTAGAGGAGGAGATCCGCACCCTGAAGGAAGCCTGCGGGGATCATGTCCTGAAGGTCATCATAGAGACATGCTATCTGACGGAGGAGGAAAAGGTCGCCATGTGCAGGGCGGTCACCGGTGCAGGGGCGGACTATATCAAGACCTCCACGGGTTTCGGCACGGCGGGAGCAACCAGAGAAGATATAGAGCTGTTCAAAAAGCATATCGGGCCTCAGGTGAAGATCAAGGCCGCAGGGGGCGTCTCCACGCTGGAGGATCTGGAGATGTTCATCGGGCTCGGCTGCCATAGGGTGGGTACCTCAAAGGCTGTAGGGCTGGCAGCTCAATAATGAGGTCGGAAAAATGAGGTCAACAGTAAAAATAACTTTTGGAAAGTCCTATGAAAAATAGTTAGATGATTCCAAGAGTATATTTAAGGAGAGGAGGACAGAATGGAGAATCAAGCGATAAAGGAGCGCCTGCAGGCGCTCAGGGGAGCCATGAAGGCGGAGGGGATCGATTATTACATGATACCCACGGCGGATTTCCACAATTCGGAGTATGTGAACGATTATTTCAAGGTAAGGGAATATTTCAGCAGCTTCACCGGATCCAACGGCACGCTTCTGGTATGGCAGGAGGGCGCAGGGCTATGGACCGACGGCAGGTATTTCATTCAGGCGGAGCGTGAGCTGGAGGGGACGGGAGTGGAGCTGTTCCGTATGCAGGAGGAAGGAGTGCCTACCATTCGTGAGTTCCTGAAAAAGAACGGTAGGGAAGGCCAGACATTAGGCTTTGACGGGAGAGTCATCCCCGCTGTAAGCGGCAAGGAGTACGAGAAAGAACTGGGCGGTATGCGCTTTGTGTATGAGAAGGATCTGGCGGAGGGGATCTGGAAGGACAGGCCTGATTTCCCTGCAGGAAAGGTGACCGTGCTGGACGAGGAGATCGCAGGCAGGAGCTTTGAAGAAAAGCGAGGGGATGTCATGGAGAAGGTGGAGAAGGAGGGGGCGGACAGCCTGCTCCTTACGAAGCTGGATGACCTGATGTGGCTTTTCAATATCAGGGGATGCGACGTGGAATGCAATCCCGTGGCGATTTCCTACGGATACCTGACAAAGGATGAGACCATGCTGTTCATCCAGAAGAAGGCGCTGGACGAAGCTGTCCGGGGGTATCTGGACCGGAAGGGCATCCATGTGGAGGAGTATAATGATATTACAGAGTATCTGAAGGGGCTCCCTGAGGGAAGAAAGGTTCTGGTGGATAACCGCCATTGCAGTTATTGCCTGTACAAGATTCTTGCAGAGAAGCAGACTCTGGTAGAGAAGAAAAACCCCACGGAGCTGCTGAAGGCGGTGAAGAATCCCGTGGAGCTGGCCAACATGGAGAAGATTTTCCTGAAGGACAGCGTAGCGGTGACAAGGTTCATCTACTGGCTGAAGAAAAATATCGGAAAGACGGAGATCACGGAGATTTCCGCCGCAGACCGTCTGGAGGCGTTCCGCAGGGAGATTCCGGAGTTTCTGGATCTGTCCTTCCCCACCATCGCAGGCTACAAGGCTAACGCAGCCATGATGCATTATGAGGCGACACCGGAAAACAATGCGGTGCTGGCTCCCGAGGGGATGCTGCTGGTGGATTCCGGCGGACAGTATCTGGGGGGGACCACGGATGTGACCAGGACCATTGTGCTGGGACCTGTTTCCGACGAGGTCAAGCTCCATTATACCGCCGTGGCGGCAGGGATGCTGCAGATGACCAATGCCCGCTGGCTCTACGGCTGCACGGGACGGAATCTGGATATACTGGCCCGCCAGCCCGTCTGGAACATAGGGCTTGATTATAAATGCGGAACCGGCCATGGGGTGGGATACATCCTGAACGTGCATGAGGGCCCTCAGGGACTGCGGTGGCGCTATACAGGAGGCGATGAGGCCGTCCTGGAGGCGGGCATGAACGTGACCAACGAGCCGGGCGTCTATATTGAGGGGAGCCACGGCATCCGCATCGAGAATGTGATGGTGGCGGAGAACGGCGCGAAGAACGAGTACGGTCAGTTCATGCATTTCAAGACGCTGACATGGGTGCCCATCGACATGGATGCCATCGACGAGAAGTACCTGACGGAAACCCAGAGGGCATTTCTGTACCTCTACCAGAAGCAGGTATACGAGAAGGTGTCCCCCTTCCTCGATGAGGAGGAGCGGGAGTGGCTGCGGCAGGAGACAAGGGCGGATTCTACCTTTCTGCTGAAAATGGAATAAAAGCATTCCGACAAAAAAGACAGTGACACAAAAATGACCGCTATTGCTCATAGCGGTCATTTTGCAGAGTCGAAAAGCAGATTTTTTTAAATGTTAAATCACTATAAAATCCACAAGCTTTATTGACTTTTTCAAGTGATTTTGAGATAATAAATAGGACATAGTGGCTTTCCAGAAGATGGAACTGCCTTGGAAATACACAAATTAAGGAGGACGTTTATATGTCAACAAAAGCGTATTACCCGATTTCAGAGATCGGTGCCGGCAAGCCCGGCTTCAGCAAAACACGCTCCATTATCGAGGGCGCTTTCTACGGAAACAACGTGGTGAAGGTGAATACCCTGAAGGAGGCCTATGAGCTTGCCAAGAATTCTCCCGGAACCATCGTTACCGATATGCCTGTGTACAGGGCTGAGGAGATCGGTCTGGAGAAGGATGCAAAGGTGCTGCTGTTCAACGACGGCGCGGTGACCGGCCGTTATGCTCAGGCCCGCCGCATCAAGGGTGAGCCCGGTGTGGACGCTGCAAAGCTTGACAAGGTGGTTATGGATGCCATTTACAAGACCCGTTGGCAGACATTGTATCATGTGGAGTGCTACATCGGTCTGGATCCCGAGTTCATGGCAAAGGCACACCTGCTGATTCCTGAAGGGGAAGAGAATATCATGTACAACTGGATGCTGAACTTCCAGTATATGTCCGACACCTATGTGAAGATGTATAAGGAGTCACAGCCTATCGGCGGCGGCAAGGAGCCGGATATCTATATTTTCTCCAATCCTCAGTGGGCTCCTACACCCAGCCCTGATGTTGATTACAGCTGCCTGAGCGATGATTTGACTCTCTGCTATTTTGACACGGATCAGAACTGTGCGGCGATTCTGGGCATGAAGTATTTCGGCGAGCACAAGAAGGGTACCCTGACCATGGCATGGGCTATGGCGAACAGGAACGGCTACGCATCCTGCCATGGCGGCCAGAAGGAGTATCTGCTTGCTGACGGCAGCAAGTTCGTTGCTTCCGTATATGGCTTGTCCGGATCCGGCAAGTCTACCCTGACCCATGCAAAACATGGCGGCAAGTATGAGATCAAGGTGCTTCACGATGATGCATTTATCATCAACACCGATACCTGCGCATCCGTTGCTCTGGAGCCTACCTATTTTGACAAGACTGCAGACTATCCTACGGGCTGCCCCGACAACAAGTATCTGCTGACGGCGCAGAACTGCTCCGCAACCCTTGACGAGGACGGAAAGCTTCAGCTTGTGACCGAGGATATCAGGAACGGCAACGGCCGTGCCATCAAGTCCAAGCTCTGGTCTCCTAACCGTGTAGATAAGATTGACGCTCCCGTGAACGCAATCTTCTGGATCATGAAGGATCCTACCATTCCTCCTGTGGTGAAGCTGAAGGGCGCTGCGCTGGCATCCGTAATGGGCGCTACGCTGGCTACCAAGACCTCCACCGCAGAGCGCGTGGCTGCCGGAACAGATATGAATGCCCTTCGTATCGTTCCTTATGCAAATCCTTTCAGGACCTATCCTCTGGTAAATGACTATGAGAAGTTCAAGAAGCTGGTTGAGGAGAAGAACGTAGATTGCTATATCATCAACACCGGCGACTTCATGGGCAAGAAGGTAAAGCCTGCCGATACTCTGGGCATTCTGGAGACCATCGTTGAGAAGAGAGCCACCTTCAAGCAGTGGGGACCTTTCGGGGACATTGAGATCATGGATTGGGAAGGCTTTACTCCCGACCTTGGCGATGCCGATTATGTGAAGGCTCTTCAGAACGCTATGCAGAACCGTGTGGATGCAGTAGAAGACTTCGCTACCAAGAAGGAAGGCTATGACAAGCTGCCCGATGAGGCTCTGGCTGCATTGAAGAAGATCGTAAGCGAGGCTGCAAGTCTGTAAGGGTATTAAGAAAGAGCGTTGAAAGATCAATAAACAGTAATAAATAAAAGAGGGGCGGTGTTTAGGCAACGCCAGATAAGGAAGTTTTTTGTATGGCACGGTGTAACTCAGTAAAATGGGTTACACCGTTTCCTTTTTCTCTTATGCTATAAAGCGGAAGTATGATGAACATCATAAAAAAGCGATGCCCGAAAGCACCGCTTTTTTATGTAAGCATATCCCGATTTTAAGCTATCCGACAGCTTCTTACTTCGTGATATCGTAAGACCAGAGGGTCTTGCCCTCCAGAGTGTACTCTACGCGAACTGCCTTCAGGTCAATGCCCAGATCGCTCTTGCAGGCATCAAACAGACCGGACATTCCCTGCTCCAACGTGCTGATCTGGCCGTTGAAGTATTCATCGATATCGCTCTGCTCCATAGCGCTGAGAACATCGTTCCATGTCATGCTGGTGCCAGGTGCGATGGCATCTTTCTGGTAGGCTATGGAATACACAAGAATGTCTTCTCCGTCGGCATAGATATCAACAACCATGCCTGAAGATGCATACTGTGCGTTTGCGGCGGACTCTGCCTCGGCAACATCGTCGCCGTTTACCCATTCGGACAAGCTAGGCTTGGAACCGCAGCCAGCCAGAACAAACATGATGGCGGTTACTAAAATTAACAGATTTCTCTTCATGGTCTTTCATATCCTCCTTGTTGCTTTTTTAATGACCAATGAGTATTGTAGCACTTTCCAATATTTTGTCAAGAGATAAAGAGATGTTTTATTCTTATGTTTTGTTTATAATTTGTTTGTTATTTGAGTTTGCCAGATTTGCTGGCGGAACTGTAATATGCAGCTGTAAAAAAATCGGGAAAAACTCCAATTGGGAAAAAATACTGTTGTTTTTCAGGAGGTTTTTTGTTATAATAACAGTAACCTGAAATGTGCGATAACTCTTGTTTATTTTGAACCTACATTTCTTTAAACGGGATTCCTATATCGCCAGGTGGCTGTCAAGCCCTCACTCCGCTATGCGGAGGATTGGAAGGGAAGGCAAAAGCCTCGGCTGCGGTCACCCACCTAGCATTGCTAGGAGTCAGAGAGCAGGAGGCGGCATTTTGGGTATTTATACAGAAGAAGGGGGCAGCCCGCAAGGGCTGCTCTTTTAGGTGCGGGATAAACGAATTAGGAAAAAGGTATAGGATAAAGGAATAAGAAAAAGAAAGGGAATAGGATAAAGGAGCAAAAAAGGAATAGGAGCAAAAAAAGGAATAGGTACAGGAAAAGGAGCAGGAATAGGATATAGGATCAGGAAAAAGAAAGATAAGGACATAGATGTTTAGATAAGGAATAGACTATAAGGAAGAGATAGAACCTGATCTCCCGGAAAAATAATACATATGTCAATTCTTTTTGAGGTATGTGTATAAATATTTCAGGATTTTAGGATAGAAAATAAACAAGCAAGGAGAGGTAAGTTGAACAATAATAAACAGGGACTGAACAGATCCCAGAGAATGCAGATAAAGGCTTTTATATGCTTTCTGGGCTTTCTTCTGATCATTGTACTGCTGCTGGGGAAACTGATTTTAACATTGATACATACAGAAGACAAGGAGGAGCTGTCCCCGATCCACGTCCCGGTGATCCGGATCCTGCGCAATGTGTGGGTCATGGAAGTGGATGAAGAGGGTATCCTGATTTTCATGGACGGAGATAAGGAACGCTATCCGTGGGGGATGGTGGCTTCGGACGGGGACGGAGCCGTGGACGGCAGTGCTGCCTTTGTTCAGTATGATCCGGGGCTGTCCGTAAGGGAGCAGGTAGCGGATGTGGGGCTGACGGACGGAAAGGTCACTTTCGTAAAAGCCAAGACGGACAAGATTAACGGCAGGATCCTGAGCGCGGATGCAGACGGGATTGAGGTGGAGGGTTATGGCAGGCTGCCTCTGGCTGCGGACTGCAAGGGCTATAGGCTGTATGACAGTCTGGAGATGTGTACGGCGAGGGATCTTTTCTTTGGGTATGACTATACGGATCTTTGCATAGAGAACGGCAAGATCTGCGGGATCCTGATGGTGAAGGAAGAAGTCATGGAATATATCCGCGTGCTGATAAAGGCGTCTGATTATAGCGGCATTTATCATGAACAGCCCCGGTTCACCTGCGACGTGGGATTTACGGTGGTCTATGGCCCTTATGGAGATCAGAAGCGGGAGGCTCATGCCGCCGGGGAAGAGGTAACGCTGGACTATGACAGCGGCTATTTTGAGACAGATCGTATTTATGTGATTCCGGATGTGCTTACGGGAAAGGTTGTGCTGAAAAGCTGTAATCGGAGTCAAGGCACGCCTTCTTATAGAGGGAGGATGGAATTCCTGCGGACAGAGGATGGGATCGTGGCGGTGAACGAGGTGCTGCTGGAGGAGTATCTCTACAGTGTTGTGCCTAGTGAGATGCCGGCATCTTATCCGGCGGAGGCGCTTCGGGCGCAGGCAATCTGTGCAAGGACCTATGCTTACGGCAGCATACTGCATGCCGGATATCCCGGGTATGGCGCCCATGTGGATGACAGCACCTCCTATCAGGTGTACAATAATATTCTGGAGCAGGAGAGCACTACCACCGCCGCCAAGGAGAGCTATGGGCAGCTTCTGTATACGGGGGAGGGGAGCCCGGCGGGGACATATTATTATTCTACCTCCTGCGGCATAGGAAGCGATGCCACGGTATGGAAGACAGATGTGGCTCCTACACTCACCTATCTGAGGGCAAAGCCCTTAAGTAGGACCGCCATGGCGGAAATGCTGGCAGGCGGGGAGAATGCTGGGGAGAGCGGGGATATGGGCGAGGACATGAAGGATGAGGAAGTCTTTGATGCCTTTATCCGCTCGGTGGATCCGGATGATTTTGAATCGGGGGAAGGGTGGTACCGCTGGACCTATCAGGTGGAAGCACTGAATAAGGATCATATGCTGGAGGTGCTGCAGAGACGCTATGCAGCCAACAGCAGACAGGTGCTGACATGGCAGGACGGAGAGTATGTCAGTCAGGAGATCCGGGAGCTGGGCGATATCAAGGATATCTACATAGAAAACCGGGGCAGCGGCGGCGTGGCGGATGAGCTGGTGATAGAGACGGACACACAGAAGATAAAAGTCATATCCGAGCACAATATCCGATATGTATTAAATGACGGGGAGACAAAGGTGGTGAGACAGGACGGCAGCAGCGTTGCCAGTCCCAATCTGCTGCCCAGCGGATTTTTCGTGATAACGACTGGAAAAGAGGATGGGAATGTGGTAGAATACTCTCTGACCGGAGGAGGCTTCGGCCACGGGGTAGGGATGAGCCAGAACGGTGCCAAGGAGATGGCGAAGTCCGGTTATACTGCGGAAGAGATTCTCCTCTATTTTTACGAGGGCTGCAGAATCGAAAATATATATGAGTAGGAGCTGGTCAAGTGGTTCTTAGATTGTTTCGTATGTTGCTGGATTTGTCCCAGCAGATGAAGAAAAAAGACATCAATACCTATGCCGCCAGCACGGCGTTCTTCTTTTTTCTGTCAGTGGTGCCTATGCTGATCATGATCTGTACCATCATTCCCTATACTCCCCTGACGGAGGAGAATCTGGTAGAGCTGGTGACGGATCTGCTGCCTGATCAGGTGGATCCGCTGGCGGAGAGTCTGATTTCTGAAGTGTACGACAAATCTGCCGGAATTCTGTCCGTTGCCATCTTTGCTACCATATGGTCGGCAGCGAAGGGCGTAATGGCACTGATGCGGGGACTGAATGTGGTGAACGGGGTGGAGGAGCAGAGAAATTATTTTGTGGTGCGCATCATAGCGTCCTTCTATACGATAGTCATGCTTGTGGTGGTGATTCTTTCTCTGTTCGTCATGGTGTTCGGAGATCAGCTGGTGGCGGTGGCCCTGCATAGGGTGCCCCAGCTGCAGACAGTAGTCTCCTTTGTCATGAACTTCAGATTCTTGTTTGTATGGGCGGTGCTGTCAGTGCTGTTTGCGGCTGTCTATGCCTATGTCCCGGACAAGAAGCTGGTGTTCAAGGAGCAGATACCCGGAGCGGTTTTTTCGGCAGTGGTATGGAGTGTCTTTTCATGGGCATTTTCCTATTATTTAACCTACGGGGATACCTACGGCATTTACGGCAATCTGTCCATCATCATCATTGTGCTGCTGTGGATGTACTTCTGTATGTATATCATCATGATCGGTGCATATCTGAACCGGTATTTTGAATCGGTCAACAAGAAGTTCTTTTCCGATGCTTCTTGACGGCCAAGGCAAAAATGGCTTCTGCAACGGGTTCAACGGATTCAGCAGATGAATTTGCGGAATTTCCCTCTTGACATTTTCGGGGAGAGACATTATGATTAAGAATCAATAGGATTGATATAACAAAGGCATTGATGGCGCAAAGTAGGGATCTGCTTTCCTGCAGAGAGAGGAGGCCGCTGGGTGGAAGCCTCCTTAGGTTCAGGCATATCGTGAATTTCCCGCTGGAGCCGCCTGACGGAACGTAAAAGCTGTCGGTATGACGGTTTTGCTGGTAGGTCAGGACGTGAGCGCGCGTTATGCGCAGATGAGAGTCGGCTGTCCGCAGACTGCGGAAGGCCGGAAGCAGGGTGGTACCGCGGAATGATGTTTCGTCCCTTGCAGCTTTGGATAGGTAAGGCTGCAGGGGATTTTTTTGTTGTCCATAAAATCCGCAGAGTTTTATAAAGAAGAGAGGTAAACAATGAAGACGAGACTGGAACAAATCAGAGAGAGGGCGCTGTCACAGATCAAGGACTGTGATACTGCGGAGAAGCTGAATGAACTCAGGGTGGGCATTCTCGGAAAGAAGGGGGAGCTGACGGATCTCCTGAAATCCATGAGAGACGTGGCGCCTGAGGACAGACCCAAGGTGGGGCAGATGGTGAACGAGACCAGAACGGAGATCGAGCGGGTTCTGGAGGAGAGCAAGGCACGGATTGAAAGAGCTGTCCGGGAGGCGAAGCTGAAAGCGGAGGTCATCGATGTGACATTGCCGGCCGCCAAGGCGGAGCTGGGGCATAGGCATCCCAATACCATCGCACTGGAGGAGGTGGAGAGGATCTTCGTCGGCATGGGCTATGAGGTGGTGGAAGGCCCCGAGGTTGAAAAGGATTATTATAATTTTGAAGCGCTGAACATTCCTGCGGATCATCCTGCAAAGGATGAGCAGGATACCTTTTATGTGGCCTGCGGCAGCGGTGCGGACATTCTGCTGCGCACCCAGACCTCCGGCGTGCAGGTGCATGAGATGGAGAAGGGCAGGCTGCCTATCCGCATGATCGCGCCGGGCAGGGTGTTCCGTTCGGATGAGCTGGACGCCACCCATTCCCCCTGCTTCCATCAGATCGAGGGGCTGGTCATCGACAGACATATCACCTTTGCGGATCTGAAGGGGACTCTGGCAGAATTTGCCAGAGCGCTGTTCGGGGAGGAGACAAAGGTAAAGTTCCGTCCCCATCATTTCCCTTTCACGGAACCCAGCGCCGAGATGGATGTGATCTGCTTCAAGTGCGGAGGCAAGGGATGCCGGTTCTGCAAGGGCAGCGGCTGGATCGAGCTCTTAGGCTGCGGCATGGTGCATCCTCATGTGCTGGAGATGAGCGGCATCGACCCGGATGAGTACACAGGCTTTGCCTTCGGTGTGGGGCTGGAGAGGATCGCCCTATTGAAATATGAAATCGACGACCTGCGCCTGCTCTACGAAAACGACATCCGCTTCCTGAAGCAGTTTTAAAGGGAGTGGCTGGGGCAGTGGAGAGCAGAGACGGAACTGGTAATAAGAAAGGATGAAATAGATGAATACAGCGTTATCATGGATCAAGGCATATGTGCCGGACCTTACATGTACGGATCAGGAATATTGCGATGCCATGACCTTGTCCGGCACCAAGGTGGAAGGATATGAGAGAAGGGACAAGAATCTGGAAAGAATAGTGGTAGGCCAGATCGTTTCCATAGAGAGGCATCCGGATGCGGATAAGCTCATTGTGTGTCAGGTGAACGTGGGCACGGAGCAGATTCAGATTGTCACCGGGGCCCATAATGTGAAAGTCGGGGATAAGGTGCCTGTGGTTCTGGACGGCGGGAAGGTGGCAGGCGGCCACGACGGCAGCCCGCTGCCGGAGGATGGGATCAGGATCAGGGCAGGGAAGCTGCGGGGCGTGCCCTCCAGCGGCATGATGTGCTCCATCGAGGAGCTGGGCTCCGACAGAAATATGTACCCGGAGGCGCCGGAGGAGGGTATCTATATCTTCGGGGAGGATGCGCAGGTGGGCGCGGATGCGGTGGAGCTGCTGGGGCTCCATGACACAGTGTTTGAGTATGAGATCACCAGCAACCGGGTGGACTGCTACAGTGTGCTGGGGATAGCGCGGGAGGCGGCGGCAACCTTCAGGAAGCCTTTCATCCCTCCGCTGGTGAATGTAACAGGGAATGAAGAGGATGTCCATGACTATGTCAGCGTGGAGGTGCAGGATCCCGATCTCTGTCCCAGATACTGCGCAAGGGTCTGCAAGAACATCAAGCTGGGACCTTCGCCGGAGTGGATGCAGAGGCGACTGGCGGCCAGCGGCATCCGTCCCATCAACAATCTGGTGGACATCACCAACTATGTGATGGAGGAGTACGGACAGCCCATGCACGCCTTTGATCTGGATAGGATAGCAGGGAAAAAAATCATTGTGCGCCGTGCAAAGGACGGGGATGAATTCCAGACCCTTGACGGTCAGGTGCGTAAGCTGGACAGTCAGGTGCTGATGATCTGCGACGGGGAGAAGGAAGTGGCCATCGCCGGTATCATGGGAGGAGAAAACTCTAAGATCACGGATCATGTGCAAACGGTTTTGTTCGAGTCTGCCGTCTTTAACGGACCTAATGTGAGGAAGTCGGCCAAGAGGGTCAGCCTGCGGACGGATTCCTCGGGCAAATTCGAGAAAGGGCTGGAGCCCCACAATGCGGAGGCTGCCATCAACCGTGCCTGCCAGCTCATCGAAGAGCTGGGCTGCGGAGAAGTGGTGGGCGGCATGGTGGATGCGGCGCAGCCCATGGCGGAGAGGAAGGTTCTGCCCTTCAGGCCGGAAAAATACAATAGTCTCTTGGGAACCGATATACCGGAGGCAGATATGCTGGAGATGTTCCGCCGCATTGAGATCGAAGCGGTAAAGACGGCAGAGGGCGGCATGGATCTGGTGATCCCTTATTTCCGTCAGGACTTAAACTGTGACGCGGACATTGCGGAGGAGGTGGCAAGATTCTACGGCTATGACAAGATTCCCACCACGCTGCCCACCGGGGAGGCCACTGCAGGCACGCTTTCCTATAAGCTCAGAATAGAGCAGAAGGCCAGAGACATAGCCGAATACTGTGGCTTCTCGCAGGGTATGAGCTTTTCCTTCGAAAGTCCCAAGGTGTTTGACAAGCTGCTGCTTTCAGAAGGAGACGAGCTGCGCAGGACTGTCACTATCTCCAATCCTCTGGGGGAGGATTTCTCCGTCATGAGAACTACGCCCCTGAACGGCCTGCTGACCAGCCTCGCCGTGAATTATAACCGCAGAAACAAGAATGTTAAGCTTTACCAGCTGGAGAATGTGTATCTGCCGAAGGCGCTGCCCCTGACTGAGCTTCCCGACGAAAGGATGCAGTTTGTGCTGGGCTTCTACGGGGAAGGAGATTTCTTTACCATGAAGGGTGTGGCGGAGGAGTTCTTTGGATGTGTAGGTATGACAAAGAGGCCCGTTTATGATCCTCAGGCAGGAAAGCCCTTTCTGCATCCCGGACGGCAGGCCGATATAAAATATGAAGGAACCGTGATCGGGTATCTGGGAGAGGTTCACCCGGAGGTGCGGGATAATTACGAGATCGGTGAGAGGGCTTATGTGGCTGTGCTGGATATGCCGTGCATCCTCCCCTTTACCACCTTTGACAGAAAATATGAGGGAATCGCCAAATATCCTGCCGTCAGCCGGGACATCAGCATGGTGGTGCCGAAGGCGGTTCTGGTGGGAGACATTGAGAGCATGATCGTCCAGAGGGGCGGAAAGCTGCTGGAGTCCTACAGGCTCTTTGATGTGTATGAGGGAACCCAGATCAAGGCGGGCTACAAGTCTGTGGCATATTCCATTACCTTCCGGGCGAAGGACAAGACTCTGGAGGACGCCGATGTGAACGCCGTCATGAAGAAGATACTGAACGGTCTGGAGCAGATGGGCATCGAACTGAGGCAGTAGGCAGAGGGCCAAAGCAAGGCAGAGGCATAAAGCGAAGCGGAAGTCCGAAAGTTAAAAAAAGAAATAAGTCATTGAAAAAATCACAGAAAAGAAATATGATATAAAGCAGAGTATGTTTTAATAAAAAGCAAAGAAAGGATCAGGCAAGGAAAAGAAAATGGAAAGAAAGAATGCATGGGAGACTTATGACGAGGGACAGCTGCAGGCGCTGGAGAAGCTGAACAAGGAATACCGGGAATTCCTTGACAACGGCAAGACGGAGAGGGAGTGCATCGACACTATCGTCAACACCATTGAGGCGGAGGGCTATCAGGAGCTAGAGAGCCTGATGGAGTCCGGAAAGAAGCTGCAGGAAGGAGATAAGGTCTACAGCGTGTGGATGAACAAATCCATCGTAATGTTCCGGATGGGCAAAAAACCCCTGACGGAGGGACTGAATATTCTGGGAGCCCATATCGACAGTCCCAGACTGGACGTGAAGCAGAATCCTCTCTATGAGGACGGGGGCATGGCCTATCTGGATACCCATTATTATGGCGGCGTAAAGAAGTATCAGTGGGTTACCCTGCCCCTTGCCATTCACGGAGTGGTGGTAAAGAAGGACGGAACCACTATTGAGCTGAATGTGGGAGAGAACGATGATGATCCCGTATTTTTCGTGTCCGATCTGCTGATCCATCTGGCGGCAGAGCAGCTGAAGAAGGATGCGGCGAGGGTGATCGAAGGGGAGGCACTGGATCTGATTATCGGCAGCAGGCCCATCACTATCACAGGTGATACTACGGATGAGAACGAAAAGGGAGAAGAGGACGTAAAGGCCGCCGGGGAAGAAGGCGGAGAAAAGAAAAAGGCCAAGGAAGCCGTGAAGGCAGGCATCCTTGATATCCTGAAGAAAACCTACGACATAGAGGAAGAGGATTTCCTCTCTGCAGAGCTGGAGATCGTGCCTGCCGGGAAGGCAAGGGAGGCGGGCTTTGACCGCAGCATGATTCTGGCCTACGGGCAGGATGACAGGGTATGCGCTTTCACTTCCATGCGGGCCATGCTGGATGTGAAGGAGACGGACAGGACGTTGTGCTGCATCCTTGTGGACAAGGAGGAGATCGGTTCCGTGGGAGCCACGGGCATGAATTCCCAGTTCTTTGAGAATGCGGTGGCGGAGCTGATGAACCTGAGCGGCGAGTACAGTGAGCTGAAGCTACGCAGATGCCTTGCCCACAGCTGTATGCTGTCCTCCGATGTGAGCGCAGGCTTCGATCCTACCTTTGCGTCCTGCTTCGAGAAGAAAAATGCAGCTTTCATGGGAAAGGGCATGGTATTCAACAAGTTTACCGGCTCAAGGGGCAAGTCGGGCTCCAACGATGCCAATGCGGAGTACATTGCCCATCTGCGTAGGATTCTGGATGATAATAAAATAGTATATCAGACCGCAGAGCTGGGCAAGGTGGACGTGGGCGGCGGCGGAACCATCGCTTACATCCTTGCCCGTTATGGTATGAACGTGATTGACAGCGGCGTGGCGGTACTGAATATGCATGCGCCATGGGAGGCTACAAGCAAGGCGGATGTATATGAGACATACCGGGGATACATGGCGTTTGCACAGGGAGCCGCGCTGCAGGCATGACGCATCTGGAAGCAGCTGTCCCGCAGCCGACGGCGGAGACAGTGCTGAAAAAAACGGACTTTTATTTTGACCTGCCCGAGGAGCTGATCGCTCAGGATCCTCTGGAAGACCGTTCAGCCTCCAGACTGCTGGTTCTGGACAAGGATACCGGGGCGGTATCCCATCATGGGTTTCGGGAGATCATAGATTACCTGCAGCCCGGAGACTGTCTGGTGCTGAACGATACCAAGGTCATTCCGGCAAGGCTTCTGGGAGAGCGGGAAGGCACCGGTGCCCATGTGGAGGTATTGCTGCTGAAGCGCCGGGAAGGGGATGTGTGGGAGACGCTGGTGCGCCCCGGAAAAAAGTGCCGCCCCGGCACGAGGATTTCCTTCGGTGACGGTCTGCTGAAGGCTGAGGTGACGGAAACAGTGGATGAAGGCAATAGACTGATACGTTTTTTCTATGAGGGCATCTTTGAGGAGGTGCTGGACCGGCTGGGGGAAATGCCCCTTCCGCCCTATATCACCCATAAGCTGCAGGATAGGAACCGTTATCAGACAGTCTACGCGAAATACGAGGGGTCTGCGGCGGCTCCTACGGCAGGGCTTCACTTTACCAAAAAGCTGCTGGAGCGGATTGAAGAAAAGGGCGTAGAAATCGCCTGCGTGACCCTTCATGTGGGGCTTGGGACATTCCGGCCGGTAAAGGAGGAAAATGTGCTGGAGCACCATATGCATTCGGAGCATTTCCGGATATCTCCCGAGGCGGCGGATAAGATAAACAGGACAAAGGCAGCCGGAGGACGCGTCATCTGTGTGGGGACCACCAGCTGCCGGACTCTGGAGAGCGCTGCGGACGAGGAGGGAAGAGTGCGCTCCGGAGAAGGGGACACGGAAATATTTATTTATCCGGGATACCGTTTCAGGGTGCTGGATGCCCTGATCACCAATTTCCACCTGCCGGAGTCTACTCTGGTGATGCTTGTGTCTGCGCTGGCGGGAAAGGAGAACGTTCTAAAGGCCTATGAGGAGGCGGTCAGAGAGAGATACAGATTTTTCAGTTTCGGGGATGCGATGCTTATAATTTGACACAAAATGTTACATTTGTGAAGTAGAGGATTTAGAGTTGCCCGGTAGATAGAGATTACCTGCCGGGTAATTTTTTGAAATTTTCCGAAAAAACTTTCCGTAAAACCATTGACAATGTAGGTGACAGTGTTAGAGTACGAGTACGATAAAACAACGAAACACCGAACCACAAGGAGGTAAAGATTATGGATAACAAGAAAGTGATTGAGACAATCGAAAAGAAGCTGGAAGTTAAGGTTGAGAAGGTTCTGGAAGTAAAGCAGGATGGCAAGGAAGTCATCGCCGATGTGAAGGTTGGAGAGACCAGCTGCCGCAAGGTAGTCCTCAAAGAGTCGAAAAACCAGTATGGTACATATTACAGATTTGTTTCTGCCAGCGAGTATGAGCTGAAGGTCGAATCTGAACCGAAGAAAGCAGAGAAGAAGTCATCCGGAAAGCTGAGAACAAAGACAGAGCAGCTTTGCGGTGCAAGAAGGCAGGAGATTATCAGTTTTGCAGAGAAGACAATCAGCCAGGTAGCAGACGGCTCTGCCCGGATCAAGGAAATTGAAGGCGCCGCACTGGAGAATACGGTTATCCGGTTCGTCCTTCTGATGAATGGGGATGACAGCCGTTTCAAAGAGGACATCGCAGTCAGCACCATCAGAGAAGCCGTTGCCGGAGCATAAATCCCATCTGCAAGAAAAAGGCGAAAATGAGACAGACAAGAAACCCAGGAGATATACGGTCTCCTGGGTGTTTTTGTCTCACTATTGCTTGAAGATGAAAGAATGAGACAGTCCATTTTTGAAAGTGATACGCTGCACCATGCCGTCCGTTACGATGATGCTGTCAATGATGCTGGTGAGGAAGTTGCGTAGGACTTCGGCATCTACCGACTGAGCCAGCCGCTTGTAGTTGATGTAGTTCCGGTCGGTCAGCTTCTGACTGATGATGAACTCGCTCGCTTTGGCAATGAACATTTCATCAGAGACAGATTGCTGCCATTCGTCCGACTGCATCATGCCGATCTCGTCATTGATTTCGTCCAGCTTTTCAGTAAGAGTTGTCCGCTGGATGATGTATTCCTTCTCAGACATGGCATCCTCAGAATAGAGGTAGAGGTTGCGGAGTCTGTCTAATGCACGTTCCGTCTTTTGCTTCTCGGCTCTCAGAGAGGCAATCTCGCTGTCCTCGCCGTCCTTCGGTTTGATGTTTGCCCCCTTGCCGAATACCGCTCCCTGGACCTTCCCCGAAGCCAGAATGTCATATAAATCAAGCACTCCATCCGGTTCTATGCTGTCGATATACGAAAAGGTATTGCCAGTTAGCAGGATAGCCTGCAAGTCATCCGGAGAGGAGACGTTCTCGAAGTTTCTCTGTGCGTTCAGCATATTGAGTATGTAGTTCATGGCAAACTCCCCAACGATAGGATCAGATGTTGACTTGCCGGTACAAGTGTATGCGTTCTTCCGCCTGGTAGGGCATGAGTATTTCGAGTACCGCCAGCCGTCCGCCCGGAGAGAAGCCGGGGCAGCACCCATAGGACAGCCGCAGTTTCCACAGAAGCACAGCCCGGAGAATATGTGGGTGTACTTTCCGGATTTGTAATTGTTCTTCTTTTTGTTTATCCGGGAGTTGGCATCCAGCATGGTGATGACACGCTGCTTTTGCTCCCTGGTGATGATAGGGGGATGATGTTCCTCAATCGTTATCCATTCGGACTCGTCCTTGACTTTCTGCCGGTCGCCTTCCTTCAGCACATTGTACCGATAGTCTCCGCAGTAGAAGATATTGTGGAGGATGATGTGGAGGGAGACTGGGTTCCATTCATTGCCGGCTCTTGTGCGGTATCCTTTGGAGTTCAGTATGCGTGACTCCCGAACCAGGGAGCGTTCCTTTTCGTAAAGGTCATGGATCAGCTGAACAATAGGCGCTTCCGTTTCGCTCGGAGTGAAGTCATGGGTATCGTAGTCATAGTCGTAACCGTAAGGTATCCTGCCGCCGTTCCACTGACCGTTATTCGCCCTGGAAATCATAGTGGCTGTCACACGCTCGGAAGTCATGTTCCGCTCCAGCTCCGCAAAGACCAGGATGATTTTGAGCATTGCCTCGCCCATAGCGGTAGATGTGTCAAATTGCTCGTTTTTGCTGACGAATATCACGCCCAGGTCCTTCAGTTCGTTATACATGGTTGCGAAGTCCAGAAGGTTCCTGGAGATACGGTCAATCTTCCATACCAGGAGGTGAGTGAAGCCGCCTGCCCGGATTTGCGACATCATTTCCTGGAACTTCGGACGGTCAGTGTTCTTGCCGGAGTACCCTGCATCCTCGAAGATAACGCAGTCCTCAGTACCGAGCATGAGTTTTGCGTATGCCAGCAGGTCCTGCTTCTGCATCGGCAGCGAGTCCTTGTCTACCTGGTGAAGGGTAGACACCCGGACGTAGATAGCCACCCTCGGATTTGTTTGCTTTAGCTTGGCATAAGCCATAGTACCACCTCCATAAAGAAACGCCCGATTTCTCAGGCGTTCTTTTCCATTACTTTCTGTATTGCCTCCTCTATTCCGTAATAGTCGCACCATACCGGCTCCAGCTTCATAAGCGATGGGAGCGTTATTGTTTTCTGAACAGGCTTCATCTCGTCCAGTACCGAAGTTGGAAGCACATAGAACTCCCAAAGGTCCAGGTCCAAAGGAGACTCGTCTTTTTCCATAGCCTTGTATATGCAGAAGATATATACATCTGATTTCCGTTGGAGAGGAGTATCAAGTTTTGGCTTCCCGGAGCTGTCCGGCATCCTGGAAGGAGCTATCTGAAAAGAAACGTGATCCGGATGCTCCGTATCCCATGACTGGACGTATGCAGCTGATTGGACCTCCAGCTTGTAACCATCCGGCGATAGCAGGCTGTATTGCTTCCATGCCGACCTGGATGTATCTGTATCTAAATGAGCCGCCCCGATGGACGATGCCACTATGAACTCTGCCATCACAGAACGGTTGCGGCTGTCGGCAAGGTCTGAGTAAGCCCACCTCCAGTAATCGTTCATGGTGATGCTTATGGGTTTGCCTCCTACCAGGAATGGCTCGTTTCCGATGTATGTCAATATTACCGCCTCCTTTTGTAATCACTCAGCCGGACAATTTCGCAGCGTCTTCCGTAGAAGCAGATGAAGGCATGGCTGCTAACATTCCTTCGATGTAGCCAGTTGCCTTCAAGCGGAGTTCCGGAGAGAGCCGATGGAATGACTCCAGCAGCGCATCGTCTTCCGGATTGGAAATTTCCACTATGTTCTGATTTTGATGCTCCTTGCCATAGACAAGGTAGTCCAGCGATACATCAAAGTATTCAGCGAACTGCATAACCGCCTTTAGGGAAGGAGAACCCTTGCCTTTGCTCCAGTCCGTAAATGTTGAAGTTGACATCCCAAGCTGTTTCGCCAGTTGGGTAGGCTTGATGTCATGCTTGTTCATAAGCCGGTAAACACGTTCCAGTAAGTCAGACATAAAATCACCTCGTAAAATTATTTGGAAAATTCCAGTATTATCTATTGACAAACTCGAAATTTCCAGTTACGATGTGTATTGTAAATTACAAAACACTACAACCAATCGTAAGGCAAAAGCATACTTGGGAAGGTTAGCAAAAAGCCATACGAAAGGCAGTTTACATTTCCATTCTACCAAAAGATTGCGGAAATGTAAATTACAAATCCGTAACGGAAGGAGGAAAGCTGAATGGGAAAAGTGTTATCGCCTTGGTGTAAGCAGGCAAAGATAGCGATGATCGAACTGGATATGACGGTTGTGGAGTTGGCTGAAAAAATCGGTAAATCCAGGGAATACACTTCCGCCGTAGTCAATGGTCGAATTTACGCCGAGCCGGTGGTAAAAGCAATCAGTGATGTGCTTAATATCCCGGAAACTGCCTGCTCGTTAAATGGTAATTAGATTATAGCAAGAAAGGCTGGTGACGAACATGGGAAAAGACTCCACGAAAGGCAATGATAATGTGTACTTTCGGGCGAGGAAAGAGGCTGCAATATACAATGAGAGGCTATTCAGTAGGGAAGGAGCCGCAGAGCTGCTTGGAATTTCCGTTTCCACTCTGGCTGATTACGAGTTGGGAAATACGAAGGTAGTTCCAGTAGATAAAGTGGTCTTGATGGCTGATTTGTATAACTGTCCGGAATTGAAGTATGGATACTGCAAGCATGAATGTCCGATTGGGAAGCAGATGCCGCTCGCAACTGAGGCGAAAGGCATTGAGGGAATTGCATTGCGGATGATACAGAAGTTCGATCCCGAAGGACTGAGCGAAATGAAGAACAGCCTGGTGGATATTGCCGCCGATGGAATTATCAGCGATGACGAGAAACCGAAACTGGAAGCCATTCTCCGGAAGCTGGATGATATGGCAGTTGTCATCAATGAGATGAAGCTCGTTGGCGAGAAAGCATTAAAAGGATAGGTGTTATCAATGGATGCTGCCAAAATGAAAGAAATTCTGAAAACCGAATATGGAATATGCGATGAAGCGGAGTTCAATGCGGCAGTGTCTAAGTCAGCCGGTATCAACCTGGGAATATTCACCATGCCGCTAACCGAAAGGAGTGTCAGATGTGAACAGACGAACAAAAAAGTGGCTACGGCGTAATGCCAAGATACTCGCCGTATGTGGAGGAGTAGTATACCTCACAGCCGGCGTTGCTAAGTTGGCAGCGGAGCCGCAGGAGTCGGAGGTTCCTAGAATGGTGTTTGCACAGATACCGGAAGAAACCGTTGTACCGACAGAAACACCGGAAGTTCCGGAAGAAACAGCAGAGCCGGTAGAAGCTGGATGCCATACGATTGTGATGTCGAGAGATTGGGATGCCGATGACTCATACCGCCTTGCTAAATTGGCTATGGCTGAAGCGGAAGGCGAAGATACTGAAGGAAAAGCACTTGTGGTTATGGTAGTTCTGAACCGGGTGTGGAGCGATGATTTCCCCGGAACGATTGAGGAAGTCATCATGGAAGAACATGGCGGAGTCCATCAGTTCAGTGTCACGCAGAAAGAAGGAAGATGGTGGAAAGTAGAGCCGGATGCCGATTGCTATGAAGCAGTCGAGATGGTGATGACCGGATGGGATGAAAGCCAGGGAGCGTTGTACTTTGAAAGCAGGAGCGACTCTGTATGGCATCAAAAGAACCTGGACTTCCTATTTCAGCATGGCAGCCACTTTTTCTACAAGGATAAGGAGGAGTAGGCAATGAAAAAGATGGAGAAGTACATCGTCCGGAATTGGATATGGCTTGTGACTGGATTGATCCTCACTCGGAAGGCTGTTGAGTTTGCCTATGCTGAGAGAGGATGTGTAGCTTTTGGAGGAGAATGGCTTGTATTGCCGGTAATGATGATGCTGGTCCACATAGTAAGAGATGTGAGAAGCAGCCTTTTCGCAACATTTGGGGAGGAGGTCGATGCTGGTGACAGAAGAACTTCAAGGCATCATCGCAGAATGGCGAAATAAGGACGTTCCCATATCAGACGAGGAGGCAGAGTACATCTTGTGGTATTGCAACCGGAAGATGGATGTTTGCAAGACAGAGAACCAGAAGGAGTATCTGCCGCTTTTGTATGCGGATGAAGTCAAGAATTATCTTTTCCGGAGGGCAGTTAATGCAACAACGATGCTCCGGAAGCTGGAGAAAGAATTGAAGGAGGAAGGCAAATGTGCAGTATGTGTCTGAGTTCACCTTGCCATCCGAGATGTCCGAACGCTCCGGAACCGGTGGCGATTTTTATGTGTTGCAAATGTGGAGAAGGAGTTTTCGAGGGTGATAAGTACCTCGATACTTCAGAAGGGCAGATTTGCGAGGACTGCCTGGATGATATGACAGCCGATGAATGGCTGGAATTGTTTGGAGAAAGCCTCGCAATAGCAGAAAAGGAGGAAATGTAGATGGCTGAGAATAAGCAGGCACCGGCGGCGCCGCAGCCTAAGAAGGTTCCGGTCGTGAACCAAGTCAAGAGCATCCTGGGAGAGGAGAATGTCAAGAAAAGGTTCCAGGAAGTGTTGGGGAAGAAAGCTCCTCAGTTTATGGCATCAATCGTCAATGTAGTAAGTGCCACACCTGCATTGAAGAAGTGTGAGCCGAACTCTATTATTGCGGCGGCGTTTGTTGCTTCATCATTTGATCTGCCGATTGACAGTAACCTGGGATTTGCTGCGCTGGTTCCGTATGATAAGAGTTTCAGAAACCCGGCTACTGGAGAATGGGATAAAGTGAAACTGGCACAGTTTCAAATGATGTATAAAGGTTTTATCCAGCTGGCAATCAGAACTGGCGAATACGAGAAGATGAACTGTTCTGCGGTGTACCAAGACGAAATCGTAGATTACAACCCTATCACCGGGGAGTGCCAGTTTGTTACAGAGTTCAGCGCCTGCGAGCAAAGGAACAATGGAGAAACGGATAAGATTGTCGGATATTACGCATGGTTCCGGCTGAAGTCCGGCTTCACTAAGGAACTGTATATGAGCAAGAATGAGGTTCTCAATCATGCGAAGAAATACAGCCAGTCATACAGATATGATCTGAATGACAATAAGAATAGCAGCAAGTGGTCTACTGATTTCGATGCGATGGCATTAAAGACAGTGATTAAGCTGCTGTTAAGCAAGTGGGGCATCCTCTCCATAGAGATGCAGAAAGCAATCCAGGACGATCAGAAGACGTTCGATGAAGACGGAAACGAGAGTTATGGAGATAATGAACCGGATTTGGATGACGAGCCGGACCCGTTCGTAACGCCTGCACTGGAGGATAACCAGGGAGCGGCGGAAACACCGGCAGATGAAGTAGAGGAAATAGATATTACCCAGTAAAGGAGGAATATGACACATGGAGTTGTCGGCAGAGAATTATTATAGCCAGGAAGCGAACCTGGAGTATATGTCTGTTAGCCAGTTCAAGGACTTCGCCGGAACGTATGGGAAGATGCAGTGCGAGTTCTATGGAATGGAAAAGCTGGCTGGAAGATGGGAAGACGAAGAAACCACCGCATTGCTGGTTGGAAGTTATGTAGATGCTTATTTTGAAGGAAGCCTGGAGAAGTTTAAGAAGGAGCATCCTGCATTATTCAAGAAGGATGGCGGTCTGAAAGCTGATTACGTCAAGGCAGATGAAATCATTGCCCGGATAGAGCGAGATGAATATTTCATGCGGTGTATGTCCGGGCAGAAGCAGGTCATTATGACCGGCGAAATGTTTGGAACCAAATGGAAGATAAAGATGGACTCATACCTTCCTGGATCAGCGATAGTTGATTTGAAGGTGATGGCATCTATTACGGACTTGAAATGGGTGAGAGACCTCGGATACCTGGATTTTGTGAGGTATTGGGGATATGACGTACAAGGGGCAGTGTATCAGAAGATTGTTGAACTGAACACTGGAAAGAAACTGCCATTCTTCATAGCAGCCGCCACCAAAGAGAAAGAGCCGGATATCCGGGTGATTAAGATTGAGCAGAACTATCTCGATGAAGCACTCATTCTGGTGGAGCATAATATCCAGCGCATCCTCAGAGTGAAGAACGGAGAAGAAGCGCCGGATAAATGCGAGCTTTGCGATTGTTGCAGACACAGCCGGGTACTGAAAGGCTATATCTCCATCAATGATCTGACTGCAAACATCTGATGTACGCAATTTAGGATGGAATGGTGGTGATAAGATGGCGTGGATAAGCGTACATGAGCAGGTTATCGGAGGGAAGCTGAGAAATCTGGCGAAGGAAATCGGCTGTTCGCAGAATGAGGCGTTGGGTATTTTGATACGGCTATGGCTGTGGGCGATTAACAATGCCGGGAAGGATGGCTGCATTGTCGGGGCAGACAAAGATGATGTGGCAGAAATCCTTAATATCGGCATCGACAGAAGATACAGTGCTGATGACGTTGTTGATGCCTTAATCGCTACGAATTGGATTGATATGGAGAATGGCTTGTATATCCATGATTGGGAAGAATGGCAGGAGCAATGGTACAAGGCAATCGAGGTCAGAGAAAGGGATGCGGCCAGGAAAAGGGAAGAAAGGAAGCGGAAGCGGATGGCTAAGCAGATGACAGAGCAAAGCATCCCTCCGGAAGAACCGCCGCCGGCGGAAGATATGGAGCATGATTTACCGACTCCGCACCTTAATATTCCACTTGAAGAAGCACCAAAACAGAAACCAGCAGAATACTCAAAAGACTTTGAAGCATTTTGGGAAGTATACCCAAGAAAAGTCGGGAAGGGAGAGGCTTATAAGAAATATAAGGCAAGGTTGAATGACGGATGGAGTGAAGCAGAACTGTTAGAAGCTGCCAAGAATTATGCCGGAAGAGTTGCCAGGGAAAGGACAGAGCAGAAGTATATCAAACACGCAAAGACATTTCTGTCGGAGAATACTCCGTTTACAGATTTCCTTCCGAAAGACAGAGGCATAGGGCAGAAGGTATCAGCGGATGACGGTGATGATCCATACGCAGAATGGAGGAATTAGATGGAGACAAATGAGGTTGTTGGAGAAGTAAGTCTCTGCAAAGTCTGTGGTGAACGCACTGAAAGAGAGATAGACTTTCCGATTATGGATGGGAAAGGCGGCACCAGGAAAATGAAGGTGCATTGTATGTGCCGGTGCGAAAGAGAGAGGAAGGAGGCGGAAGACCGAAGGCTTGCGTATGAGGAAGAACAGCGGCAGATTGATAATCTGAAACAGCTGAGCCTCATTGATGCAAAGTCCAGGAATGTACGCTTCTCAACCTACCAGGTGAATGAGGAAAATGCGAAGGTGTTTGGGATTGCGAAGCGGTATGTGGAGAATTTTCCGGAAATGTATAGCCAGAACCAGGGAATGTTGTTTTGGGGTGATGTAGGAACCGGGAAAAGCTACACAGCCGCCGCCATAGCGAATGAGCTGATGGAAAGACTGCATCCGGTGATTATGACATCCTTCGTGAAGCTGTTGCAGGATATGCAAGGTTTTGACAATGACGATGGTGCGTACATGAACCGTCTGAATAGGGCGAAGCTGCTGATTATTGATGACCTTGGAGCTGAAAGGGGAACCGACTTCGCATTGGAAAAGGTGTATGACATTATCGACAGCAGATACCGAAGCGGAAAGCCGGCAATCTTCACTACGAATTTGACAATGGGGCAGATGAAGGAGTGTACCGACATCCGCTATAACCGTATCTATGACAGAATTTTTGAGATGTGCTATCCGGTCAAGTTCAGTGGATTGTCCTGGAGGAAGCGTGAGGCGGCAGGACGGTATGCCAGCATGAAGAAGATACTGGAGGGTTGATTATGGCAGAGGCAATGGAACTGAAGATTTACAGTAAGGAGGACCGGCTGAAAGTGGCAGCAATTTTGATTGACAACGGATATACGGTCAGCCAGGGGAAGCGGCAGCGGACTCCCACCGGGAAAACGCTGGACTATTTCCTCAAAGTGACAGAGGACGGTGATAATGCAGATACGTCCAAGTAGGAGGTGAACGGTGCATGGTGAAGCAAGTTAGGTTTACAGTCCTGGGAGAGCCGAAGGGGAAGGGAAGACCCCGGTTCAGCACTCAGACTGGCAGAGCCTTCACACCGAAGCAGACAGTCAACTATGAGACATTGGTGCATACCGAGTATATGGTTCAGTGCAAAGGCTTCCGGTTCCCGGATGATGCAATGCTGGATATGAGGATACTGGCGTATTACTCCATACCGAAAAGCGGCAGCAAGAAAGTAAAGGCTCAAAAGCTGGCAAACGTCATCCGTCCGACAAAGAAGCCGGATATGGATAATGTGGTGAAGATGGTGGCGGATGCCCTCAACCGGGTGGCGTACAAGGATGATACTCAGATTGTGGATTGCCAGGTCCGGAAGTTCTTTTCAGAGGAGCCAAGGATCGAGGTAATCATCCGGGAGGTAGTTCCGAAGGAGGTGAAGGAGGAAGCATGAACATATTTCTTATGGTTGCCGGCGGCATTTTCGGTATCGGAGTGATTGCTGAAAAACATGAAAAGAAGTGTAAGTGTATGCTGGCAGGATTTACAGTGTGTGTTATCGGGCTGGTTGCCCTGCAAATTTTATGATTAGGAGGAAGAAGACATGGCTGAAGAATTGAGTTTGGTGATTGAGAACCCACACGAAGGGGAGTTCCTCAAACACATCGACTGGAACAAAGAGGAGTTTATGGAGTTGGTGGCATCCATAACGGAGCAGTATGAAGGTCTGACCTATACAGAGGATCAGATGAAGGCGGCGAAGGCGGATCGAGCAAGGTTGAACGCTATGAAGAAGGCAATATCTGACCGCCGTATCCAGGTTAAGAAGGCTGTCATGGAACCGTACACGAAGTTCGAGGCGGAAGTCTCGGAGGTTACGGCTCTCATTGATAAGCCTATTGCCATGATTGACGGTCAGATAAAGGAGTACGAGGACCGCACCAAAGAGGAGAAAAAGGCGGCGCTGAAGAAGCATTTCGAGGAGATTGCTGCCGATCTGGAAGGCATCCTCACATTCGACAGGGTATTCGACCAGAGGTATCTGAATGTGTCTGTCAGTCTGAATAAGGCAAAGGCTGACATCCAGGAAAAGGTTGATCGGGTGCATACGGACCTTAGAAGCCTGGAAGGTTTCTGCGAGGAGAAGTATCTCACCATAGCGAAGGATGCTTACATCCGGACGCTGAATGTATCGGATGCCCTGGCAGAGGCAAGGCGGTTGCAGGAGTTTGAACGCAAGGCAGAGGAGGAACGGCTCCGCCGGGAGGAGGAAGCGGAAGAAGCAAGGCTTGCTGCTGAAGCGAAGGCGGCTGAGGCTAAAGCTGCTGAGGCCAAAACAGCCGAAAGCGTGACCGAAACCTCGGAAAATGTAACCAAAGAGGCTGAAAACGTGACCGAACCGGCGAAAAGCGTATCAGAACCTATCGAAAACGTAACGGAGCAGGCTGAAGTTATTCCTCCTGCCGCCCCGGTAGGACCGTCTATTGATACCCCGGATACATCCGCAGGAAGCAAAAAGGCGGTGGAGGCAGACAGTAAGCCTTGCAAGGCATCCTTCACCGTATACGGCACAAAGGCTCAAATCATGGCACTCAGAGAGTACATGGTTCAGCATAATATCAAATTTGGAAAGGTGGAAAAGTGATATGGAAGGTTATGAGCAGGAGTTGCATATCAATGATGAACTGTTCGCCGGCATGAGAGATGATGCAGACAGAGTTTTGCAGAAGCTGCTGAAGAACATGGTCGAGAAGGACAGCCTGGAAGGGAAGGTGACTATCGGAATTGATGTCACGCTCGTCCAGGAGTTCATTCCCAATCGTGATCCGAACATCGAAGGAGAGACAAGGAGAGTTTTGACACCTAAGTTTTCTCATAAAGTCGGCTCCGTAATGCAGATTAAGAATGAGGCGAAGGGTGATCGCAACTGCGATGGCACTGAACTGGTATGGGATGAAGAAAGAGGTGAATATGTCCTCAGACCGATTGCCAATACCGAGCAGATGACGATTTTCGATGCCGACTTTCGCTGCGTCAACGATGAAACCAGTGAAGCAGGCGGAGGAGATGAAGGAGAAGGACAGCCAGCCCTCGAAGGGAGGCGTGTTGCAGCTTTACCTGGACCTTCTGATACAGAAGGCGAGGGAACGGAGGGAGAAGTAGCTGAGGAAGCTCCTGGCGGCGATACGGAAGGCATGGACGGTACTGAAGAAGGTGAGGCAGAAGATATGTCTGAAGCCTTCGATCCGAGTGAAATGCCTTTTGCAGATGGCGAGGATGACGGATACAGCTATGAAGAACCGGGAGAGGAGGAATAGGTATGAGTACAATGAGAAGCCTGGCAAGGACGGTTGCAAGAAACCAGAGTTACAAGAAAAGCCACACCACCGATATGTTCCAGTATTTCTTCACGAAGCTGTGGAGGGAGAAGGGGCATCCGGCAAGAGGAATTGACAGACCGACTAAGAAGCGGAGGAGGAGATAGCATGGAGATTAAAAGACCGAACACGCCGCAGGATGGACCTGCCGATGGAGTCATGGGAGTTGTTGAGTGTATCAGAACGGACTTCTTGGAAAATCCGGCGGAGGGCGAAGCTGCCTTCCAGCAGAGAGATAAGAGTCAGGCACATATTACGGCGAGCGTTGAGATTGGAACCTTCGGGATCAGAGATATGGCAACTGGAGTTATGCTGACTGTCAGCCTGGAGGATGCTATGGAGATTATGAAGGAAGCCATTGATGCTTCCAAGAAGGAGTAGCTTATGGGAGATGTATCACAATGTAGAAGTTGCGGCGAGAGGATCATGTTCATCCGCATGAAGTCCGGAAAGAGTATGCCGGTCAACCCTACATTCGTGAATTTCAAGAAGAACCCTGGAGGCAAGGACAGAATTGTCCTTCCTTCCGGGGATGTAATAGCTTGTGATGCGAATGTGAGAGTTGAGGATGCTGATGGCTACGGTTATGTATCACACTTCGCCACCTGCCCGATGGCAGGAAAGCACAGAAAGTAGGACAAAAGAAAAAGACCATGCCGCCTATGCAGCACAGCCTTCGTTCTCTAATACGTTTGCAACTCCTATTATAGGAGGTTATTAAGAGAATGTCAAGGAGGTAATGCACAGATGGGAAGTAATGTGAAGAAATATGTGGTAACGGAGAGTGAACTGGCAATGATTGCCGAGGTTGCCGCTGAAAAAGCAATCAGTACATACAAGAGGGAGCAGGAGGAGCAGATACAGCAGCAAGCCGAGAAGTGCCGGTACAGTGCAAAGCTGCTCATTATCCATTACAAGCGGCTGAAGCGGATGAAGGATACCTCAGTGTACGATGCGAATACCGTCACTGATGCCACGCTTGCGGAGATTTTTGATAATATGCTCGGAAAAATCCGTATGAATGAGTTTGATCTCACCAGCACAAACCGGAACCGGATAATTACCGGGATGCTGATGAACCATGTCGATGTTCAGCTGGAGAATTACCAAAAGGAGTGCGAGAAGTCTAAGGAGCAGGATGTAGCCCGAAGATACCGCATAGTTGAAATGATGTATCTCCGGGAGGAGTCTCTGACAGCAGATGAAGTCGCTGATGTGGAGTGTATTGATAAGAGCAATGTGTACCGCACTTTGGAGAGAGCGTATGATGACCTGGCAGTCCTGTTTTTTGGAGTTGATGGGGCTAAGATGGTAGAACTGAGGAAGCGTGAAATCAAGGCAAAAAGGGAGCGTTCAAAGAAAAACAGAGCGAAGTGAAGGCATCGTGCGAAAAAGTTGCACTTTACCTGCGAATGGGAAAGTTGTAATATGATAAACAGCCAACAACCCATAATGTCACCACCGACACAGAGCCATGTAGTTTTTCTTCCCAAAAGTGCATGAAAGAACGCCCAAGGATAACCTCCCTGGGCGTTTTGCTGTGCGGTGTACCAATTAACGAGCAGGACTGTCTCATTGCGGACGGTCCTTTTTGCTGTCGGAAGAAATGTCCTCGCAAGCACTCAGTATTGCCGGACAGAGTTCATTGAATGACAGCTCCGGAGACCCCAAAGTCTCCAGTTTGGTGAGAGAGATTGTTTTCTGCTCACCGCACTTTTCATTAAGGACAGATGTTTTGATGACATAGAATTTCCAAAGGCTCATGTCGAAAATGTTCTGTTCTTTTGTAGTCGCTGTATAGATAGCGAAAACGTAGATGTCGGAATTACGCTGGCGTTCTGCATCCGGACGGTAATCGCCGATTTCGTCTGGCACTTTTGCCGGTGCTATGCTGAAGGAAATTCTAGGCGTAGTTCCAGGATGCGGTTCCCACGCTTGGACGTAGGCAGCCGATTTCACTTCTATGCGGCATGGCAGAAATTCAGTAGAGTTGGAAACTTCCAATTTTTCGGGGGGGGTAAACGCTTGTTCGATATTTGGTCCTACGAGGTCGTAAGGCTCAAAGTTGGAACGGATGTCAGTGTTGGTGTAAATCCCCCCTAGTTCCAAGGCAGCTTTTACAACGAACTCCGCAAGCACCCCTCTGTTTGTGTTGCGGAGCATATCGGAATAAGCCCACTGCCAAAACTCAGCAATGTGGAACGGCAGGACTTTACCGCCATCCACAAGATGCTCTAGCCCGGTCAGCTTCCGCTGATAGGAGCCGGAGTAGTTTGCGGTCCTCAAAGGACCAGGGTATGTATTGTTCATTATTGTCTTTCCTCCTTTGGGAAGAATTATAGCATAAAAGGAGAGTGCGATAAACCATGAAAAGAATAGAAGTGTGCAAGATGCGTGTCGGTGATCTGAAACACAATTTTGGAAATCCCAGGAAGATTTCAAAGAAGAAAGCCGAGGAGCTTGAACGGTCGATGGATTTGTTCGGTGACTTCGGCGTTTTTGTTGTTGACGAACACAATAATGTGATTGCAGGAAACCAGAGGTCCATCATACTTGCGAGGCGTGATCCGGACATTGAAGTCGATGTTAAGAAGCTGATAGGATATTCAGAGGCAGAACTCCGCTCAATCAACATCATGGATAACACCCATGCTGGCGAGTGGGATTTGGAGCTGCTGGCTGACTGGACTGCGGACCTCAACCTGGATTTGGGAATTGACCTTAACAATGAAAATCCGGAAGAACGGAAGATTGAGGACATGGAACTGATCCGGTACGAGAAGTACAACTATGTGATGATAGTCTGTAAGAGTGAGATTGACTATAACGATTTGATAAGGAAACTTGGTATCGAAGGCAGGAAGGTTGCCATCACCAAAAAGCGGAAGATAAAGGCAAGGGCAATCTGGTACGATCAGATGAAAGCACAGATAGTCGAGAAGCGGCAGGAAGCAAACCAACATTCCGAAGATGATGAAAAAGACGGTGAAAATGGAAAGGAGGAGCAGGAATGAGGTATTTGATAGTTGCGGCACATCCGGATGATGAAGTCCTTGGAGCCGGTGCGATGATGCACAAGGCAGCCGGAAACGGCGATGAAGTCTATGTCTGCCTGCTCAGTCATTGGAGTCCTACCAGGGATGATAACCTGGAAGACGGCATTGCATCCAGCCACGCCATCCTGGGAGTGAAGAAGTCCTATGTCGGAGATTTCGGGTGCATGAGGTTCAAGGATGAAGACCATCACGCCATTGTCCGGTTCATCGAGGCGGCGATTAGAGACTGCCAGCCGGATGTTCTGATTACTCACCACCCGGCGGATGTTCATGTGGATCATGGCATTACATCGGAGTGCTGCATGGAGGCATCGAAGCTCCCTATGAGACAGATTGCGAATATCCAGCCAATCCGGAAGATTATGTATATGGAGGTTCCGTCCTCTACGGACTGGAATGTAAGTACGGCCAATGGAGTTTTTGTTCCGAATGTGTTTGTTGATGTAGGTGCAGATGATGTCTATTCAAAAGTCAAAGCAGTCGGAGTTTACAAGGATGTTATCCGGAAAGTTCCCCACCCACGATCTGAAACAGTAATCAATGCCCTTGCTACCATAAGGGGAAGTCAGTCCGGCACAAGGATGGCGGAGGCTTTCCAGCTGGTATTTGGATTGGGGGTGTAGAGAATGATGGTAACAATTCACCAGCCATGCTATCTGCCATACCTGGGGGTGTTTCATAAGATATGGAAGGCGGATGCCTTCGTATTCCTGGATGATGCACAGTATAGCAATGGCTATGTGTTTGAATGGAACCGGATTAAGACACCGCAAGGCGAGTGCCGGCTGAAAGTTCCGCTGCATAAGAAGTTCGGGCAGACACTTCGGGAGGTGGTTCCGAAGGACGGTCTCGGCTGGCAGCATAAGCACATAAAAACGATAGAGATGAATTATAAGAAAGCTCCGTATTTTCCGGAGCTTTTTCCTGCTTATGAAGGAATTGTCAGTGAGTGTTATGATAATCTGGCACAGCTGAACATTGCACTGATGAATTTCTTCCTGCTGTGGTTTGGGTGGCATGAGAAGAAGGTCTATTACGCATCGGACTGGAAACTGGAAAGCAGATCAGAAGCCAGGGTGATTGAGATATGCAAACGCCTTGGCGCCGATGCCTACCTGTCGGGAACTGGCGGAAGGAATTACCAGGAGGAAGAACACTTCAAGGATGCTGGCATCAAGCTGGTGTACCAGGAATGGGAGCCGCTGGAGTACCGGCAGCTATGGGGAGAGTTCCGACCGTATATGTCAGTCCTGGATTATGCAATGAATGAAGGGCATGACATTGGCAGCCACTTCCGAAGGATGGAGGAGGTGATGGCAGATGGCAGATGAAGAACTGACATTAGGCATATACGTCCAAAGCTATCACCGGTACAATAAGATACTCACCCAGGATTTGCTGGAACGGTGTACCTATGTGGTAAGGGCGAGCGAAGCGGATTTGTACCGCAAGGCAGGAGTGGAGAATGTATGGGAGACTCCGGACGAGGAAGTCAACAACGCCATCCGGACATACTGGTGGATAGTGGACCATGCTCCGGAAGACATCGTATTCATTGCAGATGATGACATTGAGGATGTGATGTACCGGCTTGATGATACCACCCGGCTGAATAAGGATAAGGACACCATCATGGCGGAGATTGAACGCATTGCACAGATGATGGTTGATCTGAATGTAGGATATGCCTGCATAGATGCTACCGGCATCCCTTATGGGTATGACGGTGAATTTGCATTTAAGGGAACGTCCGGCTCTTTGAAATGGGTGTATAAGAAAGTGCTGAAGGCTCGCCCGGATGAAAAGTGCAAGTACAATTACGACCTGGACCTGGTATTGCAGGAGTTGCTGCACAACCGCATCATTCTGAAACCCCGGTACATCATCTGCAAAGATTACCAGGATGTCAATGCCGGCGGAGACAGCTCCAAGCTACGGCAGGATCAGATAGACAGCATCGAGAACATGAAGCGGAAGTGGGGAAAGTATTTCAAGTACAATTACAAGAATAACAAGCCTCAGATAAATGTTCCCCGGTAAAATCAGTAATTCCATCCAATTTCCATTTGACAACGGTGGTGCAGGTGCTACGATGCGGTTACGATAAAAAATAGGAGGTTGGCGTTATGGCTTACGATTTAGTAACTAAGAACGGTCATAATATGTATGACATGGCATCAATGATGCAGAAGGCGATCCGGAGGAACAATCCGAACCTGGCAGGATATGCCGCCTATGAACTGTTCGGCAATTTCCATACCTATATGTGGAAGCGGCTGGTGGTGGTATCGGCGGAGGACTGCTACGGCATTATGACGAAGGAAGTAATCGCTCTGAAGCTGGCAGATGATTTCTGCAACAAAGGCAGGAAGGGATATGATAAGGACCCTCTGTTTGCGGCGAAGGCGATCACGTTGTTATGCCAGGCGAGGAAGAACCGGGATGCCTGCTATGTAGCCTGCAATTTCATGTTGCCGGATCGCATACTGGATGAAAGCGAGATTGAACATATCGACATCACGAAATGTCACCTGGGAGTGGAAGGGATACCGGATTGGGTGTTCGATGTTCATACCCTCACCGGGAAAAGGAATGGCAAGACGGACCTGGATATGACAATCGAGGAGCAGGCGGCACTGGAACCGAAGCAGATGTCTCTGTTCGATGACTGCTCATGGGAGAACTATTACACATGGGCGAGGAGCCAGGGCAAGGTAGGGAATAAGGAGTGGGCGGACTTCCAGCAGTTCAAGAAGGGGAGGAAGCTGGAACCGGACTACAACGCATAGCTGAAAAAATCAGTATTTTCTCTGAAAAACCTATTGACACCAAAAACGCAGGTGCTACGTTACGAGTACGATAAATAACAGAGGAAAGGCGGTAGCGGTTATGACAAAAGGAGATGCAAAAAAGGTTCAAATTGGAGATGTGCTTGTTGCAAAGCCATTCGACGAAGGGTTTATGTTTAAATTCAAAGTAGAAGAAATTTGGACAGAATTTGAAGCAGATGGAATCCATGAAAAGATTATGTTTAGTGGCGATGTTCTTAATCGAAGTAATGGGAAAATAACCTTTAATCATAAGCAGATTGCTCGCAAAGTAGCGCAGGAGGTGTCGGTATGGTAGTAAGGGATGGAAAGCTGGTAAAGCAGTCAGACATAGTAAGGGAGGCAGTAAAAGCCGGGGAGTGGAAGAAGGCTCTCCGGATAGCAAAGGACTTCCGGATAAATGTTACGAAGGCACAGAGGGATGCGATGGCAAGGGCGTATGAGTGCATGGTACATCCGGAGTTCTATAAGCAGATAGGCACAGACATACCCGGAGCGATAGCGAAGGGGAAGGAAGTAGTAAGCTGTCTCTATGGGGCGTAGAAGCCCATAAACTGAATAGGTAACAAATCCATCAAGGGAACTCGGAAAAAGGCTGCACAAGGCTACAACGGGTTCCTTTTTCGTGCCTACGGAAAGGTGGTGAGGCAGATGTGGCACAGAAGGACTTAAAGCCGGTACGAACCAAAGAGGAAGCAAAGGCGAGGGGCAGGAATGGCGGCATTAAATCCGGAGAAGTCCGAAGGGCAAAAAAATCCATGCGTGAAACGGCAAAAGCTCTCATGTCAATGGAGGTGGTTGGAGACAACAACAAGAAGAACCTGGAAGCCTTCGGTATCCAAAAGGGAGATCAGAATTATCAAACGGCGGTCGTTGTCCGGCTCATGCAGAAGGCTTTAGTCGAAGGTGACACATCCGCCATCCGGCTGATTGGAGAATTGACCGGAGATTTGAATAGATTTGGACTCATACCGGAAGAGGAAAGCGAGATTGTTGAGCTTGCATACCCGACAATCAATCTGCCGAACAACGGAAGGGATAAGAAGGATGCCTTCCAGCTTGCACCCCAGGCTGGACCACAGACACAGTTCATGGCATCGTCAGCGGACATCATCATATATGGTGGTGCAGCCGGCGGTGGAAAGACATACGCATTGCTGCTGGAAGCTCTCCGGCACAAGGATGTTAAGAGTTTTGGCGCCGTTATCTTCCGACACAATTACAATCAGATAACGGCAGAGGGTGGCTTATGGGATGCCAGTCAGAAGATATTCAACCAGGTTCCGGATGCACACTCCAGGAAGTCACCAAAGTTGCACTGGAGGTTTGACGGCGGTGCGAAGCTGAGTTTCGCCCACATCGAAAGAGATGAAGACCTCAAATCATGGCAAGGTACAGAGATTGCCTATATCGGCTTCGATGAATTGACACACTTCACGAAGCACCAGTTTCTGTATATGCTATCCCGAAACAGAACTACTTGCGGCATACGACCGTATGTGAGAGCAACCTGCAACCCGGACTCAGACTCATGGGTAGCAGATTTTATCAGTTGGTGGATAGACCAGGAAACCGGATATGCAATACCGGAGCGATCCGGACAGATACGATGGATGGTTGTGCTGAATGACATTATCTATTGGGGAGATACCCCGGAGGAGTTGGCGAAAAAGTATGAAGTCAATGTGGAGGACTGCAAAAGCGTTACGTTCATTGCAAGCCGTCTGGAAGACAATAAGATACTGATGGAAAGCGACCCTGGATATTTGGCGAACTTGAAGGCGATGACGGAAGTTGACATGGAACGGTTGCTGAGAGGTAACTGGAAGATTAAGGCAGCCGCCGGTTCCTTCTTCAAGCGTAGCCAGGTAGGAGAAATCCTCACAGAAGTACCGAAGGATTTGGTTGCTGTATGCCGAGGTTGGGATTTGGCTGCCACAGATAAGGATGAAGATGACGAAGCTGCATTTACTGCCGGTGTCCTCATGGGCAGAAGGGAGAATGGCAGATTTGTCATCATTGACGTTATCAATCGCCAGTTGAAAGCTGGTGATGTACGAAGCACCGTATTGGTGACAGCTAAGATGGATCATGCAAAGTATGCCTGGTGCAGGCAAAGATTGCCGCAGGACCCAGGGCAGGCTGGAAAAGACCAGAAGGCTTCCTACATGGAGATGCTTGCCGGATTTGATGTTCACATGATACCGGAGTCTGGTGATAAAGCAACCAGGGCGGAGCCTATGGCGGCACAATGGCAGCATGGAATGTTCGATTTGGTTGCCGGCGAATGGAATGAAGCATATCTCAATCAGTTGGAGTCATTCCCGGACAGCAAGTGGAAAGATATGGTGGATGCCAGCAGCTCAGCCTTCAACGAGATAACGCTTGGCATGGGCTTCAACATTGACAATTTGCTATAAGGAAGGAGGTAGCGTAAGAAATGAATGAACAGCAGAAAGCTATGCTGGACCGGCAGTTGAAACTGCAAAGGGGAGCCGCAATCATCGAAGGCACCCAGGAAAAGTTCCGGCAGGATGGTTATAGCAACCTGCTGAACAAATACGGAACCGCACAGGACAGCTCCACATCGTACCAGTACAACCAGGAGATTATCACGAATGACATGGAACTCATACGGCTGTATGAAGGAAACGGTCTGTTTACGAAGATTATTGATCGCCCATCAGAGGAAGCAGTAAAGCATGGATTTGACATAGATTTCGGTGATGAAGATGTTACTGAATATGTTGATGACAGAATGGATGACCTGGATTTCGAGTCGAAGTTTGCTACGGCTGAGAAGTGGGCGAGGCTCTACGGCGGCTCCATAATTGTAATGCTCGTTGATGACGGCAGAGGATTGGAGGAACCTCTCGATTGGAAGAATGTCCGGACAATCGAAGAACTCCGGGTGTTTGAAAGGGCGATAGTCCAGCCAGACTACACCTCGATGTATCATTTCCATTTCCTTGATACGATTGACAGTGACCGTCCGTTTGCAGAACCGGAATATTACCAGGTGTTCAGCATCTATGGATACTTCATCGTACACCGAAGCAGATGCCTGGTATTCAGAAACGGCAGACTTCCGGAGCAGACCACCAATGCAATCTATCGGTATTGGGGCATCCCGGAATATGTCAAGATTAAGCGAGCATTGAGGGAGTGCATCACTTCCCATGAAAACGGAACCAAGCTGCTTGAAAGGTGTGTGCAGGCAATCTACAAGATGAAGAACTTGGCGAATATGCTTGCTACGGATGAAGGTGAAGATAAGGTATTGCAGAGACTCCAGATCATTGATATGGCAAGGAGCATTTTGAACTCCATAGCCATTGACAGTGAAGGTGAAGATTATGATTTCAAGACCTTCTCAATGGCAGGAGTTAAGGATGTCCTAGACTCCACCTGCAATATGCTGTCGGCAGTAACAGAAATTCCGCAGACGATTTTGTTTGGGCGGTCTCCAGCAGGAATGAACGCCACCGGCGAGAATGACATGGAGAACTACTACAACATGGTGGAGAACATTCAGAAGCAGAACATGAAGAAAAACTCCAGGACAGTCATTGATTTGATACTCCGCCAGGGGAGGCTGGAAGGAAAGATACCGGAGGAACCGAAGTACAAAGTTAAGTTTGCTGCTCTATGGTCCTTGTCTGATACAGAGAAAGCCAATGTCGATAAGACAAAGGCTGATACGGAGTATACGAAGGCTCAGACATCGCAGATTTACATGGATAGTAATGTCCTGGACCCTTCAGAAGTTAGGAAATCGCTGGCATCGGAAGGTGATTTTGAAATCGAGGAGGTCTTGTCAGAGGAGGAACTCAACCTTCCAGAAGATACGTTTGATGTTGGCGAAAAGGCAGCGGTCGGAGAACCGATTGAAATTCTCGGGCAGACCAATGATGAAGACGAAGATGGAGCCATTGAAATTGATATGCCGGGAAGTCAGCTACATACTGGCGAGAAGGTAGTCATTAAGGACACCGAAGGAGATGCAGGAGGCGGCGCTGAAACAATCATAGTGGAAGGCGTTTCTGAAAATGGCGATGGAGCAGATTATCCGGCAGCCGCAGTTATAATCATCAAAGACGGCAAGATTTTATGTGCTTCCAGGAGAAATAACGAAGGCGTGTGTGGACCTGGAGGTCATGTAGAAGAAGGAGAGGAACCCGAAGATACGGCGGTAAGGGAAGCGATGGAGGAGTTCAATATCGTTCCCCTCAACCTACAACCGTTAGGCGAATACAAAGGCGGCACTGGTTCATATCTGCCTTCTATGGTGTACTGGACGGATCAGTTCTCCGGAACTCCCGAAGCAGATGGTGATGAAATGCTCAATGCGAGGTGGATGACCCTGGAGGAACTGCAAAGCCAGCTTTTGTTCCCTCCGTTCGAGGAAAGTCTCCGGATGCTTGCTGAAACAATGAGCGGCTACATACAGTAACGTAATTTTTTCAGTAAAACTATTGACAACGGTGGTGGTGCTGTTATAGTTCGCCGCACGATACAAAAAACACAGAAGATTTCAGATAGGAGGTTTTGGACTATGGGCGAATTGAGCAGAGAACAGTTGGAGAAAATGGCGGATGTTTTGAGCAGCCTGCTCCTTGAATTTGTAGATGCACAGACAGCCGAAAGGTTGCTCCGGGCAAATGGATTTGAGAATGAGGAACTGAAGGCGATTGGTTTCGATGTGGAGGTGGAGTGATATGGATAATGCACTGAAGTTCAATGACAAGGCAATCCAGCAGCTGTTCTTCCAGTATATCGAAAGCTGCCAGGAGAAGGAAAGGCACTCCGCCGAAGCCGTCCGGTGTGCGGAAGTGTTCGATGATTTTTGCAGCCGGCACATTGAAGGCGATATGCTGAAGAAGATTGAGGCATACACCAAAATGACGGATGTGGCGGTTGAGTTTGAGGAAGACGGTTTCAAAGCAGGCTTCAAGATGGCGATGAATTTGTTATTAGCCCAGGAGCCGAATTTATCAGATGACACACAAAATACTACCGATGAAGCTGGGGAAAGCCGGCATGAGGCTACAAACGGTTCAAATGAAGGTTCAAAGATGAAATGCTTCATCACATCGTTGCAGATTGCAGAACTGTTTCAGACTCCGAACCATAAGGTGATTAAGCGGATTGAGGAAAGGATCATGCCTCTCCTGGACGAAGACAGCAAGGCGATGTTCAAGAAGGCATCCGGGAAGAACTCGCAGAATAAGGAAGTCACGTTCTACAAACTGAACCAGGCGGCTTGCATGATGTATCTGGAAATCATGGAGCCGAAGAAGACGCAGTTCATCAACATAGCAGGAGGATATGCAAAGCTCCAGGAATTGATGCAGAGTACATTCCGTACAGAAGCAGTTCCGCTCCCAGCATAGGAAAGATAGAAAACAGAATAGAGACTACGAACAGTCTATGTCATCCACATAGGCTGTTTTTGCTTTGAAGGAGGTGGTGGAAGATATGGATGAAGTGCAGATGAACCGGCTGCTCATGCAAAAAGTCGGAAGAAAATTCTACGGTCACGACACATTGAACAGTAAGTATGATCCTCAGATACCGGCATCTGCTGAAAGGGAATATGTCCGGACCACAAACGCATACATGGCAATACTGAAGACTGAACTGGAGGAGCAACTGCCGAAGCTGAAGGAGATTTACAAGGAGAACCGGGATGCAGAAGTCCGGGAGAACCGAAGGAATGACTCAGCAACGGATTTGATGCTTGCCGTTTCTCAGATATTCACCACGATAAAGAACAATGTCATTGCAAAGACGATTGGCTTTGGTCTCCGGCGGAAGTTGGAGTCCCTGGCACACCTCACCCGTAAGCTGACGGTTAAGGAATGGAAGAAAGCAATCAAAGCTACCCTGGGTATCGACATCCGAGAGGACTATTACCTGGGGGATTTTTATGTCGAGCAGCTGAAAAAATGGGTAGAGGAGAATGTCGGACTGATTTCCTCCATACCGGAAGACACCCTGGAAAAAATGAAGGACATCGTATATGACGGCTTTACCAATGGCAAGACCACAACCCGAATGGTAAAGGAGATACAGAGAGCATACGGCATAAGCCGCCGCCGGGCGGAATTGATTGCGAGGGACCAGACGGCAAAACTGAACGGCCAGATACAGAAGGCTCAACAGCAGGATGCCGGAATTACGGAGTATATCTGGAGTGATTGCGGCGATGAAAGAGTGAGGAGAAGCCATCGGGAGCTGAATGGGAAAAAGTTCTCCTGGGATGATCCTCCGGAAAATTCAGATGGGAGGAAATGCCACCCAGGTCAAGATTTTCAGTGCCGTTGCATTGGGAGACCGGTGTTCAATCGCAATATCAATCTGCCAGTAGCCGATGATGACCCGGCTCAGATAACCATAAAAAGGAATGGAGGCTAAGTAAATGGATGAAGTAATAAAAAATATCTGCAACGCCTTAAAAGAGGAGGCAGAGGCAGTTATCAGCTACACAGACAAGATTTCCTCTACATCAGCAGTCGAAGGTATGGATGCAACGGTCCAGGCACTTGCTTTGATCCGGCTTGATGAAGTGGAGCATATTCAGAATTTGACTATCGAACTCACCAAGATGATGTCAACTGGTGCATTGTCTGTTTCTTCTATGGGTGAGGGAGAAAGCGAGGAGAATGAGCAATAAGGAAGGATACCCGGACAGGACCGCCGAGGTAGCAATCGCCCATGTAGCCAAGCATGAAAAGCGAAAAAGGAAGGAGAGGACCAATGGAGATAAGAGACAAACCAAAACTGAAAAGAGTAACAAGAATTGACAGCATCCCTATCGGCAACACCAGTTTTGACGAGCAGGGATTTTTGCATGATACGCCTATTGTCACATCAACTGGCATCTTTGAATATGGATTGCCGGATGGCGGAGTAAGGAGGGAACTGAGGCTTCCGGAACACGTTTTCGATAAGAAATCTCTCGCTTCGTATGCCGGGAAGCCGGTAATCATCACTCACGAAGCAGGCTCAATCGACAAAGACAATGTAATGAAAGAGATTGTCGGAACAATTCTAAGCGAAGGGTTCCGGGACGGTTCGGATGTCAGATGCAAGGTTGTCATCCATGACATCGACAAGGTAAAGAAGACACCGTACCGAGAACTGAGCCTCGGATATAATTTGGACCTCATAGAAGAACCTGGCGAATGGAATGGTGAACCGTATGATGCCATTCAGACGAATATTCGCATCAACCACCTGGCGATTGTAGAAAGTGCGAGAGCCGGGGAACAAGCGCATCTTAATCTCGATGGGAAGAAAGTCGAGTTGGATGATAAAAATTCAAAAGGAGGTAACAGAAAAATGGATGGAAACACCACAAGGAAAGATAGTGTTGCCATGACTCCGGAAGAACTGGTCGAAGCAATCAATCAGTATAAAGCCGGGGCAAAGCCGGCAGAGGAAGCAGCACCTGCTCCTGCTGGAGAAGGCGGCACTGGTTCGGAAGCAATTCCGGAAGAAAAGGACGGTGCAGGCATTGAGGAACCGGTGGCAGCAACACCTGCCGGGGAACCTTCAGCTATGGGAGAACCGCCAATGCAGGAGGAGAAAAAGGAAGATGGAGGCGTAGGAAAGCTAATCGGCGTGTTGGAGGAGTTCCTGGCTGAACTGAAGTCCAGTGCAGGCGGCGATGAAGCACATGACAGCACTGGAACGGATGCCGCAGACGGTGCTTCTGGTGCTGACTCCACAGATGGAGAATGTACCGATGCTGAGGACAATGCAGACTGCTCCGATGATAAGTCCGGCTCCATGAACAATGACTCCGCTGACGAGATTTTCCGTCAGAGGTTAAGCATTTGCCGCATGGGAGACAAACTCCATCTGGACGGACTGGAGGATAAGTCCATCATCGAAGGCAAGAAAGCCATTGTCAAGAAGGTGTTCCCGGAAATGCGGCTCGATGGCAAGAGCAAAGTCTATGTCGATGCCGCTTATGATTTGGCAGTGAACGCAGCAAACAAGCGTAAGGATGTTGCATATCAGAAGCAGCAGATGTCCTCTACTCCTGCACCACAGCAGAGAGCAGACGGCCAGACCGGGAGCAATGCGGCGGCTGCAAGACAGAGAATGATTGAGAGAGAAGGAGGTAATGAGTAATGGCAGCACAGTTAGATTATGGTTATAGCACTCCGAAAGGTGTGGCAGGAGGCAAGGTAGACATCGCCTATGACGAGGTTATCACTCGCAAGAATGAGGAAGCAGACGGCGTTCTGAAATACGGCATGGCGGCGATGGTCGGTACTTCTAAAGGAACCGGCGTGAAGGTTCCTGCAACTGGGGCAACCGCAGACCAGATTGAGGGTATTGTTCTTCATGCAGCGAATACTGAGCAGGACATGAAAGGTAAGGTCGTTGTACCCAACAACGCCTCGGTCGGTATTCTCCGCAAGGGCAGAATTTGGGGCAGGACCTCTAAGGAGGCAGCACCCACCTATAAGGCAAAAGCCTATGTTGTGGTGGATGGCGATGATGCCGGATGCTTTACGGATCAGTCTGCGGCATATTCTGCATACATCAAGGCGGAGTCCGGCGATACTGGTGCGAAGGAAGTTGTTGCAGATACTGCAACTCCTACCGCTACCCAGATTAAGGTATCCGAAGTAACTCCGGTGCTGGATGGATATGTGCCGGCTGTTGGCGATTATGTAGTCAGCAAACAGCTTCATGGAGCAACTGTTGACATCGGCGCCAAATTTGGCAACGCTTCCGATGATGGCATCGCCGTTATCGAGATCAATATGTAAGAAGGAGGAGAATGACAATGAAAAATCAGTACAATCCGGAGATGCCTTCCACTGGATACGACCAGGCGGACTACGCAGCATTGATGGCATCCAACATCGCACCTACCCTGGCAGGAAATAAGCAGATGCGTTTCGACAGTGCCGAGGACGCTTCTATTTTCTTCGCAAGGGAGCTGGACTACATCAAGTCCAAGTCCTATGACAAGATTTACCCGGAGTTCACCGCTCTGAACAACTTCCCGATCACGCATGAAGTTCCGGAAGGAGCAGAGACGATGACCTATTACAGCTATGAGAAAACCGGCATGGCTGCAATCATCAGCAACTATGCAACTGACCTTCCGAGAGCGGATGTGAAGGGCAGTCCTACCACCGCCTATGTTAAGTCAATCGGTGACAGCTACGGTTACTCCATCCAGGAAATGAGAGCGAGCCGCATGGCAGGAAAGAGCCTGGATACCCGGAAAGCGGAAGCGGCAAGGTATGCTATTGACCGCAAGACCAATGAGATTGCTTTTGCCGGTGACAAGGAGCATAAGCTCATGGGTATGCTTTCCAGCGACAACAATATTCCGCTTTACACCCTTGCTACGGTTGAAACAAAGACCTCCTGGAAAGACAAGAGTGCCGCTGAGATTTTGGCAGACATCAATGGAATGTTCGCATACCAGTCTCGCATCACCCAGGATGTTGAGAGGGCGGACACCCTGGCACTTCCGCCGGCGGTGTTCATTGACATCAGCACAAGACAGATCCCGAATACCGGCTATACGGTGAAAAGGTTCCTGCTGGAGAACGCTCCATATCTGAAGAACATCATTACGGCTCCGGAGTTATCTGCCGAGAATAAAGCCACCAATCCCTACGGCGTTGATGTGGCGATGCTCTATACCAACAGTGCCGATAAGTTCAGCCTGGAAATCCCGATGGCGTTCTATCAGTATCCGTTGCAGAACCGCAACCTGGAGGTCATTGTTCCTTGCGAGGAGCGTGTGGCTGGTATCGTATTGTATTATCCTCTGTCTGCATTGCTGGCAGTAGGTGTCTAAGAAAAGGAGGAACATGGCTATGAAGATCGAGAATACTTCAAGTGGAAAGATTATCGGAATTGGCGAGGTGAGCATACTGCCTGGGGAGACAAAGGAAATCCCGGAGGCGTATGAGACCAGCCTGATCCTGGAAGTTTACCGGAAGCAGGGGTTCGCAAAGATTACCGGAAAGCCGAAGGCGGTTCAGAAAGCAGAGGAGAAGGCAGCTGCCGATAAAGCGGCTGCCGAAAAGAAGGCGGCGGAGGAGGCAGAAGCACTTCGCCAGTCTCGCCTTGCATCGCTGGAAGGCATCAGCGAGGAGGACCTCGGAAAGCTGGCGAATGAACTCGGCATCAATCCTGCTGAGTGCAAGGACCAGGCTGATGTGCTGAAAAAGGTGAAGGCTGCACTGAAGAAGTAAGGAAGGTGAACGGCATGGATGCACTCGCAATTTTTCGCTTGGTGGCAACCGAGTTTGCCGATATGCCGGACGATGATATTGTTGATGCCGACACCGGAAAGGTCACTAAGTATGGAGTCAATTCGTTCCTGCAACTGTACTCCGATCAGATTTCAGAGAAACGCTTTGGAAAGTCATATCAGAAAGCACTGGCATATCTGACCGCCCACAAGCTGAAGATGAATGGTTATGGGAACAACGAGAACGGTGTAATTGGTGACAGTCTCCGAGTCGGCTCGTATTCCGAGGGAGAAACCTCAATAAGTTATACCACGAACCAACAGACGAACCTCCAGGTCGATGCTGAGTATGCACTCACAGTCTACGGCCTGGAGTTTCTTACGCTACGGCGAAATGCGGTCATTCCGATTATTTCAGCCGGGGAAGGACCTGGCTATGGCTGCTAGGACAACGGACAGAATAACTCCGGACGGTATCAAGTTTCAGAGGATGCTAAAGGAACTTGCAGATAAAGAAGTCCGCATCGGCTTCCAGCATGGTAAAGCCACTGAGGAAAACGGAGCGGATGTATGCGATGTTGCGGCATGGAATGAACTTGGTACTGAACGGATGCCTTCTCGTCCGTTTCTCCGCAAAAGTGTAGATGAAAACGAAAGCAAGATTAACGCCTTCTTGCAATCGAA
>CAXHOW010000015.1:0-81885 GCA_964018205.1 uncultured Acetatifactor sp. | reverse complement strand
CGCAGAGGCGTGATGTCTTTAGTTTTAAGCCATTTTTAGTAACTTTGGTAAAATTTCAAATTTGCTCATTTATAGTTATATGGAAAATTATGAGAATATGAATTTATTTAGAACAAATATATGTACAGCTGTTTTTGACGGTTTCAGGTATTATTATTTTTATGGCAGCATAGGTGACGGGAAAGAATATTACATTAATAAATATTGTGAAGTGGTATATAGTTTTATAGAAAAATATATAAGTGGGAATACATAGTACAAAAAATGATAGTAATTTATAAAATGAGTTTATATGCTCTAAAGTGTTTCATAAATACTATTTATATAAATGTATAATAAGAAAATGGTGAGTACATCGCCAACAACTATAGGTGTGAGCTGTGAAATCGGCGTAGCCGATTTCCACTAGTGAGCAGAAGTAAGGATATAGCGGTGTCTCCCATAACTGACGGAAGAGTCCAGAACCGGCTATTTCCCGATCTGTTGTATCACGCAGTGGAGAAGGATTGATACGGATGGTTCATTTAAAAGGAGCAGGCATGAAAAAAATTGCAGTTATATCAGGGATTCTGGTTATCTTGATTTCCGCCGGGATAGTATTGGCGGGTCTGGGCAGGAGGTATCTGATAGATCAGAGGAGCATGGATAAAATTGAAATTCTGGGTAAGGTGAGCAGCATTGTCCTGCGGGATGGCAGCAATGGAAACAGTGTTATCATTGACAATGAAGATGAAGTAAAATATATTGTCAGCCAGATAAACGAATTTCAGCTTAAGAGGGAAAAGGAGCTTGAATCCCATACCGGATGGTCATTTGCCGTAGATATTTATGTATCAGGGGAGGACAAGCCGCTGAGTCTTGTTTTTCGCAGCAATGGATTTGAATATGATGACTATTTTTATGGGACTAGCGCAAAGGTAGAGGAGCTGTTAGAGGTACTGGTACGGAAATTATGTTTTTGATTTTCTTTACAATAATACTGATGAAATAGCGTTTATCTGAGAAAGAATGAGGGCATGATCATGGCGAAAAAAGAAGTATGGGCAGATTTGTGGGTTTATGATTTGTAAAAGACTCCGAAGGCGGAAATAGAGCGGGCAAAAGCATATCGTAAGGCTTATTTGGAAAGGTTGTGTGGAAAATGAGAAAATTTGATGATTTTTTAAATGAGCAGTTACAAGATGAAAAATTTAAAAAAGAATATGAGGATATGCAACCAGAATTTGATGTCATAAGGGCTATCATAGATGCAAGAATTTCACAAAACCTTACACAGAAAGAATTGGCACAGCGTACGGGAATCAATCCGGCGGATATTAGTAAGTTGGAGCATGGAACTAGGAATCCATCTATCAATCTTTTAAAAAGATTAGCAGAAGGCATGGATATGGCATTAAAAATCGAATTTGTTCCAAATCGAAATATTTATCTTGACTATATCAGTGCACAAAAATAGCAAGACCTCAATAGCTGTCAAGAATAAACTTTGCGCAAGTGTTCTTGACAGTTATTTTCGCCTTTGCTGTTGGGCGGCTAAGAGAGCGCAATCGGATAGACCGCTTGCGTTCTTGATCCATTATAGAATGTTTGCGTTTAGGGGCAAAAACTCCTTGAATATAAAAGTAAATCTTGATCGTTATCTTATCTTGAAATATATTGATGCGCAATACATCGAATTAGTTGCATTTTAACATGGCTTTCAATGCAACTAATTCGACGTATTGTGGTTTAAGAGTAATTATGCTATCTTACATATGTAGAGAAATGAGAGGCAAAAAAGCTGATGATGGATTTTAAGGAAAGCAGGTTTATTAGAGGAGGTGTGTGATGTATAGAGTCCTTAGAACCCTGATGCTAAGGGTAAAACATAGGACGACTTGCGAGTCCTTTTAATCATTGTAGATTGAAAAGAAAAAGACGAAGGAGGATATTTAAATGAGGTTTCTGAAAAGGGGAATCTTGACATTGCTTGTGATAGGGGGTATAGCTTTTGGGGGGATGCAGAGCGTGAATGCCTGCAGTTTGACACCGAACTGTTATTCTGTAATCAAGTCTGTAAAGTGTGGCTTAGTTCCCACATTTTTGCAGAGTAGTCACGAATGTATACATAATAATAGCTATACGCATCAATGCAACACAGTGCAGACAAAGAGTGAGCATACCATCTCCTGCTCAGGCTGTAAGGTAGTATTTTCGGAGGAAGTCAGGACATGCGCACTGACGCATACGTGTGATTACTGTAGTCGACATGGGACAGCAAGCGGTCTATGTCAATATTGATGTTTTAGAATTTCGAACATAAGGTAGAGGTTTTGGGCAGAAGACTCGCCTTATGCCCAAAACCAGATATTGGGAGGATATGTTTTGAAAAAGGAAATCAACAGTCAAATTGAGTTTCGTATAGTTTTACTGGCAGGCATAATGGTGATGCTCTGCGGTTTAGGCATGACGGGCTGCGGCCAGAAAACGCCGGCAGAGGGAGATGCCGGCACTTACCAGCCAAGGGAAAGAACCGAATACGATCTGGCCTCAAACCAATGGAAGGAGCAGGGGGAGACCGAAGACAGCGGAGAGCCATGGCAGTATACAGAATACTGGGAGAGCACTGCGCCAGAAGTCCCTGGGTCCAGCATGCGCCGTGTCGGGCGCTGGTCCGCGGCCAGCGGATCGGATTTCTATTGGCTGGAAAGCTATATCGGAAAGGAAGGAGTAGGGCCGGGTGCCCGGAAATGCTATCTGACTTGTCTGGACACCGTGACCATGGAAGCGGTAAGAACAGAGTTTGGGTTTACGGGAATCTCAGACGATGCCCGGGGCGTGACGCAGGAGCTGTTTGAACGGCTGGCCAGAGACTTGGACGAGAACTGGCTGGAGATCATCGGTATGGATATGCAGAATGGCAAAATATGCCTGCTGGCGGCGCAGATGGACTCGGAGACCAAGAAGGTTGCCGGGTATTATGTCATCTGGACTGACACGCAGGGGAATATGGAAAGTGCGGTAGATATGTTTTCGGAGGTGAAAAGCTCCGGGATGATGAAGGACGGCTACCTTCCGGAAGGTATCCTATGCGGCCGTGAGGGATATGTATACATAGGCACTTCGTGGCATGGCGCCATCGGGATCTTTGACGCCAGCGGTAAATTTTTGAAGGAGGCGGCTCCTCCCGACGGGTTGGGAAGCGGTGGCTCTTATCTGGGACGGCTCCCGGACGGGCGGCCGATTTTTTCGTGTAAAGCTTCGGATCCCGAGGATACTGTCTTGTTTGTCTATGAGGGTTTGGAGGAAAAGAAGCTGTATGAGGGCAGGTGTACCATTTCGCAGGAGGGATATCCGAATGCTTACGGGGAGATCCTGTTCATGCAGGGCGGGAGTCTCCTGCGCTGGGACGGAGTCACGGGGAAATGTGAAAGCCTTTACCGGGAGGCGGGCTTTGCTTCCTTGTCCTGCGAAGCGATCATAGAAAACTCCGCTGAAGAGGTTGTAATGGTTCTTTACGATGGATATGACGCAGTGACGATAGGGATACGGCTGCAGCTGGGGGCTAAGATGGAGGAGACAGTGCTGACCCTCTACCAGATGTCCGAGAATCAGAAGCTGAATAGGCTCATTGAGGAATACAACCGTACGCATCCGGGAGTAAGAGTCGAGCTGACCGGCAGGAACAAGGATGATGACGATAGTATGGCCCTGACCCGACTGGCAGCGCAGCTGTCCAAGGAGGACGGCCCGGACCTGCTCGTAGTGTCCCCGGAGCAGCTTAAGCTCCTGCAGGAAAAGGACGCGCTGGCTGACCTGACAGGAGTCCTGCCGAAGGAGACGGAGGAGCAGATTTTCCAAGGAGCGCTGCGATGCGGCATGGTTGACGGAAGGCTATATGGCATCGCAAATGAGATTTTTGCCTTCACTGTCGCGGTTTCCGGCAAGGTGTGGCCGGAAGATACATGGACGTGGAAGGATGTCATAGAGCTGATGGAAAGGGATAGACAGAAGGCAGGTGGTTTTAAAACTGTTTTCAGCGGCCAGTCTCCCATGGAATTATTGAAATTCCTTGTTGTGTGGGATGTGGCGGCAGGGACGTCCTCTTTTCTGGATCCTGAAAAGGCACAGTGTTATTTTGACTCAGAGGATTTTGTCAGGATACTGGAGTTTTGCAGGGAGTACGGTTCAGAATCTGGATCCGGAGGACATTCCTTTGAGGAGGAGATCAAAATGGTACAGGATGGAGAGACTCTTGTCTACGAATGCGGCGGAAGCCTGATGAGCTTCAGCCGGCATATGGCGGCGCTGGGAGAAGGGTACAAGTGCGTGGGATATCCTACAGAGGGGGAATATGGGGGATATTTTGAATGTTATGACTGCATATGCGTGAACGCAGGTTCCCGGAAGCAGGAAATGGCGTATGATGTCCTTCAGTACTTGTTCAGCAGTCAGGGCCAGAGGAAGACGGGAGTCAGCGCTGTCAGGAAGGACGTTCTCTCCGGCTATGTAGAGGACGGAGCGCAGCCCGGTGAAAGCCCTATGTTCTGGGTCGGCAGCCGTGAAAGGATACCTTTGGAGGGGAAAACTGACGGCAGCTCGTTTTTGCCGGAATACATTGAGATACTTGAAAAAGGCATGTACAATGGGAGGCTGGGCACGGCAGAGCTGGCTATCATTGAAGAGGCGGCTGCGTACTTTAACGGGGACAAGACGGCAGAGGAGGTAGCGGACATCATCCAGAGCAGGGTGTGGCTGTACCTGAACGAAAAATAGATGTGAAACCCGAAATTCGGAATCCGAAATTCTAAAATTCCTATTTACAGATTGCCGAAAATGTTGTATAGTGTTGAAAATAAGGACGCAATGGAGCGCTTAAAAAGGCTCTATTGCGTCCTTTTTTATGTCCATGGCGGCATAATATAAGTTGCGGCGGTGAAGGGCAGACGCGGTGTACCGAATCATTTGCGGCGCCCGGCAGGGATGAAGGCACCGGGAAAGCAGCAGGAAAGCGCGCCGGGAAAGCACCATAGGAAAACGCTTCGGGAAAGCGCCGCAAGAAAGCGCATCGAGAAAGCGCAGAGAGAGGAGCATATATATGTTTGACGCAAAAAGGAACATCCCCCAGTCTCCGATGTATTGTCCGGAATTTGAGCACGACAGCTGCGGAATAGGGGCATGTGTGAATATCAAGGGCAGGAAGAGCCGGGAGACGGTGGAGAATGCTCTGAAGATAGTGGAGAATCTGGAGCACAGGGCAGGGAAGGACGCGGAGGGAGAGACCGGGGACGGCGTAGGGATACTGACCCAGATTCCCCATGATTTCTTTGTCAGGGTCACAAAGCCTTTAGGCATCGAGCTGGGAGGAGAAAGAGAGTACGGTATCGCTATGATCTTTTTCCCGCAGGAGGAGCTGCGCAGGAATCAGGCGAAAAAGATGTTCGAGATCATCGTACAGAAGGAAGGGCTGGAGTTTTTGGGCTGGAGGGAGGTGCCCACCTTCCCGGGGGTTCTGGGGAAGGCGGCGGTGGAATGTATGCCTGCGATCATGCAGGGCTTTGTGAAAAAGCCCGGGGATGTGGAGAAGGGGCTGGAGTTTGACCGCAGGCTCTACATAGCCAGACGACTCTTTGAACAGTCCTCGGAGGATACCTATGTGGTGTCCTTCTCCAGCAGAACCATCGTTTACAAAGGGATGTTTCTGGTGGGGCAGCTGCGGGTCTTTTTTGCGGATCTTAAGAGCGGCGATTTCGAATCCGCCATCGCCATGGTGCATTCCCGGTTTTCCACCAATACCAATCCCAGCTGGGAGCGGGCCCATCCTAACCGCCTGATGGTGCACAACGGAGAGATCAACACCATCCGGGGCAATGCGGACAAAATGCTGGCCAGAGAGGAGAACATGGAGTCGGAGTACCTTAAAGGCCAGATGCATAAGGTGCTTCCTGCCATCAGTAAGACCGGATCGGACTCCGCCATGCTGGACAACACGCTGGAATTCCTTGTGATGAGCGGCATGGAGCTGCCTCTTGCGGTGATGATCGCCATCCCGGAGCCATGGGCCAACGACAAGGCCATGTCCCAGACGAAAAAGGATTTTTATCAATATTACGCTACTATGATGGAGCCTTGGGACGGGCCGGCCTCCATACTGTTCTCCGACGGGGATATCATGGGGGCGGTGCTGGACAGGAACGGCCTGAGGCCTTCCAGATATATGATACTGGATGACGATACGCTGATCCTCTCCTCCGAGGTCGGCGTTCTGGACATAGATCCTGCGAGGATCAAGGTCAAGGAGCGGCTGCGTCCGGGCAAGATGCTGCTGGTGGACACGGTCCGGGGCAAGGTGGTCTCCGATGAGGAACTGAAGGAAAGGTATGCCTCACGGCAGCCCTACGGGGAATGGCTGGACAGCAATCTGGTGTTCCTGAAGGACCTGACGATCCCCAACAAAAGGGTGCCGGAGTATACGGATGAGGAGCGCCAGAGGATGCAGAAGGCCTTCGGTTATACCTATGATGAACTCAAGACCAGCATCCTGCCCATGGCCAGAGACGGGGCGGAGGCCATTGCGGCCATGGGCGTGGATACGCCCCTGCCGGTCTTAAGCCGTAGCTACCATCCCTTGTTTCATTATTTTAAGCAGCTTTTCGCTCAGGTGACCAATCCCCCCATCGATGCCATCCGGGAGGAGATCGTCACCTCCACCACCGTCTACATCGGCACCGAGGGAAATATCCTGCAGGAGACGCCGAAAAACTGCAATGTGCTCAGGGTGAACAATCCCATCCTGACCAATACGGATCTGCTGAAGATCAAGAGCATGAGGGCAGAGGGCTTCCGGGTGGAGGTAGTGAGCATCACCTATTACAAAAACACCAGTCTGGAACGTGCCATCGACAGGCTGTTCGTGGAGGTTGACCGGGCTTTCCGGGAAGGGGCAAATATACTGGTGCTGTCGGACCGGGGAGTGGACGAGAATCATGTGCCAATCCCCTCGCTTCTGGCGGTGTCCTCCCTGAACCAGTATCTGGTGCGCACAAAGAAGAGAACCAGAGTGGCGCTGATACTGGAGTCCGGCGAGCCAAGGGAGGTTCATGATTTCGCCACTTTGCTAGGCTACGGCGCCTGTGCCGTCAACCCTTATCTGGCGCAGGACAGTATCCGGGAGCTGATCGACAATCATATGCTGGATAAAGACTATTATGCGGCGGTAAATGACTATAATAACGCAGTGCTGCACGGCATCGTGAAAATTGCCTCCAAGATGGGGATCAGCACCCTCCAGTCCTATCAGGGCTCCCAGATATTCGAGGCTATCGGCATCGCGCCGGAGGTCATCGGCAGGTATTTCAGCAATACGGTATGCCGTGTGGGCGGCATCACCTTAAAGGATATAGAAAAGCAGGTGGATCGTCTGCATTCTCAGGCCTTCGATCCGCTGGGGCTTAAGAGCGACCTGACGCTGGACAGCCCGGGGCACCACAAGATGAGGAGCGGCGGAGACATCCATCTCTATAATCCCGCCACCATCCATATGCTGCAGGAATCCACCAGACGGGGGGACTACGGACTGTTCAAGCAGTATACCGCCATGGTGAACGATGAGACTGCCGTCAGGAATCTCAGAGGACTGATGGAGTTTCGGTACCCCGACAAAAAGGTGCCTCTGGAGGAGGTGGAGCCGGTGGAGTCCATTGTCGCCAGATTCAAGACCGGGGCCATGTCCTACGGCTCTATTTCCAAGGAAGCCCATGAGACTCTGGCCATCGCCATGAACAGGCTTCACGGGAAGAGCAATTCCGGGGAGGGCGGCGAGGAGCCGGAAAGGCTTACCGTAGGCTCCGACGGTCTGGACAGATGCTCCGCCATCAAGCAGGTGGCAAGCGGGCGTTTCGGCGTCACCAGCCGGTATCTCGTGAGCGCCAAGGAGATCCAGATCAAGATGGCGCAGGGGGCAAAGCCCGGAGAGGGCGGACATCTGCCAGGAGGGAAGGTATATCCGTGGATCGCCAAGACCAGACATTCCACCCCGGGAGTGTCCCTGATCTCTCCGCCGCCCCACCATGATATTTATTCCATCGAGGATCTGGCACAGCTGATATATGACCTGAAGAATGCGAACAGAGAAGCCCGCATCTCCGTGAAGCTGGTGTCGGAGGCGGGGGTGGGCACCGTGGCTGCAGGGGTTGCCAAGGCGGGCGCGCAGGTCATCCTTGTGTCCGGCTACGACGGCGGGACCGGCGCAGCTCCCAGAAGCTCCATTCACAATGCGGGGCTCCCATGGGAGCTGGGACTGGCGGAGACCCATCAGACACTGATCATGAACGGCCTCCGGAACAAGGTGCGCGTCGAGACGGACGGCAAGCTGATGAGCGGCAGGGATGTAGCCATAGCGGCCATTCTGGGTGCGGAGGAATTCGGCTTCGCCACGGCGCCCCTTGTGACCCTTGGGTGTGTCATGATGCGGGTCTGCAATCTGGACACCTGCCCCGTGGGGGTAGCGACCCAGAATCCGGAGCTGAGGAAGAATTTCAGGGGCAGGCCGGAGTATGTGGAGAATTTTATGAGGTTTATCGCCAGAGAGCTGCGGGAATATATGGCGGCTCTGGGAGTCCGCAGCGTGGATGAGCTGGTGGGCCGGACGGATCTGCTGAAGGTCAGGGAGGATCTGGACGAGAGGCTTAGAAAGGTGGATTTAAGCCATATCCTCTCAGGTTCCGGCGAGGGCTCCGGGTCAAAATGCACTTTTGACCCCGGGCAGGTATATGATTTCGGGCTGGATAAGACCATGGATGTGAAGGTACTGCTGAAGAAGCTGGGGAAGGCCATGGAATCCGGCGCAAAGGCTCAGATCAGGGCGGAGGTGTCCAATACGGACAGAGCATTCGGAACTATTCTGGGCAGCGAGATCACCAGAAGGCTTGGGGACGATGTGGAAGAGGATTCCTACCGAGTCCTCTGCAGGGGCGCAGGAGGACAGTCCTTCGGCGCGTTCATTCCGAAAGGGCTAACGCTGGAGCTTGCGGGGGAGAGCAACGATTATTTCGGCAAAGGGCTTTCCGGCGGGAAGCTGATCGTGTATCCTCCGGCGGGAAGCGGCTTTGAGGCTTCCGAAAACATCATCATCGGCAATGTGGCGCTGTACGGAGCAACCAGCGGCAAGGCATTCATAAACGGCGTGGCGGGAGAGCGGTTCTGTGTACGGAATTCCGGGGCCACTGCCGTAGTGGAGGGCGTGGGCGACCATGGCTGCGAATATATGACCGGCGGACAAGTGGTGGTGCTGGGAGGCACGGGCAAGAATTTCGCAGCGGGCATGAGCGGCGGCGTGGCTTATGTGCTGGACGAGAATAATGATCTCTATAAGCGTCTGAACAAGGAGATGGTATCCTCCGGGGAGGTGACCTCCAAATATGACATGATGGAGCTGAGGGGCATGATCGAGGAGCATGTGGCAGCTACCGGCTCAGCCAAGGGCCGAAAGGTTCTGGAGCATTTCGGGGAGTATCTGCCTAAGTTCAAAAAGATCATCCCCCATGATTATGCCAGAGTCATGGCCACGGTCCTGCAGATGGAGGAGAAGGGGCTTGGCGCGGAGCAGGCGCAGATTGAGGCGTTTTATGCGGATAGGAGACGGTGATCGGGGTGCTTTGGGGGATGGCACCCCGGCAGTCCGAGCCTGATTACGGAAAGCGCAGCTGTAAGAGGGCGGAAGATGTGTGGAGATGGAAATGAAATAGAGCTGTTTGTAGCTGGAATAGGAGGAGTAAATAGATGGGAAAGCCGACCGGTTTTATGGAATATGAGCGGGAAGTGAGCAGGGAGCAGGAGCCGGGGGAGAGGATCCGGCATTTTCGGGAATTCCATGAGCACCTGCCCATGGAGAAGCAGCGGCTGCAGGGGGCCAGATGCATGGAATGCGGGGTGCCCTTCTGCCAGTCGGGCATGATGATAGGGGGCATGGCAAGCGGATGTCCGCTCCACAACCTTGTTCCGGAGTGGAATGATCTGGTGTATCACGGAAACTGGAGACAGGCCTACAACAGGCTGAAAAAGACCAACAGCTTTCCGGAGTTTACCTCAAGGGTCTGCCCGGCTCTCTGCGAGGCAGCCTGCACCTGCGGCCTGAACGGGGATCCGGTATCCGCCAAGGAAAACGAATATGCTATCATAGAATATGCCTATGAGCAGGGCTATGCGGCTGCAGATCCTCCAAAGGTGCGCACAGGAAAGAGCGTGGCGGTAGTAGGGAGCGGCCCCTCCGGGCTGGCGGCGGCAGACCAGCTGAACAAGAGGGGGCATTCCGTGACTGTGTTCGAGCGTTCGGACCGCATAGGCGGGCTTTTGATGTACGGTATCCCTAATATGAAGCTGGAAAAGAGAATCGTGGACAGAAAGCGCAGGGTCATGGAGGAGGAAGGCGTGATCTTTGTGACCGGCACGGATGTGGGCCGGGACAAGAAGGCGGCGCAGCTGCTGCGGGAGTTCGACCGGGTGATCCTGGCCTGCGGGGCCTCCGAACCCAGAGATATCAAGGCTCCCGGAAGAGACGCAAAGGGTATCTGTTTTGCGGTGGACTTTTTGAAGGCCAATACCAGGAGCCTGCTGGAATCCAATTTCGAAGATAAGAAGTATATAGATACGAAGGACAAGAATGTGGTTATCATCGGCGGAGGAGACACGGGAAATGACTGTGTGGGAACCGCCATCCGCCATGGGGCAAAGAGCGTGGTTCAGATTGAGATGATGCCGAAGGCACCGGAGAGCCGGGCGGAAAACAATCCATGGCCGGAGTGGCCAAGGGTCTGCAAGACGGATTACGGACAGCAGGAGGCCGTTGCGGTGTATGGCAGGGATCCCCGCATTTATGAATCCACGGTGAAGGAATTCCTCAAGGATAAGGAGGGAAACCTGACGGGAATAAAGATTGTAAGTCTGACATGGGAGAAGGATAAGGACACAGGGCGCATGGCCATGAAGGAGGTGGCCGGCAGCGAGAAGGTGCTGAAGGCGGAGATCGTGCTGATCGCTGCGGGCTTTCTGGGTGCCCAGAGCTATGTGGCGGAGGCCTTCGGCGTGGAGCTGGATCAGAGAAGCAATGTAAAAACGGAGGCAGGGGCATATCAGACCAGCAGGGAAAACGTCTTTGTAGCAGGCGATATGCATAGGGGACAGTCGCTGGTGGTCTGGGCCATACGGGAAGGACGGGAGGCCGCCAGAGCGGTGGACGAAAGCCTGATGGGGTACTCGAATCTGGTAGTGCAGTGAACCGTAAACAAGGTCCCGCTCTTCTTGGATCCGTTTTCTGTGGGCAGGGCTCAATGCCCGCAAGATTGACGCACTCTGCCAGAGGGCCATACTGTGCCTTATAGGCGGAGTTCCATGACCATCATGCTGCTGCAGATGGCCGCCATTTCCTCCGGCGAAGGAGGGGCCGGCTGGTTCAGCCATTCCTCGATGACACCGATACAGCCGGAGACGATAAAGGACTCGATGTAGGGATAATCATTGATGGCCTGTTTTGCGATCAGAATACTGTAAATGCGGTCCTTTACCAGACATTTCAGACGGTTCACAAAGGCCAGATCCCCGTGGGGACCCATCATGACCTGAGCCAGATCCCGGTGGCGCTCCAGAAAAATAAAGATTTCCCGGATGGTGGTTCCGGGAGAGAGGACAGCGACATCAGGATTCAGGGTGCGGTCCAGGATCCCATGGAATTCCAGAAACAGTTCGTCCTCCAGCCGCGCCAGCATATCATAGATATCGCTGTAATGGAGGTAGAAAGTGCCCCTGTTGATATCCACAAGATCCGAAAGCTCCTTTACAGAGATATCCTTTACATCCTTTTCCCGCATCAGCTGTATCAGCCCATGCAGCAGGAGGGCCTTTGTCCTGCGGACCCGGCGGTCCGGCCTGCTGTCTTTTGTGCTGCCTTTTGAAGGATTGTCAGCAATGTCTTTCATGCTGCCTGCAGTACTGTTTTTCATATTGTTTTCTGTATTCTTTGCCATCTTTGCGATTCCTTTTTTGGATTATCTTGGCGTACCATGTCTGGCAGCGGTTAATCATGATTTCTGTGCGCAACGTGCTGTTGTCTGCCCGGATATCCGGCTTATCACTACTCTGGTTCGGTTTAATATGTTTTCGGATGATCTTAAGCCTGTTCCTTCCGGCATTCTCATTTCATACAGCTTGGGTATTTCTAAACATTTCATAAATAATCGACACATACCATACAAAATGTTCATAAATATACATACAATCCTTTAATTGCATATTGTCAACTTTCCCTTTTTTATTATAATTACTTTTGAAATAAAAATCAACAGCTGTTCAGTAAAATACAAGAGTGCGGGTATTGCGGCAAAGCAATATCCGCATAAAAAGATGCGGACGCAGGGATTAGCGGGACTCATCCCCGGGCGGAGAGCGCTGACATATGAGCGGGACGGCTGGGAAAGGCAGGGATATCTTGATGGAAAAGGATAAAAAGGATGAATCCTTTATGATGAAGCTTTCCACATTGATCGTGGATAAGAGGAAGGGATTTTATCTGGTTTTTATCATGCTGATTCTGTACAGTGTGGTTTCTATGAACAGGGTGAAGGTGAACAATGACCTCACATCCTACCTCCCGGATACAACGGAGACCAGACAAGGACTTGACCTGATGGATCAGGAATTTATTACATACGGCACTGCCCGGGTCATGGTCTGTAATGTGACCTATGAGGAGGCGGAGGCGCTTTCGGAGCGTGTCCGTGAGATGGACGGGGTCAGTATGCTGGATTTTGATGATACCGAGGAGTATTATCATGACATGGAGGCGCTGTTCAAGATCACCTTTGACGGCAAGGCGGAGGACGAGACCTCGCTGGAGCATCTGAACAGTGTGCTGGAGGAGCTGTCGGGATATGATGTGTATTATTCTTCCGATATAGGACAGGAGGAGAGGGACGCATCGGATCTGAGCAATGACATGATCGTGATTCTGATGCTGGCGGGAGTAGTCATTGTGGCGGTGCTGCTGTTTACCTCCACCACCTATGCGGAGATCCCCGTGTTCCTGATGACCTTTATCGTGGCGGCGATCCTGAACAAGGGGACCAATTATTGGTTCGGCACCATCAGCTTTGTCACGGACTCCATCGCAGTGGTGCTGCAGCTGGCGCTGGCTGTGGACTATGCCATCATCCTATGCCACCGATTCATGGAGGAGCATGAGGACAAGGATGCCAGAGAGGCTGTGATCGTAGCCTTAAGCAAGGCGATTCCGGAGATATCCTCCAGCTCCCTGACCACCGTGTCCGGTATGGTGGCCATGATGTTCATGCAGTTTCGGATAGGCTATGACATGGGTATCGTGCTGGCAAAGGCAATCCTGATGAGCCTGTTTTCCGTGTTCTTCCTGATGCCGGGACTGCTGCTCACCTTTGCGAATGCCATCGACCATTCCCACCATAGGAGCTTTGTGCCCAATATCACGGCAGTAGGAAAATTCTGTGTGCATACCAGATATATCCTGCCGCCCCTTCTGGTGACTGTGGTCATAGCCGGAGCCATTCTCTCCGGCAGGGCTGACTACGTCTATGATGTGAATACGCTGGAGTCCAAATCCATGAGCGAGAACAGGTTCTCGGTGACTATGGTGAATCAGGAGTTCGGAACCATCAATCAGCTGGCGGTCATCGTGCCCAGAGGGGATTATGAAAGAGAAGCGAGGGCTCTGCGGGATCTGGGACAGATGCCTGAGGTGAATTCCTGCATGGGTCTGGCCAACATCGAGGCCATGGACGGGTATATCCTGACGGAGCTGCTTTCGCCAAGGGAATTTGCGGAGCTTATCGGTATGGATGTGGAGGTGGCAAACCTCCTTTATTCCGCCTATGCGGTGGATGACAGCAATTACGGGGCGCTGCTTGGAGGCATCAGCGACTTAAAGGTGCCTCTGATCGATATGTTCTTCTTTATCTACAACCAGAAGGAGAGGGGGAATATCACTCTGGAGGAGGATCTGGAGGAGACACTGACTTCCGCTTATTCCCAGATCAGCATCGCCAGAGACCAGCTTCTGGGGGAGAACTGCAGCCGTTTCGTGCTGGAGCTGTCCGTTCCCGTGGAGGGGCAGGAGACCTATGACGCGCTGGAGCGGATCCGCAGCACCGTTGCAAGATACTATGATCAAGAGGATATCTATCTGGTGGGAAATTCTACCAGCAACAAGGACTTAAGCGATTCCTTTGTAATGGACAACAATATCATCACCATACTGACGGCGCTGTTTGTCATGGTGATCCTGCTGTTTACCTTCCAGTCCGCAGGCCTGCCGGTGCTGCTGGTGGTGACGATCCAGGGAAGTATCTGGATGAACTTCTCCATGCCCTATCTGGAGGGAGAGGTGGTGTACTTTCTGGGATATCTGGTGGTATCCGCCATCCAGATGGGAGCGACAATAGACTATGCAATCGTCATTACGAGCCGGTACATGGAGCTGAAGACCTATATGCCCATCAAGGAGGCCATCGTGGAGACCTTGAATCAGGCGTTCCCCACCATCGTGACCAGCGGCTCTATGCTGGTGGCGGCGGGTTTCATTATCAGTAATGTATCCACCAATGCGGTAGTGGCGGCTATCGGGCTGGCGCTGGGGAGGGGTACGCTGACCTCCATAGGGCTGGTGCTGCTTGCGCTGCCCCAGACGCTTCTGGTGGGTGACATTATAATAGAAAAGACAGCATTCACCCTGAAGCGGGAGACGCTGAAGCCTCTCCCCGCAGGAGGGAGGATCCGGATGTCCGGCCACATCAAGGGCTATGTCAACGGTATTGTGGAGGGCGAGTTCACCGGAGTGATCGACGGAGAGATAGGCGCTGTGGTGCGTGCAAAGGACAATGTGGAGCAGCTGGAGGGCCCTGTGCCTGCGCTGGAGTCGGCGGAGGATGTCAAAGATACGGATTCTGCAGAGAGTCAGACAGAGGATGGCGACGGGATAATTGAGGTGTCCTGTAGCGCAGCAGGCCGGACAGACGGAGGAAACGGCTTTAAGGAACAGGAGGCGGCAGACCATGAAGAAGTATAGAGACCATCGGATGGCGGGGCTGGCCCTTGCCTTGTCAGGTATTCTGGCATTTGGAAACATGCTTCCCGCAGAGGCGGAATCGGTGACCTATGGGCAGTATGTCTCAGGGGAGGCGGCTTCAGGAAGACCGGAGATTGAAGACGAATACACAGTGATTACTATTTCCACGGAGGAGGATCTGCGGAGGCTGGCGGAGGAGTGTCAGCTGGATTCATGGTCCAGAGACAAATATGTAAAGCTGGAGAATGATATCCGGCTTCAGGAGAGCAGGGAAATCATGATCCCCAGCTTCGGCGGCATTTTTGATGGCTGCGGACATACCGTTTCCGGACTGGAGATCACGGCTGCAGGCTCTTGTGTGGGGCTGTTCCGCTATGTGCAGGCAGGCGGCACGGTGCGAAACCTGTCTGTCACCGGCAGGGTGGAGCCTCAGGGGAGCAGAAGCCGGACAGGGATCCTGGCGGGAGTCAACCACGGCAGGATCATAAGCTGCAGTGTCTCCGGCACCGTGACCGGAGCGGAGCAGGTAGGGGGTCTTGCGGGAGTGAACGAGGCGTCGGGGGAGATCCGGAGCTGCCGGTCTGCCGCCATTGTGATCGGAGATCATTATACAGGGGGTATCTGCGGCGCCAATAAGGGGACGCTGAATAATTGTGAAAACTCCGGCAGCATCAATACCTACAGCGTGGATGTGGCTATAGACATAGAGGATATCACCGTGGAGAGCTTGTCCATGGACAGTCTGGAGGAGAGGGAAGGTCTGGGGCAGGTGGCTGCTCATACAGATACCGGAGGAATCACGGGCTATTCTGAGGGAAAAATTTATTACTGCTCCAATTCCGGGACTGTGGGCTATCAGCATATGGGCTATAATACGGGAGGCATCGTAGGCAGGCTGCATCAGGGCTATCTGCAGAACTGTACCAACAGCGGGCATATTCTGGGCAGGAAGGACGTGGGCGGCATTGCGGGACAGATGGAGCCTTTTCTGGAGATACAGTACCTGAATGATAAGCTGGGGGAGATAGACAGAGAGGCGGATACCTTTTTTGACCTGCTGGAGGCTGCGCAGCAGGATCTGGACAGATATGGCGGTCAGGCGGGGGATCTGGCCCGGGACATCAGCACCCACATGAGGAATGTCTCCGCTGCGGCAGGCAATCTCACGAGTGCGGGCAATGATCTATGGTATATCTATAATCAGGAGCTTACAGGCATCAACAACGATCTGAGCAGGCTGAATCAGGAATGGTCCGATCAGGCGGCTGCAGACCGGGACAAGAACCAGAAGGATCCGGAGGATGCAGGAAATGGCGGTGAGGAGGATGAGGACCGGCCCCACTTCACCGTCAGCGGAGGGGATATCATTTTGCCGGACGGTTCCTGGGACGGGGATGTAAATCTTGGTCTTCAGGTGGACCTGGAGAGCTATCTGGCAGCGCTGAGGAGGTTCGGAGAGGGCACGAGCGGTCATCTGGGCAATATCACCAATGCCACCAACGACAGAAGCGGAGGCATTAAAGACAATCTGGAGACTCTGAACAGGGAAATGGACGCGGCCAGCAGCGGGCTGCAGCAGCTTGCGGACGTGCTGGATCAGGGGGCGGATAAGGTTTCTGCAGATGTGGACGCCCTTATCGCGCAGGGCAGGGTTCTCCGCCGCTCCATCAGCGAGCTGAGGGACGATCTGTTCCGGTATGAGGGAATCGCGATTGAAGACAGCTCTGATGAGGCCGCAGGCGGAAATCTGGATAATGTAGGGGCGGACCCTATAGGTGAGAACGCATCGGACGGGAACGCACAGGGTGGGTCAGGCGGCTCCGGCGAAGGTCCATCGGGTGCGGAGGACTCCGGCAGCGCAGGCACAGCCTCGCCGGAAACGGATCCCGAGACTGAGGCATATTATGATACTTCTTCCTTCCATCAGGGCAAGATTACCCTCTGTATCAACAAGGGGACCGTGGAAGCGGACACCAATGTAGGGGGGATCGTGGGGCAGGTGGCTACGGAAGTGGACTTTGACCCGGAGGACGACATTACTATCACCGGAGCAGAGAGCTTCAATATCGAACAGACCGTGAAGGCAGTGGTGCGGGAGAGCCGCAATCTGGGAGATGTGACGGGAAAGAAGGACTATGTAGGCGGAATCGTAGGAAAGGCAGACCATGGAGCCATTATATCCTGCGAATCCTACGGAGGGATCACAAGCACGGGCGGCAGCCATGTGGGCGGCATTGCAGGAGCCTCCGGCTACTGCATCAGAAGCTGTTCTTCTATGGGGACGCTTTCAGGAAAGGATTATGTAGGCGGAATCGTGGGCAGCGGATGCGATGTCTTCTACAGCTATTCCTACCCCGAGCTGGAGTATTCAGGGGAATATGCAGGCTCTATCGCAGGGATGCTGAAGGACGACGGAATCTTATTTGGAAATTATTATGTCCGGGGCAATGTGCCGGGGGTGGATTCCATAGGCTACGAGGGCGGCGCCACTCCGCTTGATTATGAGGATTTCTGCAGCAGAGAGGATGTGCCGGAGGCATTCTCCGAATTTACCATAAGCTTTCAGGTGGACGGAAAGGAGCTGGCATCCTTCCGCTGTGAATACGGCGGGTCGCTGGACAGGGCGCTGGTGCCTGAGGTGCCGGAAAAGGAAGGGTATTATGGAGTCTGGCCTGAGATTGATTATGGATACATAACAAAAAATCAGGTGCTCGAAGCCAGATATGAAAGATGGATATCCGCGCTGGCCAGCACGGAAAAGGATGAAGAGGGCAGGACGCTTACGCTGGTGCAGGGAGAATTCCTGCCGGAGAACAGACTGGTGCTGGAACAGAGGGCGGAAGGCACGGAGCTGTCCGTGGTATCTGTGGAGGAAGGAAGAGAAATCTTCGGCAGATACGAAGGGCCGGTGACTGTCAGGGTACTGTGCGATGACCCTGAGAATGCGACAGCTGAACTCTGGGAAGGGAACGGCTATAAGCAGGTATCAGGAGAAGTAATGGGCAGCTATCTGGAGTTTGTCATGGAAATGCCGGGAACATACCGGATCGTCTACCCTGAAAATGATGACAGTGTATGGATAGCGGCGGCGTGCGGAGGGGCGGTTCTTCTGGCGGCTGTGATGCTTTTGCTGGTTCATATCCATAAGAAAAGAAAGAGGAGGCATGGCAGCAGTAAAAAATAGGGTTCCTGTGATAGCCTATGGCCGCAGGGCAGACCTCAGGTATAAAATTCGTGAAACGGAAAAAGGGTCACATTTTGACCTTGAAAAGAGGAGGACGGAAGGATAAGTTAGTCTTGAAGTATATTTGATATACTGCCAATATCAGAGAGATAGGGAGAGGACAGTATGGATCGAGTAATAACATATCCCGTGCCGTCGGGAGTGCCGACGCTGGAGGATTTGAAAAAAGAGACCTATCTGCGGGGAGCGGACATTAATTTTTCGGAGAATGTCCTGCTGGAGGGGGTCACTGTCATGAATCCTGCCCATTACAGCGTGCATCTGGGTGCTCAAGGAATGTGGAGATAAGAGATGTGAAGTCCTTCAGCTGTGTGGGATGGTCCGACGGCATCGATATGATGGCAAGCGAGAATATTCTGATCGAGGATGTCTTCCTCCGCAATTACGACGACAGTATCGCGGTATATGACGGGCGTTTCAACTATCCCGAGAATACCCGGAACGTGACGGTCAGGCCGCATGGGAGTTTGTGATGCACGGGTACCGGAGCCCATCAATCTGACGCTGGTGGACACAAGGTACAATTTTCTGTACAACGCGGGCTTTGAAGGCTGGGAGGAGACCATGGCGGAATATTATCAGGAGGCAGCTCCCGTACTGTCCGCCGTGGCAGCCCATGAGATCACCGGCCATGAGCGGATCGGTGAAAATGCCTACCGCACAGACTACGGAACCGCCGGATCGGTGTATGTGAATTATGGCAAAAAGGATGTTCAGGCGGACGGTGTCACCATCGGCGCAGGAAGCTTTGTCTATCTGTAAGGTGAAGGGAGCTCTGGCGAAATAAGGCTTTCCATGCGTATGCATCCCTTGCGCCGATGCCGCACATTTGCAATTATTGCAGAATAAGTCAGCTAATTACATTTTAGGAAATGGTATGGGGGTTGTCAAGATGGTATAATGTCGCCAGACATTATACCGGCCCGGAGCGAAGCGGAGTGGCCATCCTTTGCGGAGCACAATGTCGAAGACATGGTAAAATGTCGCCAGACATTATACCGGCCCGGAGCGAAGCGAGCCTGAGACTTGGGGACACAGAACATTACAAGTAAGAAAGGAAACGGATGCAATATGGAAAAGATACACAATCCGATCCTGCGGGGGTTCCATCCGGATCCGTCCATCATCCGGGTGGGAGGGGATTATTATATTGCCACTTCCACCTTTGAATGGTGGCCGGGAGTCCGCCTTCACCATTCGAGGGATCTTGTTCACTGGGAACTGATAGAATATCCGCTGAACAGGGCCTCCCAGCTGGATCTGCGGGGGGTGGGGCCTTCGCAGGGAATCTGGGCTCCCTGCCTGACTTATGACAAGGGAGTCTTTTATCTGGTCTATACTGTGGTGAGGGCATTTTACTGCAATATGTATGACACGGAGAATTATCTTGTGACAGCGGAGAATATCCATGGCCCATGGTCGGAGCCCGTGGCCTTGAACAATTTCGGCTTTGATCCTTCTCTGTTCCATGATGATGACGGACGCAAATACATGGTCAGCATGGTGACGGATCACAGGGTGCCCAAAAAGTATGTGGGAAGGCTGGTGCTTCAGGAGTTTGACGCAGGGCAGAGGAGAATGGCGGGGCCGGTGCGGGATATTTACCGTGCGGAGGGGATATTTCTGGAGGGGCCGCATATCTTCAAGCGCAATGGCTGGTACTATCTGTTCAGTGCGGACACCGGCACCGGGGAAGGGCATGGCCAGACCATCCAGCGCTCCCGGGATGTATGGGGGCCTTATGAGATGTACCGGCCTTATGATGAAAAAAGGCAGGAGGGAGAGGCTTATTCCGTTCTCACCTCCCGGCACCATGAGGATATCCTGCTCCAGAAATCCGGCCACTGCGATCTGGTGGAGACGCAGGACGGAGAGTGGTATGCGGTGCATCTCTGCGGCAGGGCCTCCGATGCTCGTAATCCGGGGGATGCGGAGCGTTTCGCCGGTATAAGGCGGTATATGCTGGGCAGGGAGACTGCCGTCCAGAGGATGAGGTGGACCGAGGACGGATGGCTTGGGCTGGCGGATGGCGGCAACACGCCGAAAGAGGTGGTTGAGCCGCCGGGATGCGCCGGAAGGGGATGTGAGGAGGCGGTGCCGACACTGATCAAGGACGATTTTGATGAAACTTGTCTCAATCTTGACTACCAGTCTCTGCGGATCCCTATGGACGGGCATTACATTTCTCTCACAGAGCGGCCCGGATGGCTTCGGATGTATGGGCGCAGCGGTCTTGCGTCCCGGTTTTCCCAGACGCTGGTTGCCCGGAGGATGACGGAGTACCATATGGAGGCAGCGGCCTGCATAGACTTTGAGCCGGAGGTGTTCAAGCAGATGGCGGGTCTGATTCTGATGTACGACACGGACAACTACCTCTATCTGCATGTTTCTCATGACGAGGACGAGGGAAAGTGCATTACCTTGCTGAAGGCGGAAAACAAAAGGTATGAATATCTGGCGGATTACATACCGCTGGAGAGCGGCAGGGACATGGTTCTGGGGTTGAAGCTCCGGGGAACCAAGGTGCAGTTTTATTATGGATACCGCAGTGATTCTGGGGACGGCACGGATGCGCCGCAGGAAATAGGCCCTTGTATCGATGCCAGCTTCTTGTCGGATGAAGCCTGCCGGGAGGGGTGGTTTACCGGCACTATGATAGGGATCTGCTGTCAGGATCTGACCGGCTTTGGAAAGTATGCGGACTTTGACTGGTTTATGGTGCGGGCAGAAGAACAGATACCGGAATAGCAGGAAATAACAGATTATGAGGATTGCTGACAGGAGGCAGGTTTATGAGCATGAAAAGATATGAGGAATGGGCGGATTCTATGATAGAGAAAATCCGTGATAAGATGGAATGGGTCAGTGAAAAAAACAAAGATAAGATTCCTTACCGGACTGACAAAAACGGAGATTATGATGACAGATCGGATCTTTCCAGAGAGTGGAACACGGATGACGGGCTGAACTGGTGGACCAACGGTTTCTGGGGAGGCATGATGTGGCTTTTGTATCAGGACACGGGGGAGGAGCGGTATGCGGAGATCGCCCGTCTGTCTGAGAAGAAGCTGGAGAGATGCTTTCAGGATTTTTATGGTCTGCATCATGACGTGGGCTTTATGTATATGCCCACCGCGGTGGCGGACTGGCGGCTGACGGGGAATCAGGATTCCAGAAAGACAGGCCTGCATGGGGCGAACCTTCTGGCAGGGAGATTCAATCCGGCGGGCAGGTTCATCCGGGCATGGAACGACGGGAAGGAGGATACCAGAGGCTGGGCGATCATAGACTGTCTGATGAATCTCTCTTTATTGTACTGGGCCAGTGAGGAAAGCCGGGACCCGAGATTCCGCCAGATCGCCATGCTGCATGCGGATACGGTGATGCGCAGCTTCCTTCGTCAGGACGGCTCTGTATGCCATATTGTGGAATTTGACCCAGAGACCGGAGAGATGATAAGGAGCCTGGGAGGTCAGGGATACGGCGAGGGTTCTTCGTGGACAAGAGGGCAGGGCTGGGCTGTATACGGCTTTGCCATCAGCTACCTGCACACCGGCAAGAAGGAGTATCTGGAAGCTGCCAGAAAGGTCGCTGACTATTGTCTGGGCAATATTCCAGAGAGCGGGATCATCCCTGTGGATTTCAGACAGCCTGCTGAGCCTCCCTATGAGGATTCCTGCGGGGCCTGCGTGATCGCGGGAGGACTTCTGGAGCTGGCGAAATGCCTGCCTGAGGAGGAGAGGAAACCCTATGAGGACGGGGCGGTTAAGATACTGCGGGCTATAGCGGAGACCCAGACGGATTTTGGCAGGGGCTGTGATGCTATCGTGCAAGGCTGCAGCAGCGCTTATCATGTGCCGGAGCACCATATCACCATGAGCTATGCGGATTACTTTTTCATAGAGGCAATGTACAAGGTGAAGGGGATCGGAAGGCTATTGTGGTAAAGCACCGAACAAATTGCCTCTGGTGAATATCAGGATGCAAATGAGTCCGTTGTGTAAATGCGTTTGTCGTGTCAGAAGCTGGATTAGTTGCTTGACATCCACAGATAAACATGATACAATACCCCCTATTCGGAGTATGAGGTGTCTGGAATATCACCTGAGGATAGGAGCTGAAATCATGGACAAAACTACAGCATACATACAAAATTTAAAATTAGAAGAAGTACCCTGGCATAGGCTTTCCACAGCTTATGGCAGAGCTGTTGATTTCCCGGAATACTATAATACCATTTGGGATATGGCTGACCTTGCATCCGTAAAAACAGCATTAACGGAAATTCTGTCCGATATCGAGCATCAGGGGACCCTTTGGCATTCCACACCCTTTGCCATGATATTTCTGGCGCGTATTTTTGAACATGCGATCCCTGAGATTTCGAAAAATGCGTGTGCCGATTTCATAATAGAAAATTTGTTGGATTTCTTTGAACTGATCGTCGACTGCTTCGATGAGTATGATGAAATGGAGCACGACGAACAGCTTCCTGAATTTTCCGATATGCTGCAGGAAGATTATTTGGGGTCCGAGATATATGACGAGGACGAGGATGAAGATGATGATTTTGATCGCTTTGAAGGAGGCGATTACGATGTGATTTACAGTTTTTGGTATTACTCCTATCAGGTTCTTTTGGTATGTAAGCCAATGCTAAAAAAATTAGAAAATACTTCTTTTCAAGAACAAGCGGAAGTACTGGATAAAAATATCCTCCAATCCTGACGGAACATTATAATCTGGCAATGGGGCAGGTGAACGCTGCGGGGGCTGGATCAATGTAACGAAAATCTGCATCCTGCCACGACAAACGCATGAGTAAATAAATTGTGAACACGCCTCTTTTCTGATAGAATAAAAGAAAAGGGGCGTTGTTTATTACGAAGGTTATCTCAAAAAATATATCGAGTTAAGGAATGATGGGAAAATTTTGCGGCGGCCGGGCAATGCAGCGGCGGCAGAGCCGTGAATGCCTGCGGCCGTCGGGAGCCCGTCTGAGATGACCGCCAGTTTCTATTGTTTTGCATAGAGCATATCCACCTTCTGGATATGGCTGATGAGCCACTGCACCAGAAAATCAAGAAGCTTTTCTACCTCTTTGTTCTGTATCTCACAATTGTCTTCCATGGAATCCGGGTCAAATTCCATCAGACTCTGCTCAAACTTGCGGTGCAGCGCCGCATGGGCGGGAATGTGGGCGTAATGTATGCTTTCCATATAAGCCTCCTCGTGGGCAAAATGGTTTTTGGTGTAATCGATGAGCTGGGAGATCAGGCTGTTCAGCTTCTGGGTCTTGTCGTGGAGCAGGTTGTCGTTCAAAAGTTCATAAGTTTCCTGCGCCAGCTCGAAGAGTCGTGTATGTTCCTGATCAATCCGTGCTATTCCTATGTAGTATTCTGGCTTCATTTCGTACATGATTATGTCTTCCTTTCGCAATGTGGTAATGTTTAGAACCGCTTTTATTTTACTGCTTCTTGGCCTCATTGACAAGGGGGTTTTTATGGAGCATTGGCTAAGCGGAAGCTTATGCGCGCAGGATATCTGCAGGGCAGGTTTTTGCATGGAAAGGGTTTGGATTGCAAGGCGTTTGCGCTTTTACGGCTATTGCATTTTAAGGGACGGTGTGTTATTATTTTGACAATGAAAAGAATTGAAGCCCCGAAGGGACAGAAAGGAAGAAATCGTAAAATGAAACAAGGTTTTGATGAAGTGGTGGCGAAGGTCCAAAAATGCGGCAAAAAGACCGTGGCAGTGTCCGTTGCGCAGGATTCCGCGGTTCTTGAGGCCGTGAGGGAGGCGAAGGATAAGAACATCGCCGATGCCATTCTGGTGGGTGACGAGGCCAAGATCAGGGAGGTGGCGGATTCCATAGGCATGGATCTGACGGGATATGAGATCATCCATGAGCCGGATATGATCCAGGCATCCTTGAAGGCAGTAAAGCTGGCCCATGACGGCAGGGCGGATATGTACATGAAGGGGCTGATCGACACCAAGGATTTCCTCAAGAGCGTGCTGGACAAGGAGGTAGGCCTGCGCACGGGCAAGCCTCTTTCCCATGTGGCGGTATTTGAGATTCCCGGCATCGACAGGCTTTTGTTCCTGACGGATGTGGCTTTCATGCCCTACCCCACTCTGGAGGACAAGGCCAACATCATCAGAAACACTGTTCCTGTCTGCAATGCCTGCGGCGTGGAGATGCCCAAGGTGGCGCCTCTGGCGGCGGTGGAGGTGGTGAATCCCAAGATGCCTGTCACCGTGGAGGCTGCGGAGCTGACCAAAATGTGTGAGGAAGGCCAGATTTCCGGATGTATCATCGACGGCCCTCTTTCTCTGGATCTGGCTATCGATCCGGAGGCGGCAAAGCACAAGGCGGCTACCCATAGGAAGATTCAAGGGGATGCGGATGTGCTGCTTTTCCCGGATATCCATGCAGGAAATCTGGTATACAAGGCAATCGTACATATGGTGAAGGTAAAGAACGGATGCATCCTTACCGGCACCAAGGTTCCCGTGATCCTGACCAGCCGTTCCGACACCTTTGAGACCAAGGTGAATTCCATCGCTCTCGCCGCCGTGGTGGCCGAGGAGATGAAGAAGAGCGGACAGTAAAAGAATTGGAGGAAGAGAAGATGTCCATTAAAAGTCTGATTATCAATCCCGGTTCCACCTCTACCAAGATCGGCGTATTCGAGGATGAGAACCTTTTGTTCGAGGAGACCCTGCGGCATTCCACCGAGGAGATCTCCCGGTATGCAACCATAGTTGACCAGAAGGACTTCCGCAAGAAGATCATCACGGATCTGCTGGAGTCAAAGAATTTCGACCTGAAATCCCTGAATGTGGTGGTGGGCAGAGGCGGTATGCTCAAGCCTATCCCCGGAGGCACCTATGCCGTTACGGAGGATCTTCTGGAGGATCTGAAGAAGGGCGTGCAGGGACAGCACGCGTCCAATCTGGGCGGCATTCTGGCCCGGGAGATCGGAGATTCCATCGGGGTTCCCTCCTATATCGTGGATCCCGTGGTGGTGGATGAGCTGATGCCCATCGCAAGGTATTCCGGCGTGCCGGAGCTGCCCAGAGTGAGCATCTTCCATGCGCTGAACCAGAAGGCGGTGGCCAAGAGGTACGCAAAGGAGATCGGAAAGCCCTATGAGTCCCTGCGCCTGATCGTGGTTCATATGGGAGGAGGCGTGTCCGTAGGCGCCCATGAGAACGGCAGGGTCATCGATGTGTTCAATGCCCTTGACGGAGACGGGGCGTTCTCTCCGGAGCGTGCGGGAGGTGTGCCCAGCGGCGCGCTGATCAAGATGTGCTTCTCCGGGAAATATTCAGAGAAGGAAGTATACGGCAAGGTGGTGGGAAAGGGCGGCTTCAACGCCTATCTTGGCACCAACGATATGCGTGAGGTCACAAAGCTTGCCAATGAGGGAAATGAAAAAGCGGCTGAAGCCAAGCAGGCATTCCTGCTTCAGGTGTCCAAGGACATCGGCTCCATGGCCTGTGTTCTGAACGGCAAAGTTGACCAGATCATCGTTACCGGCGGCATCGCCTACGGTGCCGATGTGGTGGCAGCCCTGAAGGAGAGGGCGGAGTGGATCGCGCCCTTCACCGTGTATCCCGGCGAGGATGAGCTGCTGGCACTTGCGCAGGGCGCTATCCGGGTGATGACCGGTGAGGAAGAAGCAAAGGTATATTAAGCAAAAAAAGGTCTGGGGACGGGGCTGCGAAAGCAGCCCCATGTCATTGGATGTAAGTAAAGGTGTGGAATCTATGAATGGAAAGACAAAGTGGAGATATGGGCTGGTGCGGAACATCTCCCCTATGAAACTTATTTTGGGCGGGTATCTTGCCATTATAATAGTGGGGGCAGTATTGCTCTTCCTGCCCTGCGCCACCAGAGGGCAGGGAGGGACACCGTTTTCGGACTGCTTTTTCACCGCCACCTCGGCTACCTGCGTCACCGGGCTGGTGCGGTATGATACTTTTACCCATTGGACCCTTTTCGGACAGCTGGTGATCCTGGCCCTGATTCAGGTGGGAGGAATCGGGTTCGTGACGGTGGCCATTCTGGCGCTGGTATTTGCAAAGAAAAAGATCAGCTTAAGCCAACGGTCTCTGATGCAGAATTCTATTTCTGCGCCTCAGATCGGGGGCATCGTGAGGATGACCAAATTTATTGCGATGGGCACCTTTGCCGTCGAGCTTGTGGGGGCGGTGCTGCTGAGTTTTTCTTTTATCCCCAGATTCGGGCCGGCCAAGGGAGCCTATTTTTCGATTTTTCATTCTGTCTCGGCCTTCTGCAACGGGGGCTTTGATCTGATGGGCGGGACTACCGGGGAATTTTCTTCCCTGACGGGATATAGCGGCGACTGGTATGTGTGCGGGGTGATCATGCTGCTGATCTTTCTGGGAGGACTGGGATTCTTTGTGTGGCATGATGTGATAGAGCATAAGTTCCGTTTCCGGCATTTCAGGCTGCAGAGCAAGATGGTGCTGGCGGTCAGTCTGGGGCTGGCGGCAGCAGGGGCCTTGGTGCTGGCGCTTCTGGAATGGAACGGGGCACTCTATGGGACACTGTCCATAGGAGAGAAGCTTCATGCCAGCTTGTTCCAGTCCATCTCCCTGAGGACGGCGGGCTTTAATACGGTAGATCTGGCCCAGATGACGGAAGGGGCGCAGTTTGTGATGATATGTCTGATGATGATTGGCGGCTCAACAGGCTCCACAGCAGGAGGGATCAAGACCACCACCTTCTGGATCCTGTGTATCAGTATCTTCGCCACCTTCCGCAGGAAGAAGAACATAGAGATGTTCGGGCGAAGGATGGATGAGGGCATCACCCGGACGGCTGCATGTGTCTTTATGACCTATCTGCTGCTGACGGCGGGGGTGAGCGTGATCATCTCGGCGATTGAGGGACTGCCCTTTTTGACGGTTCTGTTTGAATGTGTGTCCGCCATGGCGACGGTGGGGCTTACTTTAGGCGTTACGCCCGGGCTGGGGATGGTGTCGAAGCTTCTGCTGGCGTTTCTGATGCTCTGCGGGCGGGTGGGCTCCATTACCATGCTTCTGGCCTTTTCCTCTGATAAGAGGCCTACGAATTCCAGACTGCCGCTGGAGAATGTGCAGGTGGGATAAGGGCGGAAAGAGCCACCGGAAGCGGTAGGGCGGGATTGCTATGATGCGGAGTGTGTCAGGCAGGAGCGTGAGAGCAGTTTCAGCAACAAGATAACGATAGGAAGGAAAGATTCCGTGCAAAGATTCCAAGCAGGAAAGGTATAAGCATATGAAATCAGTTTTGGTCATCGGCCTTGGCCGCTTCGGGCGGCATATGGCCCAGAAATTACTGGAGAGGGGCAACGAGGTGCTGGCCGTGGAATGGCGGGAGGAAAGAGCGGATGACGCGGCGGAAAGCATCCGTCAGGTGCTCATCGGGGATGCCACGGACGAACGCTTCATGAGGTCTCTGGGCATTGACAATTTTGACCTGGCAGTCATCGCCATCAGCGAGAATTTCCAGACGGTTCTGGAGGTCACCGTGCTGCTGAAGGATCTGGGCTGCAAATATATCGTGGCAAGGGCCACAAGGGATGTGCATAAGAAGCTTCTGCTGAGAAACGGCGCCGACTATGTATCCTATGCGGAGCGGGAGGCGGCGGAGAGGCTGGCTATCAAGTTCGGAGCGGACACGATCTTTGACTATGTGGAGCTGACACCGGAGATCGGTATTTACGAGATCGCCGTTCCCCAGAAATGGATCGGCAAGAATATGGTAGAGCTGTCCATCCGGAATAAGTATCATGTGAGTGTCATGGCGACCAAGAAGGAAAACCAGATTTTCCCTCTGCCTCATCCCAGTCACGTCTTCGAGACGGAAGAAAGCTTGATGGTCATGGGAAGCGCAAAGGATGTGGAAGCGATCACATGAGGGGATAAAGAGAGCTGCCATTTCGGAAGAACGAGAAGGAACGGGGTTCATTGACAGCAGGAATGACTGTAAATATCAGAGATAGAAAAAGGGCGCAGAGAACAAGAAAACCTTGTTCCCTGCGCCCTGCTTATTCCTTCATGGGTCTGATACCCCGCTGTTTGCAGCGGGGTGGCTCATTTTAGGCTCTGCGTAAATCCGCATCATCGGATATGTCCCTCAGGTACATATGTCCGCCTCAGATATCAAACTTGAAATATCTCTTGGCATTGTAGAAAGATATGTCCTGAATGATCTCGGACAAGATATCCATATCTGCGGGGAAGCCGCCTCCCTCCACCCAGTAGCCGATGAGGTTGCAGAGGATGCGGCGGAAATACTCATGTCTGGTATAAGACAGGAAGCTTCTGGAATCTGTGATCATTCCTACAAATCCGGAAAGGTTGCCCAGATTTGCCAGAGCGATCAGATGCTCCCGGATGCCTACCTTATGATCGTTGAACCACCACGCGCTGCCCTGCTGTACCTTGGACACGGCGCTGGAATCCTGAAAACAGCCCAGCACGGTGCCGATGGCCTGATTGTCGTTGGGGTTGAGGCTGTACAGTATGGTCCGGGGAAGCTCGCCGGTCTTGCACAGAGCGTTCAGGAAATCAGCCATCTGTGCAGAGGGAGCATCGTTGTTGATACAGTCGTAGCCGGTATCGGGGCCGAGCTTTTCGAACATCAGTGTATTGTTGTCTCTCTTGCAGCCGAAATGGAGCTGCATAGCCCAGTCCAGTCTGTGATATTCCCTGCCCACAAAGATCATGAAGGCAGTCTTGAACTTCATTTCCTCTTCTCTGGTAGGGATCATCCTGTTCAGCCTCTTTAAGAAGATGGCTTCAATCTCATCGTCGCTGGCAGGCTGGTACATCACATATTCCAGAGCGTGGTCGGACACCCGGCAGCCCATGGAATCAAAGAATTCCATGCGATTTTTCAGGGCGGCCTTCAGGGCGGCGAAGCTGTTGATCTCACCCATGCCGGTGACCTCGCAGAGCTTATCCAGATAGCTCAGATAGTCGGGCTTCTCTATATTCATGGCCTTGTCGGGCCTCCATGCGGGCAGAACCTTTACATCGAAGGTATCGTCCTCTGCCAGCTTCTTATGCCATTCCAGAGAATCAACCGGGTCGTCGGTGGTGCAGATCAGCTTCACATTGCTGCGCTTGATCAGGTTGCGGACGCTCATGGAAGGCTGTGCCAGCTTTTCGTTGCAAAGGTTCCATACCTCGTCGGCGGTCTTTTTGCTGAGGACACCGGTGTAACCGAAGAATCTCTGCAGCTCCAGATGGCTCCAGTGGAACAAGGGATTGCCGATGGCCTTTCCCAGACACTCCGCCCACTTGCAGAATTTGTCATAATCGGATGCGTCCCCTGTGATGTACTTTTCGTCCACACCGAAGGAACGCATGAGGCGCCACTTATAATGGTCACCGCCCAGCCAAACCTGCGTTATATTGTCGAACTGGCGGTCTTCTGCGATCTCTCTGGGGTTGATGTGGCAGTGGTAGTCGAGTACCGGTGTGTTTTCCGCATAGTCATGGAACAGCTTTTTGGCCGTCTCAGACTCCAGCAGGAAATCTTTGTCCATAAATGGTTTCATTTCATTCTCCTCCATATTTTGAAAATAGGTTTATGGTGTCTTATGATAAGTTTATAGTGTCTCAAAATAAGCATTTACCGTGTGGTGCCCCGCTTTATGATTTCGCCGGAAAAGACGGCCTTTTTCGGCATCTCGTTTCCGGCCAGCACACCCAGCAGGATGGTGATCAGGTGCTGGCATAAGGTCTCAAGCTTGTTGTCGATGCTGGTCAGCTCCGGGTCGCAGCAGTCTGCCAGCATGGAATTATTATATCCCAAAACGGAAAAATCTTCCGGGATCCGGTAATGCATTTCTTTGGCATATTTCACGGCGGCCAGCGCCAGAATGTCGTCCGACGCGATGACGCCGTGAAAACGAATGCCCCGTTCATCCAAGGTCTTCAGATGCTCCTGCATGGCGTGGATGTCTTCACGGGACCCGGAAAAAAACTGTACCAGATCCGGAAGCCACAGCCCGCTCTCCTGCATTGCGGCTTTATAACCCTCCAGCTTTTTCTTGCCACTGTAGGAGCTGGAATTGTAAAAGTATAAGATATCCTTTATACCGGCCTGCGCCATCTGCAGGGTGGCATCATGCATGGAGGTAAAATCGTCTGAGACGATGCTGTAGACATTTGGCACGTCCAGAGCGGCATTCAGCAGCATCACCGGAATCTGGGCGGCGGCGTCAGCGATGTACTTGTTCTCCGTATCCTTCTCATAGATGAAATTGGAGCCTGCCAGAATGATTCCGTCCACCTTTTTGGTGAGCAGCAGGTTCATGGAGGAGATTTTGTCCTCCAGTTCATAGCCAGTGCAGCAAAGGAGACTGTCGTAGCCGTTTGCCCGCAGCTTCTGCTCAATATGGTAGACTGCTTTGGCGAGATACGGGTCGGAGCTGTCCGCGCACATGATGCCCACGGTGTTCATGGTATTCAGCCCCAGTCCCCTTGCGAAGGCGTTGGGGGTGTATCCGCACTGCTGGATGGTGTCCAGCACCTTGCTCCGGGTCTTTTCGCTGACATTCTTGCTGCCGTTCAGCACACGGGAAACCGTGGCAATGGAAACACCGGCCTTTTCGGAAATGTCATAGATAGTCATTGGTTCTCCCTGAGTCAAAATGTAAGTAGTTACATGAAAGCACAATATTTATTATAACAAACCTGAATGATTTTGCAAGATATATTTTTAACAAAGACGAATAAACACAAGACTGCCAGAATTTACAAATCTGCCTAAGGCAGGCATATTTGGCAGGCATTTTTTCGTTGTTGTTTACTGCAAGTTTCATTGACGCTCAGTATAAATTAAGAAATTCGATATTTTTGTGTTGACGAAATGGTAAACTGGAAGTAGAATGAGAAATGTAAGGGCTTACATAATCGGAAGTGCCGCTTTAGCGGCGGAAACGAGGGAGAATGGAAGTATTGAATAAGGCGGTAACGAAAAAAAAGGTGAGACCTGTCAGGGTGGTTCAGTTCGGAGAGGGAAATTTCCTCAGGGCATTTGCGGACTATATGATCGACATAGCCAATGAGCAGGGAAAGTTTGATGGAGACATTGTTCTGGTCAAGCCTATCGAAGGGGGCAGTCTGGAGAATTTCCATAGGCAGGACTGTCAGTATACGGTATCCCTGCGGGGGATGGTGGACGGAGAGGCAAAGATCCAGAACAGAAAAGTGACCAGCATTGCTGACGCAGTGTGCGCGTATTCCGAGTACGACAAATACATGGGGCTGGCTGAGATCGGTTCTCTGCGGTTTGTGATCTCCAATACCACAGAGGCCGGGATCGTATTTGACGAAGGCGATAAATTTGAGTCCACGCCCCCTGCCACTTTTCCTGGGAAGCTGACCAAATTTCTGTATTATAGATTCCGTTGTTTTAAGGGAGACAGAAAGAAAGGGCTGATCATGCTGCCCGTGGAATTGATAGACGACAATGGAATTGCACTGAAGAAATGCGTGATGCAGTTTATCGAGCTCTGGAATCTGGGGGAGGATTTCCGGGAATGGGTGGAGGAGGCCTGTGTCTTTACATCCACGCTGGTGGACCGTATCGTCACCGGCTATCCCCGGGACAAGGAGCAGGAGGAATGGGATGCGCTGGGGTATGAAGATAGAATCATGGTTACCGGAGAACCTTTTGGGCTCTGGGTCATCGAGAGTCCAAAGGATATCAGCAGGGAACTGCCGCTACCGGATGTAGGTCTCCCGGTTATCTTTACGGACAGCCAGAAGCCCTACAAGCAGAGGAAGGTCCGCATCCTGAACGGTGCCCATACCTCCTTTGTGCTGGCCTCCTATCTGTGCGGCAATGATACCGTAAAGGAGTCCATGGATGATAAAGATATCAGGGATTTCATGACAAAGACTGTCTTTGATGAGGTGATCCCTACGCTGGAGCTTCCGGAGAAGGATCTGAAGGAATTTGCGGAGGATGTGATCAGCCGTTTCAATAATCCTTATGTGAAGCATGCGCTGCTGTCCATCTCCCTGAATTCCGTATCCAAATGGACCGCCAGATGTATGCCGAGTCTGCTGGGCTATGTCCAAAAGCATGGTGTCCTGCCTAAGCGTCTGGTCTTTTCGCTTGCGGCGCTGATGGCCTTTTATACCGGCACGGAGATCAGGGACGGAGCGCTCATAGGCAGCAGGGACGGAGAGGAATACAAGATACTGGATGACAGGAAGGTTCTGGAATTCTTCCGGGACAACTGCGGCAAGGACAGCAAAGCCTTGACGGAAGGCTTCCTGAGCCGCATTGACTTTTTTGGTCAGGACCTGAGTCGGGTAGAGGGGCTTGCGGAAGCGGCAGCAGGCTATCTGGAGGAAATCAGGGCGAAGGGCATGAGGACGGCATTATGCAGGATTTCTTGAAGATAAATGAAAAAGACAATGTGGCGGTAGCCCTCAGGGATGTTCCGGCGGGAAAAGAGCTGACGATTCAGACAGCCCTGAAGCAGGGCGGGATTCCGAAAGGAGCGGGGGAGGGGGAAATAACCATAGCAGCGCTGGAGGAAATCCCCGCCGGCCATAAGATGGCGCTCTGCTATATCCCGGAAGGCGGGGCAGTAGTGAAATACGGCTACCCTGTGGGCATCGCAAAGGAAGCCATTCAGGCGGGCGCGTGGGTGCATACCCATAATATCAGGACCGGGCTGGGGGATGTGCTGGAATATTCCTATGAACCGGTTTTTGGGGGCGAAATCCCTGAAAAAGTCCTTGAAGGAAGCGTCTGCAGGCAGAAAACGGCATCCAAGGACACATTTATGGGCTTCCTGCGTTCGGACGGCAAAGCGGGGGTGCGCAATGAAATATGGATCATCCCTACCGTTGGCTGTGTGAACAATGTGGCGGAGGCTGTGGCCAGACGGGCGAAAGGAATGATAAAGGGGACAGTGGAGGAAGTGGTTGCCTTTCCGCATCCTTACGGCTGTTCACAGATGGGAGAGGATCAGGAAAATACCAGAAAAATACTGGTTGACCTGATCAGTCATCCCAATGCGGGGGGAGTGCTTGTGCTGGGGCTGGGCTGTGAGAACAGCAATATCGAGGTGCTGAAGCCCTATATCGGGGACTACGATGAGAATAGAGTCAAATTTCTGGTGGCGCAGGAATGGGAGGATGAGATAGAGGAGGCCCTGAAGCTGGTGGAAGAGCTGATCGACAATGCCGCTTCTCTGGAGCGGGAGCCGGTGGATGCAGGCTGCCTTGTGGTGGGCTTAAAGTGCGGCGGCAGCGACGGGCTCTCCGGCATTACGGCCAATCCGCTGGTAGGGCGGTTTTCCGACAGGCTGGCTATGCAGGGGGGGACTACGATTCTTACCGAAGTCCCGGAGATGTTCGGGGCGGAGACGATCCTGATGAATCGCTGTGAAAACGAGAAGCTGTTCCATGAGACAGTGGCGCTGATCAATGATTTCAAGAATTATTTCAAGAGCCATAACCAGACCATTTACGAAAATCCTTCCCCGGGAAACAAGGCAGGAGGAATCTCCACGCTGGAGGACAAGTCTCTGGGCTGCACCCAGAAGTCGGGCAGCGGGCCGGTGAGGGGCGTGCTGGGGTACGGCGAGAGGGTAAAGGAGCGGGGGCTGAACCTGCTCAGCGCACCCGGCAACGATCTGGTGGCGGCTACCGCGCTGGCGGCGGCGGGAGCCCAGATCGTGCTGTTCACCACAGGCAGGGGGACTCCCTTTGCCTCCCCGGTGCCTACGGTGAAGATATCCACCAATTCCGGGCTTGCCTCCCGGAAGGCGGGCTGGATCGACTTTGACGCAGGCGGGCTGGCGGAGGAGGCCGACCCGGAGGAGGAGACGGAGAGGCTTTACCGTTACGTGCTGGAGGTTGCGTCCGGCAGGAAGGTCTGCAGCGAGGAAGCGGGATATCACGATATGGCGATATTTAAGCAGGGCGTGACGCTGTAAGAAAACATAATCTGGTTATTCAGGGGCAACCCCGAATAGCCTCTAAGGGCAATCTGGGACAGCCCCGTAAATTGAATAGAGAGAATACAACAGCCTTGAAATAGGAAACTATTTCCTATTCCAAGGCTGTTTCTTTATTTCAGAAGAAAGAGAGAAGAAGCCTTGAATGATATGTATAACATTTATCTGCCAGATATTTCTCCCATGAAGCGAATAACATAGTCTTCAAGCCTGACAAGATTGCAGAGGAACAGAAAGAGTTCAGGGATATGAAGGATTTGGATATCTGCTGGATAAGGATAATATCTGTGAAGCAACTGCAAAGAATCTGCTGTTCATCACCGAGGATGAAGCAAAGGCAAGGGAGTTCTGTGAAGCCCATGGCCGGAAGTGGGAAAGGAGACTCTGGCTTTCGGGCTGGAGTTTCTTTAATAGTATGCTAAAGGCATTAAAGGGAAAGGGTTCAACATGGCAAAGAGAAGATAGGACTTGAAACCAGATACAGTATTAAAGAACTACTGTAACAACAATGAGCAGTTCGCCGACATCTTCAATGCGGTGATGTTCGGGGGAAGGCAGGCCATCAGGCCAGAGGAGTTGGAAGACATGGATACGGAGGAATTCTCTGTATTGGAGCACAGGGACTATGCGGAGAGCATCCAGGCCTTCAGAGACTTAATCAAGGTGAGCAAGAAATCCACGGCATATGGTGTGGAGCTTACCATGCTGGGAATGGAATCGCAGGAGCATATCCATTATGCCATACCCATGAGGGTCATGGGTTACGATCATGGCACTTACAAGAAACAGTATGGCAGCAATGCGAAGAAATATAAGAATTCTGACGGCATGGAGGAAGATGAATTCTTATCGGGGATGAAGAAGACAGACAGATTTACAGAAGTCATCACGATTGTGGTCTATTATGGTGAGAAGCCATGGGATGGGGCAGTAGCGCTCCATGGGATACCAGAGATATCTATGGCCCTTATGAGGGGGGTGTGCAGGAGGAAAGCGCAGCGGGCCATTGAGTCTAAGCAGCCGGGAACGGGGATACTTGCAAACTTCAGGCCTGTTGTGCTATTATGTTACAAAAAGGAAACAACGGAGGTATAAGATAATGCAGTTAGGAATCAGATTACATGATACGAGACCCCTTCCCTTTGAAGAGAGGATCGCGGATGTCCATCGGCTGGGTTTTGCCTGCGGCCATCTTGCCCTGTCAAAGGTGATCGATGAATTTCCCACTACAGACGAGGCTCTGACGCCCGGGCTGGCCATGTATATCAAGAATGTATTTGCGAGGAATCAGGTGGACATAGCCGTTCTGGGATGTTACCTGAATCTGGCAGATCCCAATAAGGAGCAGCTTGCGGCAACGGTCCACCGTTATATGGCTCACATCCGTTTTGCTTCATGGCTGGGCTGCGGCGTCGTTGGCACGGAGACGGGGGCTCCCAACGAGACCTATACCTTCACGCCAGAATGCCATACGGAGGAGGCCCTGAAGATATTTATGTACAATCTCCATCCTATCGTGGAATATGCGGAGAAGATGGGGGTAGTGGTGGCTATCGAGCCTGTGTACCGCCACATTGTCTGCAATCCCAGACGGGCAAGACGGGTGCTGGACGAGATCGGCTCCCCCAACCTGCAGATTATCTTTGATCCCGTGAATCTGCTGGACATGGAGAATTATGCCGACAGAAAGGCTGTCATTCAGGAGGCCATCGAGCTGCTGGGGCCTGATGTGGCGGTGATGCATCTGAAGGATTTCACGGTGAGGGACGGGAAACTGGTTTCACTGGGCTGCGGCAAGGGGGAGATGGACTTAGACCCTATCCTGAAGTTCATGAAGGAAAGGAAGCCGTTCATACACGCAACTCTGGAGGATACGACGCCTGACAACAATGTACAGGTGAAGAGCTTTATTGAGCGAAAATATGCGCAGATGTAATCATGCGGGATGCGGGGAGTGAGGAAACCTGCCGTCCGGCGGGTCCCCGGTGTTGACAAGGCATACCATATGCATTAAAATATTACTGGTCTGGTTGGGAAGTGAACCGGAGGCGTATTTGGGCAGGCGGATATGGTCTGCGCAAGGGAGTGAAGGTTGTTGACGAAAGTATAGTAGAATATGCTTGGGAACAAGGTGATGATGAGCAAAAATGGTATGCATAACGAAGAGTATGCAATAGCTGGAGAAACGGAGCATGAGAATATAGATGTCATCAATGTCTCCAGATCTGCAGGACAGTCCGGGACAGCCCGGAGAGCAAAAAATACGGGGAGCCCTGATTATGCCCAAAGCTCCGGAAGGGGCGGGAACAGAGTCCGCCCTATGAGGGCAGAAAGGGGCGCCGGATCCGGAAAAATCAGAAACGGGGTCCGTCCCGTCAGCACGGAAGGGAGCGCAGGGCCTCAGAATGCCGGAAGCAGGAGTCGGTCTGTGACGACAGCGGGCGCCGGATCTGGAAGTGCCGGAGGCGAAGTGCGGCCCATAAACGTGCAGAGAGGGGCCGGGGCCGGAAACACCGGGAACAGAGTCCGTCCCATGAACGCGGAAGGGGGAGCAAGGCCCCAAAACGCGGGGAACAGAGTCCGTCCCATGAACGCGGAAGGGGGAGCAAGGCCCCAAAATGCGGGAACAGAGTCCGTCCATGAACGCAGAAGGGTAGCAAGGCCAAACGCGGGGAACAGATCGTCCCATGAACGCGGAAGGGTAGCAAGGCCCCAAAATGCGGGGAACAGAGTCCGTCCCATGAACGCGGAAGGGTAGCAAGCCCCAAAATGGAACAGAGTCGTCCCATGAACGCGGAAGGGTAGCAAGGCCCAAAATGCGGGGAACAAGTCCGTCCATGAACGCGGAAGGGGAGCAAGCCCCAAAATGCGGGAACAGAGTCGTCCATGAATGCGAAGGGAGCAAGGCCCCAAAATGCCGGGAACAGAGTCCGTCCCATGAACGCGGAAGGAGGAGCAAGGCCCCAAAATGCCGGGAACGGGAATCGTCCTATGAACGGAAATGCGGAACCTGGTTCCGTGAGACAGGGGAATGGCGCTGCCGTCCGGCATAAAGGCACAGAGGGAGGAGCAAGGCCGGAAAGGGCAGGAGGCAGAGTCCGCCCCGGAAAGACAGGCAGGAGAGAAATGCCCGGAAGGCCTGAAACAGACAGAAGGCCTCAAAGGAGACGAAGCTCCGGAGGCTATTCAGAAGGAAGAAACTCCGGAGGCACAGGAAGGCGGGGGAAAAATCATGGGAAGCTGATAGGGCTGTTATTAGCGCTTATCCTGCTGGGAGCAGGGGGCTATTTCTATGTGAACAGTCTTGCCTTCAAGGTATGCCGGGTGGAGGCGGGTAATCAGGTGGTGCCTTCTGACTTTTTGAAAAAGCCCGATGAGGAAGCTGTATTTGCACCGGGCAGTGATCCCTTTGACAGTACGGTGCCGGGAGAATATCAGATAAAGGTGAAGAGCGGTCTCTTTACCCATAAGTGTAAGCTCATCGTAGAGGATACCAGACGACCGGAAGGAAAAGCGGTGGATGTAAGGCTTCCTCTTGGAAACACCTGCGGACCGGAAAGCTTTGTGACTGATATTGTGGACGCCACAAAGGTGACGGTCTCCTATGTCACACAGCCTGACTTTACAAAGAAGGGCGACCAGAGGGTGCAGATAGCGCTGACGGATCTGGGAAACAACAGCACTGTGCTGGAGGCCGGGCTATATATGAGCATCGTGGCGGACAATGTAACCGTGGAGGCCGGACAGGGCGCGCCGGGGCTGGACAGGTTTGTGGCTGCCGGTGAGACGGGGCAGTTTGTAACGCCGATAACAGAGGTGGATTATACAAAGGTAGGGGACTACAATGTCTCTCTAGTGGTAAACGGAGAGAATTATACATCGGTTATGCATATAGTAGATACGGTGCCGCCGGTGGTAGAGGTCCGGGATATCGAGGATTTTGCAAATGTGCCCAAGGAAGCCATGGATTTTGTTGTCAGAGTGCAGGATGTGACGGAGGTGACGGCTGCCTTTAAAAAGGAGCCGGATCTTTCCCTGCTGGGCACCCAGCAGGTGGAGCTGGTCTTTACCGATCAGGGCGGAAACAAGGTGGAGAAGTCCGCCAAGCTTACTCTGAAGGAGGACAAGGAGCCGCCGGTGATCCACGGTGCGGCAGATATAACCATTTACGCGAAGGATACGGTCTCCTATCGGAAGGATGTGACGGTCACGGACAATTCCACCGACGGGGTTACGCTGGAGGTGGATACTTCAAAGGTAAATACCAGTGCGGAGGGAGTATATCCCGTTACCTACGTGGCGAGGGATGCGTCAGGCAATACGGCCGAGGTGACGGTAAATCTGACGGTATTGGCCAGAAAATATGATATCGATGAGGTGAATGCTCTGGGGGATTCGGTTCTGGCGAGGATCATCAAGCCGGAGATGAGCGAGCTTGACAAGGTTCAGGCCATTTATACCTATATTATGGGGCATATTTCCTATATCAATGACTCCGACAAGAGTGACTGGGTTCAGGCGGCCTATGAAGGACTGATGAACAGGAAGGGGGACTGTTATGTATATGCCTCCACTGCAAAGCTCCTGCTGACAAGGGCCGGAATCAAGAATATGGACATCGAGAAGATACCCAGCGACACTCTGCATTACTGGAATCTGGTGGATATCGGAGACGGGTGGTACCATTTCGACACCACGCCCAGAAAGGATCATCCGACTATATTTATGTGGGATGACAAACAGATGATGGAGTATTCAGACGCCCATGACAAGTCCCATAATTACGATCATTCCTTGTACCCTGAGGTCAATGGGGCCAGTCAGGATGTAGAGCATAGAGCGGAAACATCAGGCTGACGGGGCGGACTGTCCGCCGGATGTCCGCCCAGGCCGGCCATGGGGACAGGCTTGAAAACGGCGTGTGTTCAGGCTGCGGCCGGATGCCGGCTGAAAGCAGGCAGGGGGTATAAATATGAAAAAACTTGGCATAATCGGCGGTCTCGGCCCCATGGCGACGGTATATTTTCTGCAGCTGGTCACGCAGATGAGCCATGCGGAAACGGATCAGGAACATATGGAGATTTTTCTCCACAGCAATCCGCGGATACCTGACAGAACCCGCTTCATTCTGGGGCAGAGCGGCGACAGTCCGCTGCCTATGATGGTGCAGGCAGGGAAGGGGCTGGTATCCTTGGGGGCGGAGCTGATCGCCGTCCCTTGTATCACGGCGCATTATTTCCATAGCCGCCTGGAAGAGGGGATCGGAGTCCCTATCATAAATGCCCCCGCCGAGACAGCCCTTTATCTGAAGGAGGCAGGGATTTCCAGTGCAGGCGTCATGGCCACGGATGGAACTATCGCAAGCGGTCTGGTTCAGAGGGCGCTGGAGGAGGAAGGGATCGCATGCATCCTGCCCGATCAGGAAGGCCAGAGAAAGGTTATGAGCCTTATCTATGATGATATTAAGGCCGGCAGGCCCGGGGAGCCTGCAAAATTCAAGGATGTGTCAGGGCAGCTTTTCAGCAGGGGCGCAGAGATCGTTCTTCTTGCATGTACAGAATTGTCTCTGGTCAAAAGGGATTCCGCCATGGGTTCTTATAAGGGAAGTCCTTTAGGGCCGGAATTTGTGGATATTCTGGAGGTTTTGGCGAGAAAGGCGGTGCTTTCCTGCGGCCGGCTGAAGGATGAATATAGAGACCTGATAGTAAAAAGACAGTGAACGCTTAGGCGGAACTGAAAAAGGTTTCCGGATGTAAGGCGCGGAAACAAAAAGGAGGAAGAAAATGAAAAAGTTAGTAGCGTTGTTGATGACAGCATCTATGCTCTTGATGGCAGGATGCGGGAATGATGAGAAGGTGATCGACGGAAGCGGGCAGAATTCCGCTGCAGGAGCGTCCCAGCCCGGGGGAAACGGAGGAACGGTTCAGAGCGGACAGGAGACGGGCCAGACAGCGGGAGGAAAAGGATATGTCTTTAACTATAAGGGAACAGCCATAGAGGTAGACGCAGACGCTGCGCCCATTGTCACGGCTCTGGGCGAGCCTGCGAGCTATTATGAGGCGGCAAGCTGCGCTTTCGAGGGGCTGGACAAAATCTATTCCTACAATGGCTTCGACATGAACACATATCCTTCAGGGGACAAGGATCATGTATCGGCGGTGGTATTCAAGGATGACTCCGTATCCACTGCAGAGGGTGTCTGCATCGGCGATTCTCTGGAAAAGGTGCAGCAGGCCTACGGGACTGGCGGCGCTGAGGAAAGCGGTATGCTGGTATATTCCAAAGACAATATGCAGCTGTGCTTTATCCTGAAGGATGGCGCGGTCATTTCCATTGAATATAGGTCTACTGTTCTGAATCAGTAGAGGCAGCGGGGACATCTCCAAAGATAACCGCAGTCTCCCGGTCAGGATAGAGACTTCCGTCAAAAACGTAGTAATTGGGGACGCCTGAGTAGGATTCTGTGTAAGCCTGCACCTGGGCATCTGTCTGCATAAAGCACAGATAGGGATCGCCCCTTCTGCGGGGGCTGGAATCACAGTGATACCAGCCGTCCCCAATGTTTACAAGATTCCACCAATGGTCCGATGTGCCGCCCACTCTGGCGACGCAGAGATTGTCGATCCCACAGCGGGTAAGAAGCAGGGAATATGTTGCATAGTATGTGTAGCAGTCCCCGCTTTTTTTGTTCAGCCCTTCATAGCCTCCTGCCCATACGGAGCTGTAGTTTTCCGCAGAGGCGGCATATCGTATATTTGTCCTGCACCAGTTCCAGAGCGTATAGGCAGTGTCGTATTTACTCATTTCCGGGGTGATGATCCGGGCGATCAGAGTATCGGCCAGCGCGAACGCATCCTCCTCTGTGGGGATATGTGTCGCGTTTACGGTGACGGTGGTGTCGGCAGAGGACTGGTTGCCGGAACCGTCCGTGGCGGTATAGCGGATAGGATAAGTCCCTGGGACGTTGAGGTTTACAAGGCTGTTGTCTATTTCCAGAAGGATCTCCCCCGCCGCGTTATCGGACAGCAGGATATCTTTTTTATAGGAAAGACTTGCCCCTATGTTCACGGAAAGCGATTTTACGCCTTCTATGGTGGGAGGGGTGGTGTCGACGATCTCCACGGTTACCGCGACCGGCTGATCCAGATAGGTGACGTCGATTTCGTATATGGCACCGGCCACGGCAAGCTCTTCTGCGGACAAAAAGGTCTGGAAGATGACTTGCTGGGCATTGTACTCTTCAAAGAGGTCGGCGGCGGATATTTCCGAAACGCCGGCCTCTAACTGTATGCTGGTCAGAATGTCCAAAATGACAGGGATATCCTCCGGCTGGCCGGAAGAGCTGCTTTCTGCCTCATGGGAGAAATCCTGTTCGTCAGAGAAGATGCTTTCTGACCGCTCAGGGCCGCTGGCAGCGGCAGAGGATGATTCCGCAGGCAGGCTCTGCGTTGCTGGGAGCAGCAGATCGTCTCCGCATCCCCCCAGCGCCAGCATGGCCGCCAGGCCGATGAGATTTATTATTTTATGCAGTTTCATCTATGTGATACCAACCTTGCTCTGCATATTTGCCTGTGTCTGTTTATGGGCTTGCTTTATGTGCCGGACACAGATCTATCCTATTATACGCTTTTACATATAGAATTTCAAGCCGTGGGTGCCGGAAAATATACGTCAAATTATTAAAAAATGTATGATGAAAGCGGTATCAGGGCCGAATTTGCATATTTTTCAAGATATCTTGACAAATCATATGGCAAACTGTATACTATGCGAAGAGTGGCAGGCTGTGCTGTTTTCAGAGGCCGGAAGGATGTCTGCCGGAATAGGTATGGGATATTGATATGCAGAATCATGTTTTGAGCTACTTGAATCAGATCGTGAGGGAAAAGCCGGACAAGGTGGCTTATTCCGACGGAACGGAGGGCCTTACCTTCAGGGAGGTCTATCGTTACAGCCGTAGTATAGGAAGCTTTCTTCATGAAAGGGGAATCTATAAGAGACCTGTGGTGGTCTTCATGCGGAAATCGCCCAAGGAGGTCACGGCCTTTTTCGGAGTCATTACGGGTGGGTGCTTTTATGTGCCCATTGATGAGGAGATGCCCAGCGGAAGGATTCAGCTGATTCTGGATAATGTGCAGTCTCCTCTGATCATCTGTGATGAGGCAACGGCGGAGATCGCAGGAACGTTTCAGGTGAAAGACTGTGATATCATCTTGTATGATGAGATGGTAAAGACGAAGATTGATGATGGGGCATTGGACGATATTTACCGCAGGGCCATCGATACGGATCCCATTTACATCGTGTTTACTTCCGGCTCCACCGGGATCCCCAAGGGTGTGGCGGCCTGCCACAGGTCGGTGATAGACTATATCGAACAGCTTTCCGAGGTGCTGAGATTTAACGAAGGCACAGTGTTCGGCAACCAGACACCGCTGTATTTTGACGCGTGCCTGAAGGAGCTTTATCCCACGCTGAAGTTCGGGGCCACCACTTATCTGATTCCACGGAATCTGTTTTCCATTCCCACGGCTCTTGTGGAGTATCTGAATACCCATAAGATCAATACTATTTGCTGGGTGGTTTCGGCCCTTACCATGATAAGCGCGTTCGGCACCTTCCAGATCGCGAAGCCGGAATACCTGCATACTATCGCTTTCGGAAGCGAAGTGTTCCCCTTAAAGCAGTTCAGGATCTGGAGGGAGGCACTGCCGGAGGCAACATTCACAAACCTTTACGGGCCCACGGAGGGCACGGGGATGTGCTGTTATTACCGGGTGGAGCGTGAGTTTGCGGACGGTGAGGCCATCCCGGTCGGACATCCCTTTCCGAACAGGGAGATACTGCTCCTGACAGAGGACGGGAAGCTGGCGGAGGCAGGTCAGGAGGGTGAAATATGCATCAGGGGCACAGCGCTGACGCTGGGCTATTATAATGATCCGGTCCGCACCGGCGAGGCCTTTGTGCAGAATCCTCTGAACTCCTCTTATCCCGAGACCATATATAAGACCGGCGACATAGGCCGGTACAACGAGGCGGGAGAGCTGGTCTTTGTGTCCCGGAAGGATTACCAGATCAAGCATATGGGACACCGCATCGAGCTGGGAGAGGTGGAGGTCAATGTGGGTATGCTTTCGGGCGTCCATATGACGGCATGCATCTACGACACGAAAAGAGTAAAGATCGTGCTGTACTATGTGGGGGATATTTCCGAAAAGGAGCTTACAGAGGCGCTGAAGGGCAGGCTGCCCCGCTATATGCTTCCCAATAAGATGATCAGATTGGAACAGATGCCGTTTACGGCAAATGGGAAAATAGACAGAGTCACATTAAAAAATATGTATGAGAGGAAAGGATAAGAGAGATGGAAGATTTACTGGAGATTTTGAACGACCTGCATCCCGAGGTGGATTTTGAGGTGGAGGAGCATTTGATTGACGACGGTATTCTGGATTCTCTGGACATCGTGAATCTGATATCGGAGATCAGCGAGGTGTTTGACGTGAGCATCACAGCCAAGGACATCGTTCCGGAGAATTTCAATTCCGCCAAGGCCTTGTATTCCCTGATTCAGGATCTGGATGAGGAATAGGCTCTTAGCGCCGGAGGTAGGTTATGCTCTTTACATCATATTCATTCATTGCATTTATGGCGGTCTTGCTTTTGGCATACTACCTCGTCCCTAAAAAATGCCAATGGCCGCTTTTGCTTGCGGCAAGCTATATTTTTTATTTTATGGCGGGGGCGGGTTATCTGGTTTATATTCTGGTAACCACGCTCACCGTTTATTTTGCTGCCCGCATGATCGATAGGAATGCCGGGAGGCAGAGCGATTACCTGAAGGAACACAAGGCGGAGCTGGCCAAGGAGGAGAAGAAGGCATACAAGGAAAAGCAAAAGAAAATCCGGCTGAGGTGGATGATCCTATGCCTGCTTCTGAATCTGGGTATTCTGGCCGTGGTGAAGTATACCAATTTCTTTATCTCCAATGTGAATGGTATTCTCAAGGCCTTCGGGGGTACGGCACAGCTTTCCTTTATAACGCTGGCTCTGCCCATGGGGATATCCTTCTATACCTTTCAGGCCGTGGGATACCTTATCGATGTATACAGGGGGACGATCCCTGCGGAGAAGAATCCCTTTCGGTTCGCTTTGTTCGTGTCTTTCTTTCCCCAGCTGATCCAGGGACCCATCAGCCGTTTCGGCGATCTGGCAAAAAACCTTTTTGAAAAGCATCCCTTTGACAGCAGGACTGTGTGCTACGGTCTGCAGAGAGTGCTGTGGGGGTATTTTAAAAAGATGGTAGTGGCGGATAGGATTCTGGCGGGGGTAAGCACGATCATCGGGAATGCGGGCGCCTATCAGGGGGCTTATGTACTGGTGGGGATGCTTTTTTATACCTGTGAGCTCTATGCGGATTTCACCGGGGGAATCGATATCACCATCGGCATTGCACAGACCTTTGGCATCACGGTGCAGGAAAACTTTAATCTGCCGTATTTCTCCAAATCCTTGAAGGAGTATTGGCGCAGGTGGCATATTTCTATGTGTTCATGGTTCAGGGACTATATTTTCTATCCTGTCTCCATCTCCAGACCCATGCAGAAATTCACCAAATTCTCCAAAAAGCATTTCGGAGAGAAGGTCGGCAAGAGGCTTCCTATGTATCTGTCCTCCTTCACCGTATGGTTTGCCACCGGTATCTGGCATGGCGCAAGCTGGAATTTCATCGTCTGGGGGCTGGGCAACTGGGCTATACTCATGGCATCGGAGGAGTTTGAACCCCTTTATGAGAGGTTCCATAAGCGCTTCGGGGCGCAGGGCAGGCTGTATGCGGTATTTCAGATGCTGCGCACCTTCCTGCTGGTGTGCTGCCTGAATATATTTGACTGCTATGCCTCGCTGGGGGATACCTTCAGGGCCTTCGGCTCCATGTTTACGGTGCCTAACTGGAACGTGCTCTGGGACGGCTCTCTGATGCAGCTGGGACTGACCATGCTGGATTATGGGATTCTGGCCGGGGGCGTGGCCGTGATGCTCTGCGTGAGCCTGCTGCAGCGGACCGGCAGCGTCAGGGAGCGGATCGGGAAAAGACCGTATCCCCTGCGTTTTGCAGTCTGGTACGGGTTGTTTTTGAGCGTGCTTCTGGTGGGGGCTTACGGCATCGGGTATGATGCCAGCCAGTTTATCTATAATCAGTTTTAGGAGACTGTGGGATTTGGACAAGTCAAATGCACAAGTTATGAATGGACAGTTCCTTAGGTGCGGAGGGTCAGGGGGTCTGGAATGATGCGGAATACGAAGGTATGTGCTTTGATAAAGGTGGCGGTTTCGGCGGCAGTGGCCATGGGGGGGCTTTTTTTCCTGCAGAGGCTCTTGGTGCCCAAGTATGTGGACGGCATCGTGGAGGGAGCCTTCATCGCTGAATATTATAAAGAAGAAAAGGATTTCGACGTGATATTCGTAGGGGACTGTGAGGTCTACGAGAATTTCTCGCCTGTCGTGCTCTGGGAGGAGTATGGCATAAACAGCTATATCCGGGGCAGTGCGGAGCAGTATATCTGGCAGTCCTATTATATTCTGGAGGACACGCTCCGTTATGAGACGCCGGAGGTGGTAGTCTTTAACATACAGTCCCTGCAGTTCGATAAGTCCCAGAACGAGGCTTATAACCGTATGACGCTGGAGGGGATGGAATGGTCGCTCTCCAAGGTGAATGCGATCCTTGCCTCCATGAAGCCGGAGGAGCAGTTTCTGGATTATGTGTTCCCTATCCTGCGTTATCACAGCCGCTGGAGCGAGCTTACGGCATCGGATGTGAGGTATATGTTCGACACCAAGCCCGTCTCCCACAACGGCTACTATATGCGGGTGGATGTGAAGCCGGCGGAGAATGTGCCCGGCGGCAGGATCCTGGGGGATTACAGCTTCGGAGAGAACGCTTGGAAATATCTGGACAAGATGAGGGAGCTCTGTGAGGAAAATGACATCCGGCTGCTCCTGATCAAGGCTCCGAGCCTGTATCCTTACTGGTATCCGGAGTGGGAGGAGCAGGTGGAGGCGTATGCAAAAGAATATGGCCTGACGTATATCAATTTCCTTGAGCTGACAGAGGAGACAGGAATCGATTACAGTAAGGATACTTATGATGCAGGGCTTCATATGAATCTTTCCGGGGCGGAGAAGCTGGCACGCTATCTGGGACGGTTCCTGCGGGAGGAAGCAGGGCTTCCGGACCGCAGGGGAGAAGAGCGGCTGCAGGAGATCTGGGCGGAGAAGATCGCGGCGTATGAGGCGGAGAAGGAAGAGCAGTATGTGAAGTATGGGATTTTCTGACAGATGGAGGTTAAGGCAGGATGTGCGGGATTTGCGGTGTGTTTAATCTGGAGGCCGGGAGAGGCAGGACAGAGGAGAAGATCATAGATGGAATGCTTCAGGCCATTCGCCATAGAGGGCCGGACGGCAGCGGGAAACTGGTTCTGGAGGAGGCAGCGCTGGGATTCAACCGTCTCAGCTTTATCGATCTGGACGGGGGAATGCAGCCGATTCAGAATGAAGACAATACCATATCTATGATATGCAACGGGGAGATTTATAATTTCAAGTCTCTCAGGGAGGAGCTGACCGCCAAGGGGCATGTGTTCCGGACTAAGACGGATGTGGAGGTCATCCTTCATCTTTATGAGGAGTGCGGCACAGATTTCCCGGGACGTTTAAACGGCCAGTTCGCCATCGCTCTTTATGATGAGCGGAAGAGACAGCTGCTTCTGGTGCGGGATCAGATCGGAATCTCGCCGCTGTTTTATACCGTGGCAGATAATAGGATCGTATTTGCCTCGGAGATCAAGGCTATATTAGAGTATCCCGGGGTGGAGCGGAAGCTGAACCTGAAAGCGGTGGACCAGCTGATGAATTTCCCGGGCATCGTGTCCCCGGTGACTTTTTTTAAGGGAATCTCCTCTCTGGAAGGCGGGCATATGCTCCAGATCGTTCAGGGGCAGGAGATACGAAATGTGGAATACTGGGATCTGTGCTACAGCCCGGAGGAAGAGGACAAGGGTGAGGCGTTTTATGTGGAAAAGCTGCGGGAGCTGCTGAAAGAGGCCATTGCCAGAAGGCTTGTGGCGGATGTGCCCATAGGCTTTTATATCTCCGGGGGACTGGACAGCTCCGTGGTGGCCTGCTACATCGGCAAATATCTGCTGAACAGCTATTATTCCTTCTCTGCGGAGATCGGCTCAGGAGACCTGGACGAGAGCCGTTTCCAGAAGGTCATCAAGGATTATGTGAAGTCCACCCATTACAGCACCAAGGTGGCGGAAAAGGAAATCTGGGAAAACCTGTCAGAGGTCATTTTCCATGCGGAGGCTGCGGTGAAGGAGAGCTATGACGTGGCGGCTTACCTGCTCAGCGGCCTGGTAAGGCAGTCTCCTGCCAAGGCAGTGCTGACGGGGCAGGGCTCCGATGAGTTTTTCTGCGGCTATGTAGGATATATGCTGGATCTGTTCCGAAATATGCAAAAAGGCCAGATGTCCCCTGAGGAATGCGAGGCCAATGAGAGGCTGTGGGGGGATCCTTATTTCAGATATGAGAGGATTCATCCGGAGATAAGGAAGATCCATCGAAAGATTTACAGCGAGGATGTGCGGGGAGAGATTGATAATTTCTCCGCCTGGGCTGTCAGCCCCATCAATGTTGACAAGGTAAAGGGCTTAAGCTCCCAGAAAAGGAGATCCTATATCGACTATAAGCTCCGTCTCTCGGACCACCTGCTGGGGGAGCATGGAGACAGGATGTTCTTTTCCCATTCTGTAGAGGGACGGCATCCTTTTCTGGATGCGGACCTGCTATCCTTTGTCATTACGATACCGGACAAGTATAAGCTGAACGGGACCAATGAGAAGTATATCCTGAAAAAGGCCGGAAAGGGCATTGTGCCGGACGAGATTTTAAAGAGGAAGAAGTTTCCGTTTCAGGCTCCCGGTATGTCGGCTATGGTGAAGCAGGCCGGGGAGACCAGATTTTTGGAGGATTCCCTGATCAGGAAATACGGGATATTTGACGTGGATCATGTGAACGAGATGAAGAAGGTTTACAGTCAGGGTGATTTCAAGCTTATGGGGGCTTATGAGATCGACTATCTGCTGATTGTTATGACAGTGACCATGCTGTGCGAGAGATTTTCTCTTACGGTATAAGCTTTTGTATCGGTGCGCAGGTGCTTAAGCGCGGCCTGCTGGAGACTCTTTTCAGGTAAGGGTAAACTTTTTCAGGATTGTGCCGAAATATAAAAATGTAAAGCAGGATGCTATATGCAGGATGGAACTGAAACGACAAGTGCGGAGCATTTATGGACAAGTGTGGAGCTAAGGACAGCGAATCATTGGATTGCTGTCCTTTTTGTTTGGCATACGATTCGTGACATTTGAGACAGCGTTTCGTTACATTATCCAAAGGTCAAAAGGAATCCTGCCGAAATAACTATAAGGACAGACATAAGAGGTGGGGCATGAGGGTCGCGATATGTGATGATGAGAAGGAAAGCAGCAATGGGCTGAGCTGTCTGATCAGGAAGCAGGAGCCGGACTGCGAGGTGGTGTGCTTTCATACCTGCAGGCAGTTTCTGGAGGCCGGACAGCATTTTGATATCCTCTTGTTGGATATCCGGATGGAGAATATGGGAGGAATCGAGGTGGCAAGGGCGCTTCGCATCCGTCGGGAGGACACGATTCTCATTTTTGTGACGGCGCTGAAGGAATATGTTCCAGAGGCATTTGACGTGTCGGCTTTCCATTATCTGCTGAAGCCTGTCTCGCCGGAAAAGTTCTGCAGGGTGTTTGAGGATGCCTGCAGGAAGGTGCGGAAACGGGAGAACATCAACAGCGGGCAGCTGTTTTTCCAGACGAAGGCCAGAAGCTTCACGGTACAAAAAGGTGAGATCCTCTATGTGGAGAGCAGGAAGCGCAAGGTGGAGATCCATACGCTGAAGGAGAATGTCACTGTCTATGCCACCATGAAGCACATGGAGGAGCAGCTCGGAGAAGGGTTCTGCAGATGCCATAGGGGATATCTGGTAAATATGGCGTATGTGACGGAATACGGGGCAGGATTTGTCCGCCTGCAGAACAAAGAGACGGTTTATCTGGCAAGAGAGAAGTATTCGGAGTTTGTCAGGGTGTACGGGGAGTATTTAAAGAGGAGAGGCGCTTGTCAGCTGTAGATATTTCCCGGCCCCATAACCAGTTTTATTTAAGGAGGTACTAAATATGAGAATCAGAAGAATGACCACACAGATGGTAAACAACAGCAGGAGAAGGGCGGGGCTGTCGCCCAGAAGCAGTTCGCTGCTGAAATCGGTCCAGAAGGGTAACTCGATCCGAGGATCCCGGATAGACGCGCTGAGCGCAAGCAGCATCCAGAGCGCCAGAGCCGCAAGGCTGGGCTATGAGAAGCTGCAGAAGACAGCCTCGTCTCTGGCGGATCGGATGGCATTGCTGTCGGAGAAGGCGGATAAGGGAATCACAGAAGCAGGCTCCGCAGATGTCAGTTCCACGGCTGCGGGGATGGTGGAGGATTTTAATTCTACACTGAAGTATCTGCAGGAGAATTCCGGTATCCTGAATGATTATTATCTTCGGTCCATGAGGGAGATAACGTCCAGCAACAAGACAGAACTGTCGGAGATCGGCATCACTGTGGGGACAGACGGTACCCTTTCCTTTAACAAGGCCAAGTTTGAGGAGGCGGACGCAGATACGATCAAGAAGGTGCTGGGCGCGGAGGGGGTTTTTTCCAAGCGGGTCACTTCCGTTGCGTCCAGAGTGGCGGACAATGCCAAGGTGAATATGGAGAATGCGTCCAGCCAGTATAATTCGGCGGGAAGCATTGCGAACTCGTATCTGAGCAGGCTCAACCTCAGGGGCTAAAGAGAAGACAGCAAAAGCTTTAGGATGAGAAAAGAAGGAATCTGCTGTCGTGAGTCTTTTAGGTGACGGGTAAGGATAAGCAGGAGGGTTAAAGATGAGAATAGGGTCAAATGCTGCGGCAGGTGATGCTGTAGTGATCAGGAGAACACCCAAGGAGACGGAGAGGCGCTTTGCAGGAGCAGGTTATTCTGATGCCGTATCCGCGGGAAACGGCGCATGGACGATTTTGGGCAGCAGGCTTCAGGAGCCGGAGGGAGACAAGGAGGACGGGACGGACAAGGTGGCTTCAGGGACTGTCCCGGAAAGATCGGAAGCACAGAAGATATATGAGGCTGCTGTCTCCGGAAAGGAGAATCCTATCTCGCAGCTGCGCCAGCCGTCAAAGGTGCCGTACGGTTATCTGGCAAAGGATGGGGTCATCGAGTATAACGGAGTGTGTTTTGTCTGTGATGAAAAGACAAACAGCATCTGTCTGGGAGATGTGTCGGACGAAAGCAAGGTTCTGAATATTCCCTTGTCGGGCGGAGGGCAGCTGAAGGTGAACCGTGCCAATCTGGGCCAGCTGTCGGATGCCATAGGAATGTTCTCGCCGGAGGATGTGAACCGTATCATGCGGGCCATTGCGCAGGACACCAAGGTTCAGTCCATGAAGAAGGAGATAGAGGATGAGGAAGCCAGCGTGGGCAACCAGCTTGGGGGCGGTGAAAGGACCAAAGAAGCAGAGGAAGGTTGACTTCCTCTGCTTCTTTTAAGTATATGGTTTTTGTCAGTGCCTTTGCTGACAGCTTTCGGATATGTCAAGGGGCATCGGGGACTGTGGAAGGGAGCCTGCGGATCAACAGAAAATAACTGGTCACCAGAACCAGGTCAGCTCCCACCCATGCTGAAATCTCCGCGATATAAATGCCCGTCTCCCCTATGGCCAGAGGCAGCAGCAGGGCGGTGGCGGTGCGCATGATAAACTCCGCAATGCCGGATGCCATGGGCAGCAGGGTATTTCCCATGCCCTGAATGGCAGACCGGATCACATGGAGGATATAGAGTATGGGCAGACATACGCTCATGATGGCCAGATAAGCATAGGCTGCCTTCATGGCGGCCTCTGCTTCCTCCGGGGTGCCGGAGATGAAGCAGCCCAGAATTGCCCTGCCGAACAAAAGCATGATCACGGCGATTGCCACGGAGGTCACAAGGGCTATTCCCACGGCGGCGCGGACGCCCTGCCGGATGCGGGTGGTTCTGCCGGCTCCCAGATTCTGGCCTACGTAGGTGATCATGGCATAGCCATAGGAGGTGGCGGCGATCTCAAGAATCCCATAGAGCTTGTTGGTGGCTGTATATCCGGCAATAAAGATTACGCCGAATCCGTTAACTACAAACTGAACGATCATGCCGCCCACAGCTATGATGCAGTTCTGGAAGGCCATGGGGAAGCCGAGGAAGAGAAGCTTTCCGCATAGAGCGCCGGGGAGCCGGAAGTCCTTAAGCGTCAGCCGGAACAAGTCAAGCTTCAGGATATAGCGCAGGCAGTAGAGACCCGATACCAGCTGGGCGATCAGGGTAGCGGCCGCCGCGCCCGGGATTCCCCATTGGAAGACCATGACAAAGAGGAGATCCAGCAGGATATTGGTCAGGGATGCCACGATCATGGCATGGAGGGGTGTCCTGCCGTCTCCCAGAGAGCGCAGGATGCAGGCAAAGAGATTGTAGGCCATTACGATCGGGATGCCCATGAACATGATCCGCAGGTACAGCCTGGTGTCGCCAAAGATAAACGCAGGAGTCTGCAGCAGCTTCAGCACGGGGGTTATAGCCAGCTGCCCGGCAGCAGTCAGGACAAGGGCGGAGACCAGAGCCAGTACGGCCGAGCCTCCGATGGTTTTTTGGAGCTTCTCGTATTGACTGGCTCCGAATTCCTGAGCCATCAGGATGCCGAAGCCCTGGGCGAGTCCCTGAACGATTCCCAGCATCATCCAGTTCATCCAGTCTGCCGCGCCCAAAGCCGCAAGGGCTGAGACACCCAGATGCTTTCCTACAACCATGGTGTCCACCACGGTATAAAGCTGCTGGAATACATTGCCCGCCATCAGGGGCAGGGCAAAGGTCAGGATCAGGGAGGCGGGCTTTCCCTGAGTCATGTTTTTCATACGCTGTGCTTCCATTGTCCTCACTCTTTCCGGATTCCAGATTTGGGAAGGAATACGGCTACCATTGTAATATAACATGGGGATAAAATCAATGGGATGGCGATATTTATGAAAGAGCCATTTCGGGAGGGCTGTTTATGCAGGGCCGTTTATGGAGGGAGTAGAGGGGCGGAGAGTTTTTCAGATGGCGGCACTTGACATATCGGAGAGCTGCCTATATACTTTTTAGGCGGGATTGTAGATATGCCTGGGGCTGTGGAACCCAAAAGGCGATTATGATAACGAATCAGGAAAAAACAGGAGAAATATGCCATGCGCAGCAATCTGACCACACTATGCTATATTGAAAAGGATGACAGCTACCTTATGCTTCACCGCATAAGGAAAGAAGGGGATGTGAATAAGGACAAGTGGATCGGGGTGGGAGGCCATTTTGAGAAGGATGAATCCCCGGAGGACTGTCTGCTGCGGGAGGTGCGGGAGGAGACAGGGCTGGTTCTGACGTCGTGGCGGCTTCGGGGAATCGTTACTTTCACTTTTGAAGGCTATGGTACAGAATATATGTTCTTGTATACTGCAGACGGTTATGAGGGGGCTCTTACGGACTGTGACGAGGGCACTCTGGAATGGGTGGAGAAATCCCAGATATGCCAGCTCCCTGTCTGGGAAGGCGACAAAATTTTCTTCAGTTTGCTGGAGGAGGGGAGGGAATTTTTCTCTCTGAAGCTGTGTTATGCCAAGGACTGCGGGCTTCAGGAGGCGGTTTTGGACGGGAGGCCGCTTACAGTCGGTTTTTAGGCGCTTAACAAAGAAATCCTGCGCAAAGGGGCAAAATTTTGGCTCCGGCTTGTCAGGGTCAGACTGCCGGCATAACAAGGATACTTTTGAATTCTAGTATAATCCACTTTAATTAACCATATGTTTGGTTTCGTGTCTAAAGCAATTATAATCAAAGTAACCAGTTGCACTGAACATAAGGATATTAAAATTGAGTTATACTAGTATAGACTCTGCGGGATTTTGGGATTTAATGGCTTGACGGTTGTGGGAAATTATGCTATAAGTGTATTAAGGCTATTAATACGCTTATAGCATTATGCGTTATTGTTAAACAGATAGCATTTTATGTGATAATAAAGCATACATATTTTCTTTTGATGCATCTCCGTTCAGGTTATCACTTTCAGTAAGAAAACAGCGCATATGTGAAAGGCTGTCATCTGCCGCATGATAAACAAGCTTCAGAAAGCATTGTAACAGAAAGGAAATCGCCATGATATTTTTAGACTACCGGGATAAGCACCCTATCTATGAACAAGTGGTAGAAAAGCTGGAACACCTGATTGTGAACGGGGGTCTGGAGCCGCTGACCAGGATGCCCAGCGTGAGGAGTCTGGCCATGGAGCTTTCCGTGAATCCCAATACCATCCAGCGGGCCTATGCCCAGCTGGAGCAGGACGGCTATCTCTATACCGTCTCCGGCAGGGGGAGTTTTGTGACGGCGGAAAGCGACTGGCGGGAGAGCAGGCAGGGCAAGGTGCTGAAGGAATGGCAGGACATCACCCGTAAGGCCAGAGAGGCAGGGCTGTCCCGGGAGCGGCTCTCGGAGAGCCTGAGCCAAATATATGAAGAAAGAAAAAGTCAGGATCCGGAGGTGTCTGTATGATAGAAATTCAGAACGTAAGCAAAAGCTTTGGAGAGATAAAAGCAATAGACGGAGTCAGCGCCTCCATCGGAGAGGGCCATGTGTTCGGGCTGGTGGGAACCAACGGCGCAGGTAAGTCCACGCTGATGCGGCTGCTTGGCGGTGTGCTGAAGCCGGATCAGGGAATCGTTCTGGTAGACGGGGAGCCGGTTTACGATAACCCGGCCGCAAAGTCGAAGCTTTTCTATCTGTCGGATGACCAGTTCTTTTTTAAAAACGGCACACCTAAAGATATGCTCCGTCTCTACAGCGCCTACTATCCGGGTTTTGACGGGGAAAGATGGAAGGAGATGATGGAGAAATTCGGACTGGACACAAGGCGTAAGATAAATACCTTTTCCAAGGGCATGAAGAAGCAGCTTTCGGTGATCTGCGGTATCTGCGCAGGTACTAAATATCTGCTCTGCGATGAGACCTTCGACGGGCTGGATCCGGTGATGCGTCAGGCTGTAAAAACGGTTTTTGTCAGGGACATGGAGGAGCGGGGGCTGACCCCCGTGATAGCGTCCCATAATCTGCGTGAGCTGGAGGACATCTGTGAGTATGTGGGGCTGCTCCATAAAGGAGGAGTTCTTTTTGAGAAGGATATTGACGAGATGAAGCTGAACATCCATAAGCTGCAGTGTGTCTTAAGCGGTGAGGAGCAGCTGGGACGGATAAGGGAGAGCCTGAATGTGCTGACTATGGAGAACAGGGGGAGTCTTTATACCCTGACGGTCAGGGGGATCAGAGAGGACATAGCAGGCTGTGTGGAGGAGATAAACCCCATATTTTATGAGATGCTGCCATTGTCTCTGGAGGAAATATTCATCAGTGAAACGGAGGTAAAGGGCTATGACATCAAAACGCTTATTCTTTAATTCTATGAGAGAGGACCTGCGGCATAAGGTCTGGATGATCGCATTGAGCTTTCTGGCCAGCATACTGGTCCATCCGGTGAGCTGTCTGCTGAACTGGGACGAGTTAAAGCGGTACAGAGAGACGCTGGAAAGCATTGGGTGGCCTCTGAAGGAGCAGGTGAAGGACATTCTGCTGATGTACGGCAGGGAAATGCTCACGCTGAGCGGAATCGTGGCAATAGGTGTTGCGGTAGTGGCGGGGCTTGCGGTCTTTCGTTTCTTGTTTCATAAGAGCAGCGTGGATATGTATCATAGCCTGCCGGTGAAAAGGCGTATGCTTTTCTGGGTATGCTACGTGGACGGGTTTCTGATCTGGTTCGTGCCATGTCTGGTATGTATGTGTCTGTCGTCGTTTGTCATGGGAAGATTTCTGCGGGAATATCCGGAGATGGAGGCTGCGGTACCGCTGATGGGGACAGTGGCTGTCTGCGCTCTGATTTCCGCAGTGATCTTTCTGCTGGTGTACAACCTGATTCTGGTGGCGGTGATGCTCAGCGGAAATATTCTTAATGCGCTGGTGAGTATGCTGATTCTGGGTTTTGGCGGTATCAGTGTCTGGGGCGTGGGGTATATGTTTTTTGAGCTATATATGAATACCTTTTCGCCCAGAAGCTGGGGAGAGTGGGGGGCGATCTATTCTTCTCCTTTTGTCTCCGTCCTTGCGCTGCTGATCAGATCCGTGGATGATATGTACCAGATCCTTATGAAGGCCGAGGTATGGAAAATACTGCTGATCAATCTGGGCATAGGGAGCCTTCTGGGGCTGTGTGCCGGGTATCTCTATCTGCGCAGGCCTTCGGAGCATGCGGAGCAGGGTCTGCGCAGCAGGGCAGTCTCGGCGCTGTTTCGGACAGGCTGCGGCATAGCGGCCGGGATGTGCGGCTGGGTGATCTTTATCCTGATGGCGGGAGAGACCTCCGTTGTCTGGGGAGGCTTCGGGGCTGTGCTGGCAGGTATACTGGCGTTCGGTGTGCTGGATATCGTTTTCCGGATGGATTTTAAGGCGTTTTTTTCCCATAAGATCCAGATGGTGTGTACGGCGGCTGTGTCTGTCCTGATATGCCTGTTCTTTTATCAGGACTGGGTCGGCTACGATTGGTATCTGCCCCCAAAGGAGAAAATCGCCGAGGCCAGTGTCTTTAATTATAATTTTGCCAACAGGCAGTTCCTTGATAAGGATGTATTGGAGAATGTGAGCCTGCAGGAAATGGAGATGGTCTATGCCTATCTGGAGCGCATGACTGAGCATGAGAAGAGAGAGGAAAATACCGCGGAGGGTGTCAGGGTGATGACCAAAGTCACGCTGGAGAGCGGCAGGAGCTATTACCGGACTTATACGGTCCGGACGGAGGATAAGGATGTGTTTCTGCCCCTGCTCACCAGCAGGGAATATCTGGAGCAGGCCTACCTTTTGGATGAAAGCATGGTCCAGAATGCGAATGGAAGGATTGCGCTGTCCAGAGGAGGCGGTGAGTTCGCCGTACAAAATGTAGATTCTGACGTGGTGCTCTCTATCATCAGGGCTTATAATCAGGATCTGACAGAATATCCGGAGGAAGTGGTGACCGGTCAGGGGCGGATGCTGGCGAACCTGAGGCTGAACACATATGACAGTATCTCACTGAATATATACGATACCATGGAACGAACTGTTGAGGCCTTGAATCAGGCGGGCTACAGCGACTGGGTCAGGGTAGAGGAGGCTGGGGATATCATTTCTATAGAGCTTGATCTGGGCTATGGCAGATATTCCGACATTGTGAATGTGACCGAGGAGGGTAAGGAGATCATGGCAAGGCTGACCTATGGAGTCTATGGGGAGGAGACAGAGGAGGAGCTGAGGAATAGGTTAAGGACGGCTTCAGGCGGTTTTTATGATGAAAGGGCTGCCATGGAGGAAGCGGCCCCAGAAAAGGGGAGCTGGAGCATATATATTACGGATTCCGAAGAAATCGAGGAGCTGCTGGGATGGATGAGCTATGAGCTTCCGGACAGGAACAGCGGCATGTTCCAAAAAAACAGCGTCAGAGTTACCGTCACTGGTGCCGACGGCAGGACTTTTGCGGGATACATCCCTGAAGGGGTGCTGCCCGAAAGGTTCATTTACAGGTTTAAAGAGCTCTGAATTAACAAAATATTTACAAATTGTCAATACAAGTGTCCGGCAGGGTGTTGAATCCAAGGGAAAAATCTGTTAAAATAACCTTTAGGTTTTTAGAATGAACCATAGAAAGGTATGGATGATCAGTGAAAATAATAGACAAGATATTCGGCACCCATAGCGAAAGGGAAGTGAAGCGTATTCTCTCGCAGGTGGATAAAGTGGAAAGTCTGCGTCCTGAGATGCAGGCGCTGTCTGACGAGGAACTGAAAAACAAAACCGCTGAGTTTAAGAAGAGGCTGTCGGAAGGGGCGACTCTGGATGACCTGCTGCCGGAGGCTTATGCCGTGGTACGGGAAGCGGCAAAGAGAGTCCTGAACCAGGAGCATTTCCGGGTACAGATAATCGGCGGCATCATAATGCATCAGGGGCGCATCGCAGAGATGCGTACCGGTGAAGGCAAGACTCTGACAGCTACATTACCGTCTTATTTGAACGCCTTGGAGGGCAAGGGTGTACATGTGGTCACCGTCAACGACTATCTGGCGAAGCGTGACGCGGAATGGATGGGGCAGATCCACCAGTTTCTGGGGCTTACGGTAGGCGTGGTGCTCAACAGCATGAACTCCGAGGAGCGCAGGAACGCATATGCCTGTGATATCACTTATGTCACCAACAATGAGCTGGGTTTCGACTATCTGCGCGACAACGGGGTCATCTACAAGGAGCAGCTGGTGCTGCGCGGGCTGCATTACTGCATCATCGACGAGGTGGACTCGGTGCTGATCGACGAAGCAAGGACACCTTTGATCATATCGGGACAGAGCGGCAAGTCTACCGCCATCTATGAGATGTGTGACCTGCTGGCCCGGAGACTGCACAGAGGTGACGATGTGCAGCAGCTGACCAAGATGGATGCCATCATGGGCATCGTTCAGGAGGAGACGGGAGATTTCATTGTCAATGAGAAGGACAAGGTCATCAACCTCACCGAGGAGGGCGTGAAGAAGGTGGAGGAATTTTTCCACATCCAGAACTATGCGGATCCGGAGAATCTGGAGATCCAGCATAACATCATTCTGGCGCTGCGGGCCCATAACCTGATGTTCAGGGATCAGGACTATGTGGTGAAGGATGATCAGGTGCTGATCGTGGATGAGTTCACAGGGCGTATCATGCCCGGACGCCGCTATTCCGACGGCCTGCATCAGGCCATAGAGGCCAAGGAGCATGTGAAGGTGAAGCGGGAGAGCAAGACTATCGCTACCATAACCTTCCAGAACTTCTTCAATTTATTTGAAAAGAAATGCGGCATGACCGGTACCGCTCTCACGGAAGAGAAAGAATTCCGGGAGATCTACGGCATGGACGTGGTGGAGGTTCCCACCAATGTGCCGGTGGTTCGTAAGGATCTTCAGGATGCGGTATACAAGACAAAGGCGGAGAAGCTGAACGCCATTGTGGCAGCGGTGGAGGAGGCCCATGCCAAAGGGCAGCCGGTGCTGGTGGGCACCATCACCATAGATGCCAGCGAGGAGCTGAGCAAGATGCTGACCAAGCGGGGCATCAAGCACAGGGTGCTGAATGCCAAGTTCCACGAGCTGGAGGCGGAGATCGTGGCGGACGCTGGTATTCACGGGGCAGTCACCATCGCCACCAACATGGCCGGCCGCGGTACGGATATCAAGCTGGACGAGGAGGCCAGAGCGGCAGGTGGCTTAAAGATCATCGGTACGGAGCGCCACGAGTCCAGACGTATCGACAACCAGCTGCGGGGACGTTCCGGACGTCAGGGGGATCCCGGCGAGTCCAAGTTCTATATTTCCCTGCAGGATGATCTGATGCGGCTCTTCGGCTCGGAGAGGCTGATCGGCATGTTCAACACGCTGGGGGTGCCGGAGGGGCAGGAAATAGAGCATAAGGCCCTGACCAGCGCCATAGAGTCCGCCCAGAAAAAGATTGAGAATAACAACTTCGGCATCCGTAAAAACCTGCTGGAGTATGACCGTGTCATGAGCGAACAGAGGGAGATCATCTACGGGGAGCGCCGCAGGATCCTGAACGGCGAGAGCATGAGGGACTTTGTGTACAAGATGATCACGGATATCACGGAAAACTGTGTTGACATCAGCTTCAGCGACGACGGGGATGCGGATGAGCAGAACTACAAGGAGCTGAATACACTGCTGATCCCCACCATTCCCCTTGAGCCGGTGACCGCGGAACGGGTGCGGGGCTCCGGCAAGAACAGCTTAAAGCAGCAGCTGAAGGAGGAGGCCGTAAAGCTCTATGAGAGCAAGGAAGCGGAATTCCCCAATGCGGAGGCTATCCGGGAGCTGGAACGTGTCATCCTGCTGAAGGTCATCGACAGGAAGTGGATGGATCATATCGACGATATGGAGCAGCTCCGTCAGGGCATCGGCCTGCAGGCCTACGGCCAGAGGGATCCGCTGGTGGAATACAAGATGAGCGGCTACGATATGTTCGACGAGATGACCCAGAATATCAGGGAGGAGACTATCCGCCTGCTGTTCCATGTGAAGGTGGAGCAGAAGGTGGAACGGGAGCAGGTGGCCAAGGTCACCGGCACCAACAAGGATGATTCCGCAGCGAAGACTCCCACGAAGCGGAGCAACACCAAGGTGTATCCTAATGATCCCTGCCCCTGCGGAAGCGGGAAGAAGTATAAGCAGTGCTGCGGGAGGAAGGCGTAAACAGTAAATATCAATTAAATGAAAGAAGGTGACGTTAAGTGGTAGAATTAGATCAGATGAAGACAGAAATCATGTCCTACGAAACTCCATTAGCGGAAGTGAGGGATTCACTTTGACCTGGCTAACAAGTCAAAGAGGATAGAGGAGCTTGAGATGGAGATGGAGGCCCCCGGCTTCTGGGATGATCCGGAGCGCTCCAACAACAAGATGAAGGAGCTGAAGGGGCTGAAAGGTACCGTGGAGGGCTGCAATAAGCTTTCCGGCCAGTATGAGGATATCCTGACCCTGATAGAGATGGGGTATGAGGAAAACGACGAGTCCCTGATTCCCGAGATACGGGCAGAGCTGGATGAGTTTGTGGCCGAGTTCGAGGAACTGCGTATCGGCACTCTGCTTTCGGGAGAGTATGACAAGAATAATGCCATCCTGAAGCTGAATGCAGGGGCAGGGGGCACGGAGAGCTGTGACTGGTGCGGTATGCTCTACCGTATGTATACCAGATGGGCGGAGCGCAAGGGATACAGCATAGAGGTGCTGGATTATCTGGACGGTGACGAGGCGGGAATCAAGTCAGTGACTTTTCAGGTCAACGGCATCAACGCCTATGGATATCTGAAGTCGGAGAAGGGCGTGCACAGGCTTGTGAGGATTTCGCCCTTCAACGCTCAGGGCAAGCGCCAGACATCCTTTGTGTCTCTGGATGTGATGCCGGATATCGAGGAGGATCTGGATGTGGAGATCGATGAAAAGGATCTGCGTATCGATACCTACCGAAGCAGCGGCGCCGGCGGCCAGCATATCAACAAGACATCTTCCGCCATCCGTATCACCCATATCCCCACCGGGACTGTGGTGCAGTGTCAGAATGAGCGAAGCCAGTTCCAGAACAAGGACAAGGCCATGCAGATGCTGAAGGCCAAGCTGTATATGCTGAAGCAGGAGGCCAATGTGGAGAAGCTCTCCGACATCCGGGGCGAAGTGAAGGACATCGCATGGGGCAGCCAGATCAGATCCTACGTGCTCCAGCCCTATACCATGGTGAAGGATCATAGGACGGATGTAGAGTCCAGTAATGCAAACGGCGTACTGGACGGCAGCCTTGATGTCTTTATCAACGGTTATCTGAAGTGGATCAGCACAAGGACGAATACAGAGGCGTAAAAATGATGAGTGAGAATAAAGGCGGATCGCTGCCTTTCTATTGCGGAACACGCTGGCCGAACTGTGATTATCACGACGGCCAGCTTCCGCCCGTAAGGGGGGCGGGCTGTTATCAGGTGACCAGGGCCAACCGTACCCATCCGGAACGGGATGACGGGACAGGCTGTACCTATAAGCATGGGGCAGATCTGGCGTATTGGAGAGGGTCTTTTTATCTGCATTATTTTGCAAATCCCATGAGTGAGCACACGGGGGCAGGACAGAGCATCCTGGCCGTATCCCGGGACGGCACACAGTGGGATTCTTTTCGTGTGGCGTTTCCGCCGTATAAGATCCCGGTATGTACGATAACGGATTACAAGGGGAATACTACGGTTTTTAACGGTGAGACCTATGCTTTCATCCATCAGAGGGTGGGATTTTACCGCACGGGAGATAATAGGCTGCTGCTGCTGGGATTTTATGGCTGGTCGCCGAAGCCATGGATGAACAACTGGGACAATTACGGCATCGGCAGGGTGGTGCGGGAGCTGTACCCCGACGAGTCTATGGGGCCGGTCTACTTTATCAGGCCCTGCTGGCAGGGAGGGTGGTCCAAGGAGGAGCTGCTGTATCCGCTCTATACGGAGTCACCGGACGTAGGGTTTGTAAAGGTATGTCAGGAGCTGCTGGGGGACTCTCTGGCTGTCCAGCAATGGGCGGAGGAGAACGGAGACAGGGATGAGCTGATCCGGATCAAGCATGACCCTGAGGGGCCCGCCAATCAGGCATTCTGCTGGTACCATATCAATGAAAAGACCGTCATAGGGATGTGGAAGCATTCCCGCTGCGCCCGCAGCGATGACGGAGGAAGCACATGGACGCAGGTGGAGGTCTCTCCGTCTCTGGTGATGAGCGGGCAGAAGGTCTGGGCCCAGAGCACGGCGGACGGCAGGTTTGCCATGTTCTATGACCCTACTCTGGAATCCACTCATAGATGGCCGCTGTGTGTCACGGTGTCGGAGGACGGACTGGCCTTTCAGGATATGCTTCTAGTGCACGGGGAGGTGCCGCCCATGCGTTTCGGCGGCTTCTGGAAGGACTTCGGACCTCAGTATATGCGGGGCATCGCGGAGGGCATGGAGCGTCCGGAGGACGCGGTATGGCTGGCTTATACGGTGAACAAGGAGGATGTATGGGTGGCAAGGCTGCCGCTCCCCATAACCGGCAGAGAGGCGGAGGAGATTCTTGTGAACGATTTTGAGAATTTCACGGTCTATTCGCCGAAATGGGCGCCGGTGGAAATCACATCGCTGCCATCCCTGCGTCTTGCGGACTATGACCGTTACGATTATGCCAAGGCGGAAAGAGTGCTTTATGAAGCCCCGAGGCAGGAGGTGGCTGTCACCATAGTTCCTTATCAGGATTCTCGAGGGGAGCTGTATTGTGAGCTGAAGAATCCGGAGGGACAGACTGCAGTACGCATCGTCTTTCGGAAGGACGGCAAGCTCTGTGTCCGCACCACGGCGCTGGTTCCCGTCTGTCCTTATCATGAGAGGCAGGAGATGCGGATCCGGATAACGGCAGACTGCCGCACCCATAGTTTTGTAATGGCTGTGGACGGGGGAGAGGAAAGGAGATTTTCCTTCATGACGGCGGTAGAGAGCATATCCCGTTTTGTGCTGAGGACGGGAGCCCCCCGCCTTGCGCCTGTCAGGGAAGAGAATCCGTGTGAGGATACGGCATATATGCTGCCGGAGGCAGATGAGCCGGCGGAGGAAGCCGTTTATGAACTGACGGATTTCCGGGTGAGAAGCGGGGAGAGGATGCAGTGAGCTTGTCTGATTCCCCGCAGCTTGCTGCGACCAGAATACTTGCGAATGCCATAGGAGTCAAAAGAGGAAGAACTATGGCCGGTTGGAGTAGGGAACGCCGGGGTTCATCATGTCCAGAAAGAAATAAGTGTAGGTCATCTGCATATAAGGCTGCAGCCATAGGAATCCGATGCCGAAGCTGAGAATGCACAGCAGCATCAGGGGAAGAAAGCTCAGGTCCAGCCATAGCAGCCGCAGCCGCTTTCCCTTCATGAGCCGCCAGCACAGCACAAGAGTCTCTTTGCCTGACTTCTGCGGAAAATCGAACATCAGGTAAAAGGACATCGCTATGCCCAGAGAGACAGGGACGTAGACACAGAGCCCTATCACCAGAGCGATCAATGCATAAATCAGCCAGCTGAGCTTCCAGCTGCCTAAATAGTTCTGGACGAGATGCTGGCAGGGCCAGAGGCATATGGCCTCACAGGTCACCATGGCCGCCGCGATTGACAGTATCTTCTTGGAATCAGTCTTGTAACCGTAAAAAAGATCCCTGACGGCAAAGGGCTGACCGCAGGCAAGCTTCAGAAAGTAGAAGGTAATACCCGCATTCATCACGCCGAGAATGACGGCGGCAAACAGCAGTATGATATCAAATGCAAACGTGGCTATCCGGAGAGCGGCCTCGGATCCTGTCATGACATAGATACTGTTTAAGGTATTGCTCTCCACGGTGCTGATGGATAAACGCACCATCCATGAGATGGTGGAGCTGAGGAGAATGACGGATATGGCACTCCGGTATTTCCCCTCCAGAGTATCCTTTGCCTTGTTCTTCAGCTCGTAGCCTTTCTTATATTGGATCATATTGAATCCCTCCGACATTTTTTGCCGCTGCAGGGCAGGCTATACGGCGTAGTCAAGATTCATGCCGCTGTACTTGGTGCTGTCGGCGCTCTTCAGGGCCTTTTGATACGGGTTGTCCTCGTTGTAGTATTTTATCTGGGTGCGGGTAGTTCCTCCTGTCACGTAGGTGCGTCCGCATTCCGGACATACGCCTGTGTGGATGGACACAGAGGCGGACAGCACCTTGCCGTTGTTCTGAGCCGCCTTTTTGTAGGCATTGGACACATGCTCCTGCTCATGGGCCCGCACGGCGGAAGCGGCACTTTCGGGAGATACATGCTGAGGGCTCTTGAAGGAGACCATCTCATCGGAGCCGTCCTGGTATTTGCGGTTCTTGCAGGTCTGGCATTCCTCTTGGCCTTTTTCGTCAGTATTCCTGACTTTATCATGGAGGTTTTTGTTCAGGGGATCTGCCGGAGTCCGCTGGCCGTCAATATAATGGCCTTCTTTTCCGGAAGCTGTTTTGGGGTAAGCGCCGGAGCCTGAGCTGTAGCCGTAGGCGTTTCCGGTGCTGCTGTAAGGGCTTGCATAAAATGAATCAATCGGTGATAACATAGTGAGACCTCCTATTCCTCAATGGTATAACCATAATATGTTTCCAAGAATTCCGCAAAGTCCATTCCGTACATCTGCTCCGTCACCGCATCGAACTGACGTCTGAAAACCTCGCTTTTCATAAAGACCGGCATCATGGCAAGAGAGAAGATACACAATAACACGGCACAGGAAAGCCCTATACTGGAAAAAAGCATACCGGTGATGTAGGAAGTGCTCATTCTTCTGCCCTTGCGGTAGGCCAGAACGGCAAACAGGACTCCCAGCGCGCCCAGCGGCAGGGACAGCATGACAAAGCAGCAGGTGGACAAGGACAGAATGCCGCATATGCCGGAAGCAATGGCAAAGCTCTGCCCGTAGGGCCTATGGACAGGCTGGTTGTAATAGCTGCTGTTGGAGGCATTGCTGTTCCATCTGTCCCATTGGTCATTGTCATGATTCGGGTTGTTCTGATTATAATCCATAGCTGCCTGCTCCTTATTGACGCTTTCTTATACTTTACCATTTTGTGCCGTTTCTGTCAAAGACAATTCTTCGGTTTCCGGCATTGTTCACAGTTTGATCATAAAAAGGTTTGGTGATTGCGGAGGGAGCCTTTTTCGGGTATAATAGGAGTCAGCGACATAAGAAAGGTTAGGTTACGGCATGGATATTTGTCTGACGATCAAAGAGGAACTGAAAGTAGAAAAATGGCAGGTGGAGGCAGCGGTGAAGCTCATCGATGAGGGCTGTACCATTCCCTTTATCTCCCGATACAGAAAGGAAGCCACCGGCTCCCTGAACGATGAGCAGCTGCGGGAGCTTCATGAAAGGCTGATGTATCTGCGCAATCTGGAGGAAAAGAAGGAGCAGGTGCTGGGCAGCATCGAGGAGCAGGGAAAGCTTACAGAGGAGCTTAAGGAAAAGATTCTGGCGGCCCAGACACTGGTGGTAGTGGAGGATCTGTACCGCCCTTACCGTCCCAAGAGGAGGACCAGAGCGAGCATGGCCAAGGAGAAGGGCCTGGAAGGGCTTGCCCGGTACATTATGGAACAGAACGCCGCAGCGCCCCTTCTGGAGGAGGCGGCGAAATATGTGACAGGGGAGGATGCAGAGGAGGACAAGCGTGTCAGGACTCCCGAGGAGGCCCTGCAGGGAGCGAAGGATATCATCGCCGAGAGTATTTCCGACAATGCGGACTACCGCAGCTATATCCGAGAGGCTACTATGAACGAAGGCATCGTCACGGCCGCTGCAAAGGATGAAAAGGCCCAGAGCGTGTATGAGATGTACTATAATTTTGAAGAGCCGGTGAAAAAGATAGCAGGTCACAGGGTGCTGGCCCTGAACCGCGGCGAGGCGGAGAAGATCTTGACTGTAAAGGTCAATGCGCCGGAGGAGCGCATTGTACAGTATCTGACAAAAAAGACACTTACATCAGATAACCCCTACACCACCCCTGCGCTGAAGGAAGCCATCGAGGACAGCTATGAGAGGCTTATCCAGCCTGCCGTGGAGAGGGAGATCCGCAGCGACCTGACGGAGAAGGCGGAGGACGGTGCCATCAGCGTATTCGGAAAGAATCTGGAGCAGCTCCTGCTGCAGCCGCCTATCGCGGGGAAGGTGGTGCTGGGCTGGGACCCGGCATTCCGCACGGGCTGCAAGCTGGCGGTGGTGGATGCCACGGGCAAGGTGCTGGATACCAAGGTGATCTACCCTACGGCTCCTCAGAACAAGGTGGAGGAATCCAAGGCGGAGCTGAAAAGGCTGATCAAGAAATATCAGGTGGACCTGATATCGGTAGGGAACGGCACGGCTTCCAGAGAGTCCGAACAGATCATCGTAGAGCTGCTGAAGGAGCTGGACAGGCCGGTTCAGTATGTGATCGTGAGCGAGGCGGGAGCCAGCGTGTATTCCGCAAGCAAGCTTGCCACCGAGGAATTCCCCAATTTCGACGTGGGGCAGAGGAGCGCCGCCTCTATTGCCAGAAGACTGCAGGATCCGCTTGCGGAGCTGGTGAAGATAGATCCCAAGTCCATCGGCGTGGGTCAGTACCAGCATGATATGAACCAGAAAAAGCTGAGTGAGGCCTTGAACGGTGTGGTAGAAGACAGCGTGAACAAGGTGGGGGTGGATCTGAATACCGCCTCGGTATCTCTGCTGGAGTACATATCCGGCATCAACAAGACCATCGCCAGAAATATCGTGGACTACAGGGAGACCAACGGCCGGTTTACTAATAGGAAGCAGCTGCTGAAGGTGGCGAAGCTGGGTCCCAAGGCCTACGAGCAGTGCGCCGGCTTCATGCGTATTCTGGACGGAGACAATCCGCTGGATGCCACCAGTGTCCATCCGGAGTCTTATGACGCCACCATGAAGCTGCTGGAAAAGCTGGGGCTCACCATGGATGACATACGTGCTGCCCAGAAAAAAGCAGCCCAGAGCGCAGGAACGGTGAAATCCGCAGAAAACAAGGATCCGGGCAGGCCGACAGCCGGTGTGACAAAAGCGTCGGGAAAGAAAACGACACAGCAGATACATGTGGCGAATACCGGCACTGCCATGGGCAGGGCGCTGGCGGCCGCCATGGGAGGCATGACGGCAGAGGAAAAGCCTGCGGGCCAAAAGGGAGGAGCAGGCAGCCGGACCAGCGGGCCGTCGTCCGCAGGGACGCCTGCCGGCAGCGACAATGCACCTTCAAGTCTGGAGAGGCGCATCAAGGATAAGAAGCTGCTGGCACAAGAGCTGGGCATCGGGGAAATCACGCTCACGGATATCCTGAAGGAGCTGGAGAAGCCTGCCCGGGATCCCAGAGACAGCATGCCTAAGCCTATACTTCGGAGCGACGTGCTGGACATGAAGGATTTAAAGCCCGGCATGATCCTGAAGGGAACCGTCCGCAACGTGATTGATTTCGGTGTGTTCGTGGACATCGGCGTGCATCAGGACGGTCTGGTGCATATCTCCCAGATCACGGATCGTTTCATCAAGCATCCGCTGGATGCGGTCAGCGTGGGGGACATAGTGGAGGTTCAGGTGCTGGGGGTGGATGAGGCCAAGAAGCGTATCAGCCTGACAATGAAGATCAATCAGAAGAAATAAATATAAGCAGTCATAAAAGTCCTCCATGCCTTTGGCGGGAGGACTTTTTGAGCCGCACAAAAAGAGCCGCTGTGAGCTTTTTTTCAAATCACAGAAATCACAGAATTCACAGAATTTTCATAAATTATTCCAGCTTGATATATTGACAAATCATGTAAAATATTATAATGTTAGTACGCTAACAAAAAAGTTAGCAAACTAACATTATTTTGCTTTGGCATGGCTTAACTCACTTCAGGCAGTCTTGGGCAGGAGTGTATACATGGCATGAGGCGGAAAATGTTCCGGAGAAAAAGGAAAGAGGTTATGAGTCAAGAAAATCGGGAAAATTCTAAGGTGCAGAAGAGTGCGGCAGGCCCGGGCTCTCCCGACATTCAGGGAGAATCGGTGAACTGGGATCGGGAGCAGAGAAAGCGGGAAAAGAGAATTGCGTTCACGCTGAGGGAAATCCACAACCAGATCAAGCAGGTCATACATAAGAGCTCCCCAAGGTTCGAGAAGGGGCCGGGCAGCCAGCTGCAGGGCGGGATTCTGGGATACTTGTACCATCACCGTGACGGGCCGGTGTATCAGAAGGATCTGGAAAAGGAATTTCGGGTATCCCGCGCAACGGCTACCAATACCCTGCAGGTCATGGAGAGGGACGGACTCATTGTGCGCAGGGCTCTGGATAAGGATGCCCGGCTGAAGAGGATTCAGATGACGGAGGAGGCCTATCAGAACCATAGGCAGATCGAGGCCCATATGTCGATGATGGACAGACGGATGCTGGAGGGGATGACAGAGCCGGAGGTGGATGAGCTGTACAGACTGCTGGGAATCATTCAGAGAAATCTGGAAGGGCTTGCGGCAGAGTTCGACGGATCGGCAGGAAAGTACACTGTGGAAGAATCAAAAGAAAATTAATATGAAAGAAAGGAAGTGCTGTTTAAGATGTTAAAAACACTGGGAGCCCAGGTCAAGGAATTCAAAAAGGACTCTTTTTTAACCCCGGTTTTCATGATCGGCGAGGTTATCATGGAAACCATTATCCCGTTGCTTATGGCATCTATCATTGACAATGGGGTAAACGGAAACAACGGCAACGGAGACATGAAGCATGTCTATCTGATCGGTGCGCTGATGGTGGTGACGGCCTTGCTGAGCCTTACCTTCGGCATCATGGGAGGCAAGTATGGTTCGCGGGCCTCGGCAGGCTTTGCCAGAAACCTACGAAAGGCTATGTATGAGAACATTCAGACCTTCAGCTTTGCCAATATCGACAAGTTCAGTACGTCAGGTCTGGTGACAAGGCTTACCACGGACGTGACGAATATGCAGAACGCCTACCAGATGATCCTGAGGATGTGCATGAGGGCGCCTACAACCCTGATCTGCGCCATGATCATGTCCTTCGTCATCAGCCCCCGGCTGGCCAGCGTCTATCTGGTGGCAGTGATTTTTCTTGCTTGTATGCTTGGACTGATCGTCAGTCAGGCGACAAAGCACTTTATGCAGGCATTTCCCAAGTATGACGCGTTGAACGAGAGCGTTCAGGAGAATGTGTCCGCAATCCGTGTGGTGAAGGCCTATGTGAGAGAGGATTACGAGATCGGCAAATTCAAGAAGGCCAGCAATAATATCTACAAGATATTCTGCAAGGCGGAGGGGATTGTCATCTGGAACAATCCGGTGATGAATCTTACCGTGTACACCTGTATTCTGGCTATCAGCTGGCTGGGTGCCCATATGATCGTGCAGGACAGCCTGACTACAGGACAGCTCATGAACATGCTGACCTACTGTATGAATATCCTGATGAGCCTGATGATGCTTTCCATGATTTTTGTCATGATCACAATGTCCGCAGCCAGCGCAAGGCGTATCTGCGAGGTGCTGGAGGAGAAGGCGGATCTGTCAAATCCGGAGGAGCCCGTCTGCGAGGTGAAGGATGGCAGCATCGTGTTTGACCATGTGTCCTTCAGCTATAAAAAGGATGCGGAGTCACAGGTACTCAAGGATATCGATCTAAAGATCAGATCGGGAGAGACCATCGGTATCATCGGCGGTACCGGCAGCGCCAAGTCCAGTCTGGTGAATCTGATCAGCAGGCTGTACGACGTGACGGAAGGAAGGCTGCTGGTGGGCGGCGTGGATGTGAGGAATTATGATATGGAGAGCCTGAGGAATCAGGTGGCGGTGGTGCTTCAGAACAATGTGCTGTTTTCTGGAACGATTCTGGAAAATCTGCGCTGGGGTGACAAGGAGGCCACAGAGGAGGAATGCAGGCATGCCTGCCAGCTGGCCTGCGCGGATGAATTCATCCAGAAGATGCCGGATAAGTATCACACTTATATAGAGCAGGGCGGAACCAATGTGTCGGGCGGCCAGAAGCAGAGGCTGTGCATTGCAAGGGCCTTGCTGAAAAAGCCCAAGGTATTGATTCTGGACGATTCCACCAGCGCTGTGGATACTGCAACGGATGCCAAGATCAGGAAAGCCTTTGCGGAGGCCATACCCGGCACTACAAAGCTGATCATTGCCCAGAGGATTTCCAGTGTGGAGCATGCTGACAGAATCATTGTTATGCACGACGGAGAGATAGACGGATTCGGCACTCATGAGGAGCTGTTGGAAGGCAACAAGATTTACCGTGAGGTATATGATGCCCAGATGAAAGGCAGCGGCGATTTCGACGAATAAGGTGAAAGAGCAGGCGCTGAAGGAAAGGGTAGGCGCTGAAGAGACGAAACTGGAATAGGAGGCATAAATTATGGCGGAAGAAAGAGTAAATACGGCGAATTCCGGCACAGAAGGAGCAGCCGGCTCCGGCGGTCAGAGCGCAGGCGGCAGCGGCATCGGAGGACGCAATATGGGCCCCGGAGGTCACGGCCCCGGCGGGCCGAGGGGGAGAGGCCCCAGACCCAAGATCGAGAATCCCGGCAAGCTGTTCAAACGGCTCATGGGATATACTTTAAAGGACTATGCCATAGGCTGGGTGGTGGTAGTGGTCTGTATCTTTGTATCGGTGTATTCCAGCCTGCAGGGGACTATGTTCATGAGGACATTGATCGATGATTACATCATGCCTCTGATTGGCAGGGAGAATCCGGATTTCAGCTCTCTGGCAGGAGCGATCGGCAGGGTGGCGTTTGTTTATGCTCTTGGGGTGGTGGCATCCTTTACCCAGTCCCGGATCCTGATCAATATAGGGCAGGGGACGCTGCGCAATATCAGGAATGATATGTTTGAAAAGATGGAAGCGCTTCCCATCAAATATTTTGACACCCATGCCCACGGGGACATCATGTCTATGTATACAAACGACATCGATACCCTGCGCCAGATGATCAGCCAGAGCATTCCCCAGATGGTGAACAGTGTCATCACAGTGGTGGGCGTGTTTGTCTATATGGTGATTCTGGATATCCCGCTGACCATTGTGACGCTGCTGATGGTGGGCGTGATGCTGATGGCCACCAAGAAGGTGGGCTCCTTAAGCAGCCGTTACTTTATAGAGCAGCAGAAGGCCTTGGGAGCACTGAACGGCTGCATCGAGGAGACTATGACGGGCCAGAAGGTAGTGAAGGTATTCTGTCATGAGCAGGAAAGCCTGAGCCAGTTCAATGAGCTCAATGACAAGCTTTTTGAAAGCGCTTATCAGGCAAACCGGTTTGCCAATATCATGGGACCCATCAATGCCCAGCTGGGCAATTTGAGCTATGTGGTCTGCGCCGTGGTGGGAGGCATCCTGACCATCACCGGGGTGTCCGGGCTGACGCTGGGCGGACTTGCCAGCTTCCTCAACTTTAACAAGTCCTTCAATATGCCTATCAATCAGGTGAGTATGCAGTTCAACAGCATCATCATGGCTCTGGCGGGAGCGGACAGAGTATTCAAGCTCATGGATGAGAAGCCGGAGGTGGATCAGGGCTATGTGGAGCTGGTGAACGCCGTGAGGAAGCCGGACGGGGAGCTGACGGAAAGCACGGAGCGCACGGGACTCTGGGCATGGAAGCATTATCACAAGGATCTGGGCACCACTACCTATGTGGAGTTGAAGGGGGACGTGGTGTTCGACCATGTGGACTTCGGGTACAATGACGATAAGATGATACTGCATGACATTGAGCTCTACGCAAAGCCGGGACAGAAGATCGCCTTCGTAGGCGCCACCGGCGCAGGCAAGACTACAATCACCAACCTGATCAACAGGTTCTATGATATTCAGGATGGAAAGATACGGTATGACGCCATCAATGTGACCAAGATCAAGAAGGCGGATCTCCGCCGCTCCCTTGGCATCGTGCTGCAGGACACCCATCTGTTCACGGGCACAGTAATGGAAAACATCCGTTACGGCAAGCTGGACGCCACCGACGAGGAGGTGGTGAAGGCGGCGAAGCTGGCAAATGCGGACGGCTTCATCCGCAGGCTGCCTGAGGGTTATAATACCATGCTTCATGGGGACGGCGCAAACTTAAGCCAGGGGCAGAGGCAGCTTCTTGCCATTGCCAGAGCCGCTATCGCAGATCCTCCTGTGCTGATACTGGACGAGGCCACCAGCTCCATCGATACCAGAACGGAAAAGCTGGTACAGCAGGGCATGGATGCCCTCATGAAGGGGCGTACCAACTTCGTCATCGCCCATAGGCTTTCCACTGTCAGAAACAGCGACTGTATTCTGGTGCTGGAACAGGGCAGAGTCATCGAACGAGGCACCCACGACCAGCTGATTGAGGCAAAGGGAAAATACTATCAGCTGTATACGGGAAGTGCGTCATAGATCAGTCAAACACTGATAACGGGTTTACCATGCCAGACATCAGTGTACTGAGCTTAGCCATAGTAAGCCGCAGCAGGGTGAACTGGCGTGGTGTACCATATGATATATGTTTTTATACTTGTTTATCTATATGGATTAATGTACAATAGAATAAGCACGGACATCAACCGCCAGCTTCGGATCAGGTTCGGAGTCGGCGGTATTTATTTGGATTTTACTGTAAAGGAGGCAGGCGTATATGTTTGGCATTTGGTGCGGAAGAGATGCGGCGGTAGCAGTGGTGGAGGATTTCAGCGTAGCGTTTCTGCGAATAAGGAAGGATGTGATCGCAAGCATCCTGCGGCACCGCGGCTACGGGACGGTGGGTGCGGTCTACGGACTGGGGGTAAATCATGAGGCAAGGGCTGTGTACTGTGTAAAGAATCCGGAATCAGGGAAACTGTTTTATAATGAAGCAGCCGGGCAGGAGTATCTGGAGAGGCATTCGGAAGATTCCTTTACCGTGGACGAAGGCGGCAGCATGACCTACCGGATGTATGATGGAACCGAGTTTGGACTGGTGCTGGCGGAGGAGATTCACATGGAGGATTTCCGCAGTGAGACACCCGCCGACCCTGATCTGCCGGCGGCGAGGCGCATGGCGCTATGGAACGTGATGCAATGCTTTGAACACAGGGACGGATATTTCAACGTGCATATCGATACCCAAAAGTACTCCATATGTTACAATCTTTCCATAGACGATAAGTTTATTTACTGCCGTGTGGGCCAGAACGGCTACTGCGAGAAGGGATGGGCCATGCTGTCCACCATATGTATCAGGCAGAATGAGTGCAGGATGATAGAAGACAACCTGCAGACACTGCAGGAATATAGGCCTATGGAGGAATGCTTCGTGGCGGATGCATGCGCGTTCCCTTCGGACGGCGGATGGTACTGGTCCCTGAAGGAGGTCACGGATGATGTGATCTACCTGAACGGATGCGGGGGCGAGACTTACGAGATACATAGGAAGCTAACACCATAAATAAAAATGTTCTAGATCAGAACCACCACAATGCCGCTGCGTGGACAAAATCCAGGCAACGGCATTTCCTTATCTCCGCTTACTCCTGCCCGGCGGGGAATCCTTATATATCGGATTTGAAGCTGTGGCAAATCCTGTGATTGTGTAAAGCCAGTCAAAAATCGTAGGGATCACAGAGGTCACATTCCTGCCCCGGTCTTGATGATGGGGCTCAAAGGCTTGTAGACCAGCAAGGTGACTATGGAGACGCTTGCTCCCTTGATCAGGTTCAGCGGGGCCACGCATGCGGCGACAAAGCTTATGATGCTGCCGTTGCTTACCAGAGGATTCACCTTGCTCCCCATCGCGATCAAGGTATCCAGAGGCAGCCCGTAAAGCTTGGAAAATGCAGGCAGCAGGTAGATGGCGTTGAAGGCGGTTCCGAATACTGTCAGGATCAGAGTGCCTATGCAGCATGCAAGGATTGCCGTCTTCTTGCTCTTGCGGAAGGCATAGATAACGGATGCAGGCAGGATAAAGCTGCAGCCTATGGCGAAGTTTGCCAGATCGCCGACAAAGACTGTGGAAGTGCCTTTTATGAAAAGCTTCAGGAGAATCTTGATGAATTCCATCATGACGCCTGCCGCTGGTCCGAAGGCGAAGCTTCCTATGAGAATGGGCAGCTCGCTGAAATCCAGCTTGTAGAAATCCGGCGCAAAGGGCAGGGGAAAGTCAAACAAGTGCAGGATCATGGCAATTGCGGAAAACATACCGATCATAGCTATCTTTCTGGTGCCAAAAATCGGCCCTGTCACCCCGTTCTTTTTCCGGGCCGCCTTTTCCAGCAACAGGGCTACCATAAAAAGCGCTACGATGATCACCAGAAAACTCAGGACATACATCCAGTTTTCCGCTACAGTTTGAAACAGATCTTTCATTTTCTTTTCCTCCGTTTTCCGGCCTGACGGCCTAAAAGATTTTGCAGGAAAATTCCTCCGGCTTTTAAAGACATGCAAAAACCCCGGAAACCATAGGCTCCGGGGGATGAATTCTGCGCACGCCGCCAGCCGTGCTTTCTGCTTATGCAGCACCAGAAATTCCTGATGCGCACAGGCCTTCCGCAACAGCCGACACCTTTCTTCTTTCATCCAGACTTTACTGTTGGTCCCGGAGTTTCACCGAGTCAGCCAAAACAGCAGCAGCCGTAAACAGCCTGTACCTGCCGTTTCGGGTCGCGGACTTTACCGCCAGTAGGGAATTTCACCCGACCCCGAAGAATTTTCTCTTATTGATGATAGCCATTATAATACTGCCGCTTACAGAAAGCAAGCTTTTTTTAACCGGCTTTTTGCCGTATATATTTGCCGTTTATATTTCAACTTGCAATTTGCTTATTTTTAGAGTAAAATTGCTATAGCTACTTTAGAAGCCGAAAGGGAATACCGATGATTAATTTGACTGTGAAGATCGAGGCGGGAGATCTGTATGATTATATGCTGATGCATTCCTACAACAGTCCGGCAGGCCTGCTGGGGAGTACGTTCGGCGCGGTTCTGATAATTTTTGCCTTTGCTACCCGCCAGTGGATATTTGTGGTTCTGGGGCTGGTCATGCTTCTTTATCTGCCGTGGACGCTGTTTATTAAAAGCAGGCGTCAGATCCTGTCAAATCCCAGCTTTCAGGAGCCGCTTCAGTATACGCTTGACGAAGAGGGACTGACCGTCTCTCAGGGGGAGGCGCAGGAGAAGATGGGGTGGGAGGATATGCATAAGGCGGTGTCCACCGGCAGAAGCATTATCCTTTATACCTCCCCGGTGAACGCAACCATCTTTCCCAAAAAGCAGCTGGGAGAGGACAGAATAGCGGTGGTGGAGATGATTTCTACTCATATGCCGCCGAAAAAAGTCAAGATACGTTCATAGATAAGCTCCAAGCCTGATGCCGGGATAAACTTTCCTGCAGCAAGCGGCGAAGGAGACGGGAAGGGGACGGCTGGGGCCTTGGAGGTATTTCGGATGAGAGACATTACGGAAGTTCAGAAAGATTTTCTTTCATTCCTGACTGAATTAAACAGTGAGGGAAATGCGTCGGTGGAGACAGAGTCTCCGGAGGAGACCTTCATACTGGGCAGGATGCTGGGGGAGATCAGCCGTCCAGGTCAGGTATACACGCTGGTGGGGGAGCTGGGCGTGGGCAAGACGGTGTTCACGCAGGGATTTGCCGGCGGGCTGGGGATCAGCGGGCCGGTAAACAGCCCTACCTTCACGATTCTGCAGGAGTATGACAAAGGGCGGCTGCCCTTTTACCATTTCGATGTATACCGTATCGAGGACGTGGAGGAGATGGAAGAAATCGGATATGAGGACTGCTTTTATGGGCAGGGGGTCTGCCTTATCGAATGGGGCAACTTGATTCAGCAGATTTTGCCGGAAGACGCGATACAGGTAGCGATAGAAAAGGATCTGAAAAAAGGATTTGATCATCGGCACATCAACATAGGAAGGAACCGGTAAATGTCATAGGATATTTTGCCGGAGTTTATCAAAAAAGCTGCAGATAGGAGGCCGGGAATGGTGAATGTCAGGGAGGAAAGGGCCTGCAGGGTGCTGGGCATCGACAGCTCCGGGCTGGTTGCGAGCGTCGCGGTGACAGAAGGCGACGTGCTGCTTGCGGAATACACGACAGATTACAAAAAGACCCATTCCCAGACGCTCCTTCCTATGCTGGAGGAGCTGCGCCGCATGGTGGAGCTGGATCTGGATACTCTCGATGCCGTGGCTGTGGCATCGGGGCCGGGCTCTTTCACGGGACTGCGCATCGGCTCCGCCACGGCGAAGGGACTGGGGCTGGCGTTGGACAAGCCTCTGGTAGAGGTTTCTACTCTGGAGGCGCTTGCATGGAATCTATGGGGAGCAGGAGGGATCGTCTGTCCTCTGATGGATGCCAGAAGGAGTCAGGTGTACACGGCTGCTTACATATATGTGCAGTCAGGAACGGGATATAATCTTTCCGAAAAGCTGCGGCCCTGCGCCATGGATGTGGCGGAGCTGCTGGAAAAGCTCAACGGAATGGGAGAGCGGCTGAGTTTTGTGGGGGATGGTGTGCCTGTCTATCTTGAGCTGATCCAAAAATACTGCAGGGTGCCTTATGTGCTTGCGCCTGCAGGATTAAACCGCCAGAGGGCGGCAAGCGTGGCTGCTCTGGGAAGCATATATTTTGCGGAAGGCAGGACAGTGGCCGCTGCGGAGCATCGCCCCGAATATCTGCGGAAGAGTCAGGCTGAGCGGGAGGCAGAGGCGGTATAGAGGTGTTTTATGCGGATTGAGGTCAGGGAATTGCAGGACGGAGACATAGATGCACTGGCAGGGATTGAAGAGGAGGCGTTTTCCATGCCATGGTCAGCAGAGTCTTTTAAGAGTCTGCTGGATCATCCCTACTGCCATTACCTTGTGGCTCTGGCGGAGGGCGAGGTGGCAGGCTGCTGCGGATATACCGACAGCTTCCATGAGGCTGATATCGATAACGTGGTGGTCGCGGAGAGGTTCCGGAATCAGGGAATAGCCCAGAGGATGCTGGAGAAGCTGATCGCCTGGGGGGAAGCAGACGGGATAGAAGCTTTCACTCTGGAGGTTCGGGTCAGCAATGCCGCAGCGATTCATATTTATGAAAAATTTGGTTTTAAATCAGAAGGAATCCGTCCGGGATTTTATGAAAAGCCGAAGGAAGATGCGCTGATCATGTGGCGTCGGTGATAATATGCCGATATACGAGTCTGCTTAAGGGCAGATGTGAGATTGTCGAAAAAACTCGAAACGGCAACAATTACCATACGTATTTGTGTATATTTTTAGTATAATGTGCGTAGGGCATGAATCATTCGCCCGGCAGGAGCGATCCGGCCGGCAGGAGTGACTTGCCCGGAAAGGGCAGAGCTGTCCGGAGAGGGCGGATCTGCCGCAGCGGCAGCAGATGGCGGACAGATGCACATGGAGGGAGAAGAGTATGCGTAAATACGGACAGGACGGGAAACTGATGATGGCGGTCTGCAATAAATGCGGCAGGACACTGAAGGTAGAACAAGGTTATCTGCGGGAATTCTGTTTTGAGGGGGCTGCGTCGTTCGGATATTTCAGCAGGAAGGACGGCACGGTGCAGCATTTTGATTTATGCGAGGATTGCTATGATGAGCTGACGGCCAGGTTTCTGGTGCCTGCAGAGGAGATTGAGGAGACAGAGCTGGTGTGAGAGCCGGCAATGCCCTTCCGGCAGAAGGCATCATGGCTGTGAAAGGGCATGGAGGTATGGGATGTTAGATGTTAGTCTGTTGGGAACGGGAGGGATGATGCCGCTGCCTTATCGGTGGCTCACGTCCCTGATGCTTCGGTATAATGGAAAGAGCATATTGATCGACTGCGGGGAAGGGACCCAGATCGCACTCCGGGAAAAGGGCTGGAGTCCCAATCCCATTGATATTATCTGCTTTACCCATTATCATGCGGATCATATCAGCGGACTGCCGGGAATGCTGCTTACAATGGGGAATGCGGAGCGTACGGCTCCGCTTTTGCTGATAGGCCCCAAGGGGCTGGTCAGAGTAGTGAATTCTCTGCGGACCATCGCGCCGGAGCTTCCTTTCGAGCTTCAGTATCAAGAGATCACAGAGGCGGAACGGACGTTTTTGTTTGACGGATTTCAAATAAGGGCTTTCAAGGTGAATCATAGTGTGGTATGCTATGGTTATAGCATGATAGTGGAGCGGGCAGGACGATTTGATAAGGAACGGGCCATAGAGCAGCAGATTCCCATGAAGCTGTGGAGCAGGCTGCAGAAGGGTGAGACCATTACGCAGGACGGGACTCTGTATACGCCTGACATGGTGCTGGGAGCGCCGAGAAAGGGCCTGAAGGTGACTTACTGCACGGATTCCAGACCGACAGAGGCCATTGCCGCAAATGCGGCGGGTTCGGATCTGCTGATTCTGGAGGGAATGTACGGTGAGGCGGACAAACTGCCCAAGGCAAAGGAAAACAAACATATGACCATGTATGAGGCGGCATCCATCGCAAGGACGGCGCAGGTGCCGGAGCTCTGGCTGACCCATTACAGTCCGTCGCTGATGCGGCCGGAGGAGTATATAGGGGATGTGCGGAAAATCTTTCCGAATACAGTGGCTGCGAAAGACGGAAGGACTGTGGAGCTGAGGTTTGAAGAAGACTAAGAAGGAGCCTTGGCCGGAATGGGGGTACCATGAAAAAAACTACGATAAGAGTGACAGTTGCGGTTCTGGCATTGATAGTGATTGTAGTGGGCTATTATGCCTATCTGTCTCAAAAATCAAGAAAAGCTGCCTCGGATGCTGCCTTGACGAAGGTGCAGACTGTTTTGAGCCGTGATCTGAAGAAGGATTATCCACCCAGCCCGAAAGAGGTGGTGAAATATTTTACAGAGCTTCAGAAGTGTCTCTACGGCGAGGAATGTACTGCCGAGGAAATCCAGCAGCTTGGAATGCAGGCCAGAGGACTTTACGATGATGAGCTGCTGGAGATCAATGAGGTTGAGGATTATATTCCCCGACTGATAGCCGAGGTAAAGAGTTTTCGGTCGGAGGAGAAGCGTATCATAAGCATTTCTCTGCCTGCAAGTATGGATGTAGACCGCTTTACGGATGATGATTTTGAGTTTGCCAGACTTTATTGCAAATACACAGTCAACGAAAAGGGCAAGTCCAGCCAGATGCAGATAGTATATCTGCTGCGCCGGGACAGCAGTAAGAAATGGAAGATTTATGGCTGGGAACGGGCGGACAATGTGGAGATACCAGAGGAATAGCCGGGCTGTGGTGAAATGCGCATAGGTTTTTCTATGGGAAACTCCCTATGGGAAACGGAAACGATTTGAGTATGGCCTGCGGTCTTTTCTATATGATTGCATAAAAAGATGCCCATGTATGGGAATAAGCTCTAAGAATCTCAGTAAGCGAAATCAGGATCGGATCGATAATATGGTCGGAAAAGTGGGATGATTGGTAAGAATAACTTCCGGAGAATCCCATGAAAAGCGGTTTGGAGATTCCGAGAAGCTCTATATGGGAATTATGAGGGAGTGAGAAAGGGTTGGACGAGGGGCACAGAGAAAATACGGTGCATGAGGACGAAATGGAGAAAGGGGAGGGGCATCCTGAGGGAGTGACTCCCGGGGACGTGCTGGTGCTGGCAATAGAGACATCTTGTGACGAGACAGCGGCTTCCGTGGTGAAAAACGGCAGGGAAGTGCTGTCTAATGTTATTTTCACCCAGATTGCGCTGCATACCGGATACGGCGGCGTGGTGCCGGAGATTGCGTCCAGAAAGCATATCGAGAAGATCAATCAGGTGATAGAGGAGGCTCTGGCTCAGGCAGGGGTGACCTTAAAGGATATTACGGCAATAGCCGTCACCTACGGGCCCGGGCTGGTGGGAGCGCTGCTGGTGGGGGTCTCCGCCGCCAAGGCCATCAGTTTTGCCACAGGTATCCCGCTGGTAGGAGTGCATCATATAAACGGTCATATCAGCGCCAATTATATTGAGCATAAGGAGCTGAAGCCGCCGTTTGTCTGTCTGGTGGCATCAGGGGGACATTCCCATCTGGTGGTGGTGAAGGGCTATGGGGAATACGAAATCATAGGCAGAACCAGAGACGACGCGGCGGGGGAGGCCTTTGACAAGGTGGCGAGAGCCATCGGTCTGGGGTACCCGGGAGGGCCGAAGATCGATAGGATATCCATAGAGGGCAATCCTGATGCAATCTCCTTCCCCAGAGCGAAGGTGGCGCAGAACGAGTATGATTTCAGCTTCAGCGGACTGAAGTCAGCAGTGCTGAATTATCTGAATTCCTGCCAGATGAAGGGGGAGACGGTGTGTCAGGCGGATGTGGCGGCATCCTTCCAGAAGGCTGTCATCGATGTGCTGGTGGAGCATTCCCTCCACGCGGTGAAGGAATTCGGCTATGACAGCTTTGCCATCGCAGGCGGTGTGGCCTCCAATTCCTCACTCAGGGCAGCCTTTGAAAGGGAATGTGAGAAGAGAGGGATAGCCTTTTTCAGGCCGTCTCCGGGACTGTGTACAGACAATGCCGCAATGATAGGGGCGGCGGGATTCTATGAATATAGAAAGGGAGTACGGCATGGCTATGATCTGAATGCGGTGCCTAATCTTCCGCTGTAGGGAGCTGATTAACTCTTTGCAGGTTATACTGCAGACCGCCAGAATTTACAGTGGTGCCTCTGGGAAAGTACTTGGCTGGCGGTCTGCAGTCGGGTTGCACTGCAAATTTAACCGGTGTGCAGTATAAATTCCCGGCTGCCTGCTGCGACCGGAATTTTACCAGGTAAAGCGAGATTGGGCTAATACCCCGCTGCCTGCGGCATTCAGGAGGACGAAGCAGGAAGCGGATATTCCGAGCCTGCAGCAGGGTGATTCATTCCTGCCTGCAAAGGGCCAGACGAGCAAGGCATGAAAGTCTGATTAAGTGAGGCTTATTATCCATAAGGAGTGCGCAATGGAGAAAAAAAAGAAACGCTGCACAGCCATTGTACTGGCGGCAGGCAGTGGGAAGAGGATGGGCGGCGCCACTGCGAAGCAGTTTTTGCTTTTGGAGGGCAGGCCGGTTATCTGGTATTGTCTGGATGCCGTGGAGCGGTCAGAGGTCATTGATGACTGTATTCTAGTGACCGGAGCAGAGAATATGGATTACATACGGCAGGAGATTGTGGAAAAATACAGTTTCAGCAAAGTGGACAGCATCGTGGCCGGCGGCAGGGAGCGGTGCGAGTCTGTCTATCATGCGATATGTGCTGTGGCGGACGGGAATATGACGATCCCGAATAGGGACGGTTATATTTTCATACATGACGGAGCAAGGCCGTTTCTTACGGAAGAGATATTGCAGAACACTTATCGGGAGGTATGCCTGCATCGTGCCTGCGTGCCTGCGGTGCCGGTGAAGGATACTATAAAAATAGCGGATGCAAACGGGTTTGCGGTGCAGACCCCTGACCGAAAGCTCCTCTGGGCGGTACAGACGCCTCAGGTCTTTGAGGCGGAGCTGATAATCAGTGCCTACCGAAAGCTTTTTTCTGAGAGCGGGAAGGGAGGCAGTCTGCCTGCGGTCACGGATGATGCTATGGTGGTGGAGAAGATGCTGGGGATTCCTGTCAAGCTGGCGGAGGGTTCGTATGCAAATATCAAGATCACTACGCCGGAGGATATGGTGACGGCTTGTGACCTTTTGAGAAACAGATGAGGTGAGGAGATGATCCCAAAAAAGGGGCTCAAAAAAAGGCTCCAAAAAAAGAAGAAAAAAATAAAAAAAGTTGTTGACAGATTTAAGCCTTTTTGGTAGAATAGTCCTTGCCGTTGAGTTAGCGGCACGCTTGGAGAGATATCGAAGTGGTCATAACGAGGCGGTCTTGAAAACCGTTTGTCCGCAAGGGCGCGTGGGTTCGAATCCCACTCTCTCCGCTCTGGTGCAGACAAAAGGAATTGCCAGATAAATGATATAGAGAAAATGTCATAGAAAATATTATATAGAAAATATTATATTGAAAAGATTGATTCTGCATACTTGGAGAAGTACCCAAGAGGCCGAAGGGACACCCCTGGAAAGGGTGCAGGTCGTTAATAGCGGCGCGAGGGTTCAAATCCCTCCTTCTCCGTTGGCGGACATGATATAAATGTTATGTTCGTACACAGCACCTTGACAAACAAACAGTAATGCAACCCTGAAAATTCCACAAGAAGGGCGCCAAGCGCCCGGAGAGATTTTCAG